>NZ_JBWWVR010000001.1:0-755867 GCF_056675575.1 Xanthomonas sp. NCPPB 3959
TGCGATGGTGGGCGGGCAAGGGCCCTGCAGCCAAGGTGGGTGGGCAGGGGGCCCGCAGCCAAGCCCCAGATCATCGGCCCTACAGACAAGCCGAAAATCATCCGCTCCGCCCTACACACCGGCGCGCAGTCGTTTTGCCAACCGCTATCAGCCAACGCGCCTAATCAGCGCCCGTCGCGCAGACGGCTGTGGCGATAGCCGTAGCCGAAATAGACCACCAGCCCGACCAGCGTCCACACCCCCATCAACATCCAGTTGTGCAGCGTCATCGCCGACAGCAGGGCCAGACAGCTCAATACGCCGGCGCTGCAGATCAGCCAAGCCACCGGCATGCGGAACGGACGCGGCAGTTCCGGGTGGGTGCGGCGCAGGATCAACACGCCCGCGCACACCGCCGCGAACGCGATCAGCGTGCCCATCGAGGTCAACTCACCCAATACATCCAGCGGGAACACCGCCGCCAGCAAGGCAATGCCGACACCGGTGATGACGGTATTGATATGCGGGGTGCGGTACTTGGGATGGATGCGGGTGAAGATCGATGGCAGCAGCCCATCGCGCGCAATGATCATGAAGATGCGCGGCTGCCCGATGATCATCACCAGCACCACCGACGACAGCCCGATCAACGCACCCACTTCCACGATCACCCGCAACCAGGCCAGCTGCGGATGCGCCGCCACCGCGGTCACCACCGGCTCGTCGGTACCCAGCAAGGTGTAGGGCACCAGCCCGGTCATCACCGCGGCCATCGCGATGTAGAGCACGGTGCAGATGACCAGCGACAGGATCATGCCGATCGGCAGATCGCGTTGCGGGCGGTGCGATTCCTGCGCCGCCACCGACACCGCCTCGAAGCCGATGTAGGCGAAGAACACCATCGCCGCACCGCGCAGCACGCCTTCCATGCCGTACTTGCCCGGGCCTTCGTTGGCCGGGATGAACGGGTGCCAGTTGGCGGTGTCCACGTATTTCCAGCCCACCCCGATCACTAGCAGGATCAGCCCGGTCTTGAGGATCACCATGGCCATGTTCATCGCCGACGACTTACGGATGCCCACGTAGCACAGCCAGGTCAGCAGCAGCACGATACCGGCCGCGGGCAGGTTGGCGATCGCACCGGTGCGCTGCAGCTTGCCGTCCAGCGGTGCGCTGACCAGGGCGGCCGGCAGATGAATCCCGAAGTGTTCCAGCAGGCTGAGGAAATAGCCGGTCCAGCTGACCGCCACGGCTGAGGCGGAGACGCCGTATTCCAGCACCAGCATCCAGCCGATGAACCAGGCCGCCAGTTCGCCGAAGGTGGCGTAGGTATAGGTGTAGGCGCTGCCGGAGACCGGCACCATCGCGGCGAATTCGGCGTAGGCCATCGCGCAGAACGCGCAGCACACGGCCGCCAGCACGAACGACAGCATGATCGCCGGGCCGGCATGGTCGGCGGCTGCCTGGCCGGTGATGACGAAGATGCCGCCGCCGATCACTGCGCCAATGCCCAGTGCAGTCAATCCCCACGGCCCGAGCGCGCGTTGCAGGCCCAGCCCGTCGGCCGCCTCATGGCTGGCGTGCGGGTGTTTGGTGGCCCAGAGTTGCTTGAACATGCAGCGGTTCCTGTTGAATCCCTGCACATGGCGGTGCGGGCGTTTGCGAGGGGTTCGCATTACCAAATCCCCGCACGTGGAGGTGCGGGCTCTTGCGAGGGACTCGCAATTACACCTTACGGGCCAGACGGCTATGGCGGATGCCGTAACCGAAATAGATAAACAGACCGATCACGGTCCAGCCCACGAACACTTTCCAGTGCTCCTGGAAGGCCTGGAAGAACAGGAACAGGCAGGCCAGCGCGCCCAGCGGGCAGATCACCATCGCCAGCGGCACCCGGAACGGGCGCTCCAGCTCGGGCTTGGTGAAGCGCAAGACCATCACGCCGGCGCACACGGTGGCGAAGGCGAGCAGGGTGCCCATCGACACCAGTTCGCCCAACACGCTGAGCGGGATCAACCCGGCCAGCAGCGCCGCGACCACGCCGACGAAGATCGTACCGACATAGGGCGTGTGGAACTTCGGATGCACCCTGCCGAACAGTTTGGGCATCAACCCGTCCTTGGCCATGGTGTAGAAGATGCGCGGCTGCGCCATCAGCATCACCAGCACCACCGACGACAGGCCGGCGATCGCACCGATCTCCACTGCGGTCTTGAGCCAGGTCAGTTGCGGGTGCGCTTCCAGTGCGGTGGCCACCGGCTTGGCGGTGCCAAGCTGGGTGTAGGGCAGCAAGCCGGTCAACACGGCACAGACAATGATGTAGATGACGGTGCAGACCGCCAGCGACACCAGGATGCCGATCGGCATGTTCTTCTGCGGATCCTTGGTCTCGCCGGCGGAGGTAGAGACCGCGTCGAAACCGATGTAAGAGAAGAATACGATGGACGCCGCGCGGAATACCCCGTCCCAGCCGAACTTGCCCGGCCCGGTGTTTTCCGGGATGAAGGGGTGCCAGTTGGCCGGGTCGATATACGAAATGCCGAAGCCGACGAACAGGCAGATCACCACCACCTTGATCGCCACCACAATTGCATTGGCGAACGCCGACTGGGTGACGCCGACGTAGCACAGCATGCTCACTGCAGCCACGATCAGCACGGCCGGCAGGTTGATGAGGTTGCCGGAGCTGACGAAGTTATGGCCGTCCCAGGACAATGGCGCACCGGCCAGTTCCGCCGGGAACGGTAATCCGAGCGTGCCGGTCAAAAAGCTGATCAGGTAGGCAGACCAGCCGACGGCGACGCTGGAGCCGGCGAACAGGTATTCCAGCACCAGACACCAGCCGATGAACCAGGCGATGCCCTCGCCGAGCGTGGCGTATGAATACGAATAGGCGCTGCCGGACACCGGCATCATCGCGGCAAACTCTGCGTAGCACAGGCCGGCGAACGCGCAGGCGATGCCGGCAAACACGAACGACAGCATCACCGCCGGTCCTGCGTGGTTGGCAGCGGCCTGGCCGGTCAGCACGAAGATGCCGGCGCCGATCACCGCGCCGATGCCGAGCATGATCAGGTGCTTGGCGGTAAGGGTGCGTTGCAGCGTGGCCTCGCCTTGCAGGCTGCCTTCGACCGGTTCGCCCGCATCGACACGTCCGGCGGGTTCGATCGGTTTGACCCTCAACAAAGACTTCAGCATTCGGTACATCCCTAAGTGGCAAAGCTAAGGCGCAGGCGCCCGGACAAAGGTGGTGCGCCGCATCCCGGTGGGACAGGCAAGCGGCCTACCTTGCCAAAGCTACACGCTCACGACAAGCACGTACGCAGCATGAACGACGATAATGGTCGCTTGGCCCGCAACGGGCGACCGAGAACGACAGATGGTGGATGCGACGCTGCAACAGCAATTGGCTGCCTACCGCGCACGCTGGCCGGACGAAGCCGAGCTGGCCGAGCAATTCGCGCAACTGCTGGACGATGCCAGTAATCCATTCGTGCGCGAGCGTGTCGAAGGTCATTTCACCGGTTCTGCGTGGGTGGTCAGCGCCGATGGCACGCGCACGTTGCTGACCCATCACCGCAAGCTGCAGCGTTGGCTGCAACTGGGCGGACACGCCGACGGCGACCGCGATCTGGCGCAGGTCGCTTTGCGCGAGGCGCAGGAGGAGTCTGGATTGAGCGGGCTGCGCCTGGCCGAGACGGCAATCTTTGACCTGGACCGGCACTGGATTCCTGCAAGGGGCGAGGTGGCCGGGCATTGGCATTACGACGCGCGCTATGTGGTAGTGGCCGGCGCGGACGAGGCGTTCGAAGTCAGCGAAGAGTCGCTGGCGTTGGCGTGGCGGCCGATCGCAGAGCTGCTTGCCGAGCCGGAGCTGGATCCGTCGATGCGGCGCATGGCAGAGAAATGGGTGGCGCGCGCGAGTTAAGCGGCTTATTAAAGCCTCTCCCACCGGGGCGATAAGGTGCTGCCCATGCGCTACGCGCGCGCCTTGGAGCGCCCGCACCGCAGCGCGGGCAGGGGCGCGGAGCGGGGTTGGGGAGTGTGCGAACTCAGGCGCGGCCTAGCCGGCCTATTGCTTACTGGCTTCGGTGAGGGGCAGCAGCGCGGCCGGGGATCGGCTCCTCGGCTCGGTCAGACATCCTGTCTGACTCGCCGCCGCGGCACATCCATGTGCCGCTCTCCGCCAATCCCCAGCCACGCTGCTGCCTCGGCAAGTCGTTGCCATGACCTTTGTAAGGTCTTGAGTGAGTTAATGGGGCGTTGCTTGAAGCCCCTCTCCCTTTGGGAGCACTGCTCGTCAATTGCTGGCTTCGGTGAGGGGCAGCAGCGCGGCCGGGGATGGGCTGCTCGGCTCGGTCAAACATCCTGTCTGACTCGCCGCCGCGGCACATCCGTGTGCCGCTTTCCGCCAATCCCCGGCCACGCTGCTGCCTCGGCAGATCATTTCAATGACCTAAAGAGGTCTCGAAGAAACTCATTGACGCCTTGCTTTAAGCCCCTCTCCTGCGGGAGAGGGGTTGGGGTGAGGGTACGGCGAAGCCGTTGCCTGTCAGGTCGATGATTCACCCTTGTTGGCGCGTGGCGACGCGTTCGTCATGGCCGACCTCTGAAGCTGCCCGTGGCGCCCCTCATCCGGTGCTGCACGCTCTTCTCCAGATGGAAGAAGGGATCAACTCAATACAAAATCCGCGTCCGCAACGTCCCTTCGATCAACGCCAATCCTTCTTTCAACGCAGTGGCCTGCGCCTCGCTGGCGCTGACATCGATCACCACGTAACCCACTTTGGCGTCGGTGCGCAGGAACTGGCCGTCAATGTTGACGTTATGGCGCGAGAACAGCTCGTTGATCTTGGACAGCACGCCCGGCACGTTGCGATGGATATGCAGCAAGCGCAGGCTGTCGGGATGTTCGGGCAGGGTGACCTCGGGGAAATTCACCGCCGACAAGGTGCTGCCGTTGTCGCTGTAGCGCACCAGTTTGGCCGCCACTTCGACACCGATATTGTCCTGCGCTTCCAGCGTGCTGCCGCCCACGTGCGGGGTCAGGATCACGTTGTCGTGTGCAATCAACGGGGACTCGAACGCATCGCCGTTGCCCTTGGGCTCGATCGGGAACACGTCCACTGCCGCGCCGCCGATCTGGCCGGAGGTCAGCGCCGCATCCAGCGCGCCGATGTCGATAACGGTGCCGCGTGAGGCGTTGATCAGATGCGCGCCATGCTTCATGCGGGCAATTTCTGCGGCGCCGATCATGTCCTTGGTGGACGGCGTTTCGGGCACGTGCAAGGTCACTACGTCCGAGCGTGCCAGCAGGTCGTTCAGATCGATCGCCGCACGCGCGTTGCCCAGCGACAGTTTGGTTTCGATGTCGTGGAAGATCACCTGCATGCCCAAGGACTCGGCCAGCACACCGACCTGCGTGCCGATGTGCCCGTAACCGACGATGCCCAGCACCTTGCCACGCGTTTCGTGGCTGCCAGCGGCCGACTTGGACCAGCCGCCGCGATGGCATTCGGCGTTTTTCTGCGGAATGCCGCGCAACAGCAAGATTGCCTCGGCGATGACCAGTTCGGCCACGCTGCGGGTATTAGAGTAGGGCGCGTTGAAGACCGGGATGCCGGCCAGTTCGGCCGCATCCAGATCGACCTGGTTGGTGCCGATGCAGAAGCAGCCAATGGCGATCAAGCGCTTGGCATGCGCCAGCACCTCGGCACTCAGTTGCGTGCGCGAGCGGATGCCGACGATGTGCGCTTCGGCGATGCGCGCCTTGAGTTCGTCTTCCGGCAACGACTTGGCATGCAGTTCGATCTGCGAATAACCGGCGGCGCGCAGCACATCCACGGCGGTCTGGCTGATGCCTTCCAGCAACAGGACGCGAATGTCCTGCTTGGGAAACGAGGTTCTCTTCGGCGACATGAGGGGCGTACTGCAGCAATCGGGTCGGCAACTATGCCAGATGGGGTGCCGGATTTGGCGGCCGCAACGCAGTGTTTGCGCAGGCAAAGTCCTTGCGGTGCAACGGTTTCAGCTGAATCCAACACTGCAGCGTCAGTACGTGCGGCTGCTGGACGAGGCTGGCGCACACTGGCAGGCTGTGCGGTTCCTACCGCAGCGCCGCGTGCCATGACCGATCCCCGCATCCTTTCGTTGCAACAGGCCGTGCCCGCGTTGCGTTTGAAGACTGAGCCAGCCGACCTGGAGCATTACGGCCGCGACTGGACGCGGCGCTGGACGCCCAACCCGCTCGCGATCGCCTTGCCCGGTTCAGTGGACGAAGTGCAGGCCGTGGTGCGCTGGGCAAATGCGCAAGGCGTGGCAGTGGTGCCGTCGGGCGGGCGCACTGGGTTGTCCGGCGGCGCGGTGGCGGCTAACGGCGAGCTGGTGCTGAGCCTGGAGCGTCTGAACAAGCCGCTGGAGTTCAACGCGGTGGACCGCACGCTCACCGTGCAGGCCGGCATGCCGCTGGAAGCGGTGCACAATGCCGCACGCGAGCATGGGCTGGTCTACCCGGTGGATTTCGCTGCGCGTGGGTCGTGTTCGATCGGCGGCAATATCGCTACCAATGCCGGCGGCATCCGGGTGATTCGCTACGGCAATACGCGCGAATGGGTGGCCGGCTTGAAGGTGGTCACCGGCGCGGGCGAAGTGCTCGAGCTCAACAATGCGCTGGTGAAAAATTCCAGCGGCTACGACTTCCGCCATCTGATGATCGGCTCCGAAGGCACGCTCGGCATCGTGGTCGAAGCGACGCTGCGGCTGACCGACCCGCCGCCGCCGAGCAACGTGATGCTGCTGGCGCTGCCGTCCTTCGATGTATTGATGCAGGTGTTTGCCGCGTTCCGCGCGCAGCTGCGTCTGGAAGCGTTCGAATTCTTCACCGACCGCGCGCTGGAACACGTGCTGGCGCATGGCGCACAGGCGCCATTTGCGGAAGTCCACCCCTATTACGTGGTCACCGAATTCGCTGCCGGCGACGAGGTGCAGGAAGCCGCCGCGATGGCCGCGTTCGAGACCTGCATGGAGCAGGGCTGGGTCAGCGACGGCGTGATCAGCCAGAGCGATGCGCAGGCCGCGCAACTGTGGCGCTTGCGCGAAGGCATTACCGAAGCATTGGCGCGCTACACGCCCTATAAAAACGACGTCTCGGTGCGTATCTCGGCAATGCCGGCGTTTATGGCCGAAACGCAGGCGTTGTTGCATGACGCCTATCCGCATTTCGATGTGGTGTGGTTCGGCCATATCGGCGACGGCAATCTGCACATCAACGTGCTCAAGCCGGATGACATGACGCAGGCCGATTTCGTTGCTGCCTGCGACCACGTCACCAAGCTGCTGGCGCAGGCCTTGCAGCGTTTTAGTGGCAGTATTTCTGCCGAACACGGGATCGGGTTGGTCAAGAAGGCGTACCTGTGGAGCACGCGCTCTGCGGCGGAAATCGCCTTGATGCGCGGCATCAAACATGTGCTCGATCCTCATCTTTTGCTGAATCCCGGCAAGCTGTTCGAGATGGACGAGCTGCCCGGCACCACGCGCGCCGGTTAGTCTCTCACCACCTTCACATGGAATCGATACGCCGATGATGCGCTCTCTCGTGTTTTGCGCTTTGACGCTGCTGCCGCTGGCAGCTTTCGCAACCAGCCTGGCCGGTACCTCGGCGGGTGCATCGTCGGCCGGTTCGTCCGACAGCAGTAGTTCGGGTGACGACAAAGTGGTTGCCGATGCGCGCGAAGACGCGGCCGGCTTCGTCGCCAGCGATGGCGCCATCCGTGGCGCGCGTCTGGAAGCGGCGCTGCTGCAACTGCGTAGCCGCAACGATGCGGCGCGGCTGTCCAGCGACCTGCAACTGGCTCAGTCCATCCTGGCCCAGTGAGTTTGCGCCGCTGGTGCGGGTGGCTGTGGTTGGCCGCCGTGATCGCACCGGCGGCGCAGGCCGAGTTGCATGTTGAAGTTGTTCCGTTGGACCTCAGTCCTGCGCAGATCGCAGCAACGCATGTCTTAGTTGAACAGGTGGCGCAGCGTCTGCCGTCAGGGTGGACGCAGCGCATCACCGCACCGATCCAGCTGCAATGGCGCATGGATCTACCGGCGCACGTGCATGGTCGTGCGATAGGTCAGCGCGTTCTGCTCGATCGCGCATTGCTGCAGGCGTGGAGCGCGCAATCGGCGACGGCGCAGGCGGATATCGGCGCACCGGCCACGCGCGCGGCAATGGCCGCCGTGGTGCACGAGCTGGCACATGTGCTCGATCGTGGCCCGCAAGGCGGGTTGTCGCGCGATCCGCGTCTGCGCGATCTGGCTGGCTGGCAGGTGCGTCCATGGCGGCTCGGGCGTGGCGAAAATCAATTTAGCGATCGCAGCCCCGACGACTACGAACGGCGTAGCCCCGCCGAGTTTGTTGCGGTGAATCTCGAACATTACGTGCTGGATGCCGACTATCACTGCCGGCGCCCGGCGCTGTCTGCCTGGTTCGGCGAGCAGCTTGGCGCGCCACGCGAGGTGGTCGCCTGCGACACGACGCTGCCGTACCTGCAGGCTGATAGCGATGCCGGTGCGATGTCGCTGCTGAAACTGGATCCGTCGCGCGTGTATGCGGTGGATTATCTGCTTGCTGAAGGCAACGAGCAGCCGATGAGTCGCTGGGGCCACAGCATGTTGCGTCTGGTGATCTGTGCGCCTGGCCGTATACCTGGTCCGGATTGCCGCATGGATCTGCAGTATCACCGCGTGCTGTCGTTCCGCGCCTTTGTCGGCGATGTGCAGATTTCCAGCTGGCGCGGGCTGACCGGCTCCTATCCGTCGCGGTTGTTTGTACTGCCGTTGAATCAGGTCGTCGACGAATACACCAAGGTCGAACTGCGCGCTTTGTCGTCGGTGCCGCTGAAGCTCACGCCCGAGGAAATCGCCGCGCTGCTCGCCCGCGTGGCGCAGGTGCATTGGAGCTACGACGGGCGCTACTACTTCATCGGCAACAACTGTGCGGTGGAGACCTTCAAACTGCTGCACGACGGCGTGCCACGCCTGGCCGCAGCCAGGTTGTCGTCGATCACCCCGCGCGGTGTGCGGCATCGCCTGCAACGCGCCGGCATCGCCGACATGCAGGTGCTGGACGACCGTGCGCAGGCGATCCGCCAAGGCTATTACTTCGAATCGGTAGCCGCGCATTATCAGACCATGTTCGAGGTGATCCGCCGCGGCATGCCGGTGCCGCAGACGAGCGTGGAGCAATGGCTGGATGTGCGACCGGATGCACGCGCGCAATGGGTCGACCAAGGCGGTTTGCGCGAAACCGCAGCGGCCTTGCTGCTCGAACAAGCTGCATTGCGGCGACAGGAATTGCTGGCGCGCGATGCGCTCAAGCGCCTGCTGCAACCGGGTGCTGCCGGGCGTGACGTTGTGCAAGGCCAACTGCAGGCGTTGTTCGCGCGGCAGGCGCAACTCAGTCACCCGGCCACGCTGCTGGGCACTTCCGGTTACGGAGTGCCTCAGGCAGACGAGCAGCAACAACTGACCGCACGCGTGGCGCAAGAAAGTGGCGTGTTGATCGATGGTTGGAAGCAGCTGCAAGCGCTGGGCCGGCAGCAATTGCCGGCCGACGTGCGCATTGGATTGGAGCAGGGCGAGGCGAATGTGGAGCGCTTGCGCGCGCGACTGCGCGTGCTTGCGCGCGGCGACGCGGCGGCCGACAAGGTGCAGTCGGATATGGGCATGCCGCTGGAAGCGCAATAGTGACCCGGACTCCCGGGTTAGCTGAGCAGTACAAGCCCCTCTCCCCTCGGGAGAGGGGTTGGGGTGAGGGTACGGGGCGAAGCTCTCGTGTCGGTCCAGCTGCACGAGGCTCCCGTACCCTCATCCGCCCCTGCGGGGCACCTTCTCCCGATGGGAGAAGGGCTACACCGGCATACCTCAGCCGGCTGGTTTCAGATCCGCTTGCACCGAATACCTGCGCAGCCACTGGCTGATCTGCGCATCGCTGCGGTACTGCCGCATTAGCTTGGCCAACCGCGCCGGTGCCGGTGTGCAGAACTGCGCAATCGCCACTTCTATCTCGTGTCGACGATCGGCGTCGTACGGCTCTTCCCCAGCGAAGTGCTCGCAGGTGTCGTAGTCCTCCACCAGCGTGCGCACATCCTCCGGCATGCCGCACAGGCCCGGGGGATGTTGCAGCCATTCGTCGTCCACCTTGGCGTCGGTGCAGGCCACCGGCGTGGGCTTGGATGCGGATGTCGGCGCCGGGGCGGGTTGCTCCGTGCAGGCGGTCAGCAACCCCAGCGTCAAGGCAACCACCAGCGTGCGCATCAGTCGGCGCGGCCTGCGAATTCGCCGGTGGTGGTGTTGACCAGCACGCGCTCGCCGTTGGTGATGTACTCGGGTACCATGATTTCCAGGCCGGTGTCGAGCTTGGCCGGCTTGGGGCGCTTGGTGGCGGTGCCGCCCTTGAGCTCGGGTGGAGTTTCGATCACTTCCAGCGTCACCGTCTGCGGCAACTGCACCGCCACCGGCTGGTCGTCGATCACCTGCACGTAGATGCCGGTCAGCCCGTCGGTGATGTAGCCGGCATCGGTGCCGATCACATCCGCATCCAGCGTGTACGGGGTGAAGTCCTCGTCGTCCATGAACACGAACGCCTCGCCGTCCTTGTACGAAAACGTGGACAGACGACGCAGCAGCTCCACTTCCGGGAGGTTGTCGTCGGCATCGAAGCTGGCGTCTGTTTTCACTCCGCCCGGCACGCTGTACATGATGAAGCGGAAGCGCACGTTGCCGCCGCGGCCCTGTGGCGAGCTGCGTTCGATGTCGCGGATCTGGTAAATGCCGCCGTTGTATTCGACGACGTTGCCTTTCTTGATGTCGTTGGCTTTCATGGATTGAGTCGGAGATTAGTGATTGGGGATTCGGGATTGGCAAAAACAGGATTGCGGCAGGCGGGCAGGGTGTGGCGATACGTGCTGTTACCAATCCCCAATCCCGACTCACTAATCCCTGCTACTTGGGCGCCAATCGCACGCCGCCGTCCAGGCGAATCACTTCGCCGTTGAGATAGCGATTGCGCAGGATGAAGGCGACGGTGTCGGCGTATTCGTCGGGTTGGCCCAGGCGCGAGGGGAACGGGATCGACGCGGCCAGCGATTGCTGCACGGCCTCGGGCATGCCGTCCACCATCGGGGTCCAGAACACACCCGGCGCGATCGTCATCACACGGATGCCGAAGCGCGCCAGTTCGCGTGCCATCGGCAAGGTCATGCCGACCACGCCACCCTTGCTGGCAGCGTAGGCAGCCTGACCGATCTGGCCTTCATAGGCGGCCACTGATGCGGTGTTGATGATCACTCCGCGCTCGCCGTCGTCGCCGGCGGCGTTGTGCTGCATCACATCGGCCGCTGCCTTGGCCACATTGAAGCTGCCGACCAGGTTGACCAGCACAGTGGTGCGGAAGGTCGCCAGCGGCATCGGTGCTTCCTTGCCCAACACGCGGCCCGAGCCCAGGATGCCGGCGCAGTTCACCGCAAGGTTGAGCCCGCCAAGCGCCTGCGCGGCCTGCGCCACGTTGGCGGCAACCTGCGCCTCGTCGGTGACATCGGTGGCGAAGTAATGCGCGTTGCCGGCACCGAGCAGCGCCAGAGCCGTCTCGGCCTTGTCGGCATTGACGTCGAACAAGGCGACCTTGCCGCCGTCGGCAACGATGCGCTGCGCCACGGCCAGGCCCAGGCCGGACACGCCGCCGGTGACAATGGCAAGAACAGAAGATGGCTGCATGCGGTGGTTCCCCGGGAAACGTTGGATGCCGATGGAGGCGGGCGGCGATCGGTGGGCGAAGCGGTCGGCAATTCTAGCCGAAGCGTCCAGGCGATCGCCCTGGCGGCAGGGGGAGTGAGTAGGCCGTGGGCGAGCTGTTGCGTCAACGCCTCAGCCAGCCGCCGCCAATGCCTTGCCGACCTTGCTGCCGGTCTCGCGGCCGAGCAGTTGCGCCAGCCAGCGGCCGGTGCGGGCGAGGGCAGCCAGATCGATGCCGGTTTGCATGCCTAATCCGTGCAGCAGATAGACCACATCTTCGCTGGCCACATTGCCGCTGGCGCCCTTGGCATACGGGCAGCCGCCGGCGCCGGACACCGCCGCATCGACCACGCGCACGCCTTGCTCCAGGCAGGCGGCGATATTGGCCAGCGCCTGGCCGTAGGTGTCGTGAAAATGCACCGCCAATGCCTGCATCGGCACGGCTTGCGCCACGGCGGCCAACATCTGGCGCGCCTTGACCGGCGTGCCGACGCCGATGGTGTCGCCCAGCGAAATTTCATAGCAGCCCAACGCGTACAGCCGCTGCGCGACATCGACCACGTCGGCCACCGGCACGGCGCCTTGATACGGGCACCCCAGCACGGTGGAGACGTAACCGCGCACGCGCACACCGTCGAGCGCGGCCTGTTCCAGGACCGGGCGAAAGCGCTCGATCGATTCGTCGATACCGGCGTTGGTATTGGTGCGATTGAAGGCTTCGGACGCCGCAGTGAACACCGCCACTTCCTGCGCGCCGGCCGCGCACGCCCGCACATAGCCCTGCAGGTTCGGCACCAGCACCGGATAGGCAATCCCCGGCGCCTGCGTGATGCCGGCAAACACCTCGGCCGCATCGGCCAGTTGCGGCACCCAGCGCGGGCTGACGAAGCTGGTTGCTTCGATGCTGCGCAGGCCGGTGGCCGAGAGTTGATCGATCAAGGCGATCTTGTCGGCGGTCGCGATCGGTTGCGCTTCGTTCTGCAAGCCATCGCGCGGGCCGACTTCGACAATGCGCACGAACGCGCTCATGCCATGTCCTCCGGCACCCAGGCCGGCGCGCGCTTGTCGAGAAAGGCACTCAGTCCTTCCTGCCCCTCGGGCGAGACGCGCAGGCGCGCGATCCACGCGGCATTGGCCGCATCGATGGCATCGCGGTCGGCAGGCGGCAACACCGAACGCACCAGGGATTTGGCGCTGGCCGCCGCCAGTGGTGCGGCCGCCAGCAGCAAGCGGACCTGCCGCTCCACCGCGATGTCCAATTGATCGGCGGCAACCAGTTGATGCAACAGGCCCAGCAACTGCGCCGTGCTGGCGTCGAAAATTTCGGCAGTGGCGAACCAGCGCCGCGCCTGGCGCGCGCCGATCGCTGCAATCACATACGGCGAAATCACGGCCGGCAGCAGTCCGAGCTTGCTCTCGGTCAGGCCGAAGCGCGCCTCGGTGCAGCCGACGGCGATATCGCAGCACGCCACCAGGCCCACACCGCCGCCGAACGCGGCGCCATTGACGCGTGCGATGGTCGGCTTGGGCAATTCGTCGAGCGTGCGCATCAAACGTGCGAGCGCCAGTGCATCGGCAGCATTCTCGGCCTCGCTGGCGCTAGCCATGCCGCGCATCCAGTTCAGGTCCGCGCCGGCGGAGAAGGCGCCGCCTGCACCGGTGATCACGACCACCCGGATCTGCGCCGCCTGGCCGGCTTGCTGTAACGCCTCGGTGAGCGCGTTGATCAAGGTCGCGTCGAAGGCGTTATGCACCGCCGGGCGGTTCAGACGTAGCGTGCGGACCGCTCCCCGGTCCTCCACGATCAAGCCGGTGTCCTGCATTGCGTCAACGTCCATGAATGGGATGCGAACCATGATAGCGGCACCGCTCGCCCGAGCCATGACGCGGTGCGTCGATGCTAGAATTGAGAACCATTCCTAACAATCAGGCCGTCTTTGTGACGTTGTCCGACATGCCTTTGCATCGCGCTGCCATCGTGGACTCGGTAGAGGATCGTCAACCCAACGACACGATCGCCCGGCGCCTGCGCGAACTGGGCTTTGTCGCCGGCGAAGAAGTGACGGTGCTGGCGACCGGGCCGGTTGGACGCGAACCGTTGCTGGTGCAGGTCGGTTACACGCGTTTTGCATTGCGTCGCAGCGAGGCCGCGCGCGTGCAGGTGCGCATCGAAGGAGCACTGGCATGAATGCGGCAAGCGCTCCGCTGCGCCTGGCCTTGGTCGGCAACCCCAACAGTGGCAAGACCGCGCTGTTCAATCAGCTGACCGGTAGCCGGCAGAAGGTGGCCAATTACACCGGCGTCACCGTCGAGCGCAAGGAAGGGCATTTCCGTGCGCCGTCCGGGCGCGACTTCGCGGTGCTGGATCTGCCCGGCGCCTACAGCCTGCAACCGGCCAGCCTGGACGAAGCGATCACCCGCGATCTGTGCCGTGGTTTCTATCCGGGCGAGCCGGCGCCGGACGTGTTGGTGTGCGTGATGGACGCGACCAACCTGCGCCTGCATCTGCGTTTTGCGCTGGAGCTGCGCGAGTTGGGCCGGCCCATGATCGTGGCCTTGAACATGGTCGACGCCGCCCAGCGCCGCGGCATCGTCATCGATCTGCCGGCGCTGGAACAAGCGCTCGGTGTGCCGGTGGTCGAAACCGTGGCGGTACGCCGCGGCGGCGCCAAGGCGCTGGTGGAGCGCATCGATGCGCAGGCCGCGCATCTGGCCGCACCGACCGCGACGCCGCCGGCCGGCGGTAACTATCACGCGCAGGTGCGGCAGATCCTGAGCGCATCGGTGACCATGCCCACCCGCACCTCGCGCGTGGACGACGCACTGGACCGCTGGTTACTGCATCCGATCTGGGGGTTGGTGACGCTGGCGGTGGTGATGTTCCTGATCTTTCAGGCGGTATACGCCTGGGCCACTCCAGTGATGGACCTGATCGATGTCGGCACCGCGATGCTGGGCGAGTGGGTGGGCACCACCCTGCCGGAGGGCCCGCTCAACAGCCTGCTCAAGGACGGCATCGTCACCGGCCTGGGCGGGGTGATCAAGTTCCTGCCGCAGATCCTGATCCTGTTCGCCTTCATCCTGGCGTTGGAAGAATCCGGTTATCTGCCGCGCGCGGCGTTTTTGCTGGATCGCATGATGGCCGCGGCCGGCTTGTCCGGGCGCTCGTTCATTCCGTTGCTGTCGAGTTTTGCGTGTGCGGTGCCGGGCATCATGTCCACGCGCAGTATCCAGGACCCGCGCGACCGGCTCGCCACCATCATGGTCGCGCCGTTGATGACCTGTTCGGCGCGCTTGCCGGTCTACGCGTTGTTGATCGGCGCCTTCATTCCGCAGAAGACCGTGTGGGGCATCTTCAATCAGCAGGGGCTGATCCTGTTCGCGCTGTACGCCGCGGCCATCGTCAGTGCCTTGCTGGTGTCGTGGACGATGAAGAAGTGGCGGCGCGACAAGAGCGAGCATCCGTTGATGCTGGAGCTGCCGTCCTACCGGGTGCCGCAATTGCGCGATCTGGCGCTGGGTTTGTGGGAACGTGCGGTGATCTTTCTCAAGCGCGTCGGCGGCATCATTCTGGCGCTGACCGTGCTGCTGTGGTTTCTGCTGTCGTTTCCGGCAGCGCCAGCCAATGCGACCTTGCCAGCAATCGACTACAGCTTTGCCGGCCGCATCGGGCATGCAATGTCGACCTTCTTCGCGCCGCTGGGCTTCAACTGGCAGATCTGTATCGCGCTGATCCCGGGCCTGGCCGCGCGCGAAGTGGCGGTGGCATCCCTGGCCACGGTCTACGCACTGTCGGCCGCAGATGACGATGCTGCCGCGCAAGCCTTGTCGCCGCTGATCAGCGATGGCTGGTCGCTGGCCACCGCACTGTCGCTGCTGGTCTGGTACATCTACGCGCCGATGTGCATCTCCACGCTGGCGACCATCAAGCGCGAAACCAACTCGTGGAAGCAGATGACCATCAGCGCGGTGTACCTGTTCGCGCTGGCCTATCTGGCCTCGCTGGTGACCTACCAAGTGGCCGTGCTGCTCGGAGCCGGCTGAGATGGATCTCTCGCTCACGCTGCAATACGTGGTCATCGCATGCGCAGTGCTGCTGAGCCTGTGGGTGGTGTTGAAGAAGCAGTTCCCCAGCGTCTTGCGGCGCATGCGTGGCGCGCTGGCGATCGGTCTGCTGCGCGAGGGGCGACCTGCGTGGATGCACACCTTGGGGCGTCGCGTTGCACCACCGGCGACGCAGGGCGCTGCGGCCTGCGGTGGTTGCGACAGTTGTGGGCCCACGCCGCCACGTAGTCACTAACGCGCCTGGTCCTCTACACTTGCGCGGCCGCAGGATGCGGCGGTACAGGGGATAGGCGATGCGTTTGTTGGTGTTGTTGGCAATCTTGGCCGCCGTTGCGGGCATCTATAACTACGGCGGCAATGCGCTGGACGAAACGCAGGTGCGCGATTTCTACGCTGCGCACGATAAAGCGATGCTGAGCCAGGACGGCGAGGCGCTGTGCGCGATGACCGCGCCGGAATTCGAAATGGTGGTGTTGTACCGCATGGACTCGCACCAGAAGCGGCAGACCGCCACACGCGAGAAATACTGCAAATCCAATGGCGAATGGGCGCAGGTGCTGGGTCAGATGCGCCATGTGGCACCTCCGGAAGAGTTGATCGACTACAAGCATTCGATCACCAAGATCGAAATCGCGCCCGATGAGGCCTCGGCCATGGTCGAGACGCGCGCCACGCTCGGTTTGCCGGGCCTGCGCATGACCTTCCGCTCGCGCGACAAGGTGATCCGCAAACGCTGGAAGACCTTGATCGAACGCAGCGAAGGTACTGCCTGGGTTGGCCCGGCGTACGAATAAGCGCAGCTGGCAACATCGCCTGCCATCGTCGGGCCGGCGCCATCGCTGCGCGCGTGACGATTGCCTTGGTGGCTGGCGCGAACGCGTGTACATCGGCGTCGCCGCAGGACGATGTCGCTAGCGCCAGCGCAACGCGAGAAGGCGCATCGCGACACGTGGCGAGGGTGGATGCACCGGTAACGCCGGCATTTGCCGAGTGCCGTCGTCAACGCTGCAGTGCACAGCGCCTCGGCCACAGGCCTTCGCTATGCTTGACCGATGACGACCTCCTTCCAGATCTCCCGACGTGCGCAGGCGCTGACCAGTTCGGCGATTCGCGAAATCCTCAAGATCACCGAGCGACCGGAGGTGATTTCCTTCGCCGGTGGCTTGCCGTCGCCGGCCACCTTTCCGGTGGAGCGCATGCGTGCGGCCAGTGATCAGGTGCTGCGCGATGCGCCGCAGGCGGCATTGCAATACGGCCCCACCGAAGGCTATGCGCCGCTGCGCGAATGGGTTGCCGCACGCCTGAGTCGCGACGGCGCCAGTATCCGGCCCAGCCAGGTGCTGATCACCACTGGCTCGCAGCAGGGTCTGGATTTGCTCGGCAAAGTTTTTATCGACGAAGGCAGCAAGGTGCTGGTGGAAACGCCGAGTTACCTGGGGGCGTTGCAGGCATTTTCGTTGTTCCAGCCGGCGTTCGTCGGCATGCCGTCGGACGAGGACGGCGTGGTGGTGGATGCGCTGGATCCGGCGATGCTGGCCGATGCGCGCTTTCTGTATTGCCTGCCGAATTTCCAGAATCCTACCGGGCGCCGCTTGCCGTTGGCGCGGCGTCAGGCCTTGGTCGCACGCGCAGCTGAAGCGGGCGTGCCGATCGTCGAAGACGATCCGTACGGCGAGCTGTACTACAGCGGCCAGCCGTTGCCGAGCCTGCTCTCGCTCAACCCGGAGGGCGTGATCTATATGGGCTCGTTCTCCAAGGTGCTCGCGCCCGGGCTGCGACTGGGCTATGTGGTCGCACCGGAGGCGGTGCTGGGCAAGCTGATCCAGGCCAAGCAGGCGGCCGATCTGCACACCCCGTCGTTTACCCAGCGCCTGGTCTACCAGACGCTGCAGGACGATTTTCTGGAGACGCACATCCCGCAAATTCGCGCGCTCTACGCGCGCCAGTGCAGCCTGATGCTGGAAGCGCTGGATCGCCATTTCCCGCCACAGGTGCAATGGAACCGTCCCGAAGGCGGCATGTTCCTGTGGGTGACCCTGCCTCCCGGACTGGATGGCACCGCACTGCTGGCGCGTGCGATCGCGCGCAATGTCGCTTTCGTGCCTGGTGCGCCGTTCTACGCCACCTTGCCGCAGACCAATACCTTGCGGCTGTCGTTCGTCACTGTGCCGGGCGAGAAGATCGATGCCGGCATCCGTATCCTGGGCGAGGTGCTGCGCGAAGCGCTGGCCGAGTTACCAGGGCAAGGCGCATAACCTCGGCCAGCACGCCGCTGCAAAGCCCACCGATCGCGACAACGCCGGCCCTGCTCGGCGCTTTTGCGATTTTCGACTCCCCAATCCCGACTCCCCAATCCCGGCTATCTTGTACAACCCACATCGCCTAGCTAGCCTGCCGCCATGACAACGTCTCCTGTGAAAGTTCTGATCCACGGCGCCTCCGGGCGGATGGGCAAGGCATTGCTGCGACTGGCCGCTGAAGACGAGGGCTTGCACGTCGTCGGTGCGGTGGTGGGGCGTTCGCCGTCGCAACGCGTGGTGGATGGTGTGCCGTATTTCGCCGCCAGCGAACTCGGCGGCGCGCCGGCTTTCGATGTGGCGATCGACTTCAGCCTGCCGCAAGGCTTCGCACCGATCCTGGCCTTGTGTGCGCAACGCGGCAAACCGCTGGTGTCCGGCACCACCGGGCTGGACGATGCGCAGCGTGCCGCGTTGCTCGACGCTGCAGGCAAGATCCCGTTGGTGTGGGCGTCCAACTTCAGTCTAGGTGTCGCGGTGCTCACCGAGCTGGTGGAGCGTGCCGCCGGCAGCCTGCCGGGCTGGGATTGCGACATCGTCGAGGCGCATCATGTGCACAAGCAGGACGCGCCATCCGGCACCGCACTGACGCTGGGCGAAGCGGCCACCGGTAGCGGCGCGCAGCCGCGCTTCGCCAGCCTGCGTGCCGGCGATATCGTCGGCGAACACACGGTGCAGTTCACCGGGCTGGGCGAGCGGGTGGAACTGATTCACCGCGCCAGCAACCGCGACATCTTTGCGCGTGGTGCGCTGCATGCGGCCAAACGGCTGATCGGCAAGCCGGCCGGCAGCTATCGGGTGCGTGACCTGGTGCTGTAACCCGGCGCGCAACCGCGCATGAATGGCGAGCTGCTCTAGCAGCGCATTCACCTCGCTGTTGCGATGTCACTGCGGCATCGGGCGCTCTTCAGGCTGGCATGCCGGGGCACTTGCCTTTACAATTCTCGCTTGCCCGAACCAGCGTCGGACCGGTCCTCAGCACCGCGTCCGCGCTTTGCTGCAACCGGAATTTGGCCGGAAGCGCATCGGAGTCCCAGGCAGCCAGAGCGAGACCCCACGTGACCCAACCCGCAATCCTTGTCCTCGAAGACGGCACCGTGTTCGAGGGCGAATCCGTAGGCGCCAACGGGCTTTCCGTCGGCGAAGTGGTGTTCAACACCGCCATGACCGGTTATCAGGAAGTCCTGACCGATCCGTCCTATGCCCGCCAGATGGTCACGCTGACCTATCCGCATATCGGCAACACTGGTTTCACCGATCAGGACGACGAGGCCACAAAGATCTGGGCCGCCGGCCTGATCGTGCGCGATGTGCCGCGTCGTCCCAGCAGCTGGCGTAGCGAAGTGGCTTTGCCGGAATGGCTGCAGGCCCGCGGTGTGGTGGCCATTTCCGGCATCGACACCCGCAAGCTGACCCGCCTGCTGCGGCAGAAGGGCGCTCAGAACGGCGCGCTGATGGCCGGCGAGATAGACCTCGAAAAGGCGCTGGAAGCGGCGCGCAGCTTCCCCGGTCTGAAGGGCATGGATCTGGCCAAGGTGGTTTCCACCGAGGCCAGCTACAACTGGCAGGAAGGCTCGTTGGATCTCAATTCCGACACCTTCGCGCGGGCCGAGCTGAAATACAAAGTTGTCGCGTACGACTACGGCGTCAAGCTCAACATCCTGCGCATGCTGGCCGATCGTGGTTGCGACGTCACCGTGGTGCCGGCACGCACGCCGGTGGCCGAGGTGCTGGCGATGCAGCCCGATGGCGTGTTCCTGTCCAACGGCCCGGGCGATCCGGAGCCCTGCGATTACGCAATCGCTGCGATCCAGGAATTGATCTCCAAGAAGGTGCCCACCTTCGGCATCTGTCTGGGCCATCAGCTGCTGGCGCTGGCCGCCGGCGCCAGCACGGTCAAGATGACCACCGGCCATCACGGCGCCAACCATCCGGTGCAGGATCTGGACGGCGGACGGGTGATGATCACCTCGCAGAACCATGGTTTCGCGGTTGACGAAAGCACGTTGCCGGCCAATGTGCGGGTGACCCATCGTTCGCTGTTCGATGGCACCAACCAGGGCATCGCACTGACCGACGCCCCGGCGTTCTCGTTCCAGGGCCACCCGGAAGCCTCGCCAGGCCCGCGCGACGTGGGGCCGTTGTTCGATCGGTTTACTGCGTTGATGGCCGAGGCAAAGTCTTGATGCGGGTGTGCCTGCTGCTGGCGCTGTCCTGCACGGTGGGCGCAGTGCATGCTGCGCCGGCCAGCGATGGCGCGGTCAAGACCCTGGTGACCCGGTTGGGTATGGGCGGGCTTGGAACCGACATGGCCGAATTGACGGTCAAGAGCACGCCATCCTTGAGCGCGCTGAATGATGCGCAGCGCGTCTGCGCGCGCAAGCCGATCCAGGACATGATCGACCAAGGCTTTCGCAGCTCGATGATCACCGGTCTCGGCGACGACGGCGAGCAGGTGGTTGCCGATTGGGCGCGGTTTCTGGATACCTCCGCAGGCAAGTCGCTGGCGAGCGCGTTTGCCGGGTCCAACGCGCAGACGATCGCCGACAGGGCCGGTGCAGGCCTGGACCAGAAGGCACGTGCCGAGCTGGACACGTTCCTGCGCAGCCCCTCCGGCGCCCGTCTGATGGCCGCGCTGGATGCCGCCTCGCCGATGCCCGACGACCACGAAGCACGCATGGCGAAAGACCTGAAGGCGCAGTGCGGAATCGTGCTGACCGCCGATGACGTTTCCTGATCGACAGCGTCCGATCACTCCCCATATTTGTCACGCTGTCCAGACTTAGAGAAGACAATGCCAAAGCGCACCGACCTAAAAACCATCCTGATCATCGGCGCCGGCCCGATCGTCATCGGCCAGGCCTGCGAGTTCGATTACTCCGGCGCGCAGGCGTGCAAGGCGCTGCGCGACGAGGGCTACCGCGTGGTGCTGGTCAACAGCAATCCGGCCACGATCATGACCGACCCGGACATGGCCGATGCGGTCTACATCGAGCCGATTAACTGGCAGACGGTCGAGAAGATCATCGCCAAGGAAAAGCCCGACGCCCTGCTGCCGACCATGGGCGGGCAGACCGCGCTGAATTGCGCGCTGGATCTGGCTGACCACGGCGTGCTGGAGAAGTACAACGTCGAGCTGATCGGCGCCAAGCGCGAAGCGATCCGCATGGCCGAGGACCGCGAGCTGTTCCGCGTGGCGATGGGTGAGATCGGCCTGGATTGCCCCAGGGCCGAAGTGGCGCACACGCTGGAAGAAGCGCTGGATATCCAGACCCGCGTCGGCTACCCGACCATCATCCGCCCCAGCTTCACGTTGGGCGGCAGCGGTGGCGGCATCGCTTACAACCGCGAAGAGCTGATCGAGATCGTCGGCCGTGGCCTGGAGCTGTCGCCGACCACCGAAGTGCTGGTGGAAGAATCGGTGCTGGGCTGGAAGGAATTCGAGATGGAAGTGGTCCGCGACACGGCGGACAACTGCATCATCGTCTGCGCGATCGAAAACCTCGATCCGATGGGCGTGCACACCGGCGACTCGATCACCGTCGCTCCTGCGCAGACCCTTACCGACAAGGAATATCAGCGCCTGCGCGATGCCTCGATCGCGGTGCTGCGCAAGATCGGTGTGGATACCGGCGGCTCCAACGTGCAGTTCGGCATCAGCCCGACCAATGGCCGGGTGGTGGTGATCGAAATGAATCCGCGTGTGTCGCGTTCGTCGGCGCTGGCCTCCAAGGCCACCGGCTTCCCGATCGCCAAGGTTGCCGCCAAGCTGGCGGTGGGCTACACGTTGGACGAGTTGAAGAACGAGATCACCGGCGGCCTGACCCCGGCCTCGTTTGAGCCGTCGATCGACTACGTGGTCACCAAGATTCCGCGCTTTGCCTTCGAGAAATTCCCGCAGGCCGATGCGCGTTTGACCACGCAGATGAAGTCGGTGGGCGAGGTGATGGCGATGGGCCGCACCTTCCAGGAATCGCTGCAGAAAGCGCTGCGTGGCCTGGAAACCGGCAAGATCGGGCTGGACCCGACCGGCCTGGATCTGAGCAGCGAAGACGACATCGCCGCGCTCAAGCGCGAGCTCAAGGCGCCGGGCCCGGAGCGCCTGTTCTACGTCGCCGATGCGTTCCGCGCCGGTATGAGCGTGGCCGATATCTACGCGCTGTCGTTTATCGATCCGTGGTTCCTGGATCAGATCGAAGAACTGATCAGCCATGAGCAGCAGCTCGCCGACGACGGTATGGCTTCGCTGGATGCCGCGCGTCTGCGCACGCTCAAGCGCGCCGGTTTCTCCGATGCGCGCCTGGCCGAGTTGACCGGCACCAACGAAGAATCGGTGCGCACGCTGCGCCGCGCGCTCAAGGTGCGCCCGGTCTACAAGCGCGTGGATTCGTGCGCGGCCGAATTCGCCACCAGCACCGCATATCTGTATTCGACCTACGAGGACGAATGCGAAGCGCTGCCGACCGATCGCGACAAGATCATGATCCTGGGCGGTGGCCCCAACCGCATCGGCCAGGGCATCGAGTTCGACTACTGCTGCGTGCATGCGGCGCTGGCGCTGCGCGATGACGGTTACGAGACCATCATGGTCAACTGCAACCCGGAAACCGTCTCTACCGATTACGACACCTCCGACCGACTGTACTTCGAGCCGTTGACGCTGGAAGACGTGCTGGAAATCGTCGAGCTGGAAAAACCCAAGGGCGTGATCGTGCAGTACGGCGGCCAGACTCCGCTGAAGCTGGCGCGTGCGCTGGAAGCCAATGGCGTGCCGGTGATCGGCACCTCGCCCGATTCGATCGATCTGGCCGAAGACCGCGAGCGTTTCCAGCAACTGGTCGACAAGCTGGGCCTGAAGCAGCCGCCGAACCGCATCGCGCGCAATTCGGAAGAAGCCTTGGTGCTGGCACGCGAGATCGGCTATCCGCTGGTGGTGCGCCCGAGCTATGTGCTGGGCGGTCGTGCGATGGAGATTGTTTACGGCGAGTCCGACCTGGCGCGCTATGTGCGCGATGCGGTCAAGGTCTCCAACGATTCGCCGGTGCTGCTGGACCGCTTCCTGGATAACGCGGTGGAAGTGGACGTGGACATCATTGCCGACAAGGACGGCAACGTGCTGATCGGCGGCTTGATGGAACACATCGAAGAAGCCGGCGTGCATTCGGGCGATTCGTCGTGCTCGCTGCCGCCGTATTCGCTCTCGCCCAAGACCCAGGCCGAGCTGCGCCGTCAGGTCGTCATGCTGGCCGAAGGCTTGAACGTGGTCGGGCTGATGAACACGCAGTTCGCGGTGCAGGTCGATGAGGCCGGCGACGATGTGGTGTTTTTGCTGGAAGTGAACCCGCGTGCCTCGCGCACGGTGCCGTTTGTGTCCAAGGCCACCGGCATGCCGCTGGCCAAGATCGCCGCACGCTGCATGGCCGGCAAGACGCTGGCCGAGCAGGGCGCCACCAAGGAAATCGTGCCGGACTACTACTCGGTGAAGGAAGCTATCTTCCCGTTCGCCAAGTTCCAGGGCGTGGACCCGATCCTCGGGCCGGAGATGCGCTCCACCGGTGAGGTGATGGGCGTGGGCCGCAGCTTCAGCGCCGCGTTCGCGCGCGCGCAGGAAGCCGGCGGCATCAAGGCGCCACCAGTGGGCAAGGCGTTCGTGTCGGTGCGCGACCCGGACAAGAAGCGCGTGCTGCCGGTGGCGCAGGCGCTGGTGGAGCGTGGCTATACGTTGGTCGCCACACGCGGCACCGGCGCCTGGCTGCAGGAAAACGGGTTGAGCTGCGAAATCGTCAACAAGGTCGCCGAAGGGCGCCCGCATATCGTCGATTCGATCAAGAACGGCGAGATCGTGTACATCGTCAACACCACAGAAGGTCGCGCCGCCATCTCCGACTCGTTCTCGATCCGGCGTGAAGCGCTGCAGCATCGCGTGACCTATTCGACCACTGTCGCCGGCGCCAAGGCGCTGGTGCATTCGCTGGAATTCCGCGGCACCGGCCCTGTGTGGTCGCTGCAGGAACTGCACAAGGAGCTGCAAGCATGAGAGCACCCATGACCGCGAAGGGCGCCCAGCGTCTGCGCGAAGAACTCGATCAGCTGAAGTCGGTCAAGCGCCCGGCGGTGATCAGCGCGATCGCCGAAGCGCGTGCGCACGGCGATCTGAAAGAAAATGCCGAATACCACGCCGCGCGCGAGCAGCAGAGCTTTATCGAAGGCCGCATCAAGCAGCTGGAAGGCGAGCTCTCGCATGCCGAGATCATCGACATCACCAAGCTGTCGGCCGGCAACAAGATCGTGTTCGGCGCCACGGTGACGCTGGCCGACACCGAGACCGACGAAGAGAAGCGCTACCAGATCGTTGGCGATCTGGAAGCGGACATCAAGCTGGGCATGATCGCGATCTCCTCGCCATTGGCACGTGCGTTGATCGGCAAGCTGGAAGGCGATTCGGTCACCATCGACGCGCCGGCCGGCCAGCGCGAGTACGAAGTCGTCAGCGTTGCCTATCTAGATTGATTGCCTGGACTGATCCACTGCCATTGATCGACGCCACCGACCGATGACGACCGCAACGCTGCTGCTGCCGGAAACACGCCGTCTACCCGGCGAGTTGGGCGACACGCCGGTGGCGCGTGCGCTTGCGCGTGCCGACCAGCAAAGCACCGAGTCCGGCGAGGTGGCGCAGTTGCAACGCCACTTCAGCTTGACGCCTGCGCAGTGGCCGGTGGCCGCGCTGACCCGTCAGCTCGATGCCGGCGATGCCGCCGGTGCGACCTGGGTACGTGCCGATCCGGCCTATGTGGTGCCGGACATGCAGGGCGCGCGGTTGATGGGGTATGGCGAGGCGCTTGGTCCCACGGCAGAAGATCTGGAGGTGTTGTTGCCGATCCTCAAGCCGATGTTCGGCGATGCCGGGTTTCTGCTGGATGCGCCAACGCCCTCGCGCTGGTATCTGCGGCTGTCGCCGGATGCCAAGCTGCCGGAATTCGCGCCGCCGGATCTGGCGATCGGCGACGACTTGTTCGAGCATCTTCCCGCCGGCGATGTCGGCCGGCGCTGGCGCGCGCTGTTGACCGAAGCGCAGGTGCTGCTGCATCAACATCCCTGGAACGAAGGCCGCGTGGCCAGTGGCAAACCGGCGATCAATTCGCTGTGGTTCTGGGGCGGCGGCGTTCTGCCGCATGCGGTGAGTTCGCCGCATCGGCAAGTGCGCAGCCGTGAGTCGCTGCTGCGTGCGCTGGCCCTGGCGGCCGGTGCCGATGCGCAGGGCGAACAACGCGTGGATGCCTTGGTGGATCTGCGTCATCTGCGCTCGCTGCAGCAATTCAGCGACGACGCGGTTGCCCCGTTGCTGGCGGCGATGGCGCGTGGCGAGTTGGATCGGCTGGTGCTGGATTTCCAGGACGGGCAAACCGTCTCGCTGACGCACGCGCAACGCTGGCGTTTCTGGCGCAAGCCTCGCTTACAGCTGGCGCAATGACGTCCACTCTGCAGATCGTCCGGCGCCCGCCCGGGCAGGCCGGCAGTTGGCCCGATGCCATGTTGCCGCTGTTGCGCCGCATTTATGCCGCGCGTGGTGTCACCGATACGCACGGCGCGCATCCGCGGTTGGGGCAATTGCTGTCGCCGGAGTTGTTGCATAACAGCGACGTTGCCGCCGAGCTGCTGGCCGATGCGATCGCACACCAGCGCCGCATCCTGGTAGTGGGCGATTTCGATTGCGATGGCGCCACCGCGTGCGCGGTTGGCGTGCGCGGCTTGCGCATGCTCGGCGCGCTGGATGTTCATCACGCAGTGCCCAATCGCATGGTGCACGGCTATGGCCTGTCGCCTGCGCTGGTGGACGAACTGGCCGCGTTGCAGCCGGATCTGCTGGTCACCGTCGATCACGGCATCGCCTGTCACGCCGGTGTGGCCGCAGCCAAGGCGCGCGGTTGGACCGTGCTGGTCACCGACCACCATTTGCCCGGCGAGGTGTTGCCGCCGGCCGATGCGATCGTGGATCCGAATCTGGCCAACGACACCTTCCCGAGTAAATCCCTGGCCGGCGTCGGGGTGATCTTCTACGTGCTGCTGGCATTGCGCAGTGTGTTGCGCGCGCGCGGCGCATTTGCCGAGCGCGCCGAACCGGATCTGTCGGTGTTGCTGGATCTGGTCGCGGTCGGCACCGTCGCCGATCTGGTGCCGCTGGACACCAACAACCGTGCGCTGGTCTCGGCCGGCTTGCGCCGCCTGCGCGAGGGCAGGGGCTGTATCGGACTGCGCGCCCTGATCGATGCCAGCGGTCGCGATGTGGCGCGCCTGAGCGCCAGCGACATCGGATTCGCGCTCGCCCCACGCCTCAATGCCGCGGGCCGGCTCGAAGACATGGCCTTGGGCATCGAGCTATTGCTCAGCGAAGACTGGAGCCGCGCACGCGAGATCGCCGGCACCTTGGAGGAGATCAACGCAGAGCGCCGCGCGGTGCAGCAGTTGATGACCGACGACGCCGAGCAAGCCGTCACCAAGGTGGTGCTGGATGCCGATGGCGCATTGCCGATCGCGGCCTGCCTGTTCGATGCCGAGTGGCATCCCGGCGTCATTGGATTGGTCGCTTCTAAACTCAAGGACCGCCTGCATCGCCCGGTGATCGCGCTGGCGCCGGCCGAGCCGGGCAGCAGCCTGTTGCGCGGCTCGGCGCGGTCGATTCCCGGCCTGCATATCCGCGATGTGCTGGCGGCGGTGGATGCGCGCCACCCGGGCCTGATCCAGAAGTTCGGCGGGCATGCGATGGCGGCCGGGTTGAGCATGGATCACGCCGCGCTGGCCACGTTTGAACAGGCATTCCGGTCGCAAGTGCAATCGATGGTGGATGCCTCGCTACTGCACGCCGAACTGCACAGCGATGGCGAACTGGCCGCGCACGAACTCGATCACCTGCATGCCGAAGCACTGCGCGTGGCCGGGCCGTGGGGGCAGGGCTTTCCCGAACCGTTGTTCGATGGTCGGTTCGAAGTGCTGCAGTGCCGCGTGCTCAAGGAGCGCCATCTCAAGTTGACGCTGCGTTGCCCCGGGCGCGCCGAACCGCTCAATGCGATCCACTTCAATGGCTGGCGCGGCAGTGAGCCGGGTCGCATGGTGCGGCTGGCCTATCGCCTGGTCAGCGACGATTATCGCGGCGGCACGGCGGTGCAATTGATCGTCGAACATTGCGAGCCGGCAACCGTCACTGGCTGATCTGCGGGCTCAGCGTTCTTTCTACGTTTTGTTGGCTGCACCTGGCCTCATCTGGAGGTTTCCAAGCCGCGTTGGTCGAGGGCGCGGTGTCCTCACCGCACCGCTCGCGGGACACGCCGTGAATCCGTCCGTGTAGGGCGCTGAGGGTACGGTTCTAAGCGCGCGGCTGTCAGTCGCTGGCTTCGGTAGGGGCGGCAGCGCGGCCGGGGATCGGCTCCTCGGCTCGGTCAGACATCCTGTCTGACTCGCCGCCGCGGCACATCCCTGTGCCGCTCTCCGCCAATCCCCGGCCACGCTGCCGCCTCGGCTTGTCGTCTCCATGACCTGATCAAGGCAAGCCGATTGGTCATCTTGTTTTCCAGTGACCCACGCGATTCGCGATGGCAAGTCTGTAGGTGCTTTCTCGAAGGCCTGTGGGAAGCTGATCGGACGCGCCGTGATCCGAGAAACACGCGTCATGCTCTGCTAGCAACCACGCACACCGACCATCTTCGATGGTCCTTGCCCGCCCACCGTCGCGGGACCTTATGCGGCATGGATGCCGCATAAGAGCCTACACGGATGTACTTGCGGCGTGTCCTGCGATGGTGGGCGGGCAAGGGCCCCGCAGCCAGACCGCAGCCCAGCCGCTCTGCACTGGAAGGCGCAGTCACAGGTGGCATGTGCGCGGTGGTGTGCGGCAAGTGGCGCACGCCTGATAGCTGCGAAATAGTGTCGTTCGCCGCTTCAAAGCGTCTTGCAAGACAGTGCAAGCGCACACGCGCACTGTCCTCGCCTCGATCAAGGTGACTTCTTGACCTCGGTCACCAGCGTCGGCAATTCCCACGCGCCGCCCGCGGCCACCAGCCGGCACAGGCCGGAGGTGGATTTGGAGGTCGGCACAAACCGGCGGCCGTCCCAGGTCCAGCTGGCCTGGCTGTAGCAATCGCCCAGACCTCGCCCCTTGTGCGATGCGAGGATGGTCGCCTCATCCAGATCGCTGGCCTGGGTGGTGATCAAGGTGGGCGCGAACGGCGTCCGTGCGTTGATGACCCAGTAGCCGGTGCCGACGTTGTAGGCGCCCATCCAGCAATCGGTCGAGACCAATAATTTGTCGCTGCTGAGCCGGGTGATGGTCAATGGCTCCGCTGCATCGCTGGCTTCCAGCCCCTTGCATTCGTCGTTGGCCGGCAAGCTGGCACGCAGCGCCTGATAGAGCGCCGGCAGTTTGCCCAGGCGCGCATCGGCCGCTTGCGGCGCGGCGAGTTTGGCTTCGCGCACCTGCGGTACCGGCACGGCCGGCAGCACGGCGGCTTCGTCGCGATCGCCCTTGCGCACCAGCGCACCACGCGTGCCCAGCCGGCCCTGGAATTCGTCCATCTTCAGCAGCACCGCCGCCGCGCCGCGATCGGACAGCTGCCAGCGGCGGCCATCGTTGCCCACCGCCACGATCGTGCTGCTGCGGGTCAGCGCGGCCAGCAGTGCGGTGACCTGCGCGTTGGTCAGCGGCGCGGTGCCGCTGTCGCGATTCAGCGCCAGCTTGCCCAGATCGCGCTGGTCGATGCGCAATGTGAGCGACGCCGGCATCTTGACCTCGTCGTACTGGCCCAGCATCAACTCGGCCGTCACCGCTTGCCCGGCGCCGGCCTTGCGGGTCAACAGCACCGACACCGGCGTGCTGTCGCCTTCGTCCCGCTGGTAACCGGCAGCGCGGCAGGTGCGGGTGTTGTCGCAGGCGATGGTCCAGTCTTCATGGTCGAAGGCGATGCCGACCGGGGCCTCGGCAAGGGCGGCGACGGGCGTCAGCAACAAAGCGGCGGCAAGCAGGGTGGGGCGCATGGTGTTCTTCGAAAGAGCGTGTCCGGCGCGCATCTTGCGTTGCTGCGGATAGGCCGTCCAGTCCATCGCGCGCCAAACAGCGCCATCGGTGCGCAATGCGTTCATGACGGCATCGGCATGACGTCGACCTGCCTCGCCGAACGCTGCGTGCGCCCACGCAGTCCGAACAAGGGGCGTAGCCAGCGCACGCGGCGGATCGCACATTCATGCAGTGCCAGACAGCCGATCACGGTAGCGGCAATCACCAGCGCCGGCTCCAGCCAGGCATTCAAGTGCAACGGCATCAGCCAGTAGAGCACCACGATGATCAGGCTCTGATGCAGGATGTACCAGGGAAACACGGCTTCGGTGCAGTACGGCAGCCAGCGGAACGGACGGTTCAAACTGTGCCTGGCCCAGCCAAGAATCGTCAGCAGCGCCAGCCAGGTGTAGGCGGCACGTGCGCTATGTTCGATCGTCTCCCACGGCAAAAACGCAGTCAGCGTTGCACCCAGTTGCGCCGGTTGTCCATGGATGCCGACATAACGGATTGCCAGTTCGGTGCCGATCGCCAATAGCGCGGTGCCGAGTGTGAGCCACCGCAGCCGCACCGCCCAAGCCCAGAAGCGCTCGCGACGTGCCAGCAGGTACCCCAGCACAAACAGCGGGAACGATTCGGCATGCACGAACCAGTCGCCGACCAGCGCGTGGGTCGGCGGGTGGCGCGGCATCACCCACAGCACGCAGAACGCTTCCCACAGGATCGGCAACAGCAGCAGTGCCGGTACCGCCAGCGCAGCGGGCAAGCGAGGCAACGCGGCCAACCGCAGCCGCGTTGTCAGCGACACCAGCGCCATCAACGCGACGGTATAGGGCAGCAGATAGGCCAGATACCACAGATGGTTCCAGGTGATGCCGTGCTCCCAGCCATCGAAGCTGCCGGCCGGCCACGGCCGCACCTGCCAATAGCGCAGCAAGAAGGTTCCGAATCCCGGACTGACCTTGCCGTTGCTCACGCCCTGGCAATAGGCCTGCACCGCAACCACCACGAACATGCCGAACAGCAACGGCGGCAGCAACCGCCCGCAGCGCTGCAGCGCGAAACGCCAGGGCCGGGCCTGCGGCCGCGCCAGCCCGATCGCAATGCCGGAGATCATGAACAGCAACGGCATCCGCCAGCGATTGAGCACGATCATCGGCCACTGCAACCATTGTGCGGTGTGCACGCTCTTGAGGTGGAAATCCCAGTCGGCCACATAGGCCATGCCCACGTGATAGAGGATCAGCAGTGCAAAGGCGAAGACGCGCAAGGCGTCGATATCGTGGCGGCGCTCGGTCATGGTCGTGTCGGTTGAAGGCATGCCTGCATCCTCGGCAGATCCGGCGCTACCCAGCTGTACCAAGGGTGGCAACGCTGTCCCTGAGTGACCAGTTGCGGTACTGCAGGGACGAACCGGGGACGGCAGGCGGGCGGTTTGCCTAGAATGCGCGGATGAATTCACCAGCATCCGGGGCCATTCCACCCGATACCGGCAGCAACGCCAGCGCGGGCAAGCGCTGGGTGGCGTTGATCTGGCTGCTGGTTTTCTATGGCAGTGCGCTCGGCAACACCGCGACCGCATGGCTGGCGGCGCGTCGCGATGGTCAGCCGTTGCTGCTATGGCAGGTGCTGACCTGGGAGCTGAGTAGCGCAACCGCCTCGTTACTGCTCCTGCCGCTGTTGCTCTGGCTATGCCGGCGCTGGCCGTTGCATGCCGATGTCTGGCAGCGGCGCATTCCGCTTTATATGGCGGCCGGGCTGGTCTGGTGGTTGCTGCACGTCAGCGGCATGGTGCTGCTGCGCAAGCTGGTCTATCTCGCGGTGGGGGCGCACTACGACTTCGGTGGCTGGCGCTTGCAGTGGGTGTACGAACTCTCCAAGGATCTGCGCACCTTCGCCTTGCTGGTGGCGCTGCAACACACGCTGGCCTGGTATGGGCGGCGTCGGCAGGGCGAGGCGCATCTGCTGGCCGCGCCGGACGAAGGCGCGCCGGTGGAGCCGCTGGATCGCCCGCGACGCTTTCTGGTGCGTAAGCTGGGACGCGACTTCCTGGTCGCCACCGCCGATATCGAATGGGTCCAGGCTTCGGGCAACTACGTCAATCTGCACGTACGCAGCCACGACTACCCGCTGCGCAGCACCATGGCCGCGATTGAGGCCAAGCTCGATCCGGCCGTGTTCGTGCGTATCCACCGCAGCTACCTGGTGAAGCTGGCACGTGTGCAGGCGATCGAACCGCTGGAATCCGGCGATGCCCGCGTGCACCTGACCGATGCAACGGTACTGCCATGCAGCCGCCGCTATCTGGCTGCGTTGCGGACAGTGGCCGGGCAGGCGCCCGTCGCGCAACGTGTCGAGGCTGCACCGGCTGGCTGAGTGGAGCGGCGCCGATCGTATGCAATGCCGCCTTTGTCCGGCCTGGGTCAGTCAGCGCCCCGGCACCTGACCTGTGCGCCGGCCCGGCTGCCGACTGCAGCGGCCGGCGCTTATCGATGCTTGCTGTGCCCGCAGAACGCTGCGACCCGGCATGGCCACCGCCGCGTTCCGCCGCCGCCGCCCGCTTGCTAAACTACCGGGCTTGTTTGCCGGAAGTCCGTCATGATCGAAACCAATCCGATCCGCCAGCGCATCACCGATCTCAACGATCGCGTGCTCTCGCTCAGGGGGTATCTTTGACTACGACGTCAAGAAAGAGCGTTTAGAGGAAGTCACCCGGGAGCTTGAAAACCCCGATGTGTGGAACGATTCCGAGCGCGCGCAGGCCCTGGGCCGCGAGCGCTCGATGCTGGAAAAGACCGTCATCGGCATTGCCGACGTGCTGGCCGGCCTGGCCGACGCCGCCGACCTGCTGGAGCTTGCCGAAAGCGAGCAGGACGAAGACACCGCAGTGGCGGTGCTTGCCGACCTGGACAAGTATCAGGTGCACGTCGAGAAGCTGGAATTCCAGCGCATGTTCTCCGGCCAGATGGACGGCGCCAATGCGTTCGTCGACATCCAGGCTGGCGCCGGTGGTACCGAGGCACAGGACTGGGCCGAAATCCTGTTGCGCATGTATCTGCGCTGGGCCGAGTCGCGCGGCTGGAAGACCGAGCTGATGGAAGTGTCCGGCGGCGAAGTCGCGGGCATCAAATCGGCCACCATCCGCATCGAAGGCGAGTTCGTCTATGGCTGGTTGAAGACCGAAATCGGCGTGCACCGGCTGGTGCGCAAGTCGCCGTTCGATTCGGATAACCGCCGGCATACCAGCTTCACCTCGGTGTTCGTGTCGCCGGAAGTGGACGACAACATCGAGATCGACATCAACCCGGCCGATCTGCGCACCGACGTGTATCGCTCCTCCGGTGCCGGTGGTCAGCACGTCAACAAGACCGAATCGGCGGTGCGTATCACGCATATTCCGACCAACACCGTGGTGGCCTGTCAGACCGGCCGCAGCCAGCACCAGAACCGCGACAACGCGATGAAGATGCTGGCCGCCAAGTTGTACGAGCTGGAAGTGCAGAAGCGCAACGTCGAACGCGACGCGCTGGAAGCCACCAAGTCCGACATCGGCTGGGGCAGCCAGATCCGCAACTACGTGCTCGACCAGAGCCGCATCAAGGATCTGCGCACCGGCATCGAGCGCAGCGATACGCAGAAGGTGCTCGACGGCGATCTGGATGAATTCGTCGAGGCCAGCCTGAAGGCCGGTCTGGCGGCAGGCTCCAAACGCCTGGATGCCTGATCGCTGTGCGAGGTCGATGTGACTGCGCGCATCGACCTCGCACAGCCTGCGGCCGCAATGCGTCCTGATCGTGCAGCGGCTGCAGATTGCCCAACAGTCGACACCGCTGCACCGCGCAGTCGTCACAGTCCCACCGTAAAACAAAGCAGGAACCGGCAAGCCGGTTCCTCACTCCCCACCGGGCACGCGCCCGACCCACAGCAGATCGATTCCCGCCATGACCGAGCAGACCCCCGCGCCGCAGATCCCCGCCGACGAGAACAGCCTCATCGCCGAGCGTCGCGCGAAACTGGGCGCGTTGCGCAGCCAGGGCATCGCCTATCCCAACGATTTCGTGCGCGAACAGTTCGCCGGCGACCTGCAGGCCGAATTCGCCGATGCCGAGACCTGGACCCCCGAGGCGTTGGAAGCCAGCGCTCGCACGGTCAAGATGGCCGGCCGCCTGATGGCCAAGCGGGTGATGGGCAAGGCGAGTTTTGCGCAGATCCAGGACGAATCCGGGCGCGTGCAGCTGTTTCTGCAGGGCAATGTGCTCGGCGATGCCTACACCGCCTTCAAGGGCTGGGATGTTGGCGACATCGTGGCAGTGGAGGGCGGGCTGACCCGCACCAAGACCGGCGAGCTGTCGGTCAAGGCCACTGCGCTGCGCTTGCTGACCAAGTCGCTGCGCCCGCTGCCGGACAAGTGGCACGGCCTGTCGGACGTGGAGCAGCGCTACCGGCAGCGCTATGTCGATCTGATCGTCACCCCGGAAGCGCGCGAGGTCTTCATCAAGCGCTCCAAGATCATCCGCGCCATGCGCGCCTGGCTGGACGCGCGCCGCTTCCTGGAAGTGGAAACGCCGATGATGCATTACATCCCCGGTGGCGCCACCGCCAAGCCGTTCACCACCCACCACAACGCGCTGGATCTGGATCTGTATCTGCGCGTGGCGCCGGAGCTGTATCTCAAGCGGCTGGTGGTCGGTGGGCTGGAGCGCGTCTACGAGATCAACCGCAATTTCCGCAACGAGGGCGTGTCGACCCGGCACAACCCCGAGTTCACCATGCTCGAACTCTATGAGGCCTATGCCACGTACCACGAGATCATGGACCTGACCGAGCAGGTGATCCGCGACACCGCGCAGTCGGTGCTGGGCACCACCCAGGTGAACTGGGATGGCGCCGACATCGACCTGGCGCCGGCTTTCCGGCGCTGGCGCATGGATGAGGCCGTTCGCCATCACAACCCGGACATCAGCGCGGCCGATTGTACCGATCGCGCTGCGCTGCTGCGCCATTGCGAGCGCCTGAAGATCAAGGTCAAGCCGTCGTACGGCTGGGGCAAGCTGCTGCTGGAAATCTTCGAAGCCACCGTGGAGCACACCTTGGTGCAGCCGACCTTCATTACCGATCATCCGGTCGAAGTGTCGCCGCTGGCGCGTTCCAGCGACACCGAGCCGGGGTACACCGATCGCTTCGAGCTTTTCATCAACGGCAAGGAACTGGCCAACGGCTTCTCCGAGCTCAACGACCCCGAAGACCAGGCCGCGCGCTTCCAGGCGCAGGTGCAGGCCAAGGAGGGTGGCGACGACGAAGCGATGCATTACGACGCCGATTACATCCGTGCGTTGGAGTACGGCATGGCGCCGACCGGTGGTCTGGGCATCGGCATCGACCGCCTGGTGATGCTGCTGACCGGCAGCACCTCGATCCGCGATGTGCTGCTGTTCCCGTATATGCGTCCGGAAGCCTGATGCTCTGCGCCGTCGGCTCGCCGACGGCACAGATACTGCATATGCTTGAGCGGAGCCCCGAATGGCGTATCGTCGGGGGAGTCGGCAGTACCGTCGGCGTTATCGCTTTCCCGTTCTCGAGACAGAGGAGCAACGGCTATGCAGGATGTTTTAGGGAATCCGGTCGGTGTATCGTCGACGGATACATGGGGAAGCTGGTCGGAAAAGGCGGATCTGGGATTGAACATCGTTATTGTCGATGACCAGATGTCTGCGCGGACGATGCTGCGTCACGTCATCGAAGACATCGCACCGGAGTTGAAGGTCTATGACTTCGGTGACCCGCTCGACGCGCTTGCCTGGTGCGAAGCCGGACGCGTGGATCTGCTGCTACTCGACTATCGCATGCCGGGCATGGACGGCCTGGAGTTCGCCCGCCGGCTACGGCGGCTGCCAAGCCATCGCGATATTCCGATCATCCTGATCACCATCGTCGGTGACGAACCGATTCGTCAGGCCGCACTGGAAGCGGGCGTGATCGACTTCCTGGTCAAGCCGATCCGCCCGCGCGAACTGCGCGCGCGCTGCGCCAATTTGCTGCAGCTGCGTCAGCAGAGCGAAAGCGTCAAGCAACGCGCGCTGTCGCTGGAACAGCGCCTGCTGGCCAGCATGAACGAGGTCGAAGAGCGCGAACGCGAAACCTTGTCGCGGCTGGCGCGCGCCATCGAGTACCGCGACTCGGGGACCAGCGCGTTCCTGGAGCGCATGTCGCATGTGGCCGGCCTGATCGCCGAGCAACTCGGCCTGTCGGAAGAAGAGGTGCGCATCATCGAGATGGCCGCACCGCTGCACGACATGGGCAAGATCGCCATTCCCGATTCGGTGCTGCTCAAGCCGGGCAAGCTCACCGACGACGAGATGAGCATCATGAAGCGGCATCCGCGCATCGGCTACGAGCTGCTCAGCGGCAGCCAGAACCGCTTCATCCAGGTCGGCGCCCTGATCGCGCTACGTCACCACGAACGCTACGACGGCACCGGTTACCCGGACGGACTGGTGGGAGAGGCGATTCCGCTGGAAGCGCGCATCGTAGCGGTGGCCGACGTCTTCGACGCCCTGCTGTCGCCGCGCCCGTACAAGGAGGCCTGGACCATGGACGCTGCGCTTGCGTATCTGTACGCCCAACGCGGCCGCCTGTTCGACCCGCGCTGCGTGGATGCGCTGCTACGCGGCCGCGCGCAGCTGGATCAGATCTGCGGGGAGTTCTCGACCGCATCGGCACGACCCGGGGTGTGAAGTGAAGGCGGTGCTTGGCCAGCTGCGCGCTCGACTCGCCCGGCGTGCCGACAGCGAGCATGGTCAGGCGCTGGTGCGCATCGTGTTGATTCTGCTGATCCTGGTCTATGCGCTGACCTTCGCTCAGCAGTGGCAGGTCTCCAGGCACCAGCTGCAGCAGCTGTTCTGCCTGATCGCCATCGGTCAGGGGATGGCGCTGGTGCTCTTTGGCTGGATTGTTGCAAACCCACAGCGCTCGCATCTGCGTCGCACGCTAGGGATGCTGTCCGATTACGGCTTGATCGGGCTGGCGATGACCTGGATGGGGGCGCCAATGGCATTCTTGTATGTCGTGTTGCTTTGGATAACGATCGGCAATGGGCTGCGGTTCGGTAGCGAGGCTCTGCACAACGCAGTGGCCATGGCCACGCTCAGCTTCGGCACAACGCTGGCCAACAGTAGCTATTGGCAGGGTCGGCTTGGCTTGGCGATCGCGCTGCTGGGTGCGTTGATCGTCATTCCTATGTCATTGTTGCGTACGCTGCGCGAGCACGACCAGGCGATCATTGAGCCACCGCCCGCTGCAGGTGTCGACGCTGCGACGCAGCACGGAAGGATCCCAACCCCATCGACGCCACCGCGCGTCTGAGGCGTCTATGAAGTTTCCACTGCCATGGTTGAAGCAACGTCTGTCAGGACGGGCGGACACGGAGCACGCGCAAAATCTGGTCCGTATCATCATCACCACCCTGTTTATTTCTTACCTGGGCTGGCGCTACCAACATACGCACGGCGACACGCTGGTTGCCACTTGGTTGATCCTGGTGGGCGAGCTGGTGGTGTCGCTTGGCCTGATGGTGGCGATCCTGCTGCGACCGCAGGTGTCCCACACGCGGCGCCTGATCGGCATGCTGCTGGATTACACCTGCACCGGTGCCATCATGGCGATCCAGGGCGAGCCTGCCTCACCGTTGTACGCAGTGTGCATGTGGGTGACCATCGGCAACGGTCTGCGCTACGGCAGCAACTATCTGCGCGCCGCTACGGCAATGGGCAGCCTGTGCTTCCTCAGCGCCATCCTGATTTCACCTTATTGGAAAGCCAATCCATACCTGAGCTGGGGCTTGTTGCTGGGCCTGATCGCCGTGCCGCTGTACTTCGATTCGCTGTTGCGTGCGATGACACGGGCGGTGCGCGAGGCGCGTCATGCCAATCAGGCCAAGAGCCGTTTTCTGGCCAATATGAGTCACGAATTCCGCACGCCGCTCAATGGGCTGTCGGGCATGACCGAAGTGCTGGCAACCACGCGCCTTGATGCTGAGCAGAAGGAGTGCGTCAACACCATCCAGGCGTCGGCACGCAGCCTGCTGTCCCTGGTCGAAGAAGTGTTGGACATTTCAGCGATCGAGGCCGGCAAGATTCGCATCGACCAGCGCGATTTTTCGCTGCGTGAGCTACTCGGCGCGATTGGACTGATCCTGCAGCCGCAGGCCAGGGCGCGAGGCTTGCACTACAGCACCCAGGTTGCTGCCGACGTTCCCGATTTGCTTAAGGGTGACAATGGTCATCTGCGGCAGGTACTGCTCAACATCGTGGGCAATGCCGTCAAATTCACCGAGCAAGGCCATGTGCTGCTGCGGATCACGCGAGTGTCCGCCGGCAGTGCACTGCGACTGCGGTTCGATGTGGAAGACACCGGCATCGGGGTGCCGCTGGATATGCGGTCGCGGCTGTTCGACGCGTTCGAGCAGGCCGACGTTGGCCTGTCGCGGCGTTATGAGGGGACCGGGCTTGGCACCACCATCGCCAAGGGGTTGGTGGAGGCAATGGGCGGCAGCATCGGGTTCAAGGAGAACCAGCCCAGCGGTAGCGTGTTCTGGTTCGAACTGCCGATGGCGATCCGCGCACCTGTGCAGGCGGCACCCGCACAGGTGTCTGGCGGCGCACTCGTGGGAACGCAAGACGAACTGGAAGCCTCCAACGTCATCGCGTTCTCCAATCCATTTCTGCGTCATCGCGCGCGCGTGCGCAGCATGCGCATGTTGGTGGCCGACGACCACGAAGCAAACCGCATGGTGTTGCAGCGGTTGCTGGAAAAGGCCGGGCACAAGGTGAGGTGCGTCAACGGCGCCGAGCAGGTGCTGGACGCAATGGCTGAAGAAGATTTCGATGCGGTCATCGTCGATCTGCACATGCCGGGCATGAGTGGTCTGGACATGCTCAAGCAATTACGGGTAATGCAGGCCAGCGGAATGCGTTATACCCCGGTTGTGGTACTGAGTGCCGATGTCACGCCCGACGCGATTCGTACATGCGAACAAGCCGGCGCGCGTGCGTTCTTGGCCAAGCCGGTTGTTGCAGCGAAGTTGCTGGATACCTTGGCCGATCTGGCTGTCAGTACGCGGCTCTTGGTCACGCCGACAACAAGTGTGCAGATCCCGGACATGTTCGATGGTGTGCTCGATGCCAGTGTGCTGGACGAGCTGGCTGCACTGGGTATGGGAGATGAGTTCGAACACCAGTTCGTGCGTCAGTGCCTGGAAGACGCGCAGAACTGCGTCGGTGCGATCGAGCGTGATGGAACCCGTTCGGATTGGGAGCAGTTGCGTGAGAGCGCGCATGCATTGCGTGGCGTTGCCAGCAACCTGGGTCTGGCGCAGGTTGCCGGTAGCGGGGGCGAATTGATGCGCATGGCCGACTGGCAATTGCAGGCAGAGTGGCGGCAGCGGCTGTCTGCGTTGCGCGGCCAATTGCAGGCCGGAAAGGACGCACTCGACGCACGCGTGAAGCGCGCCAAGGACGAAGAGTGCTCCCCCCGTAATAGCGAATAGGGCGGCCGGCGCATCAGCCGGCATCGAGTCCCGAGCGGCGCGACTGCGCTCGTACCAGTCGGTCCATCGTGCGCAGCGATTTTTCGCCCAACTGCATCGCTGTATCTACCCAGATCTCGGTGATGCGCATCATCTCTTCCAGCGGTACGGCGGTGGTCATTTCGCGTACCTGCTGCATCGCTGCCCATGCGTGCGGCGTACGCTTGCTCTCACGGATCACCTGTTCCACTGCAGCCACACCCTGGCCGCGTGGGACCACGCGATCGATCAGCCCCATGGCGAGCAGTTCTTCAGCCGAGTACAGATTGCCATTGAGCATGATCCGCTGCGCCAATTGCGGGCTGACGCGCTGGCACATAAAAGAGTAGGCACCCATGCCCGGGAACAGATCGAACAGGACTTCGGGCAGCCCCATCATCACGCCTTCCTCGGCAATGATGGTATGGCAGCTCAATGCCGCCTCGAAACCGCCGCCCAGCGCATTGCCCTGGACCAGAGCGATGCTGTGCGCACGTGCGCCGAGGCCAACGTGAAACGCGTGCACCCCGCGCACGCAACGCTGCGCGTAGTCGAGCAAGCGGGCGCGATCGCCTTCGCGAATCAACTGGCAGAACAGCGCCAGATCACCGCCAAGGTTGAAAACGTCGCTGTCCGATGCCAACACCACGTGTGGGGACGTCGCACCGGCATGGAGAAGGCGCTGGCCGAGCTCGACCTGGTAGCCGGTGATGTCGTCGACCAGGCGCGAAGAGAAGCAGGCGCGACCTGGATTTATGGCCAGATCGGCATGCATGTGAATCCAGTAGACGTCGCGTTGCAGTTCTTCGATGACGCGTAGGGTGGAACCGATCGTGGTGCGAACAAAAGGTTGAACTGCAGACATGGTGGTTCTCCGTGAAGACCGTCCGGCCGGCCGCCTTACGGACGGAGAGTGAGAGGAACGAGGAGCGTGCGCCGACAGCTGATTCTATGCGTGCAAAAGCAAGCGCCCGCAAGGCCTTGCGGCATTGCGGGCGCGAGATGATGGCTGAACGGCCTCGATCCTGCGATGGCAGGTAGGATTACCCCTTCGGCGCGTCCCGCAGCTCGCGACGCAGAATCTTGCCGACGTTGGTTTTCGGCAATTCCTTGCGGAATTCGATCACGCGCGGCTGCTTGTAGCCGGTCAGGTTGGCGCGGCAGTGCGCCTTCACGGCCTCGGCGGTCAGGGCAGGGTCCTTCTTGACGATGACGGCCTTGACGATCTCGCCGGACTTCTCGTCCGGCACGCCCACGGCGGCCACTTCCAGTACGCCTGGCATCTCGGCGATCACGTCTTCGATCTCGTTCGGATACACGTTGAAGCCGGAGACCAGAATCATGTCCTTCTTGCGATCGACGATATAGACGAAGCCTTGCTCGTCCATACGTGCGATATCGCCGGTGTGCAGCCAGCCCTCGGCGTCCATGACCTTGGCGGTTTCTTCGGGTTTCTTCCAATAGCCCTTCATCACTTGAGGGCCCTTGATGCACAGCTCGCCGATCTCGCCGATCGCCAGCTCCGCACCGGCGTCGTCCTTGATGCAGGCATCGGTGGACGGAATCGGCAGGCCGATCGAGCCGTTGTAGTCCTTCAGATCCATCGGGTTGATGCAGGCGGCCGGCGAGGTCTCGGTCAGGCCGTAGGCCTCGACCAGGGTCAGGCCGGTGACCTTCTTCCAGCGTTCGGCGACCGAGCGTTGCACCGCCATGCCGCCGCCGAGGGACATCTTGAGCGAGGAGAAGTCGACCTGATCGAAACCGGGCGTATTGAGCAGGCCGTTGAACAGCGTGTTGACGCCGGTGAAGGCAGTGAAGCGGGTCTTCTTCAATTCCTTGACGAAGCCGGGCATGTCGCGCGGGTTGCTGATCAGGTGATTGCAGCCGCCGATCTTCATGAAGACCAGCCCGTTCGCCGTCAGTGCGAAGATGTGATACAGCGGCAGCGCGGTGATCACCACCTCGTGGCCTTCTTCCAGCTTGCCGGTGCTGGCCAGCCACTGGTGCGCCTGCTGCATGTTGGCGACCAGGTTGCGGTGGGTCAGCATCGCGCCCTTGGCCACGCCGGTGGTGCCACCGGTGTATTGCAGGAAGGCGATGTCGTCGGACTCGATCTGCAGCGTCGGAACTTTGTGTTTGCGGCCCAGCGCGAGCGCGTCACGGAAACGGATCGCGCCCTTGAGGCGATACTCCGGCACCAGCTTCTTGACGTACTTGACGACGAAGTTGACCACCGCCGCTTTCGGGAAGCCGAGCATGTCGCCCAGGCCGGTAGTGATCACCTGCTTGACCGGGGTGTCGGCGATGACCTGCTGCACGGTGGTACCGAAGTTGTCGATGACCACCAGTACGCTGGCGCCGGAGTCGATCAGCTGATGCTTCAGCTCGCGCGGGGTGTACAGCGGATTGACATTGACCACGGTCAGGCCGGCACGCAGGATGCCGAACGTGGCGACCGGGTACTGCAGGCAGTTGGGCATCATCAAGGCGACGCGATCGCCTTTTTTCAACTGCAATTCGCCAAGCAGATAGGCGGCAAACTGCTCGACCAGCTGATCGGCTTCGCGGTAGGTGATGGTCTTGCCGAAGCTGTGATACGCGGGGCGATCGGCGAAGCGCGCGACCGACGTGGCGAACACTTCCGCAACGGTGCGGAACTGCTCAAGATCGATCTCGGCGGCGACGCCGGCCGGATAACTCTGTAACCAAGGACGTGCCTGATTCATCTGCCCCCCTCCAGGGTGTTCGGTGCGTGACGCGGTGTGTTCCACGGCACGACTGCAAGTGGCAGCATACCGTCATGCATGTAAAAGGCGAAGTGTGATGCAGGGCAGCATTCAACTGCGATGGCGATACTGGCTCGCCGTACTGTGCATGCTTGCGCTCATCGGTTGCGCACGGCCTGCGCCGGAACAACGTTTGCGCGCGACGCTGGAGCAACTGCATCAGGCGATCGAAGCACGCGAGATCGGCGATGCGATGGCGCCGGTGGCCGAGGATTTCGTCGGCGAACAAGGACTGGACGCAGCCGGTCTGCGGCGATTGATGCAGCTGCAGATGCTGGGCAATCAACAGATCGGCGTGACCTTGGGGCCGGTGGATGTGCAACTGCGCGGTGACACCGCAAGCGTGCGTTTCACTGCGTTGCTGACCGGTGGCAGCGGGCGCTGGCTACCCGAGCAGGCACAGACGTATCAGGTGACCACCGGCTGGCGATTGCAGGGCGGCGACTGGCAGCTGTATCACGCGCAGTGGGAGCCGACCGGGCCTTGAGCGCTTGCCTGAAACGACACTCCCGCCAAGCGGCGGGAGTGTCGTTGAACGTGTGAAGCGCAATGCGCTGGGCGATCAGGCCGCTTTGCGTGCAGCCAATTGGCGTAGCACGTACTGCAACAAACCACCGTGCTTGAAGTACTCCACTTCCTTGGGCGTGAGCAGCAGTACCTTGACCTGGAACTGCTTGACGCTGCCGTCGGACTTCTTGGCATCGACGGTGGCGCGACGGCTGGCGCCATCTTGCAGGCCGGTGATGTCCAAGACCTCGGAGCCATCCAGACCCAGCGTCTGCGCGTTTTCGTTCTCGAGGAACTGCAGCGGCAGCACGCCCATGCCGACTAGGTTGGAGCGATGGATGCGCTCGAAGCTCTCGGCAATCACCGCCTTGACGCCGAGCAGGTTGGTGCCCTTGGCCGCCCAGTCGCGCGATGAGCCGGTGCCGTATTCCTTGCCGGCCAGCACCACCAACGGCACGCCATCGGCCTTGTACTTCACTGCCGCGTCGTAGATCGCCAGCTTTTCCGGCTGGCCACCGTTGGCGGGGTAATACAGCGTGTTGCCGCCTTCTTCGCCGCCGAACATCAGGTTCTTGATGCGGATGTTGGCGAAGGTGCCGCGCACCATGACATCGTCGTTGCCGCGACGGCTGCCGTAGCTATTGAAGTCGGCCGGCTGCACGCCGCGCTCCTGTAGGAAGCGACCCGCCGGCGAATCCTTCTTGATGTTGCCGGCCGGGGAGATGTGGTCGGTGGTGATCGAGTCGCCGAACAGGCCCATGATGCGCGCGCCGTGCACGTCCTCGACGTGGCCGACCTGCATGGTCATGCCGTCGAAGTAGGGTGGGTTCTTGATGTAGGTCGAGGCCGCGTCCCATTCGTATAGCGCACCGTCCGGGGAGGCGATGGTGGTCCAGCGGCTGTCGCCCTTGAACACGTCGGCGTAGTTCTGCTTGAACATTTCCGGGCCGACGGTGGCGGCGATGGTGTCGCCGATTTCCTTGTTGCTCGGCCAGATGTCGCGCAGATACACCGGCTGTCCGTCGCTGCCGGTACCCAGCGGCTCGGTGGTGAGGTCGATGTCGGTGGTACCGGCGATCGCATACGCCACCACCAGCGGCGGCGAGGCGAGGTAGTTCATCTTCACTTCGGGATGCACGCGGCCTTCGAAGTTGCGGTTGCCCGACAACACCGAGGACACCACCAGATCGTCCTTGGCGATCGCTGCCGAGACGTCGTCCGGCAGCGGGCCGGAGTTGCCGATGCAGGTGGTGCAGCCGTAGCCGACCACGTAGAAACCGAGTGTTTCCAGATCGGCGAGCACGCCGGCCTTGGTCAGGTAATCGGTGACCACACGCGAGCCAGGCCCGAGCGAGGTTTTCACCCATGGCTGCGCCTTCAGGCCCTTGGCCGCCGCATTACGCGCGAGCAGGCCGGCGCCGAGCATCACCGCCGGGTTGGAGGTATTGGTGCAGGAGGTGATCGCGGCGATCACCACCGAGCCGTCGCGCAGCTGCCAACCGGCGCCGCTGTCGGTGGCGCTCTCGGCCTGAGCGGCCTTGGCACCAACTGCGGTCCCGCCGCCGCCTTCGTTCTTCAGGCGGTCTTCCTGCTTGATATCGGTTGCGCGCTTGCTGCGCGCATCCACGAACGGCTTGAGGCTCTCGCGGAAGTTGGTCTGCATGTCTTCCAGCAGCACCCGATCCTGCGGCCGCTTGGGGCCGGCCAACGACGGCTTGACCTCGCCCATGTCCAGCTCCAGCGTGGCGCTGTATTGCGCCTGCGGAGTATTGGCGTCGTGCCACAAACCCTGCGCCTTTGCATAGGCCTCGACCAGCGCAATCTGTTCCTCGCTGCGGCCGGACAGGCGCAGATAGGTCAGCGATTCTTCGTCGACCGGGAAGATGCCGCAGGTGGCGCCGTATTCCGGTGCCATGTTGCCGATGGTGGCGCGGTCGGCCAGCGGCAGATGCTGCAAGCCTTCGCCATAGAACTCGACGAACTTGCCGACCACGCCGGCCTTGCGCAGCATCTGGGTGACGGTGAGTACCAGGTCGGTGGCGGTGGCGCCTTCAGGCATCTTGCCGCTGAGCTTGAAGCCGACCACCTGCGGAATCAGCATGGACGACGGCTGCCCAAGCATTGCCGCCTCGGCCTCGATCCCGCCAACGCCCCAGCCCAACACGCCGATGCCGTTGATCATGGTGGTGTGGCTGTCGGTGCCGAACACGGTGTCCGGATAGGCAATCTGGGTCCCGTCCTTGTCCGCGCTCATCACCACGCGCGCCAGGTTTTCCAGGTTCACCTGATGGACGATGCCGGTGTTGGGCGGCACCACCTTGAAGTTTTCAAAGGCCTTCTGACCCCAGCGCAGGAAGCCGTAACGTTCCTGATTGCGCTGGAATTCGATTTTGCCGTTGAGGTCGAGCGCATCGGCCGAGCCGAACACATCCACCTGCACGGAGTGGTCGATGACCAATTCAGAGGGAATCTGCGGGTTGATCTGGTCGGCGTTGCCGCCGAGCTTGACCACGGCATCGCGCATCGCGGCCAGGTCGACCACGCACGGCACGCCGGTGAAGTCCTGCAGCACCACGCGGGCCGGCATGAAGGCGATCTCGATATCGGGCTCGGCCTTGGGGTCCCATTTGGCGACCGCCTCGATGTGGTCCTTGCCGACGGTGACACCGCCGTCTTCATGCCGGAGCAGGTTCTCCAGCAGGATCTTCATGGAATAGGGCAGGTGGCCGATATCGAAGCGCTCGCCCAGCTTTGGCAGGCTGTAGTACTCGTAGCGCTTGCCGTGGACCTCAAGCGAGGTGCGGGTGGAAAAGGAATCGCTCATGCATCACTCCTATGGCAGCAGGCTTTAGGTTTCTTCTGAACAGTGTGACTAATTCAGTGTGTACGTTCGGTTGCAAGACTCGGTATGTGGCCTTGAGTACGACAAGTCAAGTATGTAGAATCGCTGCATACTTTATGCCGGGGCCAGCTTCATGGAAGCCACAGTTGCCGAACGCGGGCAGATCACGCTGCCCAAAGCCGTACGCGATGCCCTGGGCCTGACCAAGGGCACCACGCTCAAGATCGAGCTCGACGGCGGCCGCATCATCCTGCGCAAGGACGTCAGCGAGGCGCTGCGCAAGGTGCGCGGCAAGTTCAAGCTGGTCGACGGCCTGACCAACACCGACGAAGCCATGCGCGCCATCCGTGGCCGCGCGCCCGGGGATCCGTTCGACCCATGATCGCCCTGGATTCTTCGGTGCTGCTGGACATCCTGATCGGCGATGCGGTCTACGGCGAGGTGTCGGAGATCTGCATCGGTGATGCGCTGGCGCGTGACGAGGTGGTGGTCTGCGATGCGGTGGTGGCCGAGGTGCTGGCCATGCTCGATACCCAGGTCGACCTGATGGAAACGCTGGCCTCGATCGGAGTGCGTTACGAAGCCACCCAGGAAGCGGCGGCGGTACGCGCCGGCCATATGAACAAGCGCTTCCGCGCTCGTGGCGGCAAGCGCGAGCGGGTGGTGGCCGATTTTCTGATCGGCGCCCACGCGATGCTCCAGTGCGATGGGCTGATCACCCGCGACGAGGGCTTTTTTCGCGACTACTTCAAGGGTTTGAAGATCGTTGTTCCCAAACCCGCAAGCTGATCCGCACGCATCCACGTTTCGCATTTACACATTCACGTTTTACACATTCACACGTTGTCTTTTCGGAGAATCCGCATGTTGGAAGCCTATCGCCACCACGTTGCAGAGCGCGCCGCGCTCGGTATCCCGCCGCTGCCGCTGACCGCGCAGCAGACCGCCGAGGTCATCGAGCTGCTCAAGGCCCCGCCTGCGGGTGAAGCGGAGTTCCTGGTCGAGCTGCTCAGCCAGCGCGTGCCGGCCGGCGTCGACGACGCTGCCAAGGTCAAGGCCTCGTACCTGGCCGCGCTGGCGTTCGGCACCGAGACCACCGCACTGATCAACCCCACGCGTGCGACCGAGCTGCTCGGCACCATGCTGGGCGGCTACAACATCCAGCCGCTGATCGATCTGCTCGACAACGCCGAGCTGGGCGCCACCGCCGCCGAAGCGCTCAAGCACACCTTGCTGGTGTTCGATGCCTTCCACGACGTGCAGGAAAAGGCCGAGGCCGGTAATGCGCACGCCAAGGCCGTGCTGCAGAGCTGGGCCGAGGCCGAGTGGTTCACCAGCAAGCCGGAAGTGCCGCAGAGCCTGACCGTCACCGTGTTCAAGGTGCCGGGCGAAACCAACACCGACGACCTGTCGCCGGCCCCGGATGCGACCACCCGCCCGGACATCCCGCTGCATGCGCTCGCGATGCTCAAGAACGCGCGCGACGGCGCGGCGTTCGTGCCGGAAGAAGACGGCAAGCGCGGCCCGATCCAGGCCATTGCCGATCTCAAGGACAAGGGCCATCTGGTCGCCTATGTGGGCGATGTGGTCGGTACCGGTTCCTCGCGCAAGTCGGCGACCAACTCGGTGCTGTGGTGGACCGGCGAGGACATTCCGTTCATTCCGAACAAGCGCTTCGGCGGCGTGTGCCTGGGCGCGAAGATCGCGCCGATCTTCTACAACACGATGGAAGATGCGGGTGCATTGCCGATCGAGCTGGACGTGTCGCAGATGGAGCACGGCGATGTGGTCGAGCTGCGTCCGTACGACGGCAAGGCGCTGAAGAACGGCCAGGTGATCGCCGAGTTCGCGATGAAGTCGGACGTGCTGTTCGATGAAGTGCGCGCCGGTGGCCGCATTCCGCTGATCGTGGGCCGCGGCCTGACCGCCAAGGCGCGCGAATTCCTGGGCCTGCCGGCGTCGGATCTGTTCCGTCTGCCGATGGTGCCACCGGATACCGGCAAGGGCTTCTCGCTGGCGCAGAAGATGGTCGGCCGCGCCTGTGGCTTGCCGGAAGGCGAGGGCATGCGCCCGGGCACCTATTGCGAACCGAAGATGACCTCGGTGGGCTCGCAGGACACCACCGGCCCGATGACCCGCGACGAGCTGAAGGACCTGGCCTGCCTGGGCTTCTCGGCCGACCTGGTGATGCAGTCGTTCTGCCACACCGCCGCTTATCCGAAGCCGGTGGACGTCAAGACCCACCACACCTTGCCGGAGTTCATCTCCACCCGTGGCGGCGTCTCGCTGCGTCCGGGCGACGGCGTGATTCACAGCTGGCTCAATCGCATGCTGCTGCCCGACACCGTCGGCACCGGCGGCGACTCGCACACCCGTTTCCCGATCGGTATTTCGTTCCCGGCCGGCTCCGGTCTGGTGGCCTTTGCCGCCGCCACCGGTGTGATGCCGCTGGACATGCCCGAGAGCGTGCTGGTGCGCTTCAAGGGTGAGATGCAGCCGGGCGTGACCCTACGTGACCTGGTCAACGCGATCCCGCTGTATGCGATCAAGGACGGTCTGCTGACCGTGGCCAAGCAGGGCAAGAAGAACATCTTCTCCGGCCGCATCCTGGAGATCGAAGGCTTGCCGAATCTGAAGGTGGAGCAGGCGTTCGAGCTGTCCGATGCCTCGGCCGAACGTTCGGCCGCAGGTTGCACCGTGCACCTGGACAAGGCGCCGATCATCGAATACCTGACCAGCAACATCACCCTGCTGCGCTGGATGATTGCCGAAGGCTACGCGGATGCGCGCACGCTGGGCCGCCGCATCAAGAAGATGGAAGAATGGCTGGCCGATCCGCAGCTGCTGCAGCCCGATGCCGACGCCGAGTATGCCGCCGTCATCGAGATCGATCTGGCCGATATCCACGAGCCAATCGTGGCGTGCCCGAACGACCCGGACGACGTCAAGACGCTGTCCGAGGTTGCCGGTGCGGCGATCGACGAGGTGTTCATCGGTTCGTGCATGACCAACATCGGTCACTTCCGTGCCGCTGCCAAGTTGCTGGAAGGCAAGCGCGATATCCCGACCCGCTTGTGGGTTGCGCCGCCGACCAAGATGGACGCCTCCGAGCTGACCAAGGAAGGCCATTACGGGACCTTCGGTGCAGCCGGCGCACGCATGGAAATGCCGGGCTGCTCGCTGTGCATGGGCAACCAGGCACAGGCACGCGAGGGCGCCACGGTGTTCTCCACCTCCACGCGTAACTTCCCGAATCGTCTTGGCCGCAACACCAACGTGTATCTGGGTTCGGCAGAGTTGGCCGCGATCTGCTCGCGTCTGGGTCGCATCCCGACCAAGGACGAGTACATGGCTGATGTGGGCGTGATCAAGACCAGTGGCGATCAGATCTACCGCTACATGAACTTCGATCAGATCCAGGAGTATCAGGATGTCGCCGATACCGTCGCGGCCTGATCGAGCTGCTTGATCTCGTGTTCGAAAACGCCCGGCAATGCCGGGCGTTTTTCGTTATTCGGGCGGTCACTTCGCTTTGCCTGCACGATGCCGGAAATTAAAGCCAATAGCAGTTAACTCGCCTGTCGCGTTGCAACAAAAATCTGAAGTGCAGGGGACTAGAGTGGCGCCGCTCCCATGGCTCTCATGATTTCCAATGCCTATTTGCACGATCGCTGGTCAAACGCTGCACTACGCACAATACGGTCAAGGGTTTCCGGTTCTGCTTGGCCACAGCTACCTCTGGGATGCGGCCATGTGGGAGCCGCAGATTCACGCGCTCTCGCAGTACTATCGGGTCATCGTTCCCGAGCTGTGGGGACATGGGCAATCGGCGGCACTGCCAGCCGGCACGCAGACGGTTGGCGATCTTGCCGAACAGATGCTGCTATTGCTGGATGCGCTGGAACTGCCGCAATGCGCGGTGGTCGGTTTGTCGGTCGGTGGCATGTGGGGCGCGGAGCTTGCGTTGCTTGCGCCGGAGCGTGTGCGCAGCCTGGTGCTGATGGATACGTTTCTGGGTGCCGAGCCGCAGGCGACTCAGACGCGTTATTTCGGCTTGCTGGATGCGATCGAGGCGGCGGGGCAGGTGACGCCTGCGTTGATCGAGGCAATCGTGCCGATCTTTTTCCGTCCCGGTATCGATCTGAGCTCTGCGTTGCCGGCTGCGTTTGCGCAGCGCCTGGCGGCGATGTCGGCCGAGCAGCTGCGCGCATCGGTGGTGCCATTGGGCCGGTTGATCTTCGGGCGTGCCGATCGGTTGGAGGCGATGTCGGCGCTGAATCCGGCAAACACGTTCTTGTTGGGTGGCGAATACGATATTCCGCGCCCGCCGGAAGAGCTATGGCTGATGGCCGAAGTGATCGGCTGCGATTACGAGTTGGTGCCCGATGCCGGGCATATCGCGTCGCTGGAGAATCCGGCGTTCGTCACCGCACAGTTGTTGGGATGGTTGAAGCGGACAGTGGGGCAAGGTGTTGGCATGGTCGCTGAGAGCTACGCTTGAAGGCAGCGCTTAGACGAAGGCGTCGGTCAGTGCAGCAGTGCATGGATGAAGCCCGTACCCTCACCCCAACCCCTCTCCCGCAGGGAGAGGGGCTTTAGTTCCCTTCTCCTACGGGAGAAGGTGGCGCGAAGCGCCGGATGAGGGTACGAGTTACTTGAGTGCCACCAGCCCAAGCGCGATCAGAACTTCAACGATTACGGTCTACGCAACGGCCGAGGCTGAAACAGCTGTCAAGGTTGAGGCAGCAGCGAAGGCTGAAGTAAATCGCTGAGGCTTCAATGCTCTAAGGCTGCGCACCCAACCAGGCTTCCAACGCCGCAGCCGGCAACGGCCGTGAGAACAGATAGCCCTGCAGCACTTCGCAGCCCAGGTCGGCGAGGAACAAGCGCTGCGCCTCGTTTTCCACGCCTTCTGCAACCACGTGCTTGCGCAGATGTTCGCCGATGCGCAACACCGAGGTGGTGAGCGCGCGAGCGTCTTCGCTGTGTTCGATGTCGCGCACGAAGCTCATGTCCAGCTTGAGTTCGTCGATCGGCAGGCGGTGCAGATGGCTCAGGCTGGAATAGCCGGTGCCGAAGTCGTCCAGCGACAACGAGATGCCGGCCTCGCGGATGGCGTGCAGGTTTTCCAGCACGCCGGGTTGCCCGGAGAGCATCACGCTTTCGGTCATTTCCAACGTGAGATCGGAGGGCAGCACGCCCATGTCGGCGATGAGTCTGAGCAGGTCGCTGAGCATGCGCGGACTTTCGAAACTGCTGGCCGACAGATTCACCGATACACGGGCCACCGGCACGCCGCGTTGGCGCCAGTCGGCGACCTGCTGGCAGGCGCGGCGCAATACCCAATCGTTGAGCTGCGGCATCATGCCTTGTTCTTCGGCCACGGGCAGAAACCGTGCCGGCGACACCGCGCCGAGTTGCGGGTGGTTCCAGCGCAGCAGTGCTTCCACGCCATACAGCGCGTGCGGTGCGGCGCTGTGCAGCTGCGGTTGATAGTGCAGTTGCAACTGGTCGCGGCCGATGGCCTGGCGCAGCTCCGCTTCCAGCGCAACGCGCTCCTGCGCCATGCGATTCATGTCGGCGCTGAAGAAGCGGAAGCGTCCGCCGCCTTCCTGCTTGGCGCGATTCATCGCCAGATCGGCATGCCGCAACAGGATGTTGATGTCGCGACCGTCCTCGGGAAACATCGCCACGCCCACGCTGGCAGACGGATGCACGGTCATGTGGCCGACCGGCAACGGCACGGCGATGGTGCAGAGCAGACGCTCCGCGGCGGCGCTGGCCTGTTCGGCACTGCATTGCGGCAGGGCGAGCGCGAATTCGTCGCCGGCCAGGCGCGCCAGCATGGCGGTGGCGGTGAGTTGTTCGCCGATGCGTAATGCGATGTCGCGCAACAGGCCATCGCCTGCGGCATGGCCCTGGCTGTCGTTGATCAGCTTGAAGCGGTCAATGTTGATGAACATCAACGCGGCCGGTTCGCTGGCGTATTCGGCCTGCGTCAACGCCTGCTCGGCGCGTGCGCTGAACATGATGCGGTTGGGCAGGCCGGTCAGCGCATCGTAGAACGCGAGCTGATGCACGCGTTGGCGGATCTGTTCGCGTTCCAGCGCCAGCGTGCACAACTGTTGGCACAGATCGGTGAGCCGCACATGCCAGGTATCGGCACGTTGCGCCTTGCGGTAATACAGCGCGAAGGTGCCGAGCACGCGCGAGCTGTTGGAGCGGATCGGCGTGCTCCAGCAGGCGCGCAAGCCCATCGGCAGCAGCAGGTCGCGGTACGGTGCGAACAGCGGGTCGGTGGCGATATCTTCCACCATGACCGCGCGGCCACGCCAGGCGGCGGTGCCGCAGGCGCCCGCACCGGGCGCGATCTTCAACCCGTTGACCGCATCGGCGTATTCGGGCGGCAGGCTGGGGGCGGCCAGCGAATGCAGGCAGCCCTGGTTGTCCGCGCTCATCACCGTGGCCAGCACGTCCGGCGCGATGCGTTCGACCTCGGTGCAGATCAAGGTCATCACGTCGATCAGCGGACGCTCCTGCACCAGCGCCTCAAGCACGCGGTGCTGCAGCACCTCGTGCATCTTGGTGTCGGTGATGTCGGTCAGCACCGCCACGTAATGCGATGGGTTGTGCCTGGCGTCGTAGATCGGATTGAAGTTGAGCGAGATCCACAGCGGCGTGCCGTCCTTGCGATAGACCAGCAGGTCGGCCTGGGTCTGCTGCAAGGCGTCGGCGCGATCGCGGATGCGCGCCACCTCGCTCTGATCGCTTTGCGCGCGGGTGAGCACGTCCGAGGGACGCTTGCCGACCAGTTCGGCCTCGGTATAGCCGAACATGCGCTGGAAGCCGTCGTTGGCATACAGCAGATGCGATTGCAGATCGCAGATCAGGATCGCACTGCTGCTGCCATCCAGCGCTTCGGCCAACAGGCGCGAGCGCGTGGCATCGGGGCGTTCGTCGGGTTTGACCATGCCGGCAGTGACCGGGCCGGCCTTGATCGACGGTGTGTCGAGTGCGCCAAGTGCTGTCGCGCTATCTACCGTTGAATCCGCAGCAGCGACCGGCGTGGTTCCCGGTGCGCCGGGAACCTCCGCCTGGTCGGTCGGAGACGGGGGCAGGGCGCTCATGCCGGATCAACGTGCCTGCGCCGACAGCGCGATCAAGCGCTCGGCAACGCGGTCCAGCGGCACCACTTCCTGCGCGGCGCCAAGCTTGTAGGCGGCACCGGGCATGCCCCACACCACGCTGCTGGCTTCGTCCTGCACCAGCGTGGGCGCGCCGGCCTGCAACATTTCCAGCAGGCCGCGTGCGCCGTCGTCACCCATGCCGGTGAGGATGGCGCCGACCGCGTTCGGGCCGGCGTTGGCGGCGACCGAGCGGAACAGCACGTCCACCGCCGGCTTGTGGCGATTGACCGGCGGGCCGTCGTCGATGCGGCAGCGCCAGCGGGCACCGTCGCGGATAATGCGCAGATGCTGGCCGCCGGGCGGCAGATAGGCGTGGCCGGGCAGGATCGCTTCGCCATCGCTGGCTTCGCGCACCGACATGGCCGAGTGACGATTGAGACGCTCGGCAAAAGCGGTGCTGAAGCTGGCCGGCAAGTGCTGGGTCATGACCACCGCCGGTGCATCGGCGGGCATGTGTTCGAGCACCACGCGCAGGGCTTCAGTGCCGCCGGCCGAGGCGCCGATGGCGATCAGGCGGTCGGTGGTACGGAAGCGCAGGGCGCTGCCGGCCACCGGCGCAGCCTGCATGTCCAGGGTGACCTTGGGCGCGCTGGGGCGATTGAGCGCGCTGACCTTGGCCTTGGAGGCCATCTTGACCTTGCTGACGATTTCTTCTGCATAGCCTTCCAGCCCGCGTGCGACATCGATCTTGGGCTTGGAGATGAAATCCACCGCGCCCAGCGACAAGGCCTGCAAGGTGGTGTCGGCGCCACGCTCGGTCAGCGATGAAATCATCACCACCGGGGTGGGGCGCAGGCGCATGAGGTTTTCCAGGAACACCAGGCCGTCCATGCGCGGCATTTCCACATCCAGCGTGATCACGTCCGGATTGAGGCGTTTGATCTTTTCGCGCGCCAGGATCGGGTCGGCGGCCGAGCCGATCACTTCGATGCCGGCATCGCGCGACAGGATCTCGGTCAGCATCTGACGCACCACCGCCGAGTCGTCGACGATCAATACGCGAACAGGGGTTTCCAGCGTCATTCGAACAACTCCACTCCACCGGTGACCGGTGCTTTGGACAGACGGGCGCGCACGGCAGATTCGGTAGCGGCGACTTCGGCTTCGTGTGCGTGCGGCAACCGCTGCACGACAACGCGTCCGGTCGTCGGGAAGAACCAGACCTTGCGCGGATGGATGCCGCACAGATCTTCGGCAATGATGGGGATGTGCTCGGCCAGCAGGTATTGGCGCACGAACTCGGCGTTGCGGGTGCCCACCGGGTTGCTCGTGAAGCCCTTGAGCACGTTGGCGCCACCGAAGACCTTGGCTTCGATCCGCTTGCGATGCGCGCCGCGCTTGAGCATGTCGTTGATCAGCAACTCCATCGCATAACTGCCGTAGCGCGCGGGTGCGCCATCGCCAACCTGGCCTTCCGGCAGCAGGAAATGGTTCATGCCGCCGATCTTCAACACCGGGTCGCGAAGACAGGCCGCAACGCACGATCCCAAGGTGGTCGTCAACGCGGTGTCGTCGTCCACCACCAGGTATTGGGTGGGCAGCAGCTTGGCGGTGATGGTCTGGAACCGCGAATCGCGGTAGCGCATGACATCGTCGACCTGCGCAGCGGTACTCATGTAGCGGCTCCCGCGCGCGGAGCACGCCGATACAGCGTGCGCCCGCACGGCTGGATCAGGTCGGCCGCGTGCAGGTAGTTCTCCGAGTGCCCGGTATAGAGCAGGCCGTCATCGCCCATGTGGCTGACCAGACGCGACAGGATGCCGCGCTGGGTGGGCTTGTCGAAATAGATCATCACGTTGCGGCAGAACAGCGCCGCATACGGGCCGCCGACGTCGTAGCGCGGCGACAGCAGATTCAACTGCTTGTATTCGATGAGCTGGCGCAGCGCCGGAATGACCCGGCACTTGCCTTCGTTGGGGCCGCTGCCGCGCTGGAAATACTTGCGCTTGATCGATGCATCCAGCGAGGCGACGCGGTCGATGGCGTAGACGCCGCGCGAGGCGGTTTCCAGCACCTGGGTATCGACGTCGGTGGCGATGATGCTCACCGGTGGCGTCAGCGAGCCGAAGGCTTCGCAGGCGGTGATGGCGATGGAGTAGGGCTCCTCACCGGTGGAGGCCGCACACGACCAGATCTTCAGCGGTGCCTGCGAGGCACGCTTTTGCAGTTCTTCGCGCAGCTTGTCGAAGTGATGCGGCTCGCGGAAGAACGAGGTCAGGTTGGTGGTCAGCGCGTTGGTGAACGCCTGCCATTCTTCCTCGTCGTTGCCTGCTTCGAGCTGGTCGATGTAGTCGCGGAAAGAGCGCAGACCGAGCACGCGCAGACGACGCGACAACCGGCCATACACCATGTCGCGCTTGGCCGGAGCCAGGGCGATGCCGACACGCTGATAGATCAGATCGCAAACGCGTTTGAAATCGCGGTCGCCAAAATCAAATTCGCGTGTGTCTGAAGCGGAAGTCGAGGTGGTCGTCATATCCGTACGCGTCGTTAGCTAGTACTGGATATCGGCCATGTGGTCATGCAACTGAAGCACCAATCTGCGCCGTCGCGGAAGGTTGGGGCCGGTTGCCGAGTATTTGTCCCGCATGACGCTGCGGCTTGGCGCCGGCAGCAGGGGATGACGGCGCAGATGCGCGTCGCAACAGAGGCAGAAATACACCGTAGAAACACACCGCCCCGGCTTGGCCGGGGCGGTGTGGGTGACAGCGGTGAATCAGAACTCTTGCCAGTTACCGTCGGCCAGTGCGGCCTGCGGCTTGGCCTGGCGCGAAGGCGCGGCCGTTGCACGCGCAGCCGGTTTGGCAGCGGGCTTGGCTGCGACCGGACGTGAGGCCACGGCCACCGGGCGCGCGCGTGCGACCGGTGCGGCAGGCTCGTCCAGCTTGAACACCGAGACTGCTTCGGCCAGGTGACCGGCCTGCTCTTCCATCGAGCGTGCGGCGGCAGTGGCTTCTTCCACCAGCGCGGCGTTCTGCTGGGTGGTTTCGTCCATCTGGGTGATGGTCTGGTTGACCTGTTCGATCCCGGCCGACTGTTCCTGCGAAGCGGCAGAGATCTCGCCCATGATGTCGGTCACGCGCTGCACGCTGGCCACGATATCGGCCATGGTCGCACCGGCCTTGCGCACCAGTGCCGAGCCTTCGGCGACCTTGTGCACGGAGTCGTCGATCAGTCCCTTGATCTCCTTGGCCGCACCGGCCGAACGCTGCGCCAGCGTGCGCACTTCCGAGGCCACCACGGCAAAGCCGCGGCCCTGTTCACCGGCACGGGCGGCTTCCACCGCTGCGTTCAAGGCCAGGATGTTGGTCTGGAACGCGATGCCGTCGATGACGGAGATGATGTCGGCGATCTTCTTGGACGAGGCTTCGATGCCGGACATGGTGGCGACCACCTGCGAGACCACTTCACCGCCTTGCGAGGCCACACCGGTGGCGCCGATGGCAAGCTGGTTGGCCTGACGGGCGCTTTCGGCGTTCTGCCTGACGGTGGAGGTGAGCTCCTCCATGGAGGCGGCGGTTTCTTCCAGATTGGCTGCCTGCTGCTCGGTACGATGCGACAGATCCTGATTGCCCGAGGCGATCTCGCCAGCCGCCGAGTTGATGGCGGTGGAGGAGACCTTGATGCGCCCGACGATGTCGGCCAGCTGCTCGGCGGTGGCATTGGCATCGTCACGCATCTGCGCGAACACGCCGCTGAATTCGCCGTGCATGCGCACGGTCAGATCGCCACGCGACAGCGCCGACAGCAGCGAGGAAATCTGCTCCAGGCTGGCAGCGTTGGCATCCAGCAAGCCGTTGAGTTGCTGCGCCAGCTGCAGGAAGAAGCCCTGCTTGCCGTCGGTTTCCACCCGGCCGCTCATGTCGCCGCTGGCAGCGGCACGCACGATACGGGCGACTTCTTCTTCGACCTGGACTTCGATGGTGCGGTCGCGCCATTCGCAGACATCGCCGGTGCTTTCGTCCTGCTCGTTCTTGATGACAGTGACGGTCTGCATCATCACGAACTCGCCGTAGCGTTCTTCAAAGCTGGTGATGCCGTCGCGTTCCAGTGCTGCGATGGCCTTGCGCACGGTCGTCTCGGGCAGGCCGAGATAACTGATGTGCTGACCGATGATCTTGCTGGCTTCAAAATCCGACGATGCCAGACGGATGCTGCCTTCGTAATGCGCGACGAGCTTCATGAACGCTTCGTTGGCGTAGATGATGATGCGATCGGTATCGGTGATGAAGGTGGCGGTGGAGGACTTGTCCAGCGCGGTGCGAATGCGCAGGTTTTCGTCGGCAATCTTCTGGTCGCGTTCGATGCGTTCCTTCAGATCGCGCTGCATGCGCTGCATGGAGCGCATCAGTTCGCCCACTTCGTCCTGGCCCTGCACGTTGATCTGACCATCGAGTTTGCCGCCGGCGATTTCGGTGGCGGTGGAGACCGCGCCGCGCATGCTCTTGACGATGGAACGGGCGAACAGAAACGCCAGACCCAGGCCACCAGCGATGCCGAGCAGCAACACCACCATGCTCAAGGTGACCGAGGTGGCGTGGACCTTCTCGGCCTTGCTCTTGGCCGCCTGCGCCAGGCGGTTGTCTTCGACGATCAACGCGGCCAGCGAATCCTTGGCCTTGTTGTGCAGGGTGCGGGTTTCGCCGACGAAGGTGTCGACGGCATCGTCGGGCAGATTGAGTTCGAGCATTTCGTTGACGCTGGCGTAGGAAGCCGAGGCCTTCTTCCAGTCTGCCACGAAGCTCGCAAACAGCTTCTTCTGCTCCGGGCTTTCGATCAGGCGGGGATAGCCCTTGATCGTCGCTTCGATTTCGCCATCGAGCCGCTTGGCGCGGAGCTTGGCTTCCTGCTTCACCGCGTCGCTTGCGCGCACCAAACTTTGATAAGAAGCATTACGGTATTCGCCGAGCATGCCGCGCAGGTCGCCTGCTTCGCGCACGCTGGACATGGTGTTGCCGGCCAGGTCACTGGTGACGTTGTTGAGCGAGGCCAGACCCGAATAAGCGATGATCCCCTGCACCAGCAAGATCAGCAGCACGATGCCGAATGCCAGCATCAGCTTGGGCATCAATTTCAGATTGTTGATCCATTGCATTGACACGATTCCCCGTAGAAGTCAGTCCGCATAAGCGCAAACAGCAGATCGCCACGCGCGAGGGCGTGGCGATGTGCGAGGCGATTACTTGATGGTGGCGAGCTTCAGGCTGGCCGGCGAGCTGACTTCGATTTCGGCACGCGAGCTGTCGCGCTGGATCTTGCCGAGGACACAGACGTCCTTGCCTTCCAGGGATTCGGGAGCAAAGCTGAACTTGCCGCGGTTGGCGCCGTCGATGCGGGCCGAGAAGGTGTGGCGCGGGAACATGCCACCCATGTAGAGGAAGGTGGGTTCGCCTTCCGAGCTCTGCGCGTACTTGGCCTTTTCGACCTTGCCGCACACCATGCCGTCCTTGCCGACGAAGCGGGTGGCCATTTCCGGCGGAATCATTTCCTGCGACTGAGCCGAAAGCGTGGGAGCAACGATGACGAGAGCAGCGACGGGGAGGAGCGAGAGCAGGAACTTCATTGGGATTCTCCAGAATCAAAAGTCGAACGGTGACCCGTTTAAGTGCGCGGGCTTCTATTCAGCTATCGGCTAGCTGCCGTTCAACTTGAATCTAAAAAACGTGATTCCTATCTCACTTCACTCTAGGCGCACGTCTCGTGTCGGGAAGCTCCCGACACCAGATGGTCGTAACCGCGACTGCCGGCACCACTGCAGCCCCCAGGCGGGTTTGCTGCGTGCAGAAAGTCGTCGTGTAGCGCGCTACACGACGACTTTCGTGCTCTGACTAAGCATGCATAACGAGCGCTTGTTACGTGCCTTGATCGCTATACGTCAGGCGGCTTCTTCGGCCAATTGCTGCTGACCGAGTTCGGCGCTGTCCAGCAAGGTTTCGATATCCAGCAGGATCAGCATGCGATCGTCCTGGGTACCGATGCCCGAGATGAAACGGGTGTCGACGGCGGCACCGAATTCCGGCGTCGGGCGGATCTGGTCGTCGTTGAGCGGGATCACGTCGGAGACGCTGTCCACCACGATGCCGACCACGCGGTCTTCGACGTTGAGCACGATCATCACGGTGAAGGCGTCGTAGCGCGCTTCTTTCAGCCGCAGCTTCAGGCGCAGGTCGATCACCGGCACGATGGTGCCACGCAGGTTGATCACACCCTTGATGTAATCGGGAGCGTCGGGCAGACGGGTGACCGAATCGTAGCCGCGGATTTCCTGCACTTTCAGGATGTCCACGCCGTAGTGTTCTTCGCCCAAGGCGAAGCTGAGGAATTCACCACCGGTGCCGGTGGCAGTGCTTTTGTCGTTCATGGAAACTCCGGGCGTTGCGGCTGAGTGTCAGATTGCTGAAGAAATGCGGCAGAAGCGTGCGAAAAAGAGTGTGGAAGAGGTTGCCCTAGCAACATCGGCGCAGCGCACGGCAACTTTAGCGGTGCGCTGTGCACGGTACGGGCGGGTTCAGAACACGCCGCTCTTGCGCGCGTTGCGCTGGCGGTCGACGCGAAAAATATAGCGTTGAATGGTTTCGTCGGCGCCACGCGGCAGATCGCTGAACTGCATGCCGACACGGAAGCCTTCGCTGCCGTTGGGCAGGGACTGCTTGTATTGGCTGCAGACGGTGAGCGGTAGCGTGATCGGCGCGGTGTCGGGCAATTGCAGCGTGCAATTGCGGTAGGTGCGTTGCGGTTCGAGCAGCGGCATGCCGTCCGTGATCGCTACCGCCAGGCCGCCGCTGCTGATGTCGATCACGCGCAGCTGCAAGTTGAGCGTGCCGCCCTGTGCGTCGTCTTGACGAATGGTGCAGATGGGCGAATCGGTGATCGGCGTTTCCAGCCGGTACGATTCGCGGCGCTGCATGTGATACATGGCGTCGGGCAATGCAGCGCGGAAGGCGACGTGGATGTCGCGTTCCAGCCGGTCGGGCGTTTCCAGACGGAAACGAATATTGACCCGTTCCAGTTGCGCGTAGCACAACAGATACTTGGCATCTTCGATGGCGCGGTTGGAAGCCTCGTTATGGCTGCCGTCCAGAATCACACAGTCGTCGTCTTCGTCCACTTCGAGCACGGCGGTGGGCACGGCCATATCGCGGCCGGCCACGTGCATGGTCACCACGGCGCGTTGGTCGAGCAGCTGGCGCAGCAAGCCACGGATCTGCCGTTTGTTGCGCAGCAGATAGCGCTCGTCGCCTTCGGCAAGGTGATCGGCGTCGTGGTCCAGCTCTGAGGTATCGCCTTGGGACATGAGCACCAGCACAGTGGATGCGGGAATGCGCCCGGACGGTTGTCCCGGCGTCGCCTTGATATCGGCGGCAAAACCAAATCTTTAAGAGCGGCTCATAAATCGACTGCGGCTTGGTTGCAGGGGCCTTGCCCGCCCACCGTCGCGGGACACGCCGCAAGTACGTCCGTGTAGGCTCTTACGCGGCATCCATGCCGCGTAAGGTCCCACGACGGTGGGCGGGCAAGGACCAGTGGAGATGGTCGGTGCGCATGTTTTCAAGCAGCCGACCAACTTTCTGGTGCGGTGTCCTCGCCGATTGCGGGACCATGTGGCGGCATGGATGCCGCCACTGAGCCTCCAGGGACGGATTTACGGCGTGTCCCGCGAGCGGCGAGGGCACCGCGCCCTCGACTGACTAGGCTTGGGCGCATTTAGACGCCGCCACAACTCGAAACTTTGGTTGTCTCGCTAAGTGATTGGACTGTGCAGACAGGTCGTGCTGAGCGGCGAGGGCACCGCGCCCTCGACTCACCGAGCGTTTGACTTACATCAGTGGTAGGCGTGGCGTGCATTGGCCAGCAGGGTGCTCAACTGGTCCTGCTGTTCCAGACGGAACACTGCCACTGCGTCCACCAACTGCGCGGCCTGGTCTTCCATCGAGCGCGCTGCGGCAGTGGCTTCTTCCACCAATGCGGCGTTCTGCTGGGTGGTTTCGTCCATCTGAGTGACGGTCTGGTTGACCTGGGTGATGCCGGCGGCCTGCTCGCGCGAGGCGCTGGTGATCTCGCCCATGATGTCGGTGACGCGCTGCACCGAGCTCACCACCTGCTGCATGGTGTTGCCGGCCTCGGAGGCGAGTGCGGCACCGCTACCGATGCGTGCGACCGAGTCTTCGATCAGGTGCTTGATCTCCTTGGCGGCGCCGGCCGAGCGCTGGGCGAGGCTGCGCACCTCGGAGGCGACCACCGCGAAGCCGCGGCCCTGTTCGCCGGCACGTGCGGCTTCCACTGCGGCGTTCAAGGCCAGGATGTTGGTCTGGAAGGCGATGCCGTCGATGACGGAGATGATCTCGGCGATCTTCTTGGACGAGGTGTCGATGTCGGCCATGGTGGTGACCACGCGGCCGACCACATCGCCGCCCTTGGCCGCCACGCCGGCTGCGTCCAGCACCAGGCGGTTGGCCTGGTCGGCGTTGTCGGCGTTCTGCTTGACGGTGGCGGTGAGCTCTTCCATCGAGGCGGCGGTTTCTTCCAGCGCAGCGGCTTGTTGCTCGGTGCGACGCGACAGGTCGCTGTTGCCGGTGGCGATTTCGCTGGCGGCGGAGTTGATCGCCAGCGAGGAGTCCTTGATCCGGCGCACGATGCCGGCCAACTGGTCGGCGGTGGCATTGGCGTCGTCGCGGATGGTGGCGAACACGCCTTGCAGGTCGCCGTCCATGCGCGCGGTCAGATCGCCTTGCGACAGCGACGACAGCAGCGCGGACACGCGCGACAGGCCATCTGCATTGTTGTCCAGCAGCACGTTGAGTTGCTCTGCTAGAAGCAGCAGGAAGCCTTGCTTGCCCTGGGTGCCGACGCGCTCGCTCAGGTCGCCAGCGGCGGCCGCCTGCACGATACGCGCGACTTCTTCTTCGACCTGCACTTCCTGGGTGCGGTCGGCCCACTCGACCACAAAACCCATGCGCTCGCCGGCCGCGCCCAGCACCGGGTTGACCACCAGCCGCATGGTGCGGCCGCCGACATGGATCTGCGCGGTATGCGTGCCGGTGAGTTGATCGAGCATGCGTGCCTGATGCTCGGGCTTGCGATGGAACTGGTCGATGCTGGCATTGATCAAGGCATCGGCATCGAAGTGGGGCAGGTCGCGGCGCAATTCGTCCTGCACGCTCTTGAGCATGCGCTGCAGCGGGCGATTGACGTAGATGATGCGGCGATCGGCGTCGGCGATCATCACGTTTGTGCTGACGTCGTCCAGTGCGGTGCGCACGCGCAGCGCTTCGCTGGCAATCAAGTGGTCGCGTTCCAGACGTGCGCGCAAGTCGTCGCGCATGGTGCGGGCGCTGAGCAGCAGGCGGCCAAGTTCGTCGTGCCGGTCGATCTCGATCGGGTTGTCCAGGCGGCCGGCCGCGACATCGCCGAGCACGCGCTCCACCGCCAGCAACGGGCGGGTAACCATCTTGCGTGCCGCCACAAAGACCACCGCGATGCACAGCGCCAGCACTACCAGCGAGAACAGCAGCATGCTGCCCATCAGCTCGTCCAGCGGGCCGTCGATGGCGCTGCGCGGCTGGGTGCCGATCACCGCCCACTGCCACGGCGCATAGCGCTGGGCGGTGACTTCGAATGCCTGTGCAGTGCCCTTGGCGTCGCGCAACTGCAGGTTGGCGCTGGGCTGCTTGCCATCCAGTACCGATTGCAACAGCGCCTGCTGCTCGGCCGGTACCAGTGCCGCCAGGGTGGCCGGGGTGCCCGGCGGGGCGGCGATGACCTGGCCCTGATGTTCGCCCGGGGCCATGTCGACGATGACGAAGTAGCCATCCTGGCCGAGCTTGGTGGTGCCGACCTGCGCCTTGAGCGCGGCCAGGCCCTGGGTGTAGTTGCGACCGACGAACAGCGCGCCGATCACCTCGCCGGCGGCATTGCGCAGCGGCTGGTAGTGGGTCATGTACTGCTCGCCGAACAGCTGCGCCTGGCCGGTGAAAGGCTTGCCTTGCGACAACGCGGCGTAGGCCTTGCCCTTGCGGTCGAGCAGGGTGCCGATCACGCGTTCGTTCTGCTTGTTGCGCAGCGAGGTGGTGATACGCACGAAGTCCTCGCCGGTGCGCGCGAAGATCGTGGCGACACCGCCGGTGGCCTGCGCAAAGCGGTCCACCGCGTTGACATTGAGGTTGAGCGCCTGCTTGCCGGCGCGCAGGGACGGGGTGGCCTGCTCGCCGATGGTGACGGTGCTGGCGGTATCGAGCGTGCGTGCGCCGCTGGGGAGCATGTCGTCGAACACGCTGCCCAGGCGCTGGGTGCTTTCGGTCAGGGTGACGTCGTACATCGCCACCGACTGCTGCATCAGCCGGGTGCTGGAGCGCAGTTCGGCCTTGACCTGGGATTCGATATCGCCAGCGGACTGGCGGTAGATGGTCAGGGCCAGCAGGCCCAGCGAAATAGCGATGACCAGGGTCAGCAGCGCGGAGAGCCGGGTGCCAACAGAAAGCCGGTTGAAGGAATGCATGAGGAATCGACCTTGCCCGGGGGAGGGCGTTACGGATGCGTGAAGTCGATAGCGGCCGTCTATGCTCAAAATTGATGTTTTATGTTGAATTAGGCACAAATTGTCGCGTTCGCTTGGTTCCAGAGCAGGGGTGCAAGATTGCTATTTGTTAAGAATCGGTGAGTTTTCACGATGAGGAAGCGTCTGCATCCAGCATGGTCAGGCGTTGATGTGAAGAACATCTCGGCACAAAAAAAGGGCCGCCTCCCTCGCAAGGAAGCGACCCTCAAGATTCGTTGACCACGAATCAAACTACTCTCGAATGGTGTTCTTGGATGCGGCGTGTGTTGCGGGTTGCGGTGTGTGTGTCTTAGAACTCCTGCCAGTCGTTCGGCCCGGCCGCCGCGGTCGCCGTGCCGATGGCGGTGCGACGTGGCGGGGCGATGCTGGTGGCACCGACAGCCGGACGCGCAGCGAAGCGTGCATTGACCGGCGCAGCGACCATCGACGATGGCTGACGTGCCACCGGGCCTTGCTCGACGATCTTGAACACGGCCACCGCTTCGGTGAGCTGCTGGGCCTGTTCTTCCATCGCGCGGGCGGCGGCGGTGGCTTCTTCCACCAATGCGGCGTTCTGCTGGGTGGCTTCGTCCATATGGGTGACGGTCTGGTTGACCTGCTCGATACCGGCCGACTGCTCCTGCGAGGCGGCGGAAATCTCGCCCATGATGTTGGTGACGCGCTGTACGCTGGCGACGATCTCGGCCATGGTCTTGCCGGCCTGGTCCACCAGCTGCGAGCCGTCGGCCACACGCTGCACCGAGTTGTCGATCAGGCTCTTGATCTCCTTGGCGGCGGCGGACGAACGCTGTGCCAGCGTACGTACTTCGGAGGCGACTACCGCAAAGCCACGGCCCTGGTCGCCGGCACGCGCCGCTTCCACCGCCGCGTTCAAGGCCAGGATATTGGTCTGGAACGAGATGCCGTCGATGACGCTGATGATGTCGGCGATGCGCTTGGACGAGGCTTCGATGCCGCTCATGGTGTCGACCACCTTGCTGACCACGGCGCCGCCCTGTGAGGCCACGCTTGCGGCGCCGATGGCGAGCTGATTGGCCTGGCGTGCGCTTTCGGCGTTCTGCTTGACGGTGGAGGTGAGCTCTTCCATCGAGGCGGCGGTTTCTTCCAGGTTGGCGGCCTGCTGTTCGGTACGCTGCGACAGATCCTGATTACCGGCCGCGATCTCGCTGGCGGCGGCATTGATCGAGGTCGCCGAGTGCTGGATGTGCCCGACGATGCCGGCCAGCTGGGTGGAGGTGGCGTTGGCATCGTCACGCATCTGGGCGAACACGCCCTTGAAATCGCCGTCCATGCGCGCGGTCAGATCGCCTGCGGCGATGGACCGCAAGATGCCCGACAGCGACTGCAGGCTGCCGTCGGCGGTGGCCATCAACTGATTGAGGCTCTCGACCATCACGCGGAAATCGAACTGGAACTGCGCCGCATCGCCGCGTGCGCTGAAATCGCCATTGGCCGCGGACTGCGCTAGCTGCTTGATCTGCTGATTCATCGACGCCAGGTTTGTTTTCACCTGCGCCATGGTGTCGGTCAGCATGGCTTTTTCGCCGGGCAGCGCGTCCATGTCCTGGCTGAGGTCGCCGATCGCATAGCGGCCCATGATCTGCGCCAGGCGCTGTGTGAGCTGGATGTGGCTGTCGACCAGCGCGTTGGTGTCGCCGGCCATACGGCCGTAGTCGCCCGGGAATGCGCCGGCATCCATGCGGAAGCTGATCTGGCCGCTGTCGTGGCGCTTGGCCATGTCCAGCTGCGCCGTGATCAGGTTGCGTACCTGCGATTGCATCTTGTCCATCGCCTGCAGCAGGCGGCCGGTTTCGTCGCTGGCCTCGCTGTGCACTGCGTTATCGAGCTTGCCCTCGGCAATGGCCTCGGCAGCGCGGGTGGCACGGTTCAACGGGCCGGTAAGGCTGCGGGTGATCATCCAGGCCAGCAGGGCGCTCAGCAGCACCACGGCAACGCCGCCGCCGATCAGCATGCTGCGGCCACGCGCCATCGAGGCGCTGGCCTGGTCATAGGCCAACTGGCTGCTCTTGCGCTGCGCGTTGGAGTAGGTGCGGATCGCATCCTGCCAGCGCTGGGTGGCCGGCGCTGCGCGTTCGAGCAGGATCGGCATGGCCTGGTCGACCTTGCCGGCCATCCCCAGCTCGCGGACCTGCTGGTTGTGCGACAGCGCCTGCTCGCGGGTCAGATCCAGCGCGTTGCGCAGTTGCTGGTCGTGCGCATCGGCAGGAAACGCGTAGAGCTTTTCGCGCAGATCCTTGTAGCGGATGCGCTGGGCATCGATCACTTCGGCGAACTGCCGGTTTTGCTCGTCGGTGGTGGGCAGCACGATGTTGCGCAGATTCAACGAGATGGTGGCATTGGCGTCCAGCATGTCGGTGGCGTACTGGATCATCGCCATGTTGCGGTTGACGATGGTGTCCAGACGCTCGCGCGCCTGGCTGAGCGTATACAGGCCGGCGGCCACCAGCGCGCACGAGAGAAGGATCAAAACGCCAAAGGCCAGCGAGAGGCGCTTGCCGACGTTGAAGCGGTGCAGGAAGGAGTTCATTGAGGGACCTGAGCGGATGTGCCGTTGGGGTGGCATGACGTACAACGCAGCGCTGGAGCATTGCGTCAGGCGTCATGCCTTGTGTGATGCATCGGTCAGATAACGGCGTTAGGCGCGCTGCATTGAGGCAAGCAGAACTTGCTGGTAAAGCCCGGTCTCAGCCACGTGATCGCCATGTGTAGAGCGGGTAGGGAATTGGTGGGGAGGTGTCAGGAATACCCTGAAAAAGCAGCCGTAAATGGCGGTTTTGACCCCAGCTTGGCGCGGGGTGATGTGTACGATGTGAAGTACGATTTCACGCTTGCCGCAGTGTCTGCGGGTTGCGTGCAGGCAGCGATGTCGCGCATAACGCAAAACGGCACCGCAAGGGCGGTGCCGTGGTGAACATCTTGCAGATGCAGATGCAGATGCAGATGGTGCAGATGCAGACTTACGTGAGCGCGTGCTTGAGACGTTTGCGCAAGGCGCAACCGTCTCAAGCGCGTTGTGGCAGCGCTGAGGCGCACTTAAAACCGCATTGCCGCCAGCGGTGGGGCGTGGCTCAGAACTCCTGCCAATCGCTCGGGTCGGCCGCTGCTGCCGAGGCGCCAGTCACGCTGCGACGCGGCGGAGCAACGCTGCCGGCACGTGCGGCCGGACGCGCAGCGAAGCGGGCATTGGCCGGTGCCTTGGCAATGGCAGAGAGCTGACGCGCCACCGCGGTGTGCTCGGCGACCTTGAACACTGCAACCGCTTCCGTGAGCTGCTGGGCCTGTTCTTCCATTGCGCGTGCGGCGGCAGTGGCTTCCTCCACCAGTGCGGCGTTCTGCTGGGTGGTTTCGTCCATCTGGGTCACGGTCTGGTTGACCTGTTCGATGCCCGCGTACTGCTCCTGCGAGGCCGACGAAATCTCACTCATGATGTTGGTGACGCGCTGCACGCTGGCCACGATTTCGGCCATGGTGGTGCCGGCCTGGTCGACCAGGGTGGCGCCCTGGGTGACCTTGCTGACCGAGTCGTCGATCAGGTGCTTGATCTCCTTGGCCGCACCGGCCGAACGCTGCGCCAGGGTGCGCACTTCGGAGGCCACCACTGCAAACCCGCGGCCTTGTTCGCCGGCGCGCGCCGCTTCCACCGCGGCATTCAAGGCCAGGATGTTGGTCTGGAAGGCGATGCCGTCGATGACGCTGATGATCTCGGCGATCTTCTTCGACGAACCCTGGATGTCGGCCATGGTGGTGACCACCCTGGCCACCACATCGCCGCCTTGCGAGGCCACGGCAGCGGCGCCGATGGCGAGCTGATTGGCTTGACTTGCGTGTTCGGCGTTCTGCTTGACGGTGGAAGTGAGTTCTTCCATCGAGGCGGCGGTTTCTTCCAGATTGGCGGCCTGTTGCTCGGTACGCTGCGACAGATCCTGGTTGCCGGAGGCGATTTCGCCCGATGCCGACCCAATCGCATTGGCGGCCAGCTGGATGCGGCCCACGATGCCGGCCAGTTGTTCGGCGGTGGCGTTGGCGTCGTCGCGCATCTGGGCGAACACGCCCTGGTACTGGCCGGTCATGCGGGCGGTGAGATCGCCGGCAGCGATCGACTGCAACAAGCTGGAGAGCGACTGCAGATTGCCGTCGGCGGTGGCCATCAGGTGGTTGAGGCTTTCCACCATGATGCGGAAATCGAACTGGAACTGCTCGGCATTGCCGCGTGCGCTGAAGTCGCCATTGGCGGCGGCCTGCGCCAGCTGCTTGATCTCCGCATTCATTGTCGACAGGTTCAACTTGACCTGATTCATCGCGGTGGTAATCGCCGCCTTTTCGCCCGGCAACTGCGGCATGTCTTCGCTCAAATCGCCGATCGCGTAACGCTCCACCAGGTGGATGGTCTGCATCTTGACCTTGATGTGCGCGGCGACCAATTCGTTGGTGTCGGTGGCCATGCGGCCGTAGTCGCCGGGGAACGCGCCGGCATCCATACGGAAGCTGATCTGTCCTTCGTCGTGGCGCTTAGCCATGTCCAGCTGTGCGCTGATCAGATTGCGTACCTGGCCCTGCATGCGATCCATGGCCTGCAACAGGCGGCCGGTTTCGTCGTTGGACTGCGTACGCACATCGTTATCGAGGTTGCCGTTGGCAATCGCTTCAGCGGCGCGGGTGGCCTGGGTGAGCGGGCGCACCAGGCTGCGGGTGATCAAAAAGCCCAGCAATACGCTGAACAGCACCACCGCCAGACCGCCACCGATCAGCAGGGCACGGCCGCGCGCCATCTCGGCAGTGGTTGCGACGTAGGCCTCCAGGGTGCGTTGACGCTGCAGCGCCGAATAGTCTGCCAACGCGTTCTGCCACTGCTCGGTGGCCGGTGCGGCCTTTGCCAGCAGCAGCGTGAGTGCTTCATCGGGCTTGCCGGTCAGGCCCAGCTGCGCGACCTGCTCGTTGGCCTTGGCGGCTTCTGCGCTGGCCAGGTCGATCCGGTTGCGGATCTCGGTGGCTTGCGGCGAGGCGGAAAATTCGTACAGCTTGTCGTGCGTGTGCTGATAGCTCTCGAGCTGCTTCTTGATGATGGCGTAGAAGCGCAGATTGTCTTCCTGCGTGGTCGGCAACACGATATTGCGCAACTGCACGGCGATGACCGAGGTGGCATTGGTCATGTCCTGCGCGTGCTGCATGATCGTGATGTTGCGATTGACCACGGTGTCCATGCGGTCGCGCGCCTGCGCCAGCGTGTAGAGGCCTGCGGCGACCAGCCCGCATGACAACAGGATCAGCGTGCCGAAAGCGAAAGTCAGGCGCTTGCCGACGTTATACCGTTGAAGAAGAGCGATCATTGTGGGGTCTCGAGGCAGTGGCAAGAAGGACAAGACGCGTCGGCGCGGACGCGTTGGGCACTAGGTGAGGTAACGCGAGGCTGGGCATGGAGCGAGCCGATCGTCGGTGCATGTGATACGTCGTCACGACGCGACCGAGTGCAGGGCAGGTATGCATGCTTGGGATCTGTAACGGCCGGCTTGCTTGCCGCTTGATTCGCAAGGCCCATTACGTATGGGTGGCCGTCATTGAAGTGACGTGGATGTGCACAACCTGCCCGGAAAGCCCGGTGGGGCGCGATATCCAGACACGCGCCGATGGCAGCGGATTCACTTCGTGATCACGCTTTCAAAAAGCACTGCGAAGGTGCCGAATTGCAAAAAGCTGTGTAAAAGCACCGATTGAGCGTGGATGCACGCTAGCTGTTTCGGCGTACTGGCGTGCGGCATCAGACCGATGGATGCAAGACCGCGTGCAATGGACTCACGCCGTCACGCCGTCACGCGGCGCGACCAAGCCGGGCGGGTGTGGCGGCTGCCTGTAACTGAAACACCGAGACAGCATCGCGCAGCTGCTGCGCCTGTTCTTCCATCGAACGTGCGGCGGCGGTGGCTTCTTCCACCAGCGCGGCGTTCTGCTGGGTGGCCTGGTCCATCTGTGCGATGGTCTGGCCCACCTGCTCGATGCCTTGCGACTGCTGCTGCGAGGCTTCGCTGATCTCGTGCATGATCTCGGTGACGCTGCGCACCGAGTTGACGATGTCCTGCATGGTGCGGCCGGCCTGGCCGACCAACTGGTTGCCGTGTTCGACCCGGCTCACCGAATCGTCGATCAGCTGCTTGATCTCTTTTGCAGCACCGGCCGAACGTTGTGCCAGCGTGCGCACCTCGGAGGCGACCACCGCAAAACCGCGCCCCTGTTCGCCGGCACGCGCCGCTTCAACCGCTGCATTCAAGGCCAGGATATTGGTCTGGAAAGCGATGCCGTCGATGACGCCGATGATGTCGGCGATCTTCTTGGAGGCGGCCTGGATGCCGGCCATGGTGCCGACCACTTGCCCGACCACCTCGCCACCTTGCGAGGCCACGGTTGCTGCGCCAACCACCAGCTGATTGGCGCGGCGTGCATGCTCGGCGTTGTTGCGCACGGTGGAGGTGAGTTCTTCCATCGAGGCGGCGGTTTCTTCCAGATTGGCCGCTTGTTGCTCGGTACGCTGCGACAGATCCTGGTTGCCGGAGGCGATTTCGCTGGCGGCATCGTTGATCGCGTCGGTGGAATGCTGGATGCGCCCGACGATATCGGCCAACTGCATGACGGTGGCATTGGCATCGTCGCGCATGCGTGCGAACACGCCGTGGAAGTCGCCATGCATGCGGGTGGTGAGATCGCCGGCGGCGATCGCCTGCAGCACGCTGGAGAGCGAGGTCAGATTGGCGTCGGCGGTGGCCATCAGTTGATTGAGGCTGTCCACCATTGCGCGGAAGTCGTATTGAAAGCGCTGCGCATCGCCACGCACGCTGAAATCGCCGTTGGCGGCGGCCTGCGCGAGCAATTTGATCTCGCTGTTCATCGCCGCCAGATTGCCCTTGACCGTGTCCATGGTGTCGCTGAGCACGGCCTTTTCGCCGGGCAGGCGATCCATGTCCTGGCTCAGATCGCCGATGGCGTAGCGCGACATGATCTGCGCCAACTGCATCATCACCGCGATGTGCGAGCCGACCAACGTGTTGGTCTCGCGCACCATGGTGGCGTAGGCACCGGGGAAGGTTTCGGACTGCATGCGATAGCCGATCTGGCCGGCGTCGTGGCGCTGCGCCATCTCGCTCTGTGCGGCCAGCACGGCCTGCAGCTGTTCCTGCATCTGACGCATGTTGTCGAGCAACTGGCCGGTTTCGTCGCGGCTGGGCGCGACGATGCCCTCGTCCAACCGGCCTTGCGCGATGTTGGCGGCCACCGCGGCGGCGCGGCGCACATTGCGGGTGAGCTTGGACAAGGTGTACCAGCCCAGCGCTGCAATCAGCACGGCCAGCACCGACAGGCCGGCGATCGCTTGCCACATCGCAGTGCGGGCTTCGACCAGGTGACGCTCGGACTGGCGCTGCAAGGCCTGCAACGACACGCCGCTCAAGTCCTGCATGGCCTGGCCGAGATCGTCGAGCGCGGCATTCCAGCGCGTATCGGCCTGTGCATCGCTGCCTTCCAGCGCGCTGCGCAGTACAGCCAATGCCGCGTCTGCACGCGCCGCTTCGGTTGTTGCTGCTGTGGCCAGGGCGGGGTCCGGGTGTTCCAGCAAGCCCATCGCCTTGTCCAGCTCATGGCGAAAGCGCAGATGGTTGCGTGCGAGCTGGCCCAGTTGTTCGCGCAGCATGGCGCGGCTGTCGGCTGCCTGCGACGGGTCGTTGGCGGCGTCCAGCCGGGTCAGCGACTCGGTGGCATCGGGGCTGTAGATCAGCGTGGAGACCACCAGGTGGTAGCTCTCGATATACGGGGTGTAGACCAGTTGGCTGTCGTCGCGCAGTGCGTCGAGTGCGGCAAACGCCTGCTCGCTCACTGCGGCATAGCCGTCCGCGGCAACGCCAGCGACATGGCGTTTTTGCAAGGCAAGCAATTCTTTCTGGCTGCGTTCGAAACCGGGCATGCGCGCGGTGGTAGCGAGCAGCTGTTGCAGATCGCGATTGGCGCGTTGCGCGGCGCTACTGGCGGCGCTGCCGCTGTCCACATGTGCGGCGTGCAGGTCGGTGATCAAACCCAGCATCTGCCCGAGCGGGGCATAGCTGCGCAGTTCGTTGCTGCTGATGGCCACACTTTCATTGAGCTTGCCGCGATAGAGCAGCACCGGGATGACCATGCCTGCCAAGGCGAGCACACCGATCGCGCCGAGCTTTCTTGCGATTGCCAGATCGTCCCAGCGGCTGCTCCAGCGGCGCGGGGAGGGGTGGGCAGTCTGAGTCGACAGCGCGGGCGAAGTGGTCATTGATGCTTCTCGAAGGCGTACGCAACCTATCGGCCAATAGCTGCTATGCCTTGAGCCGGCCGGCACGATGGCCGGCCGGCTCCATTCAGTCAAAATTCCTGCCAGCTGCTGTCGTTGCTGGGTGCGGTGACCACGGCACGCGGCTTGGACGCGGCGCTGCGACCGGCTGCGGCGACCTTGGCCTTGACGGCCGTGGTCACTGCCGGGCGCAGCACCGCAGCGCGTACCGGTGCCTGGGCATAGGCGGTATCGGTCTTGAACACCGCCACTGCGTCGGTGAGCTGGGTGGCCTGGTCTTCCAGCGCACGTGCGGCGGCAGTGGCTTCTTCCACCAATGCGGCGTTCTGCTGGGTGGTTTCGTCCATCTGGGTGATGGTCTGGTTGACCTGTTCGATCCCGGCCGACTGTTCCTGCGAGGCGGCGGAAATCTCGCCCATGATGTCGGTCACGCGCTGCACGCTGGCCACCACTTCGCCCATGGTCTTGCCGGCGGTGTGCACCAGTGCCGAGCCTTCGGCGACACGTTCGACCGAATCGTCGATCAGGCCCTTGATCTCCTTGGCCGCCGCAGACGAACGCTGTGCCAGCGTGCGGACTTCCGAGGCCACCACCGCGAAACCGCGGCCCTGTTCGCCGGCACGTGCCGCTTCCACCGCTGCGTTCAACGCCAGGATATTGGTCTGGAAGGCGATGCCGTCGATGACGGAGATGATGTCGGCGATCTTCTTGGACGAGGCTTCGATGCCGCTCATGGTCTGCACCACCTTGCCGACCACGTCGCCGCCTTGCGAGGCCACGCTAGCCGCGCCGATGGCGAGCTGGTTGGCCTGGCGCGCGCCTTCGGCATTCTGCTTGACGGTGGAGGTGAGCTCTTCCATCGAGGCGGCGGTTTCTTCCAGGTTGGCGGCCTGTTGTTCGGTGCGCTGCGACAGATCCTGGTTGCCGGCGGCGATCTCGCTGGCGGCGCCCTTGATCGAAATCGCCGAGGCCTTGATCCCGCTGACGATCTCGGCCAGCTGCGTGGCGGTGGCATTGGCATCGTCACGCATCTGCGCGAACACGCCGCGGAAATCGCCGCTCATGCGTGCGGTGAGATCGCCTGCAGCGATCGACTGCAACAGGCCGGACAACGCCTGCAGGTTGCCGTCGGCGGTGGACATCAGGTGATTGAGGCTTTCCACCATCACACGGAAGTCGTACTGGAAGCGCTCGGCATCGCCGCGGGCGCTGAAGTCGCCATTGGCGGCCGATTGGGCCAGGTGCTTGATCTCGGTATTCATCGCACCGAGATTGACCTTGACCTGCGCCATGGTGTCGCTGAGCACGGCCTTTTCGCCGGGCAGCTTTTCCATGTCCTCGGACAGATCACCGATCGCGTAGCGGCCCATGATCTGCGCCAGACGCATCTTCACCGCGATGTGCGAGCCCACCAGGTTGTTGGTGTCGTGCGCCATGCGGCCGTACTCGCCGGGGAAGGCTGCCGCATCGATGCGGAAGCTGATCTGGCCGTCGTCGTGACGCTTGGCCATGTCGGTCTGCGCGCTGAGCAGGTTGCGCAGTTGCAGCTGCATCTTGCTCATGGCCTTGAGCAGGCGGCCGGCTTCGTCATTGGCCTGCGTGTTGACGTCGTTGTCCAGGTTGCCGCCGGCAATTGCTTCTGCGGCGCGGGTGGCGCGGCTCAACGGCTGGGTGAGGCTGCGGGTGATCAGCAGGCCCAGTGTACCGCTCAGCAGCACCACCAGCAGCGAGCCGCCAATCAGCAGCTTGCGTGAGTCGTCCATGGATTGCAGCGCGTCAGCGGAGGCCTCGCCGGCCAGCTTGTCCTGCAGATCGATGTTTTCGCCAATCTTGTCCTGCCATTGCTGCATTGCCGGTGCGGCCTTGGTCAGCAGCAGGGGCAGTGCCTCGTCGCTGTGATTGGTCATGACCAGATCGATGACCTTGTCGTTAAATCCCTTGGCGATCTCACGGCGACGATCGATTTCCGCCCGGATGGCCTTGCCTTCTTCGGAGGGCGGAATTGCATACAAGGTTTCGCGTGCCTTGAGGTAATCGGCGCGCGCACCTTTGATGATCTCGATGAATCGGAGGTTGTCTTCGTTGGAGGTCGGCAGCACGACATTACGGATCTGCATCGAAATGATGTAATTGGCATTCATCATGTCGTTGGACAGCCGGATCTTCTCCATGTTCTGGTGCACCAGATGGTCCACGAGTGCGCGTGCAGAGGTCAGCCCACGATAGCCGATGAAGGCGATAATCCCTGACAACACGATCAGCACAGCAAAAGCCGCCGCCAATCGAGGGCCGACGTTGTAGCGTTGGAGAAGTGCGGTCATGACAGATCCTGGATGGCGTTATGCGATGAAAGGGAGCGACCGAGTAGCGCCGACCACTTGCTGTATGCCGTGTCGCTATGCGCAGTAACGGCTCGCCATGCCAATTACTTAATACCTCAATAGCGTAAATATATAAGTCAAGTCATGCTTGTGAAAATGGCGTCGCCAACTAAATCGTTTTGCGGCCCGGATTAAAGGTTTCCAATTGTCGATCACGCCGAACGCGACCGTCGGCTAATCAATACATAAGTAAAATATTATTATCGATATGCGTTTATTCTCGCCTCATGGCTGAGTCTGCTTATGAAAAATTGCGGCAATAAAAAAGCCGCGCTCCCGAAAGAGCGCGGCTTGGACTGCAGCGACTTGTATGTCGACGATCTGCGCGTTTAGAACTCCGCCCAATCCGACTCGTTGGACGGCGCCGCTGCGGCGGCAGTACGTGCGGTCGACCGTGCGGTAGCCGGCTTGGAGGCAGCCAGCTTGGACACCGATGACCTGGCAGCGGGCTTCTTGGCAGCAGGCGCAGTGCTGGCAGCCGGGCGCTTGGCGGTGATGTGGCGCACCACCGGGGTGGCGCGTGTCACTGCTTCCAGCTCGGCCGACAGCCTGAACAGCGCGACCGCTTCGGTGAGCTGCTGCGCCTGCTCTTCCATCGAGCGTGCGGCGGCGGTGGCTTCTTCCACCAGCGCGGCGTTCTGCTGGGTGGCCTCATCCATGTGGGTCACGGTCTGGTTGACCTGCTCGATGCCGGCCGACTGCTCCTGCGAGGCGGCGGAAATCTCGCTCATGATGTCAGTGACGCGCTGCACCGAAGAGACGATCTCGCTCATGGTGCTGCCGGCCTGATTGACCAGTGCCGAGCCTTCGGCCACCTTGCTCACCGAGTCGTCGATCAGGCTCTTGATCTCCTTCGCTGCGCCGGCCGAACGCTGTGCCAGCGTGCGCACTTCCGAGGCGACCACCGCAAATCCACGGCCCTGCTCACCGGCACGCGCCGCTTCCACCGCCGCATTCAAGGCCAGGATATTGGTCTGGAAGGCGATGCCATCGATGACGCTGATGATCTCGGCGATCTTCTTGGACGAGGTCTCGATGCCGGACATGGTGGTGACCACCTGGCCGACGACGCTGCCGCCATGCGAGGCCACGCCTGCCGCGCCGATCGCCAGCTGATTGGCCTGGCGCGCGTGTTCGGCGTTCTGCTTGACGGTGGAGGTGAGTTCTTCCATCGAGGCGGCGGTTTCTTCCAGATTGGCCGCCTGCTGCTCGGTGCGCTGCGACAGGTCGTTGTTGCCCGCGGCGATTTCGCCTGCGGCAGTGTTGATGGCCAAGGTGGAATGCTTGATGCGGCCGACGATGTCGGTCAGGCGCTGGGTGGTGGCATTGGCATCGTCGCGCAGGCGCGCGAACACGCCGTGGAACTCGCCATCCATGCGCGCGGTGAGATCGCCCTCGGCCACTGCGCCGAGCAACTGCGACAGCTTGCCCAGATTGCGGTCGCTGACTTCCATCATCGAGTTCAGATCCGACACCATCACCGCGAAGTCGTACTTGAAACGTGCTGCGTCGCCACGTGCGCTGAAATCGCCGGCGGCGGCGGCCTGCGCCAATTGTTTGATCTCGGTATTGATCGACAACAGGCTGGCCTTGGCCGCATCCATCGCTTCATGCAGGATCGCGCGGCTGGCCGGCAGACGGCGTGCGTCCTGGGTCAGGTCGCCCTGCGCATATTGATTGAGGATGCGCACCGAATCGGTGATGGCATCCAGATGCTCGAAGATCATCGTGTTGATGCCGCCGGCCAGGTTGCCATACACGCCTGGGAAATCTTCCGGCATGCGGTGGGTGATGTCTTCGGCCGCATGCAGGTGCGACATGCGGGCGGTTTCGTCGCTGAAGCGGCGCAGCATCTGCGTCATGCCACCGGTGGCCTCCAGCATCTGGCCGATTTCGTCGTTGCTGGTCTTGCTGACCTGCACGCTCAGATCGCCACGCGAGACCGCCTTGATCGCGCCCAGTGCCTTGGACAGCGGGGTGGTGATGCTGCGTGCGATCAACCAGCCGAAGGTGACCGACAACGCCGCCATCAGCAGCGTGCCGAGCAGCAGTACCGCGCTGGTGAGTTTGAACGAGGCTGCGCTGGCGGTCACCATATCGCTCAGTGCCTTGGACTGCTGCGCATAGAGCTTGTCGACCGAGGCGAACAGTTCCTTGCGGATCTCGCCGGACTGCTTGCGCGAAAATTCCATTGCCGCGGCACGGTCTGGATCTGTGTAGAGCTTGCGCAGTTGCTGGTTGGCCGCGAAGTAGCGTGCGCTGGCATCGGTCAGCTTGGCGTACTCGGCCTTCAACGGCGAGGCGGCGCCGATCTTGGTATCCAGGACCTTTTGCGTTTCGACGTATTTGGCCTGGATCTCGTCCATGCGCTTGAAGAACATCGCATAGCGTTCCGGATCGTCGAGATTGACGAACTGGCCCACTTCATAGACGCGGAATTCGCCAGCGAAACCACGCAACTCGGACAGGCGGCTCAGCACCGGCACCACGTCCTGATTGATCAGGTCGGTTTCCTGCTGCATCTGCTTCATGCGTGAAAAGCCGAGTCCACCCAGCAGGGCAGTCAGCACGGCGCTCAGGCAGAAGGCAAACATCAGTTTGCGGCGGATCGGCCAGTCGTTGAACTTGTTCATTATTTACCTCGGAGTTACGCAGAGACGTTGTCCAGCACGCTAGCGGCCCGGCCGGAAGATTCTTTATTCATGAAGAAGAACCGGTCATGCGGCACGCGCTGTTTCCATAGTCCAGGCTGCTGCAATACGCAGTTTCGATAGGGCAGGGCATGCGTTACGGTCGCGCGCGCAGCGCAGCGCACGCGACCGGTGCAGGGGTCAGAAGTCCTGCCACTGACTGTCGTTGCCGGCGGTTGCCGCAGGCGTACTGTTCGATCGACGTGACGAGGCCGGTGCACGCGTCGCGGTAGCGGTTGCGCGCTTGGCTGCGGCGCTGGCCGATTTTTTCGTGAGCGCGACAACGGCAATGCCGGGCGTCGTCTCCAGCGTGAAGCGCGCCACTGTCAGCGCCAGTTGCCCGGCCTGCTCTTCCATGGTGCGTGCGGCGGCGGTGGCTTCTTCCACCAGCGCGGCATTCTGCTGGGTGGCCTCGTCCATCTGGGTGATGGTGCGGTTGACCTGTTCGATGCCGGACGACTGTTCCTGCGAAGCCGCTGCAATCTCGCCCATGATGTCGGTCACGCGCTGCACGCTGGCCACGATATCGGACATGGTGGTGCCGGCCTGGTGCACCAGCAGCGAGCCTTCGGTCACCTTGCCGACCGAGTCGTCGATGAGGTGTTTGATCTCTTTTGCCGCGCCGGCCGAACGCTGCGCGAGCGTGCGCACTTCGCTGGCGACGACGGCGAATCCGCGGCCCTGTTCGCCGGCACGCGCGGCTTCCACTGCCGCGTTCAAGGCCAGGATATTGGTCTGGAAGGCGATACCGTCGATGACGCTGATGATCTCGGCGATCTTCTTGGATGACACCGCGATTGCCGACATGGTGGTCACCACGTTCGCCACCACCGCACCACCTTGCGAGGCGACACCGGCTGCGCCGATGGCCAGCTGATTGGCCTGGCGCGCGCTTTCGGCATTCTGCCTGACGGTGGAGGTGAGCTCTTCCATCGAGGCGGCGGTCTCTTCCAGATTGGCCGCTTGCTGCTCGGTGCGCTGCGACAGATCGTTGTTGCCGGCGGCAATTTCGCTGGATGCGGTATGGATGCTGCCGGCGGCCTGCTGGATGTGTCCGATCACCTGCGCCAGTTGCTCGGCGGTGCTGTTGGCATCGTCGCGCATGCTGGCGAACACGCCTTGAAAATCGCCATGCATGCGTGCACTCAAATCGCCCTCGGCCAGTGCGCTGAGCAGGCGCGAGACCTCGGCGATGCTGCCTGCATTGGCATCGAGCAAGGCATTAAGCTGCTGCGCCAACTGCAGGAAGAAGCCATGCTTGCCGGCACTGTCGATGCGCTTGGACAGGTCGCCGGCGGCCGCGCTGCGTACCACGTCGGCAACGGCGATTTCGACCTGCGCTTCGGCGCTGCGGTCGCGCCATTCGCAGACAAACCCCAGGTGTGCGCCGGCCGCGTCGCGGATCGCCGAGACATCCTGCACGATGCAGGCGGCGCGATACTGCACTTCGCGCTGCGCCGAGCCCTGGCGGTCCAGGCGTTGATAGATTTCCGCGTCCTGCGCGTTGCCCACTTCCAGCTGCGACACCGGTTGGCCGATCAATGGTGCAGCGCGGTCGAAGGCGGGCGCGCAGGCGTGGATATCGTCGGCGTAGGTGTGCAGCAAGGTCTTCAGCGCGTTGTTGGTGTAGATGATGGTCAGATCCGGATCGGCGATGTACATGCCGGTGGAGGCGTTGTCGAGCGCGGTGCGGATGCGCAGGTTTTCGGCGGCGATGCTGCGCTCGCGCTCCAATCGTTCGCGCAGATCGCGCTGCATGCGTGCCAATGCCGCCATCAGACTGCGTGCGTGTTTGGCGGCGACCGGAATCGGTTGGTCCAGGCGGCCCTCGGCGATGTGTTGTGCGGCGGCCATGGCCAGCTGCGGCTCGCCGCCGAGCAGGCCGAACACCGAGCGCAGAATCCAGCCAGCCGCCAGCGCCAGACACACGAACGCGAGCACCACCGCGCCGCCTTGTTGCCACATCACCCGCTGGCTGTAGTGCTCGGCCTGGCTGCGGTTGGCCGCGTTCAAGGCCAGGATGCGCTCGCTGATCGCGCCCATGCGGGTTTCGAGCTGGCCGAATTTATCGTTGAAATCGGCGTAGGCCGCGCCGCTGTCGGCATGCGTTTCGGCCAGCGTCATCACCTGATCGGCCGCGGCGATGTAGGCCTGCAAGGTCGGCGTCACCGCTTCCAGCTCGCTGCGCAATGCCGGATCGAGCGGCAACGTGCGGTTGGCCTCCAGCGACTGGCGAAATTCTGCTGCGTGTTCGCCCAGCGAGGTGCGTGCGGCGGCAATGGCGGCATCGTCCTGCCTGGATGCGGCAAGCAGCGCGGCAGTGACATCGCCGCGCAAGGCGTCATGCATCATGTCCGCCTGCATGTGGTTGCGCAGTGCATCGGAAGAGATCACCTGCGCGGCGATCGCCGCAAGCAAGCCGCGTTGGCCGTTGTAGCCGACGCCACCCAGGGCGAGCAGCGCCAGCGCAGCCACCAGTACCAGAATGCCCAACATGTGCATGATTTTCATTGTGCGGCCTGTTTCAGAAGCGGAAAGACAAACCCACGCCGAGTGCGTGATCCGGTGAGCGCTGGTTGAGCCCGCGGCTGTACACCGCGTCCAATTGCACATCGTTGCTCAGCAGCCAGGCCGAGCCGACATCGAGCAGTGCGACGGTGCCGCCGTTCTCGCTGCTGGCGATTTGCGGCAATGCCACTTCGACGAAGGAGCGCACGCGGTCATTCCAGGCCTTGCCGAGCACCGCGCCGAAGATGCCGGCGGTGTAGCCATGGCCTTGCCCGTCGTCGTCCCGGATCACGCCGGGCATCATGCCGGCCGAGATGCTGTCGCTGAGATCCCACTCGGCCACCAGCCGGAACGATGGCCGCGCGCCATGCCCGCGCAGGGCGCGTGCGCCGCTGGGCAGATCCACATGCAGCAGCCAGGCCAGCGAGGTCTTGCCGCTGTCGGAACTGGCCAGATGGTGTTTGATGCCGAGCGCGACATCGGACATGCCGCTGAGCTTGGCTTCGCCGGGTGCGTCGATGCGCTGCCAGCCATCGGTTTCCAGCCGCAATTCCCAGGTCTGACCCAGGCCGTAGCGGAACAAGGTGGGCGTGGCGTAGCCATCGACCGCGTCATCGCGTTCCCACGCGACGCTGGTTTCCACCTGCAGCCGGCGGTCGCCGACGGTCAGGCTGGACTCGACGAAATCGGGGCGGTCGGTGGCGATCGGATCTTCGGCGCGGGCATGGCCGACGACGCCGAACAGGATGAGGCAGCTGGCAAGAATACGTGGCTTCATGGCGACCCCTGAAACGCGCGAACATCCGGAACGCATACGTCTGCTTGCACTGTCTGACAACAGCGCGCATGCGGTGCTAGAGCGGCTGTTGCGGTGGGGCGCAGGCAGTCGATGTCCTCCTCGCTAGCGGCAACGGCGGATGAATCTTGATGCGTGGCCGATGGACGGAGCTGTAGTCGGGGAGGGCGTCTGCCACGTGCCGGCCGTGCAGCGTGCGCGCTGCCTGGATCAATCCATGCTGCGGCATGCATCCAGTTGACGAGTGCAACCGGATGTCGCTACGCACACGCGTGTGCGCATGCACCGAACGCCGGTCTCAGAATTCGTGCCACTGACTGTCGTTGCCTGCGTTGCTGGACGTCTTGCCTGCCGCGTGAGGCTGCGGCGCTGCCATGTGCTTGCGGGCTGTTGGCGCACGTTTGGGCGATGGCGCAGCGCCGACGGCCGGTTTGACGCTCGATTTGACGCTCGATGTGCCGACCGATTTGGTGGTGGATGCAACCGGCTTGGGCCTGGCTGCCTGCGTGAGCTTGAACACCGCCACCGCGTCGGTCAGCTGGCCGGCCTGTTCTTCCATTGCACGCGCGGCAGCGGTGGCTTCTTCCACCAGCGCCGCATTCTGCTGGGTGGCTTCGTCCATCTGGGTGACGGTGAGGTTGACCTGCTCGATCCCGCTGGATTGTTCCTGCGAAGCGGCCGAAATTTCGCCCATGATGTCGGTGACGCGCTGCACGCTGGCCACGATTTCACTCATGGTGGTGCCTGCCTGGTGCACCAGCGACGCGCCCTGCGCAACCTTTCTCACCGAGTCGTCGATCAGCTGTTTGATTTCTTTTGCCGCGCCGGCCGAACGCTGTGCGAGCGTGCGTACCTCGGAGGCCACCACCGCAAAACCACGGCCCTGTTCGCCGGCGCGCGCCGCTTCCACCGCCGCGTTCAAGGCCAGGATATTAGTCTGGAAGGCGATGCCGTCGATGACGCTGATGATCTCGGCGATCTTCTTGGACGAGGTCTGGATACCGGACATGGTGGTGACCACCTGCGCCACCACCGCGCCGCCATGCGAGGCGACATCGGCTGCGCCGATGGCCAGCTGGTTGGCCTGACGCGCACTTTCCGCATTCTGCTTGACGGTGGAGGTGAGTTCTTCCATCGAGGCGGCGGTTTCTTCCAGATTGGCCGCCTGTTGTTCGGTGCGTTGCGACAGATCGTTGTTGCCGGCGGCAATTTCGCTGGCGGCCGCATTGATCTGCGTGGCAGAGGTCTGGATGCCGGAAACGATCTCGGTCAACTGCGCCACGGTGGCATTGGCATCGTCGCGCATGCGCGCAAACACGCCCTGGAAGTCGCCATCCATGCGCACGCTGAGGTCGCCTTCGGCCAGCGCGCTGAGCAGGCTGGAAATACGCTCCAGTCCTTGCGCGGTGGTGTCCAGCAAACCGTTGAGCTGACGGCCGAATTCCAGATAGAAGCCGTGCTTGTCGTCCAGTGCCAGGCGCTGCCCGAAGTCGCCCATCAAGGCGGACTGCACCACTGCAGCGACTTCTTGTTGCGTGCTGACCTCGGCGCTGACATTGCGCCACAGCAACATGCTGCCGCTGCGATGGCCATCAGCCGCGTATAGCGGGGTCATGGTCAGGTCCAGCGTCACCGGACCGAAGGTGTAGCGTTCCAGGGAGGTGGACTGCAACTGCTGCAGGCGCTGCAAACGCGCCTTGCCGTCAGCGTCGGTGCCGAACACATAGTCCAGCGGTTTGCCGACCACCGCATCGGCGCTGAAGCCCTGCTGGCCCTTGGCATGAAACGCCGCTTCGCCGCATTTCAACGAGGTATGCAGCGCTTCGGTGATGAACACCGCGTTGTGCTGTTCGTCGGCGAGCAGCACTTCCATCTCCGAATGCTCCAGCGCGGTGCGGATGCGCAGGTTTTCGTTGGCGATCTGCGCCTCGCGCTCGATGCGCTGGCGCAGGTCGGTCTGCATGCGCTGCATGGCGCCCATCAGGCGGCCCACCTCATCCTGGCGCTGCGCGGCAATCTGGTTGTCCAGCTTGCCGGCGGCAATGGCACCTGCCACCTTTGCGGCGGCATCCAGCGGCCCCACCACCTGACGGCGCAACAGTGCAAACAGCGCAATGCTGAGCACCAGCGCCGAGCCCAGGCCGACCGCCAGAATGGTCCACAACAGGCGATGTGCCTGCTGCATGATCGCCGCATACGGCACCACCACACCCAGCGCAAAGCGCTCCTGTGCCTGGCCGATCTGCAACGGCACATAGGCGCTGACCGTGCCGGCTGCATCCGGCGTGAAATCCAGATAGTCCTTGCCGGCCCTGGTCGCCTCCAGCATTGCGCGATAGTCGGCGCCGTCGGCCGGCTTGCCGATCCGCGCAGCGTCACGCGAGGCCAGAATCACCCCGGCAGGCGAGATCAGCTCGACATACCCGTCGTCCATCGGACGTAGCGCACTCAGGCGTTTCTGCAGCGCGGCCAGGGCGAAATCCACCGAGACCACGCCCACATACCTGCCCTGATCCATGATGGGCGTGGACAAGGTGGTCATCAGCACCGGCTTGCCGCCGATCTGGTAATCGTAGGGGCCGGCAACGATCTGCCGGCCCAGCTCGCGGGGTTTGAGGTTCCAGTCGCCGTCGCCGGGTTTTTCGTAACCGACCAACGGTTCGCGGATCAGCGACTGCCCGTTATAGGCCCAGTAGGTCATGAAACGACCGGTGTTGTCGTGACCCTTGGCATCGACATAGTCGCCGTCCTTGCCATCGAAGGCCTGCGGTTCCCACAACGTCCCCATGCCCACCCATTCAGGATGGTTCTGCAACTGGTCGTGCACGATCGCCGCCGCCGCATCGCGGCTCACCCCACCATGGGCACGCTGCGCCAGCAAGGCGCTGGCGACCGACTGGCCGGTGGTGAACGCCTGCCCCAGCTCGTTGCCGATCTGCTCGGCCTGATAGCGTGCCGCGTTCTGCATCGTGGTCTGTGCCGAGGCGATCAACGCGCGACTGCTTTGCCAGTAGCTGATCGCCGCAGTCAGACCGAAACACAGCAAGGCAGCCACTGCGGTGCCCAGCATCAGGCGGTACGCCAGACTGCCGCCGGAGCGAGATTGCGTGGAAGACACGGTCATGGGAGTCGCTGCGAAAGAAAGGGGTGACTGCTGAAGGCGACGATGTGGATGTTGCTCAGCCGGTGGCGAGCAGGGCTCCTGCGCGTGCGTCAACGCGGCTGTGGCTGCGCTGTGCCGGAACCGCTGCGCTCACCCGGAAGCTGGACACCGCCTCATCGAGCTGCTGCGCCTGCTGCTGCATGGCATTGGCAGCGGCGGTGGCTTCTTCCACTAGCGCTGCGTTCTGCTGGGTGCTCTCGTCCATCTGGGTGACGGTGAGATTGACCTGCTCGATGCCGGCCGATTGTTCCTGCGAAGCGGCAGAGATCTCGCTCATGATGTCGGTCACGCGCTGCACCGAGGACACGATCTCGGCCATGGTCTTGCCGGCCTGATCCACCAGCGCCGAGCCCTGTGCCACCTTGCCGACCGAATCGTCGATCAGATGCTTGATCTCTTTCGCCGCGCCGGCGGAACGTTGCGCCAGCGTGCGTACTTCGCTGGCGACCACCGCAAACCCGCGGCCCTGTTCGCCGGCACGCGCCGCTTCCACTGCCGCGTTCAAGGCCAGGATATTGGTCTGGAACGCGATGCCGTCGATGACGCTGATGATTTCGGCGATCTTCTTGGACGAGGTCTGGATACCGGACATGGTGTCCACCACCTGGCTGACCACGTGTCCGCCTTGTGATGCCACCGATGCCGCACCGATCGCCAGTTGATTGGCCTGACGTGCGCTCTCGGCGTTCTGCTTGACGGTGGAGGTGAGTTCCTCCATCGAAGCGGCGGTTTCTTCCAGATTCGCAGCTTGTTGCTCGGTACGCTGCGACAGGTCGTTGTTGCCGGCAGCGATCTCGCTGGCCGATCCGGTGATGGAACTGGCCGCTTGCTGGATGCGTCCGACGATGCCGGCCAACTGGGTTGCAGTGGTGTTGGCGTCATCGCGCATGCGTGCAAACACGCCGTGGAACTGGCCGTCCATGCGCGCGGTGAGGTCGCCCTCGGCCAGCGCGGCCAGCAGCTCGGACAGCTTACCCAGGTTGCGGTCGCTGACCTCCATCATCGCGTTGAGGTCGTTGATCATGCGTGCCGAATCGTGCTTGAAGCGTGTGGCATCGCCGCGCTGGCTGAAGTCGCCATTGGCCGCAGCCTGGGCCAGGCGCTTGATCTCGGTGTTGATCGCCAGCAGGCTGGCCTTGGCCGCATCCATCGCTTCGTGCAGCACGGCACGCGTGCCGGGCAGGCGTGCGGCGTCGCGCGACAGGTCGCCCTGCGCGTATTCGTTGAGTACCCCGATCGCATCGATGATGGCGTCCAGGTGTTCGAAGATCATGGTGTTGATGCCGCCCGCCAGTTCGCCGTAGACACCGGGGAAATCGGTCGGCATGCGATGGCTGACGTCTTCGCCGGCGTGCATGTGCATCATCACCTTGGTCTGCGCGGAGAAGCGCTCCAGCGTGTGCACCATTTCGTCGGTGGCCTTGAGCATCTGGCCGATTTCATCGCTGCCGTGCTGGGCGGTGCGCACGCTCAGATCGCCACGCGCCACGCCCTTGATGGCGGCAAGCGCACGCGACACCGGCTCCAGAATCGAGTTGCCGATCAGCCAGCCCACCAGCAGATTGATCAGCACCAGCACGCCACCGGCCATGGCGACAATGCCGGTGAAGGCCAGCGCCTGCGCCTGGGTGTCGTCCAGATACACGCCGGTGCCGATCACCCAGCCCCACGGCTTGTACAGCGCCGCGTAGGAGGTCTTCTGCACCGGCTCTTTTTCGCCGGGCTTGGCCCAGGCGTAATCGACGTAGCCGCCGCCAGCTTGCGCGGCAGTGACGAATGCCGGAAAGATGCGCTTGCCGTCCGGGCTCAGCACATCGTTGAGCGGCTTGCCGTTGAGATCCGGGCGGGTGGGGTGCATCAGCATCACCGGCGCCTGGTCGGTGACGTAGATGTAATCCACACCGCCGCGTGCGCGCATCGTCGACAAGGTGGCCAGCGCTCTGCTCTTTGCGGTTGCCACATCCATCTCGCCCTTTTCGGCGCGCTCGGCGTAACCATTGACCACCGCGATCGCCATTTCGATCTGGCTCTTGAGCCCATCGCGGCGCGTGTCGGTGAGATCCACGTACTGCATGCGCGCGGCGATGACCGCCAGCGCGATGATGCCCAGCGCCACCAACGCAGTCTGGAACAGGAACTTGCGCTTGAGCGGCACGTTGGCCAGCGTGTTTGCGATCGTGGTCTTAAACGTCATGGCAGGTATCCAGTGAAAGGATGTGTGACCGGGATATGTCGGATAGCGACCCGATTGCAGAAATGTTGAGCGTTGCCCGACGGCTGGTGTGTGGGTGATTTGCAGTGCTTTTTTGAAGCCATTCTTTGAATGCCATTGCTGGTCCCGCGCCGGTACATGACCTGGCAAGTCTGCGGCGGGTTACGCGCACCGTCAGGCCGCGCAGCGCACGTCGCACGCCGACCTGGACGTCAGGTCGCGTGGATCGGCGCAGCGTGGGGGCTGGCTGGAATGGGCTTGCGGTGCCGCCACGACCGAGGAGTGGCGGGGTAGGCGTTTTGCGGATGCGCAGTAGTTTTGTTAGCCGCTCTTAGTTGCGCTGCGTGCTGCTGACGCTTGCCACGGACTGCTGCAGGTTCTGCAATTCGCTCCACAACTGGTGGCGGGTATCGCCGTCGTGGCCGAGCGACAAGGCTTGTGCGGTTTGCAGATCGCCATCGTGCAGGGCGCGATTGGCCTGACGGTGTTGCGCCAGATACTGGCCCAACTGCTGCTGCACCAGCGCAAACTGCCGTGCCTGTTCGCCCTGCGGTGCAGTGGCCTGGAAGTAACCGGCATGCCGCGCGATACGTTGACGCAGATTGCCCAGACGCTCGTCATAGGCATCGATGCGTGCGAGGTCATGCGAGGCGGCAAGCTGCGCACGCTGGTCGTCGCGCAATTGCACCAGATCGATGGCAAGCGACTGCAGCGCGCTCACCGGGACGTTGTCCAGAAGCACCGAGACCGGCGCCGCCGGTGCGGCGAACGACGGGGGCAACGACACACCGGCAGCCAGCAGCGCGACAACGAGCATGGAGCCCAGCATGTGGCGGGCAGAGCGTGTGGAATTGGCGGTGTGCATGCGGAGTTCCTTCGACGTAGCGCGGGCAAGACTGCCCTCATTGCTCTGTGTATCGGCCGCAGAAGCTTGCGCTTGATCACCTTTCGACCAACGGCAGTGTTGGGGGAATCTCAGGGGTGTTGCGATGTGGCCGGGGTGTTGCGACGTGGGGTATGTCTGCCGGTTTTTTGCCAGATAGCAAAACGCCCCGACAGGAGCGGGGCGTTTTGAGGGGCAATGACAACGTGAGCGAAGCGTCTAGTAGCTTTGACAGCATTGCGCGTGATTGGCGGTTGGTGATTGGCCGCGGCGCCTTACCCTCAGCCCAACCCCCGCTCCGCGCCCCGGCCCGCGCTTGCGGCGCGGGCGCTCCAAGGCACGCGCGCCTATGGCGCGCAAGCTGTGCCTTGTCGCCCCGGCGGGAGAGGGGCTATGAACCCTTCTCCCTGCGGGAGAAGGTGGGCGCGAAGCGCCGGATGAGGGTACGGGCGCAGCCTCGTGCACTAAAAAGCGCGTCGCTGGAACTGGCAGAGCAGTCGGTGGACAACTTAATTGGCACAGGGCTTCGCTCCGTACCCTCACCCCAACCCCTCTCCCGGCGGGAGAGGGGCTATGAACCCTTCTCCCTGCGGGAGAAGGTGGCGCGCAGCGCCGGATGAGGGTACGGGCGAAGCCTAGTGCGCTTAAAGCCTTGTGAGCAAAAGTGCTCTTTGATGCCTAAACCCGTCAGATGCCTAAACCCACGTCCTATGCCAAAGCACCGTCAGACGCTTAAACCACCACCAGACGCCGCGGGGCAGGGGTGCTCGTTGTCGAAGGCAGCGCAACGTTCGGCTGGATCTTGAAGATCGCCACCGCATCGGACAGCTCACCAGCCTGTTGTTCCATCGCACGCGCGGCGGCACTGGCTTCTTCCACCAATGCGGCATTCTGCTGGGTGGCCTCGTCCATCTGCGTCACGGTGAGGTTGACCTGTTCGATACCGGCGGATTGCTCCTGCGAGGCGGCGGAGATCTCGCCCATGATGTCGGTCACGCGCTGCACGCTGGCGACCACTTCGGTCATGGTGGTGCCGGCCTGATTCACCAGCAACGCGCCTTCGGCGACCTTGCCGACCGAATCGTCGATCAGGTGCTTGATCTCCTTGGCCGCACCAGCCGAGCGCTGGGCCAGCGTTCGCACTTCGGAGGCCACCACCGCAAAACCACGACCCTGATCGCCCGCACGCGCCGCTTCCACGGCGGCGTTCAAAGCCAGGATGTTGGTCTGGAAGGCGATGCCGTCGATCACGCTGATGATGTCGGCGATCTTCTTCGACGATGCCTCGATGTCGGCCATCGTGGCGACCACCTTGCTCACCACTTCGCCGCCTTGCGAGGCGACGCTGGCTGCGCCGATCGCCAACTGGTTGGCCTGGCGGGCGCCTTCGGCGTTCTGCCGGACAGTGGAGGTGAGTTCTTCCATCGACGCGGCGGTTTCTTCCAGGTTGGCCGCTTGTTGTTCGGTGCGCTGCGACAGGTCGTTGTTGCCAGCGGCAATGTCGCTGGCAGCGGCATTGATCGACGTGGTGGCGTGCTGGATGCGCCCGACGATGCCGGACAACTGCTCGGTGGTGGCGTTGGCATCGTCGCGCATCTGTGCGAACACACCGTGGAACTGGCCGTGCATCCGCTCGGTCAGATCGCCGGCGGCAATCGCCTGCAGCACCTTGGACAGCGCGCCCAGATTGCCGTCGGCGGTGGCCATCAGCTGGTTGAGGCTCTCCACCATCGCAAGGAAATCGTACTGGAAGCGCTGCGTATCGCCGCGCACGCTGAAGTCGCCATTGGCGGCGGCCTGCGCCAGCAATTTGATTTCGCTGTTCATCGCCAAGAGATTGCGCTTGACCGCATCCATGGTGTCGCTGAGCACGGCCTTCTCGCCAGGCAGGCGGTCCATGTCCTGGCTCATATCGCCGATCGCATAGCGCGACATGATCCGTGCAAGCTTCATCTTCACCGCAATATGCGATTCGACCAGTGCATTGGTGTCGCGCACCATGCTGCCGTATTCGCCGGGAAACGCCGCTTCGTCCATGCGGAAGCTGATCTGCCCGCTGTCGTGGCGGCGGGCCATGTCCTGCTGCGCCGCGGAGACGGCTTTGAGCTGTTCCTGCATGCCACGCATGCTGGTCAACAACTGGCCGGGTTCGTCGCCGGGCTGCGGGCCGATCGGGTTGTCCAGGTTGCCATGCGCGATCGCTTCGGCCACTTGCGTGGCTTGGGTCAATGGACGCACCAGACTGCGCGAAATCAACCATGCCAGTGCGGCGGCCAGAAACGCCGACAGCAGGCCGAAGGCGATCAGGGCGCGGTTGGCCAGCGCAACACTGCCCAGGATGGCGGCTGCACCGGCGGCGTTCTGCTGGTTCTGCAGTTCCACTGCGGCGGCAATCGCGTTGGAGCGTCGCTCCAGCAGCGGCTGTGCTTCACCGCTCAACAGCTGCTTGGCGCCGTCCAGATTGCCGTCGCGGATCATGCCGAGCAGGCGGTTGTTGGTGGCGCGGGCGGCGGTGAGGCTGTCTTCGATGGTCTGGCGTGCACGCATGCCATCTGCAGTGGTCGGTAGGCGTTTCAGCGCAGTCCACAACTCGGCGTAGTGCGCGCGATTGGCCTTGAGCTGCGCATCGATCGTGGGCTGTTGCTGCGGCGTGGCCAGCATGAAGTCGCGGATATAACGTTCGCCCAGCATATTGCTCTCGCGCATCTGGTTGAGCAGCTGCGCCTTGCGGTTATTGATCTCGATAATGATGGAGACCTGGTTCTTGACCGTCTTGAATTCGTATAACGCCAGGCTGGTGGAGCCGGCCAATAAAACGATCAACAAGGTGAAGGCCAACGCCAGGCGTCGCCCGACATTGAGCGAATGCAGAAATTTCATGGTGTTCTCGGGGAGGAGGGAGGAAAAGAGGTACAGCGGTAGCGTTCGCTGGCGGGTTTTCTTGAGCTGATGCGCGTTCTTCGATGCGTCTGCGTTCATCGTCGCTGCGGCGGGTGCGCTGCGTATGAGGCGTTGCGTTGCGTCGTGCAATGAAGGGCGGCAACGGCGGCAGTGCCAGCGTGTGGCGAGTGGGTGCGTGGTAACGACAAAGCCCCGGCATCGCTGCCAGGGCTTTGTCGTTACCGCACAACATCGGCGGCCTTCGCGGTTTGGAGCGGCTAACAAAACTACGTCACGCCAGCCTACTGCAGGCCGGCTGATCTGCTGTCTGGCTGCAGGGCCCTTGCCCGCCCACCATCGCGGGACACGCCGCAAGTACGTCCGTGTAGGCTCTTACGCGGCATCCATGCCGCGTAAGGTCCCGCGACGGTGGGCAGGCAAGGACCAGTGGAGATGGTCGGTATGCATGGTTTTAAACAATGCAACCAGCAGACTCTCTGGTGCGGTGTCCTCGCCGATCGCGGGACCGTGTGGCGGCATGGATGCCGCCACCGAGCCCCCAGGGACGGGTTCACGGCGTGTCCCGCGAGCGGTGAGGGCACCGCGCATTCGACCCACTCAGTGTTTGATCTGGACTTCTGACTGCATCCACCAAGAGACGGCCGAGAAAACCACTGCAGTCACTGACAGGCGCTCGCTAGGTTTTGTTAGCCGCTCTTAGTGCCTTCTTCTGCGGCTTTGCGTCTTACGCCGCCTGCGGCACTTTCAACGAACGCACCAGGCCACCGATGTCCACGATCAGCGAGACCCGTCCATCGCCGAGGATGGTGGCGCCGGAGACGCCCGGGATACGGCGATAGTTGTTTTCGATGTTCTTGACCACGACCTGCTGCTGGCCAAGCAATTCGTCCACTTCCAGCGCGATCTTCTGGCCGTCGCCCTCGACCACCACCACCAGCGATTCCTTGGAGGACTGTTGCCCGCCGAAACCGTAGTAATTGGTGAGCGACAGGATCGGCAGATATTCGCCACGCACCCGCAGCACCCGGCCGTCGCCGGCCATCGAGCGGACATCTTCCGGCGCCGGCTGCAGCGCTTCGAGCACGTAGGACAGCGGCAGGATCAGGGTTTCGCCGGCCACCGACACGGTCATGCCGTCCAGGATGGCCAGGGTCAGCGGCAGACGGATCAGCACGCGGGTACCGCTGCCGGCGCTGCTTTCCAGCTGCACTTCGCCACCCAGGCCCTGGATGTTGCGGCGGACCACGTCCATGCCCACGCCACGACCGGACAGATCGGTGACTGCGTCAGCGGTGGAGAAGCCCGGTGCGAAGATCAGATCCCACACCTGCGCATCGGTCGGGTTGTCCGGCACGGCAATGCCGCGTTCGGCCGCTTTTTCCAGGATCTTGGCGCGATTGAGGCCACGGCCGTCGTCGCTGACTTCGATCACGATGTGACCGCCCTGGTGCGATGCAGCCAGGGTGATGGTGCCGGTCTCGTCCTTGCCGGAGGCGCGGCGCGCATCGGGCATTTCCAGACCATGGTCGATCGAGTTGCGCACCAGGTGCACCAACGGATCGGCAATCTTTTCGATCAAGCCCTTGTCCAGTTCCGTGCTTTCGCCAATCGTGCGCAGACGCACCTGCTTGCCGAGGCGGCTGGAGAGGTCGCGCACCAGACGCGGGAAGCGGCGGAACACCGCATCGACGGGCAGCATGCGCACGCCGATGACCGCTTCCTGCAGATCGCGGGTGTTGCGTTCGAGCAGATCCAGACCGGCAAACAACTGTTCGGCATGCGCCGGGTCCAGGCCGGTGGAGACCTGCTTGAGCATGGCCTGTGTAATGACCAGTTCGCCGACCAGGTTGATCAGGGCATCGACCTTGTCGACGCTGACGCGGATGGAGCTTTCGGCTTCGGCAGCGGCGGCCTTGGCAGGCGTGGCAACGGCGGCCGCAGGTTCTGCAGCGGCGGTTGCTGCAACCGCGACGGCGGCAGTGTCGGCCGCGTCCACCGCCAGGCTAGGCGGCGGGCCGGGCACGGCCATCGGGCGGATGTCCAGCTCGCAATCGTCCACCACCCAGGCAAAGGTGTCTTCGATCTTGCTGCGCGGAATCTTGCCGATCAGGCCCAGATCCCAAGCCAGATAGGCTTCCAGCGGATCGATGTTTTCAAAGCCCGGCATGCGCTCCAGACGGGCGGCAATCTGCAGCGGGCCCAGGTGCTCGAGCTCGCGGATGATGCGCAGCGGATCGTTGCCGCTCATGAACAGCGACGGCGCCGGGGTAAAGCCGATGTGCCAGGCTTCGGGTTCTTCTTCCTTCGGCTTGGCAACGACTGCAGCTACCGGTGCTTCGCCAGCCAGCACCGCGTTCAAGCGGGTGTGCACGGCCTTGACCGCAGCCGGGTCGGCCGGGGTGCCGTGTTCGGCTTCGCGCAGCAGGGCGCGCAGTACGTCGACCGAGCCGAGCATGGCATCGACCGCATTGGGGGCGAGCTGGCGCTTGTTGGAGCGCAGTTCGTCCAGCAGCGTCTCCAGCACGTGGGTCAGGCCGGCGACGGCCTCGAAACCGAAAGTGGCAGCGCCACCCTTGATCGAGTGCGCAGCGCGGAACACCGAGTTGATGATTTCCGGGTCGCGGTTGCCCTCTTCAAGGGACAGCAGCCCGGCCTCCATCGCGTCGAGCCCTTCACGGCTTTCCTCGAAAAAGGTGGCGTGGAAACGTTGCAGGTCCATGCTCATGGGTGCGAAATCCGATGGTGAAGCGAGAGAGAATTAACCCAGAACTTTCTGGACGGTGGCGATCAGCTGTTCTGGATTGAACGGCTTGACCAGCCAGCCGGTGGCACCGGCAGCTTTGCCTTCGGATTTCTTGTCGGCCGCCGATTCGGTGGTGAGCATCAGCATCGGGGTGAACTTGTAGTCCGGCAGTTGGCGCAGTTCGCGAATCAGCGAAATGCCGTCCATGTTGGGCATGTTCACGTCGGTGACCACCGCGTTGAAGCGCTGGCCCTTCGCGCGGCCCAGCGCAACGGCGCCGTCTTCGGCTTCTTCGACGGCAAAGCCGGCAGAGGTGAGGGCGAAAGAGACCATCTGGCGCATTGACGCCGAATCGTCCACCACCAAGATACGTGCGCTCATGCGGCGTTCTCCACAGATTTCAGGTTGTCATTGGATGCGGAAAGTCCGAGCGCGTCGGTGACGCCGAGCAGACGGGCCGCATCTCTAAAAGTGTCGTTGCAGCCATCGAACTCGGTGTTCAACCCGGCCTGGCGGCGGGCCTGCACGAAGGCGCAGAGCAACTGCACGCTGGCGGTGTGGATGCGGCGGACTTCACCGGCGTCAAGCACCAGATCGCCATCCTCCGCGAGGACTGCGGCTAGCTTTTGCTTGAGGTCGGTGCTGGTCTCGATGCCGAGATCCTCACCCAATGTCACTGTGCTCATCGTTGCTCCGAACGGACGGTTCTATGCGTACTAACGGCGGGGGGCGGGAAAGCTTTAACGTTGAATCGCTGCGCGTGCATGCGCGCGTCAGCTATGCGGCGCATCAATGCAGCAGATGGCTGGCATCGAGCAGGATCATCGGCTGATGACCCAGGCGCGCGACGCCGCGGAACAGGTTGTTCGAGATGCGGCACAGGCGTGCGTTGTCCGGTGGCTCGATCTGCTGATCGGTGAGGCTGGTGACGTCTTCCACCGCCGACACGCGCAGACCCATGGTTTCGCCGTTTTCTTCCAGCACCACCACGCGGGTGTGCAGATCCATGTCCACCGCCGATGCTCCGAGATGGATACCCAGATCCATCACCGGTACCACCTGGCCACGCAGATTCATGATGCCGAGCATCGCGCTGGGGGTGCCGCGCAATGGCAGCAGCGGTACCGGCAAGACCACTTCCTGCACCTTGAGCAATTCGAGTGCATACGTCTGTTCGCCGCAGCGCAGGCGCAGCCAACGCGTACTGCGTTCGGCCGCGCGCCGTTCGGCATGGATGCGCTCGGCCTGGCCGGGCGCCAGCAGCGCCTCAAGGCCTTGCGGATAGATCGATGGCGGTGGCGCGCGGTGCGGCGCGATCGGTGCTTGCGCCGGGCGCGCCGGTGCCGGCGCGGCTGGTGCGGCAAGACCGAAGGCCGGGTCCGCATCCATCTCCGACAACAGATCGGCAGCCAGCAGATCGGCACTGGAGGCGGCGGTACCGAAGGCCGGGTCTGCGTCCATTTCGGCCATCAGATCGGCCGTGCTCATGAACGGGCTGGGCGCGGCGGTGGCGAAGGCGGGGTCGGCATCCATCTCGGCCAGGAAATCGGCGGCGATGTCTGCAGCGCTCGGCGCGGCAACGACTGGCGGTCCGAAGGCCGGGTCGGCATCCATTTCGGCGAGGAAATCGGCGGCGATGTCTGCAGCGCTCGGCGCGGCGACGACCGGCGGGCCGAAGGCCGGGTCGGCATCCATTTCGGCGAGGAAATCGGCGGCGATGTCTGCAGCGCTCGGCGCGGCGACGACCGGTGGACCGAAGGCGGGGTCGGCGTCCATTTCGGCCAGGAAATCGGCGGCAATCGCTTCGGCGCTGAGCACGGGGGCGATTGTTTCCGGCACAGCGACAGCCTGCACGGGTGGCTCTGCCAGCGCGAGGTCTGCGTCGGTGTCGGCAAGCGCCGGTGCCGCGGCGATGTCGGCAGTCGCCACCGCAGCGGTGACAGCAGCGGCAGTGACGGCAGCGGGGATCTCCACGCCGGCATCGTGCAGCAGGCCTTCCAGATAATCGTCGAGCTCACCGTTGGCGGTGTGGTTGCTCATGCGGCTTGCTCCATGGGCATCGCGTCATCGGCCAGCACCCATTCCAGCGCGCGGCGATAAGCAGACAGGCCACGGCCCTGATAGTCGCCGCCGGTGGCGGGAACGGTCAGCGCCGCAGCGTTACAGATACGGGTATCCACCGGCACCGCGTCTTCCCAGACCACGGCGCCATAGGTGGCCTGCATTTCCTTGAGGGTTTCGGTGCCGGCGCGGGTGCGGCGGTCGAACAGGGTCGGCAGGATCGACACCGGCAACGGACGGCGACGCGAGCGCTGCACCATGTCGGCGGTGCGCACCATGCTGGCCAGGCCATGCAGGGCGAGCGGCTCGGCCTGGGTCGGCACCACCACGCGGTCGCAGGCGGCCAGGGCATTGATCATCAGCAGGCCAAGGGTCGGCGGGCAGTCCAGCAGGATGTAGTCGTGTTGGCCGGCGTGGCGGGTCATGGCGTTCTGCAGGGCCAGGCCCAGACCGGGCTGATTGGCGCTGCGACGTTCCAGCGTGGCCAGTGCCGCTTGTGCGCACACATAGGACAGGCCGGGGATGCTGCTTTCGTGCAACAGGCTGGCCAGATCGCTCGGCGGGGTGCCGAACAGGTCCAGTACCCCGCGCGGCGGCGGGTCCACCGCCACGCCGAACGCGCGGGTGAGCGAGGAGTGCGGATCGAGATCGACCAACAGCACCCGGTGGCCGAGCGCGGCCAGGCCGCGACCCAGTGCCAGCGTCGTGGTGGTCTTGCCCACGCCGCCCTTTTGGTTGGCGATTGCCCAGATACGCATCTCACTGCACTCCTTGAATTACGGCGGGGACGGAACTTGTGCCGCTTTCGGTGGTGACGGCCGTTTGGCCGCCGTCAGACTTGGGAAGCTTCGGCGCCCCGGCGGCGGTCGCATGCATCTGCGATGGCGGATCGGGTGCGAGTGAGCCAGCCGAATCAGCGAGGATGATCAACACCACGCGCCGGTTCGCATTCCGTCCCGCCTCAGTGCTGTTATCGGCACGTGCGCGGAATTCTCCATAGCCCACCATCGCCAATCGCTGCGGGGCGACACCGTCGTCGGCAAACAGGTGCACCACGCTGGCGGCACGCGCGGCCGAGAGTTCCCAGTTGGAGGGAAACTGCGCGGTGGCGATTGGCTGGTTATCGGTATAGCCCTCCACGCGCACGCCGTTGGGCGCATCGCGCAGCACCGAGGCAAGGGTGGACAGCGTGTCGCGGGCGGTGCCGGCCAATGCCGCCGAGCCGGTGCCGAACAAAATGTCGCTGTTGATCTCCACTTCGATCCACAGATCGTTGCGGCGGATGGTGATGAGTTTCTTGTCGATCAGCGGCGCCAGCGTCTTGCTCAGCTGCGCGGCCACCGCGTCCATCTGCCGCTGTGCACGCGCCAGTTGCGCCTGGTTGCGCAGCGACACCGGCATGCGCATCTGCGCGGCCATCGATGGCAGCAGGGTGGGGTCGGTGGGGCCGTTGGAGGCGGCCATCGGTGCGCCGGCCTTGATCACCGAGGGGCGGTCGTAATCGGCGCCCAAGGTCTGGGTCTTGCCGATCTGCACCGGGCTGGCCGCATTGGACGAGCCACCGAACGCAGTGGTCAGCGCCTGCGCCATGACCTTGTACTTGCCCTCGTTGAGCGAGGAGATGGCGTACATCACTACGAAGAACGCCAGCAGCAGCGTCATCAGATCGGCATACGGAATCGCCCACGCTTCGTGGTTGCCATGTTCTTCGTGATGTTTGCGACGGCGGGCCATGACGGGCTTAATGCAAGTATCCGGCCAATTTCGATTCGATGTTGCGCGGGTTCTCGCCCTGGGCGATCGCAATCAGCCCTTCGATCGCCATTTCGCGCTCGTTGGTGCTGCAATGGATGACGCTCTTGAGCTTGGCGGCGACCGGGAGAAACAGCAGATTGGCCGAGGCGATGCCATAGATGGTGGCGGTGAACGCAGCCGCGATGCCGTGCCCGAGCATGGCCGGGTCGGCCAGATTCTTCATCACCGCCATCAGGCCCAGCACCGCGCCGATGATGCCCAGCGTGGGTGCGTAGATGCCCATGCCTTCGAACACCTTGGCGGCGGCAAGATCCTGACGCTCCTGGTTGTCCACTTCGATCTCGAGCATATGCCGCATGGATTCGGGCTCCACGCCATCGACCAGCATCTGCAAGCCTTTGCGCAGAAACGCGTCGTCCTGGCGCGGGAGCTGGTCTTCCAGGCCCAGCAAGCCCTGGCGGCGGGCGATGTTGCTCCATTCGACGATGCGCGCCAGCAGCTGCGGGCGGTCGCTGGCGGGCGGCTGGATCACCCAGCGCAGGATCTTGAAGGCGCGCCGGAAAACTGCCGGGGAGGTGTGCAGCAAAATCGCCGCCACGGTGCCGACGATCACGATCAGGAAGGCAGCCGGCGACCACAGCGACGAAATCCCGGCGCCTTTCAACACGCTACCGCCCACGATCGCCACGATCGCGAGCAGCAGTCCGATAATGCTGAGTCTGTCCATGCAAGCGGTATCGGCCCAGGCGCGGCGGACTTGATAGGCGCGCTTGGTTGAAGCGCCAGAAAGTTGTCGTTTTGGGCTGAAGGCCCATTTCCTGCTGGCTTAAAGCCCCTCTCCCGCCGGGTCGAGAAGGCACAGCTTGCGCGCCATGGGCGCGCGTGCCTTGGAGCGCCCGCGCCGCAAGCGCGGGCCGGGGCGCGGAGCGGGGGTTGGGGTGAGGGTACGGTTTTTCAGGGTACGACCAGGCCCTCGCCTGCTAGTCGCCGGCTTCGGTAAGCGGCGGCAGCCCGGCCGGGGATCGGCTCCTCGGCTCGGTCAGACATCCTGTCTGACTCGCCGCGCGGCACATCCTCGTGCCGCTCTCCGCCAATCCCCGGCCACGCTACCGCCTCAGTACGTTGTTGCTGTGACTTCGAAAAGGCATGAACGCGGTGATGAAGAAGTTGCTTGAAGCCCATCTCCCGTCGGGCGAGAAGGCACGATTTGCGCTCCATTGGCGCGCGTGCCTCGAAGCGACCGCGCCGTAAGCGCGGGCCGGGCCGGGGCGCGAGGATTGGGGTGAGGGTATGGATCACCCTTGCGTTATTACGCGATGCGTAATATATTCCGTCTGACGTAATGAGGGTGATCAGGATGATCCAGTCGTTTCGATGCAAGCACACACGCGCCTTGTTCGAAGGCGCTAGCCCGCGGCAATTCCGGTCCATGCAGGCAGCGGCCGAACGGAAGCTGCAATTGCTGGATTCGGCGCAGACGCTGGAGTTCTTGCGCAGCCCGCCGGGCAATCGGCTTGAGCTGTTGGCGGGTACGCGTGCAGGTCAGCACAGCATCCGCATCAATGACCAATGGCGTGTGTGCTTTGTCTGGACTGACGCCGGCCCCGAGCACGTTGAGATTGTCGATTACCACTGAGGTGTTGCCATGCGACTCACCAACAAACTGCGCGCCATCCATCCTGGCGAAATCCTGCGGGAAGATTTCATGCTGCCGCTGGGGCTGACCATCAACGGCCTGGCGCGGGCGCTGGATGTACCGGCAACGCGCATCCACAGCATCGTGCATGGCGAGCGTGCCATCAGCGCCGATACCGCAGCGCGGCTTGCACGCCACTTCGGTGGCGATGCGGCGTCCTGGCTCGCGCTGCAGGCCACGTATGAACTCAAGACCTTGCCCAACCGCAGCGAGATCGAGCGCAACGTGCAGCCGCGTGTGGCGGCCTAGGTTCTCGGCGAGGCGACGCGTGGAAACGACAAAGGCCGCAATACGCAGCCGTTGTCATCAACATCATGCGACCAGGATCGTAATGCCGATTCCCGATTCCCGATTCCCGATTCCCGAATCCCGAATCCCCAAAATCAATGATCGCTGGAGCGCAATCCGTCCACATCCAGGATCAGCGCCATGCGGCCGTCGCCGATCAGGGTGGCACCGGCATAGCCGGGTAGGCCGCGCAGGGCGCGCGGTAGTGGTTTGATCACCACTTCCTCGCGGCCGCGGACCTGATCCACCACCAGGCCGAAGCGGGTTTCGCCGGCCTGCAGCAGCACCACGGTCAGCAGCGGCGGTTGCTCGGCGGGCACGCCCAGCCAGCGGCGCAGATCGATCAGTGGCAGGGTGTGCGAGCGACGGTCCAGGACGGCGCGGTCGTCGAACCAGCCCAGCGAGGTCTGCGGGGCGTGCAGCACCTCCACCACGCGGGCCAGCGGTAGTGCATAGACCGCTTCGCCGGCCTGCACCAGCAGGATCGCCAGGGTCAGCGGCACGCGGATCATGAAGCGGCTGCCGCGGCCCAGTTCGGACTGGATCTGGATCTGCCCGCTGAGTTCGCGGATGCGCGATTGCACTACGTCCATGCCCACGCCACGGCCGGAGATGTCGGTGACTTCGGCCTTGGTCGAAAAGCCCGGCATGAAGATCAGATGCAGGCATTCGTCGGTGCTCAGCCGGGCGGCGGCTTCGGCGTCGATCAGGCCCTTGTTGCGGGCGATTTCGCGCAGGCGCTCGGGGTCGATGCCGGCGCCGTCGTCCTGGATTTCGATGCTGACGTAGTCGCCTTCGATCGCCACGATCGCCAGCACCAGTCCGATGATGCTCAATCTGTCTATGCAAGCGGTATCGGCCCAGGCGCGGCGGACTTGATAGAGCCAGATGGTTGAGAGCGCCAGAAAGTTGTCGTTTTGCGGCATGGGCCGCTTCCACTCTGGCGTCGATGCATGGTTGACAGGTCATCGGCGCATGCGCTTCCGACCAATGCGTGTCATCAATGCTGCAGCAGGCCCCGCCGCCCTTGCGCGTGTACCCAGGCAACAAGCGCGCGCATGTTCGGTGTGGCGGTCGCGTTGGCGATGGCCGCCAAGCGGCGTGTGGTGGGCGATGCCCTCACGTCGATCCAGTCTATTGCTGAGCTCGGTTTCAAATAGGGTGTGTGCTGGCGCTTCGGCAAACCGCTTGCGTCCGGTTGCGGGCAAGGGTGTGTTGCTTGCAGCAATCACGCTGCTGCAGCCGGCGACGCAGCAGGCCCTACCGTGCCGTGTGCAAGCGTGGCCGGCCGGCCGCCCATCGTGGACGGCTTGCAACGCCGCTGGTCTGTTGCGCGGCAGAATGCGCTGCCGCATGGGCTGTGCTACTTAGCTTTCCACGCCATTAGAACGATCTAATGGCATCTGCATGGGGAAGCGGGCGCAAGAGGAGGGGGCGGGTTGCCGCAGCGGCGCCGGATAGTTTTTGTGTCACTTCGCGCAGCGTTCCTAGCCGATCGTTGGATCGACAGACATCCGCCGCAGCCAATCACCTTTGGGAGAGCACGATCGAAATGAACTGCATGCCATTCGCACGCCATCGCAGCACGCTGTCCGCCGGTATCGCCATTGCCTTGTTCGCGAGCGCCGTCTCTACCGCCGCCGCCCAGCAGGCCGACGGCACGCCGGCGCCCACGGGCCAGGCCGAGGTGCAGGCCACGGACCTGGACGCGGTGACGGTGACCGGCTACCGCTACGCGATCGAAAAAAGCCTGGAGCAGAAGCGCAACGCCAACGCCGTGGTCGATGTGATCACCGCCGAGGACGTGGGCAAGTTCCCCGACAAGAACGTGGCCGATGCGCTGCAGCGCGTGCCCGGCGTGGTCATCAGCCGCGACGGCGGCGAGGGCAAGAACGTCAGTGTGCGCGGCCTGTCCTCGGAGCTGGTGCTGACCGAATTGAACGGCAACTACATCGCCACCGCCGAGTCCAACGGCGACCCGACGCGCTCGTTCAACTACACGCTGCTGCCGTCGAACCTGCTGGGCAGCGCGGAGTTGTACAAGACCCCGGAAGCGCGCATCGACGAAGGCGGCATCGGCGGCACGGTGATCCTGCAGACGCGGCGCCCGCTGGAACTGGAGCCAAACTCCGGCTTCGTCTCCGCCGAGGGCACCTGGTCCGATACCAGCAGGAAGACCGACGGCCAGTTCTCCGGCTCGTACGCGTGGCACGACAAGGACAACCGCTTCGGTGTCTTCGTTGGCTACACGCAGCAGAAGCGCACCGCACGGACGCTCGATGCCAGTACCGAGAGCTGGCAATGGTACGGGCGCGACGAAGTCGGCCCGGCGGTCGACGTGAACGGAAATCCCTCGGACTTCAATGCCAACTGGTGGGGCGGTACCGGTTTCTGGACCCAGGACGGCAATTACTCCACCGGTTTCATGATGCCGACCGCGGTCAGCCTGGGCGCCAAACGCGAGGAACGCGAGCGCAAGGGTGGGCAACTGACCTTGCAGTTCAAGCCGACCGACGACCTGACGCTGACCGCGAACTACTTCCGCTTCGACCTGTCGCAGGACTCGCAAACCAATACCATCAAGATTCCCGAGTGGAACATTGCCCGTTACAACGGCGACGGCAACTGGCGTGGCGGGCGTCTGCTCGACCGGCTGCAGTTCGATCCCAGCGGCACCATCGTCACTGGCGCCGCCTACAGCCTGCGCCCGGGCAAGACCTACTATTGCAGCGAGGCGCAGGCCGCTGCGGCCGGCCTGCCGCCGGGCGGCTGGGGCTCGGACGACTGCACGGTGCCGACGCCGCAGATTACCGGCAGCTACAACATCGAGAAATCGCAGTCGCAGACGGTGGACCTGGGCGGCGAATGGCGTGGCGAGCAGGTGGACGTGGCGTTCAAGGCCGGCCGCACCTGGGCCAAGGGCGGGCCGGAGCTGCAGTTTTCCCTGCCGATCAAGCCGCGCCTGCAGAACGCCGACGGCAGCTGGACCAACGCCAACTTCGCCAGCGCCTGGGACCTGACCGGCACGCCGAGCATGACGTTCTCGCCGGAGCTGATGCAGAACCTGCGCGACGGCATCCTGCAGGTCGACCTGGGCTCGACCGGCTCGTCCTGGACCCGCAACACCAACCAGCAGCAGTACGCGCAGATCGATACCACCTGGCATTTCGACGGCGAGGTCTTCGACTCGCTGCAGTTCGGCATCAAGCGTCGCGACGGCGGCATCCACCGCAGTACCGGCAACAACTACTGGGTGTGCCCAGGCACCGCCCCGGGTGACTACGACAACCGCTACTGGAACGGGCGCTGCAATGCCATCGCCACCCAGTTCTCGCCGGGCCTGCTGTTCGCGCAGGACAACCTGGCCGGTGGCGTCAATGCCAGCGCGTTCCCGGCGATCAACTTCCCGGGCTACATCGGCTACTTGAACCAGACCTACGGCGCGATGCAGACCCGCAGCGAAGACAACTTCGTCTACAACGTCGACGAGGAGATCTATTCCACCTACCTGCAACTCAACTTCCACACCGAGCGGCTGCGTGGCAACGTCGGCCTGCGGCTGGCGCGCACCGGCCAGCGTGCCGATTCCACCGACAAGGTGACCGCCTACAACGACTACTTCTTCGATGGCGCCGACGGCAATCCGCTGGCCTGCCAGCAGGGCGCCGCCATGCCCAGCGGCGCGCCGGCCGACACCTATTGCGGCACCGAAGGCTACTGGCGTTTGTCCGACAGCGTGCAACGCACCGAGTCGTTCGTAGTCAGCGGGCTGGACCGCAACTACACCGACGTGCTGCCGAGTTTCAACCTGGCCTACGACCTGACCGAGAACCTGCTGCTGCGCGCGGCAGCAGCAAAGGTGATCGCACGTCCCAGCTACAACGACATCGCCGCGCCTGGCAGCCTGGAGTTTTACAGTCCCGAGTACGTGGCCGACCGGCGCCTGACCGGCGGTGCCAGCGAGCAGGGCTGGTACGGCTCGGGCAGCAACAAGAACCTGGAGCCGTACAAGGCCAACCAGTTCGACCTGGGGCTGGAATGGTATTTCCAGCCGGGTTCGGTGGCAGGTGTGGGACTGTTCCGCAAGAACGTGGAGAACTTCGCGGTCGACGTGATCAGCGACGTCAACATGATGGTCGACGGGCAACCGGTCACCGTGCAGAACTACAGCACCCAGGCCGGCGGCCAGGACGCGGTGTCGCAGGGTGTGGAGCTGTACGCGCAGCACACGCTGCCGTCCGGCCTTGGTGTGCAGTTCAACTACACCTACAACGATGCCAGCAAGGCGGCGGTGCGGCTGGAAGACGGCACCGAGGCCGGCAAGACCTCCATGCCGGGCAGCGCCAGAAACCAGACCAACCTCACCGTGTTCTACGAGACCGACAGCCTGCTGCTGCGCGCCTCGTACAACCGTCGCGGCGAGCTGGTGCAAGGCCTGGTCAACGGGTTGAACGTCTTTGAGGAGCCGTACTACCAGATCGATCTGAACGCCGCGTACAACATCACCCCGGCGCTCAGCCTCACCGCCTCGGTGCTGAACCTGACCAAGCAGGAGTCCCGCTCGCACCTGGGCGAGGACACCCGCGCCCGCTTCTATACCGGCGGATACGCAGGCCGGCTGGCGTACCTAGGGCTGACCTACAAGTTCTAGGTCCCAGTGTGTCGCGCCCATACCTGCCGCGTGGCGGTGTGGGCGCGATGGTTCGGCGACGGCCGGGCTGTAGTGGAAGTGACCTGGAACTGTTATTTCAACCCTGCGCGCGCAATCAACAGCGGGGGTCAGTGTCCACATCGCGTACAGCTCCCACATAATGGCTGAAGTAGCCAAACGTGGCCGCACGTAAATACTTCGGCGAAAGCGCTTGCAGTATCTCGCCGAATGCCAGCTTGCCAATTGCACGCGGCGGAAGCCCTCGCGCGTGCTCAAGGCGCAGGATCATCGCCGCCGCGATCATAGCCAGCCCGAGGCCGACACAATCGGCGTCTGCCACGGCAGCGCACCACCCATTGCCTTGATGCCTTGTCGCAGCGCCGTACCAAACGTCAACATACCTACCAGCCAAGCCAGCGCCATGCCCGCACGCTGCGGCGCCCACTGCACACCATTAGCTTCATGCTGATCGGGTAGATGCCGGCAAGGCACAGCCCTACTGAAAAGTGCTCGTGCTGGATGCGCCTTCTTTTTGACGCTATGTGCGTGGGCGATGTCGGGCATGACACCGCTGGCACAAAATGTCGGATTCCCCACAGACAAGACTGCTACATCTCGGTATTGTCCAAACTGGAAATCTTCATGCATGGAAAGCAAACGGGGTAATAAAGTGCTTCCTTCTGCGTACTTATTAGCATGGCCGTTTGGTCCGGGTGTGAAAATCGGCAACCTTTTTGGCATCCGGAATTGCGTGCTGTTGCTGCCGTCGCATCAAAGCGGCTCAATCTTGCGAGGCCTGATTAAAGGCATCAACACGGTAATTGCACCTATGACATCGACGATGCTAGAGGTTCGCTGCCTTGCTGGGCTCGCTTCGTTTGTCGGAATGTGCCTGCAACACAAGCTATCAATTTTGCTCAACATTAATAAGCGTAGTCGTCGGCGACTGGAATCGCTTCGAGAAGGACGTGGGCGAAGCCTTATGCCAACGCTGCACAATATAGGGGGATGGCGCCGACGGCAGCATAGACCAGGGAAGACAGCCGCACCTTTGTACAATGCAAGTAATAAAAACAGTAGCACGTGGAGCTAAGCGTGTTGCAAGGCATGACAGGTTCGGACCCTCCAGAAGGACCTTCAACTCTCGAGCTGTCAAAGAAGAATAAATAATTTATAAGTGCTACGCAAAAAGGAAAAATAGTGGAAATTGAAAATAAAGTTGCGTCGATGAATTTTGATGCCGTCATTTCATCGCCGGATGAGTCGGTAGACATGAAGTCAGGCTTAGATACGTTGCAGGGCATTTCGGATGCTACGAGAAAAATTGGCGAGACACTTCTAACGAAAAAAGTTCCTCAAAGGTTGCATCATGGTAGTGCGGTGCGTACCAAGCTTAAGCAAAGTTTCAAAGGCTCTTATGGACAGATTTTTAGTTTGGAGTTCCATGATTCAGATTTGAAAAAAGAACTAAGAAAGCTTGGCCGAGAGAATTTTGTCGAGCTGATGAATTATTTTATTGGTGAGTCGCTTTATGAAATAAATAGCGACTTGTCAGAGAAGTCACAACATCACCTGGAAAAATTGGGTAATGTGACTGAAGATCTAATAAAGAACTTAAGAACCTCTTGCATGGAAAATATCCATGAAGTCCCTGTCAAATTTGGCTTTGACGTCAAGCTAAATTACAGAAAAACTAGATCTGAAAAAATTGAGATCGGAAGTTTCACAAAAGAAACTGCATTGGTGTTACAGGCAGAGCCAACAGATGAAGAAGTTGAGATAAGGGCTGCAATAACTAGGCTTAACATAAACACCGGGAACGGCCGACTAAAGCCGGAGGAATCCGCTGAAACCTATGCGTTCGGATTTTCAAGTGCTTATGCGGAAATAAGAATGGAGGCCAAAAAGATATTCTCAGAGAATCTGAACTATAACAATGGAATTCCCGAGGAGAAATGGAGGGTTATTAGGTTGAGACTAAATCCTGTTAGATTGAAGGATAGGAGAATAATTAAATATATAGTAATTGGATACTTCAATGATTGACAGGCGAATCCTTATTGCGGCTTTAGCCGTTGCTGCAGTGCTGGGTGCATATACAATCAACTTTCATTTGAGTGACATTTCCCCTAAAGCAGAGGTTTGGGGTCAATTTGGAGATTATATTGGTGGAACCTTAAATCCCATACTTAGTTTTATATCGTTACTTCTGATTGTTAGGTCTTTAGGGTTACAAAACGAATCTAATAAGGCGTTTCGGGATGAGCTTTATCAATCAAGAAAAAGTGAGGATTTGAAATCTTTTGAGAACAAGTTTTTCAAGATGATTGAAGTGCAATCGGCGAAATTTCAAAGATTCAAAATAAACTCATGCGATGATGTTGCTGAAAAATCAGTATTTAGTGCTGAAGCGGTAGTGGCGATTGAAGACGAGATAAGTCGCTTAAGGAGCAATTCTTCAAGTGATGAAGAAATTGCCACTTTTTTGAAAACGTGCGATGAACAAGATCAAATATTTGGATCGGTTAGGACTTTTTACACATGCGCTAAGTTCATTGTCGATCACCTCAGTGATTCAAATGGATTCAGCCAAAAAATTAGGCTTGATTACATGAGAACCCTAATTAACTTTACTGATTTCTCGTTAATACGCTTGAACATGATGTCGATACAATTTCTAGACTATGAGGCTAGTAGATACCTCAGGGCATGCGGGGAATTTAATGATATTATGGTGGAGGTTGGGCTTTCATATACGTCATACTAAAATGCGATAGAGGGCTGTTTCCAAACAAAGTGGAAAAAGCCTTCGTTCAAGCTGGGAATAATGGGGTCAGGTTCTTAGGTACCCCACATTTTTTTACGCCACCAGCGTCATCTGCTCGCGTACTGCGTCGGGCAGTGTGCGCAAGCGTTCTAGCCAGCGTGGAAATTACCGTGATAGGGTCAGGTGCACTTATCAGGCGACGGCGTTCGGCTTGCGTGGCTCTTATGGAACTGCGCCAGCGGCGCACACAGCCGCGCGAGACCCGCCAGCGTGTGTTGACACGCCAGACGGTGTACTTGCAAGCTAGGTCCAAGGAGCGTCGAAACTCCTCACGTAGCGGTACCCACCTCCGTCAAACCGGTGGGTTTTTTGTGCCTGCATCCTGCAGGTACAAGCCGACGCAATGCCTGCGTCGGGAGGGCGGCTAATACAACACCCGCAAGGGGAATATGCCCGCCGGCTACGTGCGGTTTCGAACCTCCCGACATCCCGTCGCCGTTGGCGGCGGTTCTTGGGTTGTTCCAGGAGGGCGTTGCCATGTCTACCGCACCATCCATGCCGGCTTCGGTGCCGGGTTATCTGTTGCCAGCTTCCGCCCACAGCTTGCTGAGCGAGGTAGGCGAAGTGCTGCGCCGGCTGGCCGCACGCGCGGCCGTTGAGCAGGCCAGCGACGATCTTGCGCAGCAGTTGCTCAACCAGCCCGGCGTGTTGTCGCAGGCCTTGCATAGCCTTTCTGCACGCATCGACGTGGCGTTGCAGCAGTGCGTCGCTGCACCCAGCGCTACCCGCCGCCAATCGGAGGCGCCATGACACGCCACCGCCCACCCACCACATCTGCCAGCACGCGGCCCACCCGCACGCCTGCGCGCCCCACGCCGCCCAAGCGGGTGCAGTGGGTCGTTGTGGAACCCGACCGCACCAAGCTGCCACCGATGCTGCCACCCGACCCGGACGCCTTCCCGCAAGGCCCCGGCACGCTGCGCGCACCCCGCCGAGCCCGCCGCCCGCGCCAATGCACCGTCAGCTACACCCACTACCCCGGCGCCCACGACCACGCCGGCGACCAGCACGTGCCCCACGTCCGCCTCAGCGGCTTGTGGCTGGAGCAATTGGGCTTTGCCATCGGCACCAAGCTACGCATCACCGCCAGCGCAGGGCAGCTGTTGATGGAGGTGTTGCCTCCGGTGGAGGTGCCGGCCAAGGCGCGCAGCGTACGGCGATGATGCTGCGGCTGCCAGCCCCCTTGCGATTGACCTGAAATAACGGTTCCAGGGTCACTTCAAAAGAACGGGGTCAGATTCACTTAAGGAAGTCAAACTGACCCTGAGGTTTGGACCCGTTATTCGACAAATAGCTGCCATTGTTGAATGGCCGGGATTGGTGGAATGCGGAAAGGCTGGTTTCGAAGCAGCTAAAGCGATTCCCGACGCTTAGCCGTATCACCAAACCGGCGAGAGATTTCTGTCTTGCGAGGTGGAGACACCATACAACGTCGCGTATGCGGACAGGAAGCATCCGTCCAAATAGGGTGATAACCTCTGCATGGCTCAAACGCTGATGTTGGAGTGAGGAGTAAAAATGGTCGCCTCCATTAAACGCCGCACTGTTTTGGCTGCGGCATTATCCATGGCCCTGCCGATGCGTAGCTTTGCCAAACCCGGAATTGAAGCTGATAGCGTGTCCTCGGCCCTTCGCCGTCGCGTAGCCGAGGAAAAGCAGGGCACCGGGGCCGTACTGGGGGTGGTACGCGCAGGCGAATTGAAGACCTTCCACTACGGAACGGTTGGCCTAGGTAAACTCCAACAGCCGAATGATCGGTCAGTATTTCAGATCGCCTCGCTAACCAAGATATTCACGGCACTATTACTTGCTGATTGTGTTCAGCGGGGTGAAGTGAATCTCGTCGATCCACTATCAATGTACATTGCAGTTCCTCCCGCCACCTTCGACGGGAATGAGATCACGCTTCTCGATTTAGCCACTCATACGAGTGGGCTACCACTTCGGCCATCCAGTCGCACCGGCCTCAGTCAAGATAACCCCTACGCCGGCTACACCGAGAGGGATCTTTGTGCTGATTTAGGTCGTGTCCATCTCACGCGCTTACCGGGGTCGAGTTTTGAATACTCGAATTTTGACTATGCGTTATTGGGTTACGCGTTGTCACAGCGCCTTGGCAAAACGTATGTTGACCTCTTGCGAGCTCGCATTCTTGAACCGCTTCGTATGGACGAGACTACGCTTACTCTATCAACGGAGATGCAGCACCGGGAAATTTGGGGTTACGATGCGGACTTCCACTCGGCTCAACCCTGGGAATTTGGTGCGCTTGCGCCGGCAGGCGGCCTTTTTTCGACGGTGAAGGACCTGTCGAAATTCATGACACTTTGGACAAACAAAGAAAGCGGTCCCCTCTCGCGGGCGGCTTCAATGATGCTGACCGTAGATAGGCCCGGCGATAATACCGATACCAGAATGGGTATCGGCTGGCGGAAGGTCCACCCGGATGGCCAGAGCATAGCTTGGAGCAATGGAAATGGCGGCGGCGTTCGTAGCTTCATGGGCTTCAACGCCGACACGCGCGTCGCCGCAATCGCGTTTATCAACAAAACATCGGGTTTTGGAGTTGACGATATCGCGCTTGGGATGCTTGCGCCAGCTGGCTCGCATGTTCCCCCGTTTTTCTAAACCCGGGCTGGTTTAAGATGCTTAAATATTAGCTGTAAATAACGGTTCCAGGTTCACTTCCACGGCAGCCTGACCGTCGCCAAACCATCTCCCCATGCCTGCGCGCGTAGCGGCATAGATCGGCAGCGATGCAGGTAGTGAAACAACAACGGCCGCAGTACGCGGCCGTTGTCGTTAGATCAGGCAGTCAGGATCGTCTTGACGATTCCCGATTCCCGATTCCCGATTCCCGATTCCCATCCCCAATCCCCAATCCCCAATCCCCAATCCCAAAACTCAATGATCGCTGGAGCGCAGCCCATCCACATCCAGGATCAGCGCCATGCGGCCGTCGCCGATCAGGGTGGCGCCGGCGTAGCCGGGCAGGCCGCGCAGGGCGCGCGGTAGCGGTTTGATCACCACTTCCTCGCGGCCGCGGACCTGGTCCACCACTAGGCCGAAGCGGGTTTCGCCGGCCTGCAGCAGCACCACGGTCAACAGCGGCGGTTGTTCGGCCGGGACGCCCAGCCAGCGACGCAGGTCGATCAGCGGCAAGGTGTGCGAGCGGCGGTCCAGCACGGCGCGGCCGTCGAACCAGCCCAGCGAGGTCTGTGGTGCATGCAGCACTTCGACCACGCGGGCCAGCGGTAGTGCATAGACGGCTTCGCCGGCCTGCACCAGCAGGGTCGGCAGGATCGCTAACGTCAGCGGCACGCGGATCATGAAGCGGCTGCCGCGGCCCAGTTCGGACTGGATCTGGATCTGCCCGCTGAGTTCGCGGATGCGCGATTGCACCACGTCCATGCCCACACCACGGCCGGAGATGTCGGTGACCTCGGCCTTGGTCGAGAAGCCCGGCATGAAGATCAGATGCAGGCATTCGTCGGTGCTCAGCCGGGCGGCGGCTTCGGCGTCGATCAGGCCTTTATTGCGAGCGATTTCGCGCAGGCGCTCGGGGTCGATGCCGGCGCCGTCGTCCTGGATTTCGATGCTGACGTAGTCGCCTTCCTGCTGCGCGGACAGACGCACGTGACCACTGCGCGGCTTGCCGGTGGCTTCGCGCAGGGCAGGGGATTCGATGCCGTGGTCGATCGCGTTACGCACCAGATGCACCAGCGGATCGGCCAGGGCTTCGACCAGGTTACGGTCCAGTTCCGTCTCGGCGCCGATCAGTTCCAGTTCCACTTCCTTGGACAAGGTGCGCGCGACATCGCGGGCCACCTTGGGGAAGCGCGAGAACACCTTGCTGACCGGCTGCATGCGGGTGCGCATGACCGCGGTCTGCAGGCGGGCAGTGGCGATATCCAGCACGCTGACGGCGCGATCGAGTTCTTCGTCGCGCAGGCGGGTGCGCAGGGTCTTGAGACGATTACGCGACAGCACCAGTTCGCCGATCAGGTTGACGATGGCGTCCAGGCGCTTGGTGTCCACGCGCACGGTCTGTTCGGCTTCGGCACCTTTTGCGGCGGCTTTGGGTGCGGCTTTGGCGCCGGGTGCCGGTGCATGGCCGTCGTCATGGGCAGGTGTGGCCACCGCAGCCAATGCGGCTTTGGGCGCGGCCTTGACCGCCGGCGGGCCGCTCTTGGCATCGAACTGCGCAATCAGCGAGGCCGGTGCATGCGGCACGGTTTCGCCCGAGCCCATCGCATCCAGCATCGCCTGCAGATAATCCAGCGACTGCTGCGCGGCATCGAAGTGATGCGCCTGCAACACCGCCTGGCCGGAGCGTGCCATGCCGAGGGTTTCTTCAGCGGCGTGGCACAGCTCCACCATGGGCTTGATCGCCAGAAAGCCGGCGCCGCCCTTGAGCGTGTGGAAGCCGCGGAACACCGCGTTGAGCTGGTCGGCTTCGTCCGGTGCCTGTTCCAGCGCGACCAGCTGTTCGCCGAGGCGATCCAGGATTTCCTGGGCCTCGACGATGAAATCGGCAGCAATATCGTCTGGAACAGCACTCATGGTTACAACCCCAATCCGGACAGCAGGTCATCGGCGTCGTCCTGCGACACCGCGTGACGGTCCAGGCCCTTGACTGCAGGACCGGCAAGACCGCCGTCGTCTTTCTTCGGCTCGGTGCTCTTCGGCGGCAGGCCGAGTGCGCCGAAGCCTTCGTGCACGCGCCGCACGATGCCGGCCACGCGACGGATGATCTGCCCGCTCAGGTCCTGGTAGCTCTGCGCCAGCGACAGTTCGGTCAGGTTGTGGCGCATCTTGTCCATCAGCGCGCCCTGGTCCTGATTCAGACCACCGTCGCGCAGCTGGTTGGCCAGCTCACGGCATTCTTCGACCAGATCCAGCGTGCGATGGCTGGCCTTTTCGGTCATTTCCACCACGTGGTCCAGGCGCGAACACGCATCGTCCAGCTCGCCGGCTTCTTCGGGCACGGTGGGCAATTCGCCCAGCGCCTGACCGAGTTCGCGTGCGAGCCGGCTCAGGCCCTGCATCATCGGACGGGTGCGCAAGGCGGCGAGGTGGTCGACCTCGCGCTTCCATGCGGCTTCGTCACCGCTTTCCAGTGCATCGAGCGCGCCTTGCAGGCGGTCGATCAAGGCAGCGCGTTCGGCATTGGTTTCCACGGTGGCGTTCATCAGGCGGTCGCCGCCAGACGTTCGAACACCTTGCCCAGCTTTTCTTCCAGCGTCTGCGCGGTGAACGGCTTGATGATGTAGCCGTTCACGCCGCACTGGGCGGCTTCGATGATCTGCTCGCGCTTGGCTTCGGCGGTCACCATCATCACCGGCAGGTGCTTGAGCTTGGCGTCGGCGCGGATGTTGCGCAGCAGGTCGATACCGGTCATGCCGGGCATGTTCCAGTCGGTGACCACGAAATCGAACGGGCCGGCCCGCAACGCAGCCAATGCGCTGTTGCCGTCTTCGGCCTCTGCGGTATTGGTGAAACCAAGATCGCCCAACAGATTCTTGACGATACGTCGCATCGTCGAGAAGTCGTCCACGATCAAAATCCGCATGTTCTTGTTCACATCAAGCTCCTAACACTAAAAAATACGCGAAAAAATCATTCGTCAATTTCGACACCGGCATCGGCCAGTTCGAAGACCTTGAGGCGGCCGCGCAGACGCACCACGGCCTGGCCGTGGATCTGGCAGACGCGCGATTCGCTGACACCGAGCACGGCGCCGATTTCCTTCAGGTTCAATTCCTGTTCGTAGTACAGCGACAGCACCAGCTGCTCGCGCTCGGGCAACTGGCCGATGGCCTTGCCCAGCTCGCGGCCGAACTCGCCACGCTCCATCATCTGCTGCGGGTTGGGGCCACCCTTGGCGGTGGTGTCCAGCTCGCCGTGATCTTCGATCCGCGACTCCAGGCTCAGCACCTGGCCGCGCGCGGCGTCTTCCATCAGACGCAGGTAATCGGGCAGCGGCATTTCCATCGCGGCGGCCACTTCGGTGGCGGCGGCGGCGCGGCCGGTGTTCTGTTCGATCTTGCGTACTGCAGCAGCAGCGTCGCGGGCACGGCGGTGCACCGAACGCGGTACCCAGTCGCCTCTGCGAATCTCGTCGATCATCGAGCCGCGGATACGGATCGAGGCATAGGTTTCGAACGAGGCGCCCTGCTCGGAGTCATAACTGCGCGAGGCTTCGATCAGGCCGATCATGCCGGCCTGGATCAGGTCGTCCACTTCCACGCTCGCCGGCAGGCGCGCGGCCAGATGGTGGGCGATGCGGCGCACCAGATCGGCGTGCTGGGTGACGATGTCGTTGGCGTTGTTGCGTTGCACTGCACGGTACTGCGCGGTGGCCGTCGTTGCGGTTGCGGTAGCGGTGCTCATGCGGCGACCCCCCGTTGGATGATGCGTTCGACAAAGAACTCGACGTTGCCGCGTGGCACGGTGGGGGCCTGCCAGCGCGAGGTACGCCGCGCGATTTCTGCGATGGCCAGCGCCGAGGGGCTGGCGGGGTAGGCCTTGATGACCGGTTGCTGGCGCTGTACCGACAAACGCAACCAGTCGTCCTGTGGCACGTGGCCGAGGTAGTTCAGCGACACGTCGCCGAGGAATTTTTCGCAGACCCGCGACAGCTTGTCGTACAGCAGGCGGCCTTCGTTGGGGTCGCGCACCATGTTGGCGATGATCTGCAGACGGTCCACGCCGCGTTCGCGCGAGAGCACCTTGATCAGCGCGTAGGCGTCGGTGATCGAGGCCGGTTCGTCGCAGACCACCACCACGGTGTCCTGGGCGGCCTGGCAGAAGGTCAGCACGCTGTCGGTGATGCCGGCGGCGGTGTCGATGACCATCACGTCTAGGTCGCGTTCCAGCTCGGAGAACACGTTGACCAGGCCGATGTGCTGGGCCGGAGCCAGTTCGGCCATGTGGCGGCGACCGGAGGCGGCCGGGACCACCAACACGCCACCGGGGCCTTCGATGATCACTTCATCCAGCGTGCAGCGGCCAGCGATCAGGTCGGCCAGGGTGTACTTGGGCGACAGGCCCAAGACCACGTCCAGGTTGGCCAGGCCAAGGTCGGCGTCGAGCAGCAGGGTGCGCTTGCCCATCTCGGCGAGGGCCACGGCCAGGTTGGCGGAGATGTTGGTTTTACCCACGCCACCCTTGCCACCGGTCACGGCAATGGTGCGCACCGGGCCCAAGGGCTCGGGACGGGTCGCCGTCAGGGGGAAGGCGTTGGTCAGCTTGGCGTATTCACGCGACTGCATGGTTGTGCTCCGGAGTACAGGGCTTATCGGCAGCGCGCCGCAAATCTTCAAGGCGAAGAACGAGACTGGCGGCATTGGCGCGGTGCAGGTCGTCGGGGACCCGCTGTCCGTCAGTCACCCAGGTGATGGGCATTTGATGGTCAACCACCACCGACAAGGCGCTGCCGAAGCGGCCGGTCTCGTCGAGTTTGGTCAGCACCACGCCTTGGGGTTTGGCGTGGGCGAAGCGGCGTACGACCTCGTCGAGGTCGGAAAAATGGGCGTTGGCCGGCAGCACCAGCAGCGAGGTGACCTGGTGCGCGGCGCGCAGCCAGTTCAGCTGTGCGGCCAGGGCGCGGTCGCGCTGACCCATGCCGGCGGTGTCGATCAGCACCAGCTTGTAGTCGCGCAGGCGCTCGAGCAGTTCCAGCAGGCTCTCGGCGCTGTCGGCCTCGTGCACCGCGATGCCGAGCTGACGGCCGTAGCTGTGCAGCTGCTCGCGGCCGCCGACGCGCTGGGTGTCGGTGGTGACCAGGGCCACGTCGCGCGGGGCGTGCTGGGCGGCGAAGCGCTGGGCGAGCTTGGCGATAGTGGTGGTCTTGCCGGCACCGGTCGGGCCGACCAGGGCGATCACGCCGCCGCGTTCCAGCGGGTCGATCGGAGCCACCGGCAGACGCTTGGACAGCAGGCCCAGCATCAGCCCGCGGCCGCGGTGCAATTCGGTATCGGCCGGGATCTGCAGGGCCACATCGCGGATCAGACCGGCATCGAAGCCGTAGTCGTCCATCAGTTCCAGGGCCTGCGCACGCACCGGGGAGCCACGCAGGCGCTCGTCGGTGAGGCGGTTCATTTCGCGCTCGATCATCTGACGCATCAGCGCCAGCTCACCGCGCAGCTGCTTGAGTTCTTCGTCGTTCTGCGGCACCGGGGCGGCGGCGACCGGTACTGCGGCCAGGGCGACCGGGGCGGCCACCAGCGGCGGCAATGCGGCCGGCGGCAGGATCTGCGGCAGCGCGTCGTCCATGTCGAAGCCGTCGTCGTCCTGCTCGTCGTCGTCCTGCCCGTAAGAGGCGTGGGTGGCGAGCGCGGCGGCCATGATCGGCGTGCGTGCCTGCACCGGGGCAGCGTGCACCGGAGCCTGTACCGGTGCGGTGGTCAGGAAGTCGGCGAACAGCTGTTCCGGCACTGCCGACAGCGCATGTTCCTGGCGCGGTGCGGCGGCAACTGCAACGGCGTGGGCCAATGCTTGAGCGGCGGCAGACGGGGCGGCGGCAGTCCGCACCGGTGCGGCGACCGGCGCCGAGCGCGGCACGTTGACCGGCTGGCGCAGCGCCATCGCGGCGATCATGTCGTCTGCAGCGCTGGCAACACGCTGACGCTGGCTGCTGCCGGTGTCACCGGCCGGCTTCAGCGGGGCGTGGAACGGCGCGGCTGTCCGGGCCGGGGCCTGCTGGGCCGGCGCCTGTTCGATCTGTGCCGCCGCAGCCGCCGCAGCCGACGGAGTCTCGGAGCGCGCGGTTTCCAGAGCGCGCTGCACGAGTTCTTCGTCGTAGTTGCTGGCAGCGACGATCTCGATGCCTTCGGCGGTACGGCGGTTGGACAGGATCACTGCGTCCGGGCCGTGTTCTTCACGCACCATGCGGAATGCGGTGCGCATGTCCGGGGCAACGAAGCGTTTGATTTTCATGCGAAGTGCCTCCAGGAACGGGACCCGCCGGACGCCGGACGGGTGCGCGATGAATGTGGGTGTGTTGCCAGCGTCATGAGTTGCCTGTCCCGTTCGGTTGTTCCAAGTGCTGCTGCTCGCCCCGCAGTGATCAAGCTGACTGCGGTCTCGCCAGAGCTAATGCACGCGGCGTGCCAAAACGCGGTGCCGGGGTTCCGGCGCGGGAATCTGGAAGGTTGGGACAGACTGGAGCTGTGCGATCGGCCCGGCTGCAAGATTTCAAGTCACTGGTTTAATTGACTTTTCTCTAGGGGCGCGCTGCGTTGGCATCCACTGTGCGGGTGGATGCGCTGGCGGGTGGGAGGTCGAGCGTGGAGCGCCCGCAAAGCCTCGAAACCGCCAGCGTCGTGCAATCGATTGGAGGTTTGGACGAGTGGCGGCTTTCCGACGCTGGGTGCGGTGGTCGGTCGCCTGTCTGCAGCGAGAGGGCCGGGCGCGGGTGGGTTCGTAGGAGCGCACCCGGGCGCGATGGGCCCTCCCGGTAACGCCCTCGCGACCAAGGTCGCTCCTACAGTGATGTCAGCAAGCTTTTCTGGTCCGCAGCACGTCGCGTGTCGTAGGAGCGCCCTTGGGCGCGACGGGCTGTCCCGGTAGAGCCCGTCGCGCCCAGGTGCGCTCCTACGAGGTGCGTCAGGCTCAGCTGATCGTGCCGACCAGCTTCAGGCGCTTGTCTTCCGGCACTTCGCTGTACGCCAGTACCGACAGGGTCGGCACGCTATGGCGGACCAGGCGGGCCAGCGCTGCGCGGACCTGGCCAGGTACCAGCACCACCGCCGGTTCGTTGCGGGCTTCCTGCTTGCCGACGCAATCGGCCAGGCTCTGGTGCAGGCGCTCGGCCAGGCCGGGTTCCAGTGCCACGCCATTGCCGTGGGTGGATTCCTGCAGCACGCGCTCCAGCTGCGGGGCCAGCGTGTAGACCGGCAGCTCGGCCGACATGCCGGCGATTTCCTGCACGATGAAGCGACCCAGCGAGGTGCGCACCGCGGCGGTGAGGGTGGTGGGGTCCTGGCTGTGCGGGGCGTGCTCGACCAGCGCTTCGACGATCTTGCGCAGCTGGCGCACCGGGATGCGCTCGATCAGCAGGTTCTGCAGCACCCGCACCACCACCGACAGCGGCAACGCCTTGGGGGTGAGGTCTTCGACCATCTTCGGCGCGGTCTTGGCCAGGGTCGCCAGCAGTTGCTGCACTTCCTCGTGGCCGAGCAGTTCCGGGGCGTGTTCGCGGATCAGGTGCGACAGATGGGTGGCGATGACGGTGGCCGGGTCGACCACGGTGTAGCCCATCGATTCGGCATAGGCGCGCTGATGCGGCTGGATCCAGGTGGCGTCCAGGCCGAATGCCGGGTCCTTGCCGGGGATGCCGTCGAGCTGGCCGAGTGCGCCGCCCGGGTCCAGCGCCAGTTCGCGATCGGGATAGATTTCCGCAGTGGCCACCGGCACGCCGTGCACCAGCAGGCGGTAGGCGTTGGCCGACAGCTCCAGGTTGTCGCGGATATGCACCGGCGGCACCAGAAAGCCGATGTCCTGGGTGAGCTTGCGGCGCACGCCCTTGATGCGCGCCATCAATTCGCCGCCCTGGTTCTTGTCCACCAGCGGGATCAGCCGGTAGCCCACTTCCAGGCCCAGCGGGTCGATCGGGCGCAGCTCGTCCCAGCTCAGCTCCGAACTGGCCTGGGCGGCGGTGGCCGCCGCTGCGGCCTTGGGGTCGGTGGCGGGGTCGCCGGTGGGCGGGATGACCAGGCTGCGCTTGTACATTTTCCAGGCGATCACGCCCAGGATCAGGCCGAGCGTCAAAAACGCGACGTTCGGCATGCCCGGCACCAGGCCGACCAGGCCCAGGATGGCCGCAGCCACCGCCAATGCGCGGTGCTGGCCGAACACCTGGCTGATCATGGCGCCGCGCATGTCCTGCGCACGCGAGGCACGGGTCACCAGCAAGGCCACCGAGGACGACACCAGCAAGGCCGGCAGCTGCGCCACCAAACCGTCGCCGATCGACAGCAGGGTGTAGGTGGAGGCGGCATCCACGAAGCTCATGCCGTGCTGGAACATGCCCACCGCCATGCCGCCGATGAGGTTGATGAACAAAATCATGATGGCGGCGATGGCATCGCCGCGGATGAACTTGTTGGCGCCGTCCATCGCGCCGTAGAAGTCGGCTTCCTCGCGCACTTCTTCGCGGCGGGCCTTGGCTTCCTCACGCGTCAGCAAACCGGCGTTGAGGTCGGCGTCGATCGCCATCTGCTTGCCGGGCATGGCGTCGAGGATGAAGCGCGCGGTCACTTCCGACACGCGCCCGGCACCCTTGGTGATGACCACGAAGTTGATGATGGTCAGGATCGCGAACACCACGATGCCCACGGCGTAATTGCCGCCGATGACGAACTGGCCGAACGCCTCGATGACCTTGCCGGCCGCAGCGTGGCCGTCCTGGCCGTTGATCAGGATCACACGGCTGGAGGCGACGTTCAGCGCCAGGCGCAGCATCGTGGTCATCAACAGCACGATCGGGAAAATGGTGAATTCCAGCGGGCGCTGCACGTAGATCACCGCCAGCAGCACCATCAGCGAGATGGCGATGTTGAAGGTGAACAAGGCATCCAGCACCGGTGCGGCCAGCGGCACCATCAGCATGGCCAGCATGGCCATCAGCGCCAGCGGGGCGCCCAGGCCGTTGCGCAGCAACTCCATGATGCGACGTGCATTCAGCGGTGCGGGTTGGGCGCTCATGCGCTGGCTCCCTTGCCGAACTCATCCACTTCGAGGGAAGGCAATTCCGGCATCGGGCCGCCGTTCCAACCACGCAACTGGTAGACGTAGGACAGCACCTGGGCCACGACCGAATAGAGTCTCACGGGAATTTCCTTGCCAATTTGAGCTTCTCTATACAAGGCGCGTGCCAAAGGCGGGGCGGTGACGATCGACACCCGGTGCTGTTCGCAGACTTCGCGGATGCGGAAGGCCATTTCGTCCACGCCCTTGGCCACCACGATCGGGGCGCGCATCTTGCCGCCCTCGTACTTGAGCGCCACCGCGTAGTGGGTCGGGTTCATCAGCACCACGTCGGCCTTGGGTACCGCTTCCATCATCTGGCGCTGCGACATCTGCATCTGCATCTGGCGGATGCGCCCCTTGACCTCCGGGCTGCCCTCGCTCTCCTTCATCTCGCGCTTGATCTCTTCGCGGGTCATCTTGAGCTTCCGCATCCAGTTCCACTTCTGGTACGGCGCGTCGATGGCAGCCAGCAGCACCAAGGCCCCGGCGGTGTAGAACAGCAGGCTCTTGGTGAAGTCCAACCCGTTGCCCACGGCCTGTTCCAGCGGCTGGTTCACCAGCGAGCGCAGGCCGTGCAGGCCCTTGGAGATGCACAGGCTGGCGGCCAGCCCGACGAACAGCAGCCGCAGCACCGACTTGACCAGCTCGGCCAGGCTATTGCTGCCCCACATGCGCTTGATCCCGTTGGCCGGGTTGAGCTTGTTGAGGTCGGGCATGATCGCCTTGCCGGAAAAATGCAGACCGCTCATCAGCAGCGGGCCGGCCAGGCCGGCGGCCAGGCAGATGCCGATCAGCGGCACCATCACCCACAGCAGTTGCAGCAGCAGGTCGCCGAAGTGGCCGAACAGCGCCATCGGGTTTTCACGCATTTTCGGGTCCGGACTGAGCGCGGTCTTCATCCAGACGCTGGCGCCATCGCCGATGCCGCGCGCCAGGGCCATCAGCGCGAACACGCCGGCGCCGAACACGGCGGCAGTGGACAACTCGCGCGACTGCGGGATGTTGCCCTGCTCGCGGGCTTCGCGCAGGCGTTTTTCGGTGGGAAGCTCTGTACGTTCGCCGCCGTCTTCGGACTCGGACATGGAGGTGCCGGTGACTTGTCAGCCCTGCCTCATGCAAGCGGCGTTCCAGTTGGTGGGGCGGGGGATTGGGGGGGCGGGAATCGGGATTGGGGATTCGGGACGCAGCGGCCGCGCGTGGAGCCGCTGGCGGGGTGTTGTAGTTGGGTGGTTAGCGGGAGGGCCGCAGGTCGGGAATCGGGCGCGATGGCTGACCAACTGCAGGCTGGTGCTCGGCTCGGATGGCGGGTCGTCGAGCGTGGATGCAGGTCTACGGTCGTTTTTTGATGCTTTTGCTCAGCTGGCCTGGCGTTGCGCACCATCGCGCTGGGCGACCACCGTGGCGATAAAGCGCTCTGCGTCCATTGGCCGGCCCAGCAGATAGCCCTGCAACTGGTCACAGCCCAGCCGTTCCAGGGTGTTGCGCTGGGCGGTGGTCTCCACGCCCTCGGCCACTACCTGCAGGCGCATGGTGTGGGCCAGCGCGACGACGGCTGCGACGATGGCGATGTCTTCGGGGCAGGTGTCCATCGCCTGCACGAAGCTGCGGTCGATCTTGAGTTCGTGCGCGGGCAGCTTGCGCAGGTAGAGCAGGTTGGAATAGCCGGTGCCGAAATCGTCGATGGCGATACGCACGCCCAGCGCGTTGAGCTGGCCGAGCGTGCGCAGGCAGGCGTCGGCATCGCGCATGGCCATGGTTTCGGTGATTTCCAGGGTGAGCTGGCCAGGCGGAATCAGATGCTCGGCCAGGGTGGTGGCTACTTCGTCCAGCAGGCTGGGCGAGGCCAGCTGCGTGGCCGAGAGGTTCACCGCCACCCGCCAGTCGCCATGCCCGGCCTCGCGCCAGGCGCGCATCTGCCGGCAGGCCTGCTGCAGCACCCAGCTGCCGAGCGGTCCGATCATGCCGCTGCGTTCGGCCAGCGGGATGAAGCTGTCCGGTGGCACCAGGCCGCGCTCGGGATGTTGCCAGCGGATCAGCGCCTCGGCTCCGATCGGGCGGCCATCCTCGGCGCAGTATTTGGGTTGGTAATGCAGCACGAACTGGCCCAGCTCCAGCGCGCGCGGCAGGTCCTGCAGCAGCTGCAGGCGCTCGCGGGTGGTACCGGTCATCGAACGCTCGAAGAAGCTGTAGCGGTTGCGCCCGGCCTGTTTGGCGTGGCGCATCGCCGCATCGGCATGCGTCATCAGCTGATGCTCGCTGCCGGTGTCTTCCGGTCCGGCGTCTTCGGGATATAGCGCAATGCCGACGCTGCTGCTCAGGCGCAGCTCCTGGTCGCCGACCAGGAACGGCACCGCCAGCGCCTGCAGCAGATGCGCGGCGATCGCGGCGGCGTCCTCCGGGTCGGCGATGTCGGACACCAGTGCGAACTCGTCGGCGCCCAGCCGCGCCAGGCTGCCGTTGGCGCGGCGGTGCGCGCTCATGCGCCCGGCCACCGCCACCAGCAGCTGGTCGCCGAACTGATGCCCGTAGCCGTCGTTGACCGCCTTGAAGCCATCCAGATTGATCAGCATCACCGCGAAGCGCTGCCCGTCGTGCTGGGCGCGATCGATGCTCTGCAGCACGTGTTCGTGCAGCAGTACGCGGTTGGGCAGGCGGGTGAGCGGATCGTGCAGCGCGGCCAGCACCAGCTCGGCATTGGCCTGCGCCAGCGATTGCGCCAGCACATCGGTGCGCTGCTGGAAGCGCCGCGACAGCACCGAGATCACCAGCGCCAACACCAGCAAGGCCAGCGTCACTACCACCACTACTGCGGTCAGCCATGACAATGGCAACTGCGCACCGGTTGTGGCGACGCAGAGACTCGCTGGTGCGAGATGCGCGGCAGCCGTGCCGTCGGCTCGGATGCAGCGCGCACGCATGCACGGCGGTTGCGGCACATCGCGCACATCGGCCCGGCAGCCGTTCGCGGCACTGGGGTGATGGGAGTGACTGCTCATGCCACCGACGACTCAGGCTCCTCCGGTTCGATGCGATTGCGTCCGTACCGCTTGGCCCGGTACAGCGCCTCGTCGGCACGCGCCAGCAGCGTGGCCGCCGTGTCGCCGATCCGGAACCAGGCCACACCGACCGAGCAGGTCACCGGTAGCGGGCGGGCGGTGCCCACTTCGTACGGGGCCACGCTGAGCTTTTCGTGGATGGCGCGCAGCCGGTGCTGGCTGTGTTGCGACATGCCCGGCAGCAACAGCAGCAATTCTTCGCCGCCGTAACGGCCCACGCGGTCCGAATCGCGCAGGCAGGCGGTCAGCCGCGCGCCGACCTTGGCCAGCACCGCATCGCCGACCAGATGCCCATGTTCGTCGTTGACCAGCTTGAAGTGGTCCAGGTCGATCAGTACCACCGCCAGCGGATGCGCACCGTGGGCACAGGCCTGCAGTTCTTCGGCCATCGCCTCGAGCACGCCGGAGCGATTGAGCAGGCCGGTCAGCGCGTCGTGGCTGGCCTTCAGTGCCAGCGCCGCGCGGGCGCTTTCCAGCTCGCGTTTTTCGCGCTCCAGCTGATAGGTGCGCTCGGCGACCAGCTCGGCGAGCATGCGCTCGCGCGCCACCAGATGACGGTGCCGCCAGCGCCACAGACCGGCCAGCAGGGCGCTGCCGATCAGCAGATACAGCGCGATTGCCGGCGGGCTGCGCCACCACAGCGGCGCCACCGCGAACGGCAGGTCGGCGATCGGCGAGGTGGTGCGTCGGTAGCGGTCCAGCAGCTGCACCTGCAGGCGGAAATGCCCGGACGGCAGCGGCGGTTGGTCGATCGACAGGGTGTCGCTCTGGATCCATTCGTTGTGCAGACCGAGCAGGCGATAGCGCACCGTGAGCCGGCTGGGGTCGTCGTAGACCTCCATGCTGGACAGCTCGATATGCAACGGCCTGTCGCTCCAGGCGAGCAACTGGCCGCGCTGCACCGGCACGCCGCCGCGGCTGACGCTGTCGATACGCACGCTGGGCTGGCGCTGATCGAACAGGCGCGCCGGGTCGCGCAGATGGCTCACCCCGCGCGCGGTGCCGATCCACACCGAGCCATCGGGATCTTCGGCAAACGCCGCTTCGGACACGTCGTCCCACAACAGCCCCTGCGACTGCGACAGATGCGCCCAATGCTCGCCGTCGTAGACCTCCACGCCGCGTGCGTGACCCACCCAGACCCGGCCGACGCTGTCGCCGCGTAACTGGTACACGCTGACGTCGGCGAGCGCTTCATCGCTGACCGCCTGCAGATCCACTTCTTCGTCCAGCAACAGGCCGTGCCATAGCCCGGCGCGATAGAACGCCAGCCACACTTCGCCGCTGTCGCTGATATGGAATTTGCTGATCCACGGGTCGGAGGCGCCGCCATTGACCTTGACCTTCACCTTCGACCAGTGCGCGCCCTGCAGCCGAAACAGGCCATTGGCGCTGGACACCCACAACGTGCCGTCGGCAGTCTGCTGGATATCGGTGTAGGCGATGGCCGGCATCTGGCTCACCATGTGCAGCGTGCCGCCGTCCAGCGGCCGTTCGAGCGCAAACAGGCCACCGGCAGTGAGCACCCACAGCCGGCCCTGGCGGTCGATGATCAGACGCCGCCCGGTACGCGGAAGTTTGGCGATCTCGGCGCTGCGGCCATCCGGCCAGTTGCGGCGCACGAAGCCGGCCGAGTTCAGCGTCCACAGGCTGCCGTCGGCACTGCGCGCCATGCCCACGATCTGGATCCCGGAGTGGGGTAATGCAGGAACGAAGCGCCCCTTCGGGTCGGCCTGGCGACCCACGCCATGTTCGTTGCCGACCAGCAGCGCGCCCTGCGCATCGCGGGCGATCGACCAGGTCGGCGCAACCGGCATGCCTTGCGAGGCGTCCCAGTTCTCGATCCACTCGTAGCCGGCCCAGCGCACCAGGCCTTCGCCGTCCACGGTCATCCAGATATCGCCGTCGCGGTCCACCACGATGGCATCGCTGCTGCCCGGCGGCAGCCCGTTCTCGGTGCCGAAACTGCGCCACTGGCCGTTTTCCCAGCGCACCAGTCCGTCGTTGCGGCGCACCAGCACCCGTCCCTCGCGGTCGAGCACCAGCGGCGCCTGCTGCCCGACGGTGCTGCCATCCAGCAACGGCAGCGGCCGCACGCTGAAGGTGGCCGCGCCCGGTGCCCGGTAGAGCAGGGTGCCGGTGCCACGTACCCACAATGCGCCGTCGTGGTCGCGCAGCACGCTGTACCAGCGATCTTCCGGCACACCTTGTTCGGGCCCGTACACCTGCACCTTGCGCTGCGCATCGATGGCGCATAGCCGCTTGGCACAGCCGGCCCACAAGGTGTCGCCGTCCACCGACAGGCTCAACACCTTGGACAACTCGGGCACGCGCACGCGGGTGGCGGTATCCAGCAGCGGCTCGCTATGCCAGCGGCCGTTGCCGCGTGCACTCAGCCGCTCCAGCGTGCCGCCGTTGGCCAGCACCGTGCCCCACGGCGGGCTGGCCAGCAGCATGCCTTCCTGCAGATGCTCGGCCTCGTACGGTGCAAGTCTGCGGAAGCCGTGTTCGTTGCCGACGAACAGCGCCTGGAAGCCGGCCACCCACAACGTACCGTCGGCGGTTTCGGTCATCGAGCTGATCGATTCGTTGCGCAGGCCATCCAGCACCACCTGCTGAAAGCTGCGCCCATTGAAGCGATACAGGCCGCTTTCGGTGCACACCCACAGCAACGTGGCGCGGGTCTGCAGCAGGCAGGTGCCGGCCAGCCCGAGCAGGCCCTGGTCATGGGCGTAGCGGCGAATGCTTGCGGTCTGCGCGCCGGCCAGATCGGCCAACGACAGCAACGCCAACAGCAGCACCGCGGCAAACGGCGCGCGCCGGCTCGACGACCTCCACTGGCGGTACTCACACCCCACGAGCGTTGCACTCTCCCACGCGTCGGCAGGTGTGGTCCGCGCCCTTGAGCGGGTGTCTCACGCTTGCCATGGGCGGCCCCCATAGTAGGCCGCAGTAAACCGACTAACGGCTGTTCACGCGTGTTTCTTTAATGCGCGCAGCAACACGATGGCGTGATTGCCACTCGGCAGTCGATTGCATACGAGCTCGACAGGCGCTTGTATCGGTTTGCAGGCAGCGCAGTTAGATCGAGTTGTGCGTTCACTGGAACGCTGCTTTCAACGTATTTCAAGGCGCTTCGGCGCTAACGCTCAACTGTCAGCAGCGTGCTCAGACGCGGTGTGGTCGTAGTCGATGCGATTGCGTCCACTGCGTTTGGCGCGATACAGCGCCGCGTCGGCGCGCGCCAGCAACTGTTCCAGGGTTTCGCCCGGCTGAAACCAGGCCACGCCGACCGAGCAGGTCACCGGCAGCAGGCTGCCGTCGATCGGGTAATCGCCGCAGATGCCGCGATGCAAGGCCTGCAAACGATGCGTGGAGTCGGCATTCAGACCGGGCAGCAGCGCCAGCAATTCCTCGCCACCGTAGCGGCCAATGCGGTCGTCGCCGCGCACCAACGTATCCAGGCGCCGCCCGACCTCGGCCAGCACCGCATCGCCGGCCAGATGGCCGTGTTGGTCGTTGACCAGCTTGAAGTGATCCAGATCGATCAGCACCACCGCCAACGGCTGCGCCTGGACCGTGGCACGCGCCAGCATGCCGCGCAACGCGTGCAAGATGCCGGCGCGATTGAGCAGGCCGGTCAGCTCGTCGTGGGTGGCCTTGAGCGCCAGTTCGGCGCGCGCGACTTCCAGCTCGCGCTTGTCCTGCTCCAGTTCGGCGGTGCGTTCGGCCACCAGTTGCTCCAGCTCGCGTTTGCGCCGCAGCAGTTTGCGCGTGCGCCAGCGCAGCAGCACGATCACGGCTGCGATGCCCAGCAGCACGTAGCCGATCAACGCGGGAATGCCACGCCACCACGGCGGATGCAGCACAAAACGAAAGCGCGTGATCGGGCTGCTACTGCGTTGATAGGCATCCAGCACCTGCACTTCCAGCGTGTAGGTGCCGGGCGGCAGCAGCGGATAGGTCAGGTGGCTGAGCGAGGTGGTGGTCCAGCGCGCCTGATGGCCTTCCACCCGGTAGCGGAAGCTGATCCGGTCGGCGCCGCCTTCCACGCCGGGCGTGGCCAGGTCGATATCCAGCGGAATGTCCGACCACTCCAGCGCCGCCCCGGCGCGTACCGTCTCGGTGCCGCGCCGCACGTGCGCGATCTCCACCTGCAGCGGTTGTGCGGCGAACAACCGCTGCGGGTCGAGCAAGTGGCTCAGCCCGCGGCTGCTGCCGATCCACAGGCTGCCGTCGTCGTCTTCCAGAAACGCGTTGGACGACAGGTCGTCCCACAGCAGACCCTCGCTGCGCGTGATACGCGACCAACGGCCTTGCTGATACAGATCCAGCCCCTGGCTGCTGCCGACCCACAGCCGGCCCTTGCGGTCGTGGCGCAGGATGAAGGGCATCACCTTGGAGATCAGCGGGTCGTCGACCGTCTGCACCGACACACCGCCGTCGGCTTGCAGGCGACCGTGCCACAGCCCGGCTTCGCGCAGCGACAGCCAGATTTCGCCGTCCGGTGCGAAGTCGATCTGAAACATGTCCTGGCTGGGCAGCGAGCCGCGCACCGGCACGCGCACCCATTGCGCGCCCTCGCGGCGATACAGCCCGTCGCCGGTCGCCGCCCACAGCCGCCCCTGGCGGTCGACATCGATGTCGCCGACAAACTTGCCTTGCAGCGCAGGCTCGAAGTTCAGCGCATAGGGCGGGGTGGTCTGACCGCGTGCCAGCCCGCGCGGGGTCGAGATCCAGACCGAACCGGCGTTGTCGAACAACAACTTGTAGCCAGGCCTGGGCATGTCCATCACCACGCGGGTCAGCCCGGTGTGCGGATCGCGCCGGGCAATGGCGCCGGAAAAGTACGACACCCAGGCCGCGCCATCCGGTGCTACCGCAAGGCTGAGCGTTTGCGACAACGGCTTGCCGTTTTCCAGCAGCCACGGCTGGGCACGCTGGGCATGCCGGGGCAGCAGGGCGGCGCCGCCATCGGCACCAACCGCCAGCATGCCGTTGGGCAGGCGCTGCATCGCCCAGGTCGGCGCCGATGGCATGCCTTGCGGCTCGGTCAGATGCTCGATGCTGCCGTAGCCGAGCAGGCGTTGCACCCCAAGCCCACGGGTGCCGATCCACAAGGTGCCGTTGCTCTGCAACAGCAGTGGGCCGACCATGGCATCCAGCTGCAGGCCCTGGTCGGGGCCGATGTCGTGCCAATGGGTGCCGTCCCAGCGCACCAGGCCATGATCGGAGCGGGTCAGCATGCGTCCGCGCGCATCTTCCACCATGGTGGTGGCGCCGGACATGGTGCTGAAGCTGCTGTGCGCGCTGGCCGGATGGGTTTGGAAGCGGCGCGCGCCCGGCTCGCGCGACACGATGGCGCCGCCGCCACGCAGCCACAGCCGACCGCCACGTTCGCGAAAGATCACCCGCCAGCGGCGCGCTGGCACGCCATCGGCTTCGGAGAGGGATTCGACCACCTTGCCGGCTGCATCTAACCGGCAGACGCCAGCGCCGCACGACGCCCACAGAAACTGCCCATCGGCCAGCAGGGTGCTGCCCGATGGCTGCAGGATTCCATCGGGCGTTCGCAGCGGCAGCGGTTGCACCTGCCATTGCTTGCCCGCGCCCGGCGTCACCGCCAGCAGCGCCCCTGCGCTGATCACCGCGACCCCATCGCGGTAGGCGGCGATCACATTGCCGGCATCGGCGCGAATGCGCTTGCCCTCGCGCAGCACCTGGACGAACTGCTCGCCGTCGCGCACGAACACGCCATTGGCGGTGGCCACCCACAAGCGCCCGGCGCTATCCAGCGTCAGGCCGCGGGTGAAGCGCGCGTCCAGGCCCTGATCCTGGCCGACGGCAATGAAGCGCTCACGCTCGAACCGGTGCAACGCCAGTTCGGTGGCCACCCACACCACACCACGGCGATCCTCGACCAGACCGGTGATGGTCATGCCTTGCAGGCCATCGGCCTGGGCGTAATCGCGGAAGCTGTAACTCTGCGCCTGCACGCTCGCGATACTGGTCAGGCCGGTCACAAGCAGGCAGAGCCATGCCCATGGCGCAATGCTGCGCACGGCAGAACGGGCGAACAGCGCAGACACGTTGGGCATCGGTTCCCGCAGGCGTGGCAGTGAGGATGTGATGACTGGCGATTGGCGTCGTCAGTGATCCTGTGGCGTTGACGGCTTGCCGGCCAAAAACTTGAGGCAGTTCACACTTACGTCGTCAATGCTCTGGCGGCGTCGAACGCAGTGTCGAACATGCGCTGCACGGGCGGTGCGAATTCGCTGGCGAAACTGGAAAGCAGAAACAGGCCCAGCAATACCGTCAGCGGCAAGCCCAACTGCACCGGATTCAACGCCGGCGCCGCCTTGGCCAATGCGCCGAAGGCCAGGTTGACCGCCAGCATCGCCACCATCATCGGCAACGCCAAGGTGAGCCCGCCGCGCAGGATCTGCAGGAACAGCGTCGGCGCCACTTCTGCAAAGGCGGCCGCATCCGGCACTGCGGTGCCGATCGGCAAGGCCTTGTAGCTGTCCACCAACAGCGAGATCACCGCCAGGTGCCCGTTGGCCGCGAAGAACAGCAGCCCGAACCCGATGTAGAACCACTGTGCGATCACGCCGGACGTCACCCCGCGCAGCGGGTCGGACATCTGTGCAAACGACAGACCGGTGGATTGCGACACCAGCTCGCCGGCCAACGCGCCGGCTTCGAAGATCAGTTTGAGCATGAAGCCCATGCTGGCGCCCACCGCCAGCTCGCGTGCCACGCTGAGCACCGCCTGCGCGGTAAAGCCGTCCCACTCCGGTACCGGCGGCAGCAGCGGCGCCAGCACCATCGACAAGGTGCCGGCCAGCATCACCCGCACCCGCCCGGGCACCGCACGCGTGCCGATCAACGGCATCGCGGTCAGCAACGCGCCGGTGCGCAGCATCGTCCACATGATCGCCCCGACCATCGCGAACGCGCGCTGGCCATCGATCACCATCTGGGTGGCAGCATCCATCCGGTCTGACCCGCTAACCGATCAGATGCGGAATGCGCTGGAACAGCGCAATGGTGAACTCCACCAGATGCCCCAGCAGCATGCTGCCGGTGGCAAACAAGGTGGCCGTCAGCGCCACGGCTTTGGCGACGAAGGCGATGGTCGGTTCGTTCAACTGGGTGGCAGCCTGCACCACACCAATCACCACGCCGACCACCAGCACCGCCAGCAACATCGGCCCGGCAATCCACAGGACGGTGACCAGGCCACCACGCAATTCAGTCAGGGCGATTTCAGGGCTCATGGAGTGGTCTGATGCAAGTGGGGTGCCAAAGGACGGGAGTGGGGAGTCGAAAATCGAGATTGCGAATTAGAGAAATGAGCTCTGAGCTGGTGCAACGGTGTATGAGCTGAAGATATGAGCTGAAGAACGTGAGGTCTGCAGAAACTAGCCCCTCTCCAGCGGGAGAGGGGTTGGGGTGAGGGTACGAGGCGAAGCCACGCGTGGTGTCTGGCTCCGCCAGCTCACTCATTGCTCAGTAGTGGGCTTCGGCCTCTATTGGCTGCTCGGCCTCGAGACCCCATGCCGAATCGGCAAGCCGGGTAGACATCCCGGCAGAGCGGCGCGCATGCAAGCCTCGTGGCTACGACGCATTGAAGCTCGCTGCCAGCGTGCCCACCACCAGCACCCACCCATCCACCAAAATGAAGAGCAGAATCTTGAACGGTGCCGAGATCAACATCGGCGACAGCATCATCATGCCCATCGACATCAGCACGCTGGCGACCACCAGATCGATGATCACGAACGGAATGAAGATCAAAAAGCCGATCTCGAAGGCGGTCTTCAACTCGCTGGTCACGAACGAGGCCACCAGCACCGGGAACGGCACTGCGTCCGGGCCGGCGTACTTGCCGTCGCCGGCCATGCCGGCAAAGGTCATCAGATCGGTCTCGCGAATCTGCGCCAGCATGAAAGCGCGTAGCGGCTGGGTGGTGAGCGTCCAGGCGGTGGAGAAATCGATCTGGCTGTTGAGGTACGGCGACAGGCCGGCGCCCCACATCTTCTGCCACACCGGCATCATCACTAGCGCGGTGAGGAACATCGACAGGCCCAGCAGCACCTGATTGGACGGGGTCTGGCCGGTACCCAGCGCCTGGCGCAGCAGGCCCAGCACGATGGTGATGCGGGTGAAGGCGGTCAGCACCAGCAGCATCGACGGCAGCAGGGTGATCGCCGTCATCAGCAGCAAGGTCTGCAGCGGCAGGCTCACCGGTTGGTCGCCGATGCGGCCAACGCTCACGTTCGGCAACGAAGGCAACTGATTGGCGCCGGCCGGAGCGGGCGCCGCAGCGGGAGCGGCGGCCTGGGCCATCGCAGGCAAGGCGGCAGGTGCGGCGGCGGCCAGCAGCGGGCAGCTCATCACCAGCAGGATCAGGATCAGGCGCAGGCTGCGCCCCCAGCGATTCCAACGACTGAACATGTCACAGGTCCTTGCGCAGCTTCTGTGCCAGCAGCTGGGCGAAATTGGGGAGTTGCTTGAAGTTGGGCAGGGTGGGGGCCGGCGTGGGCGGTAGCGGTTCGGGCAAGGTGTGCAAGGTGCTGATGCCGCCGGCGGTGACGCCGAGCAACAACTGCTGGCCGTTCACCTCCACCACCACCACGCGTTCCTTGGCACCGACTGCCAGGCTGGTCACCACACGCAGGCCCTCGGTATTGCGGAAACCACTGCCGGGCAGGCGCTTGAGCAACCAGCCCAGGCCGACGATCAGCGCAAGCACCAACAGCAATGCAAAGACTGCGCCAAACAGGCTGGGCGAGGACGGTGCCTGCGCGCCGACCTGGCTGGCCTTGGCCGCGACCGGCGCGGCAGTGGCCAGCAAGCCGATCACCGCAGCCTCCGGATCCGTTCGCTGGGGCTGACCACGTCGGTCAGGCGGATGCCGAAGCGGTCGTTGATGACGACGACTTCGCCATGCGCGATCAAGGTGCCGTTGACGTACACGTCCAGCGGCTCGCCGGCGCCGCGTTCCAGTTCCACCACCGAGCCCTGGTTGAGCTGCAGCAGGTTGCGGATCGGGATGCGCGCGCGGCCCACTTCCAGCGACAGCGTCACCGGCACGTCCAGGATGACGTCCAGGTTGAGGTCGGTGGCATTGAGGTCGCGCTCGGGCTGCAGGCTGTCGAAGGTGGCGGGCGCGGCGTCGAGGATGTCGGAGTTGATCATTTGCTGGGGTCCTGGGATGGAACGGCACGCGGGGCTTGCACGCCGGGCGGGCGTACGGCGGTGATCTTGACGGCGTTGTTGCCATTGGAAACGCCGAATTCGCCGGTGAACAACGGGATTTCTTCCACGCACAGCGGCACCTGTGCGGGCAGGTCGATCGGCAGGATGTCGCCGATTTTCAAACCGGTGAGCTGGCGCAGACTCATGCGCTTGCTGGCCAGCACGCTGGACAGGGTGACCTCGGCAGTGTCCAACTGCTCGCGCAGCATCACGTTCCAGGAGTCGTCGCGGTCGTTGCGGTCGCTCTGGATGCCGGCATCGAGCAATTCACGGATCGGCTCCAGCATCGAATACGGCAGGGTGATGTGGATCTCGCCGCCGCCGCCTTCCAGCTCCACATGGAAGCGGCACACCACCACGTACTCACGCGGGGTGACGATATTGGCGAAGTGCGGGTTGATCTCCGAGTTGATGTACTCGAAGTCCACTTCCATCACCGGCGCCCAGGCTTCCTTCAGATCGGCGAAGGTCTGCTTGAGCATCAGCTGCACCACGCGCATCTCGGTGGCGGTGAATTCGCGACCTTCGATACGGGTGTGGTAACGGCCGTCGCCACCGAAGAAGTTGTCCACCACGGTGAACACCAGAGTAGGTTCGAACACGATCAGGCCGGTGCCGCGCAGCGGTTTGAAGCGGATCAGGTTGAGGTTGGTCGGCACGTACAGCGAGTGCATGTACTCGTTGAACTTGACCAGGTCGATGCCGCGCACCGACAGGTCGGCCGAGCGCCGGATCAGGTTGAACAGGCCGATGCGCCACAGCCGCGCGAAGCGCTCGTTGACCATTTCCAGGGTCGGCATGCGCCCACGGATGATGCGGTCCTGGCTGGACAGATCGTATTGGCGTGCCTCGCCGGGCAACGGCTCCGGCTCGGTGTTGACCACGCCCGAATCCACGCCGTGCAGCAGGGCATCGATTTCGTCCTGGGAAAGCAGATCGCTGACGCTCATGGGCAGGCCTTACTGGGTAACGAAACTGGTGAACAGCAGTTCTTCGACGCACTTCTTGCCGGTCTCGCTGGTCATGACCTTCTGCGCTTCGACCAGGGCGGCTTTCTGCAGCTTCTGCTTGCCGACAAGGTCGGCCACGTCGGTGGCCTTGGTCTGCGACAGCAGCATCAGCAGATGCGCGCGGATGGCCGGGGCGTTCTCAGTGATGAGCTTGAGTTCTTCCGGGTCGCGGGTGACCAGCTGCACTTCGACCTGCAGGTACTGCGGGCCATCGCCAGGGTCGGCCAGGTTGACCACGATCGCCGGGTCCATCGGGAAGTACTGGGCCGGCTTGGGCACTTCGGCGACCTTGGGTGCGGCGTGCTTGCCGCCTTTCTCATCGCCCTTGTGGCCGAAGAAGAACCAGGCGCCGCCGCCAGCGGCCGCAAGTACCACCACACCGATGGCGATCAGCAGGATGGACTTCTTGCCACCCTTCTTCTTTTCGCCTTTCTCGTCTTTGTCTTCGGTCTTCTTGGGTTTTTCGGCGGCTGCCACAGTCTGCTCCAGGGGAATGCTCACCCTGTGGATGCAATTGGCATGCCAAAACCGTGACGGTTTCCTGGCGCGGCCTGCGCGCTAATACGAACACCCCCGCAGGCCTTGCGCTGCGAGGAATATGAGGCGCGTCGACATGGCGCCGATGCGCGTTTTTCAGCGTCGCCGGGGCCAGCCCGGCGCAGAACGTCAGGCGTAGGCGTCCAGCAATCCACGCTGGCGTAACACCACCGACGGAATTCCGACGGGCGGGCTGTCGTCCAGGGTGAGGCCGTTGCCATCGCGCCCACTGCCGTTGCGGTTGCTGGCCTGGCCCTGCTGTTGCTGGCCCACATCGGCCTGGCCCAGCTGGAAGCCGTTCTGGCCGAGCATTTCGCGCAGCCGCGGCAGGCTTTGTTCCAGCGCCTGGCGCACCTCGGCGTTGGCCGAGGTGAAGCTGGCGCTGACCTTGTCGCCATCCAGATGCAGACGCACTTCGACCGGGCCCATCTCGTTCGGGGTCACCTTGATATGCGCATGGCCGATCTTCTGGTCGGCCAGCCAGCTCATACGCGCGCCGATGGCATCGTCGAAGTTGTCGCTGCCCATTTCCGGGGTCGGGGTGGGCGAGGCGCTGAACACCGGCGCCGGATCCTGCAGGCGACCGAGCGTGGCGGCCGTGGTAGTCGGCAATACGAACGCCGGGGCGTCCGGCGCTGCGGGGGCAGCGGAGTCGTCGGCGCTTGGGTCCAGTGCCTTGGTGGCCATGCTCATCAGCGCGGCGGTCTGGGCGTCGCCGCTCAAGGCGGTGACGGAAGTGGGCTTGGCGCCCGCGGCGGCGGCCGGTGCCAGTGCGCCCAACGAGGGCAGGGCGGTGCCGGCGGTTGCCGTGGCGGTAGGTGCAGCAGCGTCGGTGGGCAGGGCGGTTGCACTCGCCGTGCCGCCCGCTGCCCCGGCCATGCTGGCGGTCAGGGCCGCTGCCGCGGCAGCCAGCACCTCGCCACCGGGCAGGGCTTGCGCCAGCAGGCCCATGCCGAAGCCGCCCAGACCTGGCGGCGGCCAGGTGGAATCGGTCGCGGTGGCTGCCTCGGCAGGTGCGTCTTCGCTGGCGGTCGCGGGTTTTGCGTTCTTGCCGGTCTTGGCGGTGCCTGCGGCAGAGCTGCTCTCGGCTGTAGTTGATTCTTTGGTGGAGCCGGACTTGGCGGGCTTTGCAGCCTTGCTGTCGCCCTCCTGCGCACGCGGCCGTGCAGTGGCATCGCCGGCTGCATCGTCGCCGTTATCGTTGTCGTCGCGCTGCTTGTCGGACTGGCTGGGCTTGGGCGCGGCCTGCTTGGCCGGCACGCGCTCGGGCGCCTGCGGCGGGGCCTGGTTGGGCGTGTTGGCCGGATTGAGCATGCGCGCGAACTGGTCCTGGCCGGCGTCCGGCTCGGACGACGGGTCGCTATAGCTGGACTTCTTGCCGATGCCGGCAAGCGCGCCAAGGCCGGCGGCAAAAGCGGACAGGGGATTCATGCGGATTCTCCGTGGGTATCTTCGCTGCGGGCCAGGCGCGAGCGGCGCGCGCCGAGGTCGTCCATCTCACGCTGGTCGCGGCGTTCGATCACCTTGTTCTCCTGTGCGCGGTAGCTGGCCGCCAGTTGCTCCAGCACCTGTTTTTCGCGGCTGGCAAGCAGCAGGCGGGTGCGTTCTGCCTCCACCTTGTTGCGGTTGCTTTCCACGGTCTGCGCCTGCTGCAGCACGGCGCTGTCCAGCCGGTCCAGAAAGGCGCGGCGGTTGGTCAACGCCGCGGCGCTGGTGCCGGCCATATGGCTGTTGGCGTATTCCTCGGCGTAGCGGCGCAGTTCTTCCAGACGCGACTGGTGCGTGTCCAGCGCGCGCTGACGCTCGGCCAGATCGCGCGCGACCTGGTCTTCCTGTTCCTGGGCGCGGCGCAGCAGGGGGTCGATCCGTTTGGACTGCATCATGGATTAGTTCTCGGGTTCGACCAGCCGCTGCAACGCGGACAGGCTGTCGGGCAGGTGGGCGGCCTTGTGGACGTCCTGTCCAAGGAATTCGACGATGTCCGGCCAACGCGCCAAGGCTTCGTCGGTGGCCGGATCGCTGCCGCGCTGATAGGCGCCGATGGCGATCAGATCGCGATTGGACGAATACGCCGAGAGCAGCCGCTTGAGCTTGCGGATGCGCAGACGCCAGGTGTCGTCGGCGATGTCCTGCACCACACGGCTGACCGAGGATTCGACATCGATGGCCGGGTACAGGCCGCTGTCGGCAACCCGACGCGAGAGCAGGATGTGGCCGTCGAGAATGGCACGGGCGGCGTCGGCGATCGGGTCCTGCGGGTCGTCGCCTTCGGTCAGCACGGTGTAGAAGGCGGTGATCGAGCCGCGGCCCTTGGCGCCGTTGCCGGCACGTTCCACCAGCGCCGGCAATTTGGCGAACACCGACGGCGGGTAGCCGCGGGTAGTGGGCGGCTCGCCCACCGACAGGCCGATCTCGCGCTGCGCCTGGGCGAAACGGGTCAGCGAATCCATTAGCAGCAACACGTTCAAGCCCTGGTCGCGGAACCATTCGGCGATGGCAGTAGCGCGGTAGGCGCCATGCAGACGCGCCAACGGTGGGCGGTCGGCCGGGGCGGCCACGACCACGGCGCGGCGCAGGCCTTCTTCGCCGAGGGTGGTTTCGACGAAATCGCGTACTTCGCGGCCACGCTCGCCGATCAGCCCGACCACGATCACGTCGGCCGAGGTGAAGCGGGTCATCATGCCGAGCAGTGTCGATTTACCGACGCCGGAGCCCGCGAACAGGCCCACACGCTGGCCGCGGCCGATCGGCAGCAGCGCGTTGATCGCCCGCACGCCGACGTCCAATGAGGTAGTGATGGGCTCGCGCGCCAGCGGGTTGATCGACACGCCGGCCATGCTGACGCTGCCTTCGCCGCGGATCGGGCCCTTGCCGTCGAGCGGGGTGCCGTCGCTGTCGATGACGCGGCCGAGCAGGCCTTCGCCCACTTCCACGCCGCCGCGGCGCCGCGAGGGCACCACGCGGGCATTCGGGAGCAGGCCATGCAGCTCGGCGCTGGGCATCAGATAGGTGCGTTCGCCGGCAAAGCCGACCACTTCGGCATCGACCCAGCCGCCGTCGACTTCGACCTTGCAGGTGGCGCCCATCGGCGCCTCGCAGCCGGTGGCTTCCAGGGTCAGGCCGACCGCGCGGCGCAGGATGCCTTCGCGGATCAGGGTGCGGCCGGCAGTGGGCTCCAGTCCCAGCCCGCTCAGGCGCGTGGCCAGGCGCAGGTTGCGCGCGTCCAGCCAATCGGCCGGGGCTGGGGTGGCTGCCAACACGTCGCTCACAGGCCCGCTCCGGATTTGCGCATGACGCTCTCCAGCGCGGCCCGCAGGCGCGCATCCAGGGTTCCATCCACGCGCACGCTTTCGGCGTGCACGCGCAGGTCGCCGCGGCTCAGGCTCAGGTCCGGGGCCACGCGGGTGGTGCTGCTGGGCGCCAGATGCGGCAGCAGCGCGGTGATGTCGTCCGGGTGCAGGCGCACTTCCACTTCGCGACCGGCACTGCCGACCGCGTCGATGGCTTCGTGCACCAGATCGGCCAGCAGCTGCGGTTCGACCTGGTAGGCACGCCCGACCAGGGAACCGGCGATGCGCACGGCCAGCTCGCCGAGCGCGCCAACCACTTCATTCTCCAGCCGCGCCAGCGGGCGGGTGAAGTTGTCCAGGATGCCGTCGATCTGCGCAGTCAACCGGCGCACCTCGGACTGGCCCTGGGCGAAGCCTTCGGCATGCCCGCGCTCCAGACCTTCCTGACGGGCGGCGTCTTCGATGGCCTGGATCTCTTCCAGGGTCGGCGGGCGCAGCACCGGCTCATAAATCGCCGGTTCGTCGAAGTCGGTTTCCGGCAGCGCCGGCGCCATATGCAGGTCCGGGGCCAGCCAACGGGTGACGATGTCGTTCATACCATCGCCTCCGCACCGGCGCCGCCCAGGCTGATGGCGCCTTCGTCAGCCAGGCGGCGCACGATGGTGAGGATTTCCTTCTGCGCCGCTTCCACGTCGGCCAGGCGTACCGGGCCACGCGCTTCCATGTCTTCGAGCAGGATTTCGGCGGCGCGCTGGGACATGTTGCGGGTGATCTTCTCGCGCACCTTGGTGTCGGCGCCGCGCAGGGCCAGGCCCAGGCGCTCGCCGGAGACTTCGCGCAGCAGCGTCTGCAGGCCGCGGTCGTCCAGGTCCACCAGATTGTCGAACACGAACATCAGGTCCTGGATCTTGCTGGCCAGGTCGGCGTCGATCTTGCCGATCTCGCCCAGCACACCCTGCTCGGGGCCGGTGTCGAGGAAGTTGAGGATATTGGCAGCGACCTTGATGCCGCCCACGTTGGACGACTTGAGGTTCTGGTTGCCGGAAAATTGGCGCTCCATGATGTCGTTGAGCTCGCTCAGCGCATTCGGCGGAATGCCGTCCAGCGTTGCGATGCGCAGCAGCACGTCGGCGCGGGTGCGCTCGGGCAGCAGCTTCAGCGCTTCAGCGGCCTGGTCGCTGTCCAGATGCGCCATGACGATGGCGATGATCTGCGGGTGCTCGTTGCGCACCAGATCGGCGACCGCGCGCGGGTCCATCCACTTCAGGGTGTCCAGACCGGTCGTGTTGCGGCCGAGCAGGATGCGGTCGATCAGGCCACCGGCCTTGTCGGCGCCGAGTGCCTGGATCAGCACGTTGCGGATGTAGTCGTCGGCGCCCACACCCAGCGAGGTCTTGCCGGCCAGCTCGCCGTTGAAGTCGTCCATCACCCGCTCGACCTGGTCGCGCGAGATGCCGGTCATCGTGGCCATGGCGATGCCGATCTTCTGCACCTCCTTGGGGTCCATATGCTTGAGCACTTCGGCGGCGTCGCTTTCCCCAAGCGACAGCAACAGCACGGCGGCGCGCTGTACTCCGGTCATCGGCGGTGTTTCAGGCTTCACTGGCGACCCATCCCTTTACGACTTGTGCGACACGTTTTGAATCGGCTTTAACGGCTTCGCGTGCGACCCGCATGCGTTCTTCGTAGGCGTCCGGCAGTGCGATCGGGACTTTCTTGTCCTGACCGAGCTGGGCGGTGTCTTCTTCCAGGCGCGGCATCAGGTCGTCGTCATCGACCATCCGCACATCCGCACTCTGCGGAGTGCCATCCTTGCCGCCCTTGCCTTGCTTGTCCTTGACCACGGTCACGCCGGTGAGCTGACGCAGGGTGGGGCGCACCACACCGAACAGCAGCGCCAGCACCACCACCGCACCGACCAGCAGGCGCAGACCGTTCTGCACGCGCGGGTCTTCCCACCACTTCGGGCCTTCTTCGCCGGCCACCGCTTCACGCACGAACGGGGCATTCATCACCGACACCGTGTCGCCACGGGCCGCGTCGAACCCCACGGCCTGCTTGACCAGGCCCTCGATGCGGGTGAGCTCGGCGGCGGTTAGCGGCTGCTCGACGATCTTGCCCTTGGCACCGGGGCGCGGCACGTTGTCCAGCAGCACCGCCACCGACACCCGCTTGATGCGGCCGGCCGGCTGACGGGTGTGTTGCAAGGTGCGGTCCAATTCGTAATTGCGGGTGGCGCTCTTGGAACTTTCGGTCGGCGCGGCAGGCGCGGCGGCCTGGCCATTGGCAGCGGCCGGTGTGCCCGGTGCGCCGGCAGTGGCGTTTGCTGCCGGGGCCGGCGGCTGGCCGGGGCTGTTGCTGGTGGCGCCCGGGGGACCTTGCGGGCCGGTGGCGCTGGTGCTGGTGTCGTTGATCTGCTCGCTGCGCAGCTTGGCCGGCTCGCCGTTGTAGAGTTCGCGGGCTTCTTCGACCACCGAGAAATCCATGTCCACGCTGACTTCCGGGTTGACCCGGCCGGCGCCGGTCATCGGCTCGAGCAGCTCGCGGATGCGCTGGTTGTAGGAGCTCTCCTGGCGACGCACCTGTTCGAACTGGGCGGCGTGCTGGGCGGCGTCGCTGTTGGGGTCGGCGATGGAGAGCATGCGGCCGCTCTGGTCGACCACGGTCACGCGCTCGGGTGTCATGTCCGGGATGCTGGAGGCGACCAGGTTGACGATGGCGTCGACCTGATTGCGTTCCAGACCCTGGCCGCCGCGCAGCTCCAGCACCACCGAGGCACTGGCCACATCACGCTGGCGGGTGAAGGCGCTGGGCTTGGGAATGGCCAGATGCACGCGGGCCTCGCGCACCGGGCGCAGGGTGCCGATGGTGCGCGACAATTCGGTTTCCAGGGCGTGCTGGTAACGGGCGTTTTCCACGAACTGGCTGACGCCGAAGCCGGGGTCTTTTTCCATCAGCTCGAAGCCGCCGCCGGTCTCTTTACCGGTCAGGCCGGAGCCGGCCAGCTTCAGGCGGGCATCGTACAAACGGTCCTGCGGCACCGAGATGGCGCCGGTGTTCTGGTCGATCTTGTACGGGATCTGCGCGGTACGCAGCAGGTCGGCCGCTTCGGCATTGCCCTTGTCGTCCAGGCCGGTGTACAGCGACTGATAGCCGGGTTTCTGCGACCAGTAGAACACCGCCAGACCGGCGCCCACCGCCAGGGCGATCATCGCCATCATGGTCAGCTTGCGGGTGATCTGCAGGCTGCGGACACGGTCGAACCATTGCCCGGCCTTTTCGGCGTTCTGGTTGATGTTTTCTTTGGAAATCGCGAGTGCCATGTGTCGTTAACCCTTACAGCGGCATGTTCATGACGTCCTGATAAGCCTGGACGAGACGGTTGCGGACTTCCACGGTGGCGCGGAAGGCCACCTGGGACTGCTGAGAGGCGACCATGACCCGTGCCAGATCGGCACTGGGGTCGCCCATTTCGAATGCTTTGGCCAGCGCGCCGGACTTCTGCTGGGCCTCGTTGACGCCGCCGATGGCGCCGCGCAAGGTCTCGCTGAAGCTCGGTGCCTGGGTGGCCGGGGTGCCCTGCGTGCCGGCCAGCCCCTGGATCTGATTACCGCGCGCCGCATCGCCCACCGCGCCCATGGGGCCTTGGCCCATCTGCGTCTGGTAGCTGCGGATCTGCGAGAGGATGGAGGTAACGGAATCGCTCATGGGTGCGGTCAGCCAGGGAGGCATCCACACCAATGCAAGCGGCGTGCCGAAACCGCGCCGGGATTCCGGCGCCGTGGCAGGGAGGACTGCCGTAGCTGGGCTGAGTGTGATCTGCGGGCGCAACTTTCTCTGCGCTAGCGAGGCGGGCACCTACTGTTGAGTCGGGTGCTTCTCTAGCCGGGCCTTGTCGACAGGGCGCGCGTTTGTTCAGCCGGTTTGTCTAGCAAGACGCGGGCCTGTCTGGCGAAGAGCGACTGATCTGCGGCTTGGCGGCAGGGCCCTTGCCCGCCCACCGTCGCGGGACACGCTGCAAGTACGTCCTTGTAAGCTCTTACGCGGCATCCATGCCGCGTAAGGTCCCGCGACGGTGAGCGGGCAAGGACCAGCCGAGATAGTCGGTGTGCAGGGTGTAAGCAATGCATGACGTGCTTCTGATGCGCTGGATCTCTGTAGTTGCGGCCCGTACTCGCAAGCCAATGCAACCCGCGAGATGGCCCGCCTTTTACTTGGCTACCGACCAACTTCCTGGTGCGGTGTCCTCGCCGATTGCGGGACCGTGTGGCGGCATGGATGCCGCCACCGAGCCCCCAAGGACGGGTTCACGGCGTGTCCCGCGAGCGGCGAGGGCACCGCGCCCTCGATCTACTGAGCTTGACTGCATCTAATAGACAAAGCTGCGATTCGCAATCCAGGGTTGTTGTGTCCCGATGTAGTTGGTCAGCACGGATAGATCAATTGCAGGGCGGCGGATCTGCGAGTTTGCTGCAGGGCCCTTGCCCGCCCACCATCGCGGGACACGCCGCAAGTACGTCCGTGTAGGCTCTTACGCGGCATCCATGCCGCGTAAGGTCCCGCGACGGTGAGCGGGCAAGGACCAGTCGAGACGGTCGGTGTGCATGGTTGCAAGCGGGCATGAGGTGCGTTGTTCTGATAACCGCGCGCTCGACCAACCAGGCTTTTGATCTATTCGTTTGACTGTAGCTAAACGACGCTACGACTCGATAACTCTGCGGCTGTGAGCTGATTGAGTCGGCGGGCTTGGTTTCGATGACAACGTGTCCTAACAGTAGTGCATGCACCCGCGCACTTGACCAGCTAATCCGGCAACCACGCCTCACGCCACTGATCAAGATTCCTGCCGGTCAACATCCAGTCGCGGCGAACGACTTCACGCAATGCCGCGCCCTTTGCCGCCGCAGCGGCCGGGTCGGCAAGGTGCTCCCGGATCGCGCCGATCCAGTCGCGGTAGCGATTTTTCACCAGCGTCACCGGCAGGTTGCCTTGGTAGCAGCGCACGTCGCTGGCGATCACCGGGTAGCCGCAGGCACCGTATTCGAGCAGGCGCAGGTTGCTCTTGCACTCGTTGAACAGGTTCTGCTCTACCGGCGCCAGCGCCAGGTCCAGATCCAGCGCTGCCAGCGCGGCGGGATAGTGATCGATCGGCACGCCGGGCTGGAAGTGATGGATGTGCTGGCGCAGCGCGAACGGGTACATCCCCATGAACACCCAGTCGACCTCGTCGGCCAGCTCGCGCACTACATCTGCGATCAGTTCCAGGTCGCCGGTGTGGCTGGCGCCGCCAGCCCAGCCGATGCGGGGGCGGCGGCCGCGTTCGAGCGAACGCTCCGGCAATACGTTCCACCAATGCGCCGGCAGGCGGTTTTCGGCCACGCGGATGTCGCTGTGCAGCCCGGCGAATGCCTCGGCCAGCGCCGGTGTGGAGACCACGAAGCGGTCCACCATGCCCAGCCCGCGCCGCACGGTCTTGAGGATGTCCTTGGGCATGTGCTCGCGGTGGGCATTCTTCAGCGGCAGGTTGGGCAGGTAGTCGTCGAGCTCGTAGACCTTGAATGCGCGCGACAGCGCCTTCATCCGCCGCATCGCTTCCAGCCGCGGCTCGCCGACCTGGCGTTGCAGGATCACCACGTCGGGATCCTGGCGCGCCAGCTCGCTGATCTCCAGATAGCCGTTGAACAGCACGCCCTCGACCATGCCGGCTTCGCGCAAGGCGCGCAGCGGCTGGATCACCCGATAGTGGCCGCAGCCTTCGATATCGGCCGGCAGCGCGATCACGCTCGGCAGCGGCCGCCACGACTGCAACGGGCGCCAGCTGGCGCGCGGGTCGGCCAGTTTGAAGCCGGCGCCGGGATCCAGCGAAAAACCCGGGTTGTATGCCGGGTCGTTGGCCATCACCGGCAGCCAACGTGCGTACATCGCCTCTTCGTCGAGAGCGCTGGCCGGCGCCGCTTCGGGCGGGTCGATCAACAACCGCGCGCGCGCAGCGTAGACATTGAGATAGCCGGCCTGCTGCAGGCGCAGGCACAGATCGACATCGCTCCACTGCGCCAACGCCGGCTCCTGCGCAAAGCCGCCGGCATCCAGAAACAGCTGGCGCGGCAGCATCAGGCATTCGCCACTGAGTGCGCTGTAGTTTTGATCGAGTTGCAGCCGCTGCAGGTAGCCCGATTCGTCGAACGCGGCCCCTTCGAATGCGCGTGTTGCCGGTGCACCCAGGCCCAGCAGCAGACCGGCGTGATGCACGGTACCGTCGCCGCGCAGCAACTTGCCAGCCACTGCGCCGACCTCTGGCCGCAGCGCGTGGTTGAGCAACTGCGCCAGCCAATCGGCCTTGATCGCTGCCGCGCCCGCTGCCAGCCACAGCAGCACGTCCCCACGTGCCTGCTCGGCTGCGGCATTGCAGGCCGCCTCGCGCGAAGGTTCACCCTCAAAGTGCAGCACGCGGATCTGCTGCAGGCCCAGGTTGTCGATGCCCGTCAGCCAGTCGCGTAGCGCCGGCTCGGCGCTGTCGCCGCGATCCAGCAACAGCAACTCATAGTGCGGATAGGCGGTATTGGCGAGCACGCTTTCCAGGCAGCGCTGTACCTGCGCCAGGCGTCCATCCACCAACACAAGAATGCTAACCAGCGGCTGCTGCGCGTGCTGATAATCCACTGCATGACGACCGGAGCCGTTGCTGCTCACCACCGCGTCCATATAGCCGCGGGTGGCGAGATGGCGGATGATGGCGCGTTGTTCGTCTTCGTCGCTGTGCCGGGCGGTGGTGGCCGATGCCACCAGCAAGGGTTCGGCGATATGCTGGATGCAGGCCAGGCCGTGGCGTTCGACCAGCCCAAGTTGGTAATCCAGTTCGAAAGCGTCGCCTGATCCAGTAGGAAATCCGCCATCGGCCAACAGAGTGCCTTGCCGGAACAGCCAATGCCGCGACAGCGTGGACGGCGCACTCAACAGCATGTCCAGATACAACGCCGGCCGCATCGCCAGCCCCAGCTGACCGTCGTCCAGCGCGACCACTTCATCGGCGTAGACGGCCTGGCAATCGTCCGGCAGCGCGAGCATCTCCAGCGCCAGCATTAACAGGCCGCTGGCGGTGAACAGGCTGCCGGCTTCGACCAGCAGCACCCAGTCGATGGACTCCTGCGTGGCATTGGTTTGGTTGAGTGTCGCTGCCAGGCCGTGCGGGCCAATCAGCACACCGCGCTCGCCGTGGTCGGCGACCTGCTGCGGCGAGCTGCTGAAAACCCAGGTCTGCTGATTCCGATAACACGCCACCGCCGCCAGACTGGCCTGAGTTGCGGCCACCGCTGCCGCATCGCCATTGCTGTCGATCAACATCACTGCGATCCGCGGGCCGCCTGCATGCGCCTGCAAGCGCGCCTCGATCAGTGAGCGCTGGACATTGCTGGGATGGCGCACGCCCAACCACGTGGACGGCGACACACGCTCGGCCATGCCGGCGCTTTGCATCAGCGCATTGACCAGATCCACCGACTTGAACACCCGCGCCTTGTGCGGGCTGAGCGGGGCCACGCGCACCTGGCGGTTGTCGCCGTTTTCGCGTCGCCAGCCGAGTTGGCGGATGCCTTGGCGCAAGTCTTCATGGCCCTGATCGCCGATGCCGGGTTGATCGCGGCCGGCCTGACTGAACTGCGCGCTGGACACGCGAAAATGCGTGAGCGTGCTGGACAGCAGGGCCAGGTTGCCGTGACGCAGCAGCTTGACGTAGATCGCCAGATCGCCAACCCAATGGATGGCCTTGCCGTTCAACATCATCAGCTCGCCACCCAGCGCCACCAGGTCGGTGCGCCGTGCAAGCACGCAACTCGGCTCGCCGATAAAGTTGATGGCGTGGTCGGCCAGGAACGACACCAGCTCCGGCCCGTCGATCAGCACGTCCTCGCCGAACGGGAAGCTGGTGGCCAGGATGTCGGGCAACGGCGCACCGTCATCGTCGATCCGCAGCCGGCGCGAGGACGCCAGCGCCGTGCCGGGGTTACGTTCCATTGCGCTGACCAGCTGTGCGATGCAGTCCGGCTGCAGCACATCGTCGTCGTGCAGGAACTTGACGTACTCGCCCTGCGCCAGGCCGATGCCCTTGACGGTGCTGGCGAGTTCACCGAGGCGGGTGGCATTGCGGTGGTAGCGGATCGGAAATGGGGCGTCAGCCAGCCTCGACGCCAACACGGCCTCGATGGCACCATCGGTGTTGTCGTCGCAGATCACCAGCTCCAATGCCGTGTAGGTCTGCGCCAGCACGCTATCCAGCGCCTGCGCAAAATAGCGCGGCTTGTAGGTGGGCATGACAATGCTGACGAGGGCGGGGTAACTCATAGGGTTTGTCAGTCTCTAATTAAAATTGAACGACTGTGACGTCAAGCTCACGCTTGACAGAATGACGGTGAGGTGAGATTTTCGATTCGCGAAGTTAATCGTTTAAAAGTAGTAAGAAAATCCTGATACGTATTCTCACGTCCACAATAGGTCAAAAAATGATTGCGAAAATTGCTCTTTTTACAGTGCTTGTTCTGGTTGCGGGCAACTCGAAGGCATGGACGCTAGTATATGAAACTGATGCAAATGGCAATGTTGTTTCGGGATCGCTGCGAAGCCTAAGAACTGCTGTGGACGCTGGTGCGAGTGTCAAGGTGCTGGTCCCGGCACCCAACATACACGTATGGACTGTGCAGTGCACACATACTTCTTTGAGGCTTGATGCTTCACAGGCCGTAGTCTGTATGAGTGAAACCGATCTTGTTGTTGATGTGACAGTGGGGAGTCAATTTGCTGTGGTTTCGTCTCCTTTGCAATCACACCATTATCTCCTGAATACGTTGGGTCAATATGCTTTGGCTGCTGTAAACATTAAAACAGGGGATTTGATTTCAAACACTTCTACGATTCGTCCTATGCGCTGGTATGTAGAGTAATAGTATTTTAAGTTCAATGTAATTGATCCGGAATTTCATTGTCTGCCTTAGGAAGGCGCCCAGCACACTTCACGGAGTCGGATTAGAGCTACGCTTCGTGGAAGGTGAGTTTGCTGTTGGAGACGGCGAACGACGCAGGCGCGTTCGCCGGAGCATACCAAAGGGGCGCTCTAGAGCGGTTTCGTGGTCGTGTGGCTCTTTCGATCTGCCCAGCGGCGCTGACTGACCGAATATCCTCAGAAAAATGGCGATCAGCGGGCAGGCGTTGGCGTGTTCGGTTTCTCTGGCGTCGGCGGTACCGCAGGCCGACGATTATGCTTTTTGAATATCGTTGTCTACTCTGTTCATTACTGCTCTGCTGGCGTGTCGGTTAACGACTGGGCGCGCAGCGCCTGCTCCACGCGCTGCACGTCCGCCGGCGTATCCACGGCAATCGACTTGTCACTCATCTGCACCATGCGCACCTCAAAGCCCAGTTCCAGAAAACGGAGGATCTCGATGTCTTCGATTTCTTCCAATGTTGTCTTGCAAGATACCGACGCAAATGCCAGCAACGCCTGCTTGGGAAACGCATACGCACACACCTGCCGCCAGGCACGCCGGAACTCGCCTTGCTTGGTGATCGGGATCGACGCGCGCGACATGTATAACAGGCGCCCGTCAGGGCGTACGACCACCTTGGGCACGCTCGGATTACGGAATTCGTCGATGTTGGCCACCGGGCAGTAACCGTTGATCACATCATTCGGCGCCGCTACCGCCGCATCGATCAGCAAGCGAACGTCTTGCGGATTGAATAGTGGGTCATCGCCTTGCACATTGATGTAGGTATCCACATCCAGCTGCTGCGCGACCTCGGCGACACGATCGGTGCCGGTCAGGCAGTCGCTTGAGGTCATCAAGGTGCGGATGCCGGCCTGCTCGCAGGTGCGTTGAATCACATCGCAGTCGGTGGCGACCAGAATGTGCTCGGCCGGCGCGGCCTTGGCGCATTGCTGATAGGTACGCACGATCATGGGCACGCCGCCCAACTCGATCAGTGGTTTTCCGGGCAGCCGTGAGGAATCACGTCGCGCCGGGATGATGATGGCGTAAGTCATAGAAGCCTCCTGGCAACCGATGGCATTGAGTGGCGAGGGTGGCTCAGCCGACTCTGCCTTGCCAAAAATCGGTGGAGTTGAGATCCAGCCGGCTGACTGCCTCGGCAGCCTCCAGCACTGCATCGCTGTCGGTGAACAGCCGGTTCCACAAGTCCATCGAGAAACCGTAGCTGTTGTCGCGAGCCACATTGAACAATGGGACGAACTTCAACGACGACCAGCTCAGATGCGGCTCCAGTGCCAGCAGACGTGACTTTGCAAAACGGTAGCTATCGACCAGGGTTTCGGCCGGGAATCCAAGCCGGCGTGCGTAGTCCTTCCACAACGACGATTCGAAGGCGTATTGGCTGAGTTCTTGAAAATGCCGATTTGGCGCAAGTTCGTTCATTGGAGACAATTCGTCGTCCGCATAATTTGCCGGTCGCGGATCCTCTGGCATCGACCACAATGCCAGCATGTCCTGTGTCCTACCAAGCATCGCTTTCTCGGTGAAATGGAACGGGATGTTTCGCCACCCTCCTGCTAAAGAAATTGCGATCTTTCCTTGATTACGTTTACCTCTAAAGTTGGCATTGATGGCGTCATTGGTTGAGCCGGTCAGCACGTTATCGCTACGGCACCGCACCGCAAATTCGATACCTTGCTCGGCAAGATGCTCGGCGCCCAGACGCGCGGAGCGCAGCACCGCATTGCGGTAGTGCAGGCCAAGATTGTCCGGCTGAGGAACCAGGATCAATGCATCCAGCCAAGGCCGGCAGCGGTCGAGTAGCGCGCTTGGTTGATGGTCCCAGGTCACCATGCACTGATACGTCCAAGGGAAGCGCAGGCGATTCCAGGCCAGCACCAATGGCGTAAATTCGAACGCGAGTCCCTGCACGAAAATGCCCGTGTCTGGTGACTTCAGTCGACGCGATAGTTGCAACTCCGGTAGCAAACTGGAGAAGTCCTGCAGCTCCTGCAGCAGCGGGATGCTGCCTTGATCGTAATCGACCGCACGCACTGTACGGAAACGACCATGTACCTTTGCAATTTGATTCATCACCTCCGGCGAGTGATTGGAAAAAATGACGATCAGCACATCGTCGATTGATTCCTCCTCCAGCGCCGAAGGTGATCTGACTGGTACGCCATGGACGGTCGTACCCTGATTCTCCGGCCGCGGGCAGATGGTGTACTGCAAGTTCAGCTGTTGGCTGACGCAAGGATAAAAGTCGCGGAAAAACTGCCCCGCGCCCCAACCGATTAGCTTGGTCTTGGCTGGATCCAGTCCTGGATACTTTATACTGGCTCGTGCGATGGAACCGGTAGCTAGCGCCATGATGATGCTTCCTTATTTTCTTTGCAGATTAAGCATAGCAGTCGCAGTGCAACCTCTAAATGTGGCTTCGCATAGACAAGGCAGGCTTTGCTCGTCAGGGCAGGCTGCTTGTTCATTGATTGCCTACAGCCGCCGGGGTCGGCAGCTTGGAAATCGTCAGTTCCAATCCGGCTGGCCCTGGTCGGTCGCAATGCAATGACAGTTGCGGCATGGGAAACAGCTGCAGGCATTGCAGGAGATCGGCAGGACGTTTGATGCGTACCTTCGCCAGCAAAACGTCCGTGTTTGCGTTGAGCCATTCAAGTAGGGCGACCGGCTGCTCTACATCCAAACGAACGAACTTGTTTGTTGCATCGCTTTTAGGCAGTGGCGCAGTACCGATTTGGTTCTGAATGATCTTTGTAGTGTCCGCACTGAAGCTGGACAGGGCAGGCACAATGCCGAGGCTGCCGAACAGCAGTGATAAGCGCTTGCCCTCGGCAAGCGCTTTGTCTGCAGTAAACGAAGAAAACCCGTAATCGAATGTGCCGATGTTGTCTGCGACTAACAGCTGTTCGAGAAACGCGCTGCGGGTATCGGCGATCTCCCAGATCAGGCCTTGCTTCGCGCATGCCTTGAATGCATCAGTCTGCGGATTTCTGTTGCGGAAGAATGGATGCTCGGACACCTCGGCGCTGACGACATCGGCCAACGCCGACAGCAACCCACTCTGTAAAAACAGTAGATAGCCCAAAAACGTACGGTTGGACAGCGCATCGGGCCATGTTCCGGTCCAGGCCCGTAGCGTTTCGCAAACGTCATCGTCGAAGGCTTGCGGAACGGTGATTGGCCCCAGCGTACGTGTGGTGCCACGACTAGCCAGATGTGCCGCATAGTTGCGCAGCAACTCGCCTTGGTCGACAAGGCGCATGCCATGCTCGCGGATGTGGCGCAGCCACAACGTGCGGTGCACGCCATTCTTGATCTGCAATACCACGTTGATTTGCGCGAGGTCGTCACGTGCTAGGAAATCGTTGGTGCTCATCAGCGGAATGCTATCGACGCTATCAGTTAGAAGCACGTCGTGCACGATCGCCATCGCTGTCAACGGAAACTCCGAGTCCATCAATGCGCGCTTGAGAACGGTCGATGCCGGTGACGCGTAATCCCAGCCAATGAAAACCAGTGTGTCGGGCTTGCTCAATGTCTGCCTCACAGTGGCTTCTGGAAATAGTAGGTCTGCGTGTCGCCGAGTTGGCCTTCGCGTAATGTTCCGCTCAGTGGACTGTGGTGATTCGTTGCCACCACCTTGCCGCTGGCACCGACAATCGTGCAATCAGCACCATGCCAACTGATCAAGTTGAGCTGATGTTGGCGACCAAGTTGTAACATTTCATCTACGGTGAAGTGCTTGTAATGCCAAGCGTAGGGATTCTTCGCCAGATCAATGACGCTAGCATTTGGCGCTGAAATGATTAGCCGGCCGCCTGGCTTGAGCGCATGCACCATCAAGCCGAAGAACAGTGCGCCATTTTCCACGTGCTCAATGGATTCCATGGAGACGATAAAATCGAAATGCTCGGCAGGCAGCGCGAACGGGAAGAACTTGTGGGCAAACATCACGTTGAGGTCGACATAAGTCTGCGAGGCGCGGGCAATCGACTCGCCCGAACCATCAATGCCGATGATAAAACAGGGCAAACCTTGCGCCAATAAATGAGTGCCGTAGCCGCCGCCGCAAAAAATATCGGCACCCAACAACGGCCCAGGCAAATCAATTAGCGATTGACGCGCGAATTCATACCGAGCCATGTGGTCCGGCGGGATATCATCAATCTTAAGGGCAATGACCCTTTCACCACTATCGAGCGCGAAATCACGATCAATCAATCCCATAAAATCGCTCCTTCTGATCGTCGCCGCACTGGCGCATGATCTTGAACTTCAAAATTAAAATCGGCGTGTTATTGATTACGTCAGAATATGTGCGCCTTCTGGCATCAATGCATCGAAAAACGAACGGTCTTGCAATCTCGCCGGCAGCTTCCCTCCAAGCAACCATTCACAGTGCTTGCCTACCTGGCTCTTCGGTGCGGCGAAAGTGCCAGCTCCCAGAGTCGAGCCTGAGCCTATCTGCACCTGGTTCGCCAATACGACCCCTGCGCGCAAGGTCACGCAGCTTCCAAGCTTGACGCCATGGTCCAGGATCACTTGTCGATCTAACCAACTGCCCATACCTAACACACAATCCTTAGCGATATTGCAGCCGGCGCCGACGTGGACATTGCCCATCAGGCGTACGTTGCTTTCGATGACTGCGTTTGGTGACACCAGGTTGTATGTTTGATAACCGGCCAGCCTGATGTCTGCGATCAGTTTTTGGCGCGCGTAATTGACCGCGCGCTCATCCAGCGCCACGAAGACCTCTGTATCCTGAGCACTATAAGAGCCGCATAGAAGCCCTAGTTCGAAGTTATAGCTATCACTGCTGGACAACGAAATATACATACAGCCAGGCTGAAGTTGCTCGGCTAGTTCAAAGGCTTCGTCGAGCGCGCGACCATGTCCCACAACGACGCGTACCGTCATGACTGCTCTCCCAGCACATGCGTGCGATACCAAAGATGCTGGCTGACCAGATGCTCTTCGTAATCGCCGTGCATGAACTGTCGCGACTGTGGGCCGATGCCGCTTTGCAGGCGCTCCAACACTACCGTGTCTTCCGCGATCACAGTACGTTCGCCGCGAATCAAACTACTGAGCAGAGCAGTGAAATTTGTGCGTTGCTCCTTACGCCGGGCCGTCATCATCCACAAGTGGTAGTCGGTTTCACCTGGCGCGACTGGCTCGTATTGCTGTAGCAAAAAATGCTCGCCACGTATGCTGCAGAAGTTCACGTTCGGGTAGACGAACCAGTTGTAGTAGATGTGCTCGCTGCCATAGGTGTCGCAGAGTTCGCGGAACCAGGAGGTGTGCTCTTGCAACGGTGCCTTGGTGGGATAACTGAGCGCGCTAAGCGCCGGCGCTTGAGCTTGTTGTATCAGTTCCTTTACTAACGACGGCGCATCGCTAGCTGCGCCAGTCGATCTCACAGGTGCAGTCATTGCTGGCAGAAAGGTCTTTGGATGCACAAATGGAACGTGGTTGTAGTCCTTCACGTTCTCCATGTTGAGCTTCCAGTTGTAGCGGACCCGGTGACGGCTGTAGATGACTTGTGTATCCAGGTGCGAAGATGCCTCGCGCAATTGGGTCAGAAACGTGTCAGAAAACTGTTCCTGCAGCGCAAGGGGGTGCTCGGATAGATTGACGAATAACAATCCGCCCACTTCCTCTATATGCAGCTTGTGCAGGCAGATGCGTTCGCGTTCCTCGGCATCGAACCGGTACAGCTCCTGATTCGGTATTGCACGTAATTCGCCCTCGGGTCCAAAAGACCATGCATGATAAGGGCACACCAGTGGCCGCTGGCCGGCGCTACTGGTCTGAATTGCGGACAGCCGATGCGGACATTGATTGACGAAAGCACGGATGCCTGCCGTCGTGCGCTGCACCAGCACTGGCACGCCAGCGGTCGTTCGGGTGAAGAACTGATTACGCTCGCGCACCATCGAACTAAAGCCGGCGAAGTTCCACAGCCGGCTGAAGATCCGCTCACGTTCCAGCGCAAAGGTCTCGACGCTGGTGTAGTGCTGTGCGCCCAGTGCGTGGCGTGTCATGCGGAGCACCTTGTTGCGGTCATCGGCAGCATTGGCTGGTTCATGCTTGCGCTCGCGGCTTGTTGAAGATCGAGCGGGCCGGGTTGCCGATCACGGTCTGGCCGGCCAGCACATCGTTGAACACCACCGAGCCCATACCGACCACGGCGCCTTTCCCGATAGTAATGCCGCGCGCGATCAATGCACCCGTGTTGATCACCGCGCTATCGCCGACGGTGACGTTGCCGGCCAGTACGCAGCGCGGCCCAATATGTACGTAGTCGCCAATGCTCACGTCATGGCCGATCAAAGTGTCCTGGTCGATGAAGCCGTACGCGCCGATGTTGCAGTCCACACCGCAGTTCACGTCGTAACCGAAGTAGGTTGGGCCGTAGACTGTGCGCGCCCCAAGCGTGCAACGCGTGCGTATAGAAATGAACTCCGCGCCCTTCGCTAGTAGTGGTGTGACTTGCTGTTCCCGCATCGCCGGGTCGCCGATTGCTGCAACAAACAGCAGGTCGGATGTCGGGACAAAGCTCTGTGGATTGCCCAGCCATGGGTAATACAGCACAGGGGAGACGCTGTCCGCGCCGCGCTCGTCGAGAAATCCGGCAATGACCCAGTCGATCCCATGCCCGTAATCCACTTGCAGCTGTGCAAGCGCCTGTCGCCCCAGCCCGCCGGCGCCCACGATGACAACGCGTTTCATGATCGGTTCCTTACTCAGCTGATGGTCAAGCCGCCGTCCATCACCAGGCTGGTGCCGGTGATCCAGCGGCTGGCGCCCGACAGCAGAAAGATGGCGGCATTGGCCACATCGTCAGGCTGCCCGAAACCCAACGGATAGTTGTTGCGTTCGGCTTCCAGTGAGCCGACGACTTGCGCGGTGGCACCCAACAGCGGTGTGTCGACGAGCGCAGGCGAGAGGCAGTTGACGCGGATGCGGCGCTTGATGACTTCCATCGCCAGGCAACGCGAATATGCAATCAGCGCCGCCTTGGACGCAGAGTACGCGCCCACTCCAGCGACACCGATATGCGCAGCGATGGAGGCGATGAACAGAATTGCGCCGTCGGCAGCGATCAGATTTCGCTTGAGCAAAGCCTGGGTAAGCAGCACCGGTGCATCGACATTGGTCGACTGAACCTCGTGCAAATGCGCTTCGCTGACCATGCGTGCCGGACACAGCCGCGAAATGCCGGCGCTATGCACCACACCTTGCAGCGGTGCAATCAATGCTGCGACCAGCGCGTCGCGCTCAGTTGCGACAGTCAGATCGGCGCGCACAGCTTGATGCGGCAATTCCGAAATCGCTTGTAGCTCGCTCAACGTCGCTTCCAGACGCTGCGCATCACGTCCGGTGACGATCAACTCGCCGCCTATGCGCGCGCAACTCAGCGCAATGGCTTTGCCCAGGCCCGAACTGGCACCGCTCACCAGGATGCGCTTGCCCGTCAGGCTGAAAGGATTGAAGGGAGTATGCTCGTTCACGTGGTCTCGTTATTCCGGAAAAGACAGGTGCGACTACAGTGCTCAAGACTCGATCAAATCAGGAAACACCGCACCATCGATGTCCACCAGGCAGGTGCCCCACGACAGGCCGATGCCGAAGCCGCACAGCAACACGCGCTTAGGTCCGGATTCCAGTTCCTTGTTGATGCGCGCGGTCATGGTCACCGGCAACGAGGCGCCGCTGGTATTGCCGAAGTCGCGCAGCGTGGAGGGAACTTTTTCCACCGGCAGGCCGAGCTTCTTGCGGATGGTTTCGTTGATCATGCGGTTGGCCTGGTGGAACACGAAGTAGTCGATGTCCTCCTTGGCTATACCTGTGTAGTCGAGCAATTTCTGCACTGCCGGTGGGATGCGCTGGGTAGAAAAGCTCAGTACCGCCACGCCATCGAGAATCAGGTCCACGCCACGGCGCCATGGGCCGTTGGGTTCTTCGCGGAACGGAATCAGGTGCTGCATGGCGACCGGTTCGCGGTGGCCTCCCACCGGCAGGATGATCGCCTTATAGCCACTGCCGTCGCTGTTGAGATCGAAGTGCATCGGCGGCGCGTCGGCGCTGAATTCCAGCGCGGTGGCGGTGCCGGAATCGGAAAAGATCGGGTCTTCCAGCGTGGCGCTGCGGTCGCCGACCAGCAGCAGCCCTTTTTTGACGCCGCCGGCGGCGATCATCGAGCCGAGCAGATTGATGCCGAACGGGTAGGCCGAGCAGCCCAGGTTGACGTCGAAGGCGACCGTGGCGTGCGACAGCCCCAGCCGATCCTGCAGGATGATCGCGGTGGCCGGAATCGGGTAATCCGGCGACTGCGTCACTACGATCAGTGCATCGATCTCCTCGCGCTTCCACTGCAGTTTTTCTAGCAGCACCTGCGTCGCATCAAAGGCCAGGTCGGAGAAGCACTGCCACTCCGAGGCCATGCGGCGCGTCTCGATCCCGATGTTGCGCACCAGGCGCTCGCGCTCGGAACGGATCTGCGGCCGGCAATCGGTGAGGTTGGACACGACCCGCTTCGGCACGCATGTCGCCATGCCGGCAAAGCGAACATTGTGCAGCGTGGAGGTCGGCATGGTGCTTACGCCTCGGTCAGTTTGTAGAGATCGCCGACAGTGATGGCCGTGGTCAGGTCCTCGCCGGTGATGGTCTTGCCGTATTCCATATCGAACATCACGATCACGCCCAGCGCGGCCAGCGAATCCCATTCCGGGAGTTCGAGCAGCACGGTGTCGGTGGTGACCTCGACCGGCTCCTGAAAGTCGGTGGCGGAGAGGAAGTTCTCGATAAATGTTGCCTGGGTCATGCGATCTCGCCTGGTTGCCTGTTGAAGAAATGGGAGTCTGAAGTGCAGGTGCAGCGTGTTGCCGTCATGTTGCCTGTTGGCCGGCGATCAGATCGGCAATGGTATCGACCTGGTCGTGGGTCAAGCCAGGAAAGATCGGCAAACACAACACCTGCGCCGCCACCGAACGCGCCACCGGCAGCCATGCCGGTGCAGACGAGGGCAGGGCGCGATACATCGGGAAATCGCTGATCAACGGATAGAAGTAACGCCGTACCAGAATGCCGTGCTCGCGCATCAATTGGTATAGCGCATCGCGCGCCAGCGGGTAATCGTCCTGCACCAGAATCGGAAAATACGCGTAGTTGGCAGTGGCGTGATCGGGCCGGGCAACGCAGCGGATGCCGCGAATGTCGTTCAATCGCTGCCGGTACTGCGCATCGATGGCGCTGCGCTGCGCGATGGCGTGATCGATGTGCTTGAGTTGCAACAAGCCGAACGCCGCGCTGATCTCATTCATCTTGCCGTTGATGCCCGGTGCAACCACCGTGGTTTCGTCGACGAAGCCGAAGTTCTTCAGATGCCCGATGCGTTGATAGGTTTTTTCATCCGGGCAGATAATCGCGCCGCCTTCGAAGGTGTTGAACACCTTGGTGGCATGAAAGCTCAACACACTCAGATCGCCATGGCGCAGGATCGAGCCGCCGGCATCGCGCACACCGAAGGCGTGCGCCGCGTCGTAGATCACCTTGAGGTTGTAGATATCGGCGATGCGCGTGATGGCGGCGGTGTCGCAGGTCGTGCCGTAACAATGCACCGGCATGATGGCGGTGGTCTGCGGCGTGATGGCCGCTTCGATCTTGGACGGGTCCATGTTGAGCGTCACCGGGTCGATGTCTACAAACACCGGGGTGATGCTTTTCCACAGCAGCGAGTGCGCGGTGGCCACGAACGAGTAGGGCGTGGTGATCACTTCACCGGTGATGCGCAGCGCCTGCAATGCCGTGATCAACGCGGTGGTGCCGTTGGTCAGCAATGCCAGATGCGACACGCCCAGGTAGTCGCACAGTGCGCGCTCGAGTGCCCGATGCATCTCGCCACCGTTGCTGAGGATGCGGCTGGTCCAGATCTGCTCCAGATAGGGCAGAAATTCTTCCAGCGGCGGCAGCAGCGGACTGGTGACGGGTATGGTCATCAAACACTCGGCAAGTGGAGTCGGCACGTCGATGTCGATTCCGTTCGCAGCCGATGACTGCGAACGGAGTGATCCTGCTGAAGCAAGCGCTGTGCCAGCAGACGTGGCCGGCGCGCTGGTCCTAGTTCGCCAGCTCGGTTTGCTCGCGATCGATGCCGTACTTGCGCAGCTTTTCCACCAGCGTGGTGCGGCGCAGGCCGAGCAGCTGCGCGGCGTGCGCCACCACGCCCTGGGTACGTTCCAGCGCTTCGTTGATCAGCGCCAGCTCAATGTTGGCCATGTGACCACGCAAGTCGATGCCATCGTCGGGCAGGCTGGACGCGGTGGCCGGTTCGGTGGTGGCCGATTTGGGCTGCAACGTCACCACATTGCTCGGCAAGGTGCTGACCTCTGCGGGTGCGGCAACCAACGCCGGCTCGGGCGGAAGTTCGAGCGCCGTGGCCGCGGCAAAATCGCCGCGATAGCGTGCCGGCAGATCCTGCACGCGCACCAGACCGCCCGGGTGCAGCACCGCCAGGCGCTCCACCAGATTGGTCAGCTCGCGTACGTTGCCCGGCCAGTCGTAGCTGCGCAGCGCCTGCAAGGCTTCGTCGGCAAAGCGCACTTCGCCGCGCCCGGTGCGCGCCAGTTGCCCGGCGATGGTCTGCACCAGAATGGCCAGGTCGTCCACGCGTTCGCGCAGCGCCGGCATTTCGATCGGAAACACGTTGAGGCGATAGAACAGGTCCTCGCGGAACTGGCCATCGCTGATGCGCGTTTCCAGATTGCGGTGGGTGGCGGCGATCACCCGCACGTTGCAGCGGATGGTCTGGCCACCGCCCACGCGCTCGAAGCTGCGTTCCTGCAGCACGCGCAGCAGCTTCACCTGCATCGGTAGGCTCATGTCGCCGATTTCATCGAGCAGCAGGGTGCCGCCCTCGGCCATTTCGAAGCGGCCCTTGCGGGTGCTCAGGGCGCCGGTAAAGGCACCTTTTTCGTGGCCGAACAGTTCGCTTTCCAACAGGTCCGGCGGAATCGCGCCGCAGTTGATCGCCACAAACGGCCCATCGCGCCGTGGCGAGTGCTGGTGGATGGCGCGCGCGACGACCTCCTTGCCGGTGCCAGATTCGCCCAGCACCAGCACGGTGGTGTCGAACGCCGCCACCTGGTCGATCAAGCGGCGCAGACGGGTCACCGCCTCGCTATTGCCGGTAGGGCCGGTGTCCTGCTGCACGCCGGCCTGATGCTCGGCATCCAGCCGCTTGAGGCTGGCACGGCGCAACAAGGCTTCCAGCTGCGCGTGACGCAGCGGCGTGTCCAGCGTCCAGACGTTGGCTTCGTGCAGCCCGTGCGTCTGCGCGAACGCGCTCGGGCTGCCTTCCATCAGCAGCACCGGTGGCGGCAGCTTGGCATCGGCCAGCCAGTCAAAGAACTTGTCGGCCTGTGCAGCATCCTGCGCCGAGCCCACCATCACCGCCATCCACTCATCGTGGCGATGACGGCCAGGATTGATGTCGGCGCCGTCGGTGACCCAGCGTGGATTGAAGTCCATAAACTCGAGCAGTGACACTGTGCGCTCGGCGCGCACGGCATCGCTGTCGATCAACAGAATGCGGGACTCACTCATTCCTGGCTCCTTCCGTCAGGCCCTCCAGGATTGGCATGACTTCCTGGATATAGGACAGCTTGCTAACAAAATTGTCAGCACCCGCGCGAAGGGCATGTTCACGATGCTCTGCATCGTCAAAGTGGCTCGCGATGACAATATACGGCGGATCGTCCTGCGTCTTGATCAGACGGGTCGCCTGCAACCCGCCCATCTCCGGCATGGCCAGGTCCATCAACACGACATTGGGGCGCAGCGACTCAGAGCGCTCGATCGCTTCCAGTCCATTGGCGGCACTGCCCACGATATTGAGCCACTCCACTTTGCGAAAATGACGCATCGCAGCGTTGATGAAGCCCTCGTGGTCGTCGACCAGCAGCACGGTGAGTTTGCTCATAGTAATCCTTATCCTGCCCGGGCAAGCAGCGGTTTGTTGATGCGGCGGCGCTCGCGTGCCGGGGCGATGTCGAGTTGTTCGCGGTACTTGGCCACAGTGCGACGGGCAATGTTAACGCCCTGACGCGACAACAGCCCGGCGATGGCTTCGTCGGCCAGCGGCCGGCCGGCCGGTTCGCTTTCGATCAGTCTGCGCACCATCGCCTTGACTGCCTGGCCGGAGACGCTGGCGCCTTCCAGACGCACGGCAAAGAAATGCTTGAGCTCGAAGGTGCCGCGCGGGGTCTGGATGTATTTACCGGTGGTAATGCGCGAAATCGTCGATTCGTGCATGCCGATCTCATCGGCAATTTCCTTCAGCGTCAGCGGTGCCATGGCTTCTTCGCCACGTACCAGAAACGCAGCCTGACGCTCGACGATGGCGCGCGTGGCACGCAGCAAGGTCTCGTAGCGCATCGACAGGCCACGGGTCAGCCAGCGCGCCTCTTGCAGCATGTCGCGCAGCGGCTGGGCGGCTTCGCCGGCCTCGGCCAGTGCGCGCTCGTGCACGGGATTGATGCTCACGCGATGCGTGGTGGCCGGATTCAATGCCACGCGCCAGCTGCCATCGGCATGCCATGCGAGCACATCGGGAATCACGCTGGCGTTGCTTTCCTGCAGCAGGTCGTCGCCCGGGCGCGGTTGCAGCGAGAGGATCAGGCGCACCGCTTCGCGGGCGTCGTCGAGCTCGGCGTCGTGCGCGCGTGCCAGCAATGCGTAGTCGTGGCTGGCCAGCAATTCCAGATCGCCCGACAAGATGCGCGCAGCCAGATGGCGTGCCGGCACGCGGCCGGGCAGGGCGCTCAGCTGGGCCTGCAGACACTCGCGCAGATCGCAAGCGGCCAGGCCGGCCGGGTCGCCGTGCAGCAGGCGCTGACGGATCGCTTCCACTGCCTGCACGGTCATACCCAAGCGAGTGGCGCCGAGCTGCTGCAGGGTCGCCAACGCTTCGCTCAGATAGCCGGCGTCGTCGGTCTGCTCCAACCAGAACGCGGCAGCCGCCAACGCGGCCTCGTCCAGGTCCAGTGCCAGTTCGCGCAGGATGCGCACATGCGGGTCGGTGGATTCGCCAGCGGCCACGCGCTGCATGCGGTCGTCGTCGCCATCGTTCCAACTGCTGCTCTGCACGTCCCACATCGTGCTCTCGGGCAACTCGTCGAACGCGGCGATATCGGAGGCGCCATCATCGCTGGTCGCGACGTCGTCGCTGCTGTCGGCCAGTTCTTCCAGCTCCAGCAGCGGATTGGTTTCCAGCGCGCGACGGATTTCCAGCTCCAGCTGCATGCCGTCCAATTGCAACAGACGGATCGACTGCAGCAACTGCGGGGTCAGGTGCAGTTGCTGGCCAAGCTGGGCGGAAATGGTCGTCTTCATCGAAGCGCTTCCGTAAAGGCGCCGCACACAGCGGCGATGGAACGCATCTTGCAGGACAACGCGACGGGTTTCTAATCAGGGAGTGGTGTGAGGTGACTCATGATATTCCTGACAGTATGTCGGGAAATTCCTGACACTACAGGCGGACTCAAGCATGCCCGCCGGAATCCCGTCACTGTTTTGGCCTTCAACGGCCTGCAGACGCTCGCAACCGAGCGAACGCCTCAGACCAGCTCGTTGTGATGTTTGGCCGCCAGCAGCACCAGGTCGTTGGCACGCCGACAGCCGAGCGATTCCATCATGCGCGCGCGGTGTGTCTCCACCGTCTTGACGCTGATGCCCAGGTCGGCGGCGATTTCCTTGTTGCTCTGGCCGCGGCCGATCTCGCGCAGGATCTCGCGTTGACGCGGGGAAAGCGCGGCAATGCCGACCGGTTTTTCGCGGCCCAGCATCGGCGCGATCATCTTCGACGAAATCTGCGGGCTCAAAAACACCTGGCCGGCGGCTGCAGCACGCAGCGCCAGTTCCAGTTCGAGCGGCGCGGCGTCTTTGACCACGAAACCGACCGCGCCGCGATCCAGCGCGTCGCGCACATGCACCGGGTCGTCGTGCATCGACATCATCACCACATGCGTACGCGGCGCGGCGCGCAACACATCGGTCATGGCATCCAGGCCGCTACGGCCGGGCAGGGACAGATCCATCAACACCAGATCGGGTCGGTGCAGGGATGTCATATCCAGGGCTTGTTGCGCATTGCTGGCCTCGCCAACGACATCGATGCCGGCGAAGGTTTGCAGCAGCCTGGAAAGGCCGGCACGTACAAGGGTGTGATCGTCGACGATGATGACTCGCACGGCGCAGAAGAGACCTTTTTTCAGTAAAGGGCACCTTAGCCGACCCGGCGCCTCGCGCCAACAGGCGGCGTCAGCGCTGGCGGCGGGCGTCAGCGATCTGACGGCGATGCAGACGGAACAGATGGCGTTCCAGTGCGTCCTGCAGGCCGGGCGAGAGCGGCGCAAACAGCAGCCACAGCCAGTGATCGTGGCCATCGTGGGCGCTCGCCAACACCTCGGCGGGCAGCTGTACCAGTTCAGGAAGCCAGTCGGATGGCTGCAGGCAAACGCTGCCAATCGTGCCTGGCGGCTGGCTGCTTGCGCAACTCAGGCGGATCCCTCGGACCGACCAGCGCACCGTGCCCTGGATCAGGCCGGTGTCGGCTTGCCGCACCAGGCGGCCGATCAAGGCCAGCATAAGGTCGAGTTTGGCATCCATGCGCTGCACCAGCAGCGGCAGGTCGCCGCGGTCTTCGCTGGTTTCTTCGCTGCGCAGATCTTCCACCTGGCCCAGGCTGCGCAGCAAGGTTTCTGCGGCGCTGTGCGAGCCGGCATCGCTACCGGCGCGAAAACCGGCCGGCAGACGCAATTCGCAGCTGAGCGTGTCGGCGAACAGCGCGGCATCGGCGGATGGCGCGAGTGTGCCGAGCGTACTCATCAGATCCGTCCGACCCGGGCGTAGGCACGGCTGGCCGTCGATGAGGTGCGCTGTGCGCGGATCAGATCCAGCAGCTTGCGACGACGCTCGAGCATCATCCGCATCAAATCCTGCTGCATGGTGTGCAAGGTCTGCAGCGCGTCGCGGTCCTGGCTCAGGTCCACATGCTCGGCATACTCGCGCAAATGCAGATCGTGGCTGTCCAGCAGGAACGGCATCACCTCGAACTCCTCCTGCGCCATGGCGAGGCGGATATCGGCGATTTCGGCTTGAAGGCTTTGCGCGCTATGCATGGCTGGACTCACGAGACGGCAGAAAGGCCGCGTTGTTCGAGGGGGATGGAGTTCCACGCCGAGTCGATTTCGCTGAGCAGTTCCAGCGCTTCGGTCAACGCAGTTTCGTCGTTATGCAGATTGGCTGCGGTCAGGCGCTGCATGACGTAGTCGTACAGTGCCGACAGGTTACCTGCGATCTCGCCGCCGGCTTCGTGATCGAGCGAGCCGTTCAAGTGACCGACGATGGCGCAGGCTTCGCCGATGGCCTTGCCCTTGCGCGCCTGGTCGCCCTGCGCCAGGCAGGCCTGGGCCAGACGAATGCGCTGGCAGGCGCCGGCAAACAGCAACGACACCAGCTTGTGCGGGTCGGCTTCGGTCACGCTGGTGGACACGCCGACCTTGCGGTATTGCTCGGCATATTGGCGATTGGAACCGTACATGGATGACTCCCTCAATTGGCTGGCCTTCGCGGGTCCCGGAGCGGGGTGCTCCTGCGACAACGCTCCTGCCAACAGGCAAGGCCGACATCACGATAGGTACTACTTGTATCGGCAACATCGGCGTACGACTTGAGGACTGCGATCACGAAAATCAGCTTGTCAGCAGGCTGCTGAGCGAACTGGTACTGCTTTGCAGCTTGCTGATCATGGTTTCCATCGCGGTGAACTGCGCGGTATAGCGATCGCTGAGCTTGACCATGCGTGCGTCGAGGTCGTCCAGGTCGGACTCATAGCCCTTGATCTGCTTGTTCAAGCTGTCCGAGCGCAGGGTCAGGGTGCCATTGGTGACGTTGACGTTGCTGTCGAGCAGCTTGGTCATGGTGGAGCCGTACTTGCTGTCCTTGCCGAACACCTCGGCGGCGGCACCGCCGTCGGCGGCGATGGCGGTGTCGAACTTGCCACCGTCAAAGCTCATCACGCCATCCTTGTCGATGGTCAGGCCGAGCGATTTGAGTTCGTTGATGTTGCCGCTGACCTGGCCGCGCAACTGCTGCTGCAGGCCACGTACCAGCGAATCGCCGGTCAATGCCGAGGCGGTGCGGGTGGCAGCGTCGTAGCTGGTGCTCTTGGCCAGCAGCGTGTTGGCGGTGTTGTAGGCCGCCGCATAGGCAGTGAGGTTGGCCTTGAGGCCGCTGGTGTCTGCTGCAACGCCCAGCGTGACCTTGGTGCCTTCAGCGGCCTTGGTGAGGTTGAGCACCACGCCCGGCACGATGTCGGTGATGGTGTTGGAGCTGGAGGTGCGCTCGAAGCCATCCACACGCACCAGCGCGTCGGCCGCGGCCACGGACTGGTTCAAGCCGCCGGTGACGCCGGGGCCATAGGTGAGGCTGCTCAGGCTCGGGTCGCTGGCACTGACGGTCAACGCGCCCTTGGTGCCGGAGTCGACCGCGTTGAAGACCAGATGCTGACCATCGTTGGCGGTGACCACGCTGGCGGTGACGCCCTTGCCACCGGCTGCCTTGTTGATGGCTGCAGCGATGTCGGTGAGCTTGTCGGTGCCGGTGATGTCCACCGTGATGCTTTTGTCGCCATAGCCGATGGTCAGCGTGCCGCTGCCGACAGTGGCATCGGCAGTGAACGCACCGGAGGCCAATTTCTGAGAGGCGGCCAGCGAGACCACTTCCACCGAGTAGTTGCCGGGGGCGGCCGAACTGGTGGTGGTGGCGGTGAAGCCGGCATCGGTCGGCACGGTCGCCTTGTAGGCGTTGGTGTCGGCGCTGCTGACGACCTTGTCCAGCGCAGATTTGAGCGTGGTCATGCTGCTCTTGATCTGGCTGATTGCCGACAACTGGGTCGTCGCGGCGGTCCCGGCCTTGTTGATACGGGCCTGCTCCGGGTCTTTCTGCCGGGAGACCAGGGTGGACACCACAGTTGGGATGTCCAGACCGGAGCCGGAAGTGCTGATCACCGATGCCATGTTGCATTCCTCGTCTGGGCGTCCACAAAAGATGGACGCATGGGATTACGAGACGGGTATCGGCCGCATCCGGGGGGACTTTAGCGGCGGCGACGCGTTTCGCTCACGTGGAGGGGTTAATGCAATTTCCATGCCCGAGCTGCGTCAAGAAACCCGCGCCACCCCGCGTGCCGCGCCCTCGGGTCGAATCTGCGGCCAAAAAAAAAGCCCCTCCGAGGAGGGGCTTTTGGACTTGCTGCGAAGCGCTGCTGATTTACTGCAAAAGTTACTGCAGCAGGCTCAGCACGTTCTGCGGAACCGACTTGGCCTGGGCCAGCATCGCGGTACCGGCCTGCTGCAGGATCTGCGTGCGGGTCAGCTCGGCGGTTTCCTTGGCGTAGTCGGTGTCGCGGATACGGCTACGCGAGGCCGACAGGTTTTCCGAGGTTGCGCTCAGGTTGGCGATGGTGGAGGTGAAGCGGTTCTGCACCGCACCCATGTCGGCGCGCGAGGAGTTGACCGCGGTCAGCGCCTTGTCGACGATTTCCAGGGCCTTCTGCGAGCCGGAGAACGTGGAGATATCCAGGCTGCTCAGGGTCGAAGCGGTGGAGCCTGAAGCGGCCGAAGCGGTCTGGATGCCGGCGCCGACGGTGATGCCGGTGGCGCTGGAGGTACCGGCCGACAGCGAGGTGAAGTCCTGGCCAGCCTTCAGCGATTCGATCTGCACCGTACCGTCGGACTTGATCGAGGCATACATGCCGGTCTGGTCGAGCTTGTCGTTGATCGCCGCAGCAACCTTCTTGTTCACGTCGGCTGCGGTGTCGCCGGCGCCGACCTTGACGTCAGCGATGGAGACGCTCTTGGCCGAACCGCTGGCGTCCTTGAACGACAGGCTGATGCCGCTGACCGAACCAGAAGCGGTGGCGGTGCCGGTCACGCCAGCGCCGGAGACGGCGGCGGCGAAGTTGGCCTTGCCCAGCGAATCGACATTGGCGTCGACGATGCTGTTGATGCCGATGGTCTGGCCGGCGTCGGCGCCGACCTGGAACAGCGCGCCGGAGAAATCGCCGTTCAACAGCTTGGTGCCGTTGAAGTTGGTCTGGTTGGCAACGCGGTCGATTTCAGCGGTGAGCTGCTTGACTTCGGAGTTCAGCGCGTCACGGTCGGTGGACGAGTTGGTAGCGTTGGACGACTGCACCGACAGCTCGCGGATACGCTGCAGGTTGCTGCCGATTTCGACCATCGCGCCTTCGGCGGTCTGGGCCAGCGAGATACCGTCGTTGGCGTTGCGCGAGGCAACGTCCAGGCCGCGGATCTGCGTGGTGAAACGCTCGGAGATCGCCAGACCCGCGGCGTCGTCCTTGGCGCTGTTGATGCGCAGACCCGAGGACAGACGCTGGATGCTCGTCGACATGCTCGCGCTGCTGGTGTTGAGGTTACGCTGAGCGTTCAGCGACATTACGTTGGTGTTGATTACCTGTGCCATTTTGATTTCTCCTAAGCGATTTTTCCGGCAAGGGGGACTTGCCCGGAGCCTCCGCAGGGGGGCCATCAAGTTGGCCGTTGCCGCTGCTGAGATGAATAACGGCGTTGCGTCGGGAACCTTTAGCGAAATCCAGTATTTTTTTACTGTTTTTCTGCATCGGGACGAAATACGGAAACGTTGTGTATCAAGGGGTTTGGTTTATTCGGCAGCACCCCGCAGATCTTTAGCGCTGGTATAACTTTCTACAAATAAACTCCGTCCGCCTGGCGCACTGCTCACGCGCAGGAGCGAAGAAAAACCCTGGTTTTCTACTGCAAAATCAGCGGAGCAGGTTGAACAACGACGACGACTGCATCTGCTGAAAAATCGTTTGAGCGGCCTGCAACGAGGCCTTCTCAAGTTCGTACTGCCCAAGCGCCGAGGCGTAATCCAGATCGCGGATCGACGACAGGGTGGTCTTGAGCGTGACTTCGTTGGATTCGAGCAGCGAGTTGGCGTTATCGATCGCCGACAACTGCGCGCCGCCCGAGGCGCGTGCATCGATCATCTTCGACGAGGCCTGGCTGATGTCGCGCATTGAGGTCTGCAGCGTATTGATCATCGCTGCCTTCTGCGGCTGGGTCAGGGTGTCGGAGTTGAGTGCGCCGACCAGGTCGTCGATGGTGGAGAACACGTCCTTGGTGGTGGAGGCACCGATCTGGAAACTGTCGCCCACCGCCGGCGCGCCGCTGATGCGCATGCGCACGCCGGCGGCGGTGATGTCTTCGCCATCCTTGTAGGTGCCGGTGCTGACCAGTGCATTGGTGCTGTCGCGCACCTCATAGGTGTTGGCGGCGGTGAACTGCACGCTGTAGCTGCCGCCATTCCAGCTGCCGGTACTGGCATCGCGGCTGAAATCCAGCAGCAGCCCGGTGCCGGTATTGGTGTTGGCGGGGTGCGCGTCCACAGTGCCGTCGCCGGTGCGGATGCGCATGAAGATTTCGCTGCCGGGCAGGGTGTCGCTGACAAAGGTGTCCGGCGCCACTTCGACCTGCTTCTGGGTCTGGTCGCCGTTGTAGACGACGCCGCCATTGCTCTTGATGAACGGTGCGCTGCCATCGGCGGTGCCGCCGAACAGATAGCGCCCGGTGCCATCGGTGCTGTTGGCCAGACTCACCATGCTGTCGCGCAGTGCAGTCAGTTCCGAGGCGATCGCCTTGCGGTCGTCGGGGCTGAGCGAGGAGTTGTTGGCCTGCACCGCCAATTCGGTGACGCGCGCCATTTTGTCGCCGGCTTGCGACAGGGCGTTTTCCTGAAGGCCAAGCCGGTTCTGCACGTTGTTGGCGTTCTCGCCGAACCGTGTGATGGCTGCCAGGGCGCGATCCAGGCCCACCGCGGTGCCGGCGGCGACCGGGTCGTCCTTGGCTGTGACCAGGCGCTGCCCGCTGGCGAGCTGGGCCTGGATCTGATTCAGCCGCGACTGCTTGGCCGTCATCGACGACACCGACTGGCTGTACATCATGCTGGTAGAGATACGGTCGGTCATCAGCGTACGGCGCCCAGAATGGCTTGGAAGATGGTGTCGGCGGTGGAGATCATCTGTGCGGCAGCCTGATAGGCCTGCTGCAGTTTCAGCATGTCGGCGGCTTCCTCGTCGAGGTTGACGCCGGAAATCGAATCGCGGCTGGCCTGCGCCTGGTCGTTGATGACCTTCTGCGCATCGGCCGAGTAACTGGCTGCACGCGCAGCCGAGCCCACCGAGGTGGTCAGGCCGGACAGCGCGCCATTGAGCGTGACCGTGCCGCCATTGAGCGCCTTGGCGTCTTCCACCTTGGCCAGCAGTTTGGCGTTGCCGTTGTCGCTGGAGCCGGCGCCCATCGGGCCAACGCCGAAGGTGTCGCCGGCCTTGGGCGCGCCATCCAGCGCAAAACTCCAGCCATTAGCGCTGATGGTCTGGCCGGCGGTGTAGGGAAACGGGCCGTTGCCATCGATGGTGTACTGGTTGGCGTCGATGAACTCGACCGACGACGGCGTTAGCAGCGCAGGGTTCTGCGCATTGGTGACCTTGACGTCGCTGATCTTGCCGGTGCCCAGGTTGGCGAGCGTGGCGGTGGCCTTGACCGGCGTTGCCGCGGCAATCCGCGAGGGGTCGGTGATGGCCACCGAGATGCTGCCAGCCAACCCTGCGGTGGGCTGCAGCAGGAATTTGTCGCCGTTGGCCGGGGTGCCGCCGACCACCAGGCTGACACCGTTGAGCACCAAGGGATCGCCTGTGCTGCCGGTGCCGGTGATCGGCACGGCGGCGCCGGTGTCGGCGCGGGTGGCCTTCCACGCCGCACCGTCGAAGCTGAGCGTGACGTTCTGCCCGTCCACCGCGCTCATGTTGCTGAAACTGGCGCTCAGCGAGGCGGTGCCGGTGTTCTTGGGATTGGCAGCGGTGGTGGGCGAGCCGATGTTGAAGAAGTTGCCGCCCATCGCGCCGTACAGGTCCATGCCCTGGGCGTGACCGGCGTTGAAGGTGCTGGCCATGCCCACGGCCAGGCGCCCCAGTTCGGCCTGGGTCGGTTCGAGCACGCTGCTGCGGAACTCCAGCAGACCGCCCATCTGCCCGCCCAGTGAGTTGGCGCTGAGGCTGACGTTCTGGCCCTGGGTCTGCAACGCCACCTGCAGCTTGGTCGGCTGATACGGGTCGGCCACGGTGGTCAGTTTTGCCGCCGTGGTCCCCACCACCAGCGCCTGGCCGCCGGCGGTGAAAACATTCATGAAGCCGCCGTCCTGGATCACCGCAGTGCCGCCGGTGAAGCCGACCAGCTTGGACACCAGCGCATCGCGTTGATCGAGCAGATCCGGCGAGGCGTTGTCCACGCTGTTGCCGATGGTGCCGTTGATCTTGGCGATCTGCTGGGTCAGGCGATTGACCTCGTCCACCGAGGAAGTCAGCCCGCTGTTGACCTCGTTGCTCAGGCTGTCCATCTGCCCGTTGAGCTGCTTGAAGCGGGTCGCCAGCGAGTTGCCGCTGTCGAGCATGCTCTGCCGCTCGGCGGTGGAGGAGGCATTGGACGACACCGCGCTGGTGGAGTCGAAGAAGTTCGACCACAGCCCGGCGACATTGGTGGCGGTGTTGGAGTACAGGCTGTCGACGCGATTGGTCAGCGAGGACAGCTGCTGCAGGCGCGAGAGCTCGCCGCCGCTGTCGAGCAGCCGCGAGATGGCCAGCTGGTCGGCCACCCGACCCACGTCGGTGATCTTGGCGCCATTGCCCACGAACGCGTAGCCCATGTCGGTGGGCGTGCGCGTTGCAAATTCCACACGTTGGCGGCTGTAGCCTTCGGTATTGATGTTGGCGACGTTATGGCTAACGGTCGACAACGCCCGTTGGAAGGCGATCAGCGCACTGGTCCCGGTGGACATGATGGACATGGGCGTTTACCTCAACGACGGATGGTGCCAAGCCCGGCGGGCTCGGCGGTGCTGGCGTAGCGGTTGGACAGGTCGGCCGCCGCGTTGCCGATGGCGGCCACCGCGCGGTCGATGGTCGGACCGTTGGCGATCGCTGCGATCTTGGCTGCGTAGCCCGGATCGGTGGCGTACCCAGCCTGTTGCAAGCCGCGTGCAAAACCCTTGATATCGGTGCCGGCCTGCAGCGCAGACTGGTAGCGACTATTGTTTTTCAGCAGCCGCACGTAGTCGGCAAAGCTCTCTTCGGCCGAGCCGTAGGCACGGAAATCGGCGGTTTCGGTGGTTTTGACGCCGTTGACGTACTCGTGGGTGCCGGTAGTGACCTTGTCGCCGCTCCAGCCGGTGGCCTTGATGCCGAACAGGTTGTTGGAATCGCCGCCATTGCCGATACCGCGACGGCCCCAGCCGGTTTCCAGCGCGGCCTGTGCGACCAGCGCACGCGGATCCACGCCCAGTTCACGCGCGGCTTTCTGCGCATGCGTCCAGATCTTGGCGACGAAGCCTTCCGGGGTGCGCTCGCCCAGGCTGGCGGCGGCGCTGCTGGCCGCGCTCGCATTGACCGCGGCACTGGCATCGGCGGCATCGCTGACAGCCACATCGCTCCAGCGATCGTTGGCCGACGGCCAGCTCAGTGCGGCCGCATCGTCGCCGCCGGACTCGCCACCGCCGGTACGCCCGGCGATCAGATCCAGCACCTGGCTCATGCCGATCCCGGTCAGGCCGCCTGCGCCGATGCCTGCAGCGGTGCCGACAGCTGCGCCCAGGCTCGCACCGACGCTGGTTGCCGCGCCATCGCGTGCCGGCAGCGGCAACGAGGCATCGCGCTTGCCGGCCACCAGTGCGTAGGCCTTGGCCGCATCGGCGGTGCTCAGCGAGGTGTTCAACGCCGGGCCGCCAGTGTCGCCACTCAACTGCTTGGAGATCATCGCCGACAGACCCAACCCCTTGCCTTCGGTCAGCGCCTTGGCCATCTGCTGGTCGTACATTTCGCGGAACATCTGGTTTTCACCCGGAAACATCGGGTCGCCGGAGCTCGCATCGCGCATGCTCTTGACCAGCATCTGCGCGAACTGTCCTTCGAGCTGACGTGAGACCTTGTCGATCTTTGCGGGATCGGCCTTGGTGCTCGGGTTGAGATCAATGGGCGAGGCTGCGATACGCATGTCAGATGACCTCTAGCTCCGCCGTCAGCGCGCCAGCCTGCTTCAGAGCTTCGAGAATGGCGACCAGGTCGCCGGGAGCCGCGCCCACTTCGTTGACTGCGCGCACGATCTGATCGAGCGTGGTGCCGCCTTCGAACTTGAACATGCGGCTGCCTTCGGAGGTGGCCGTGATGGTCGATTGCGGCGTCACTGCCGTACGGCCGCCACTGAAGGCACCCGGCTGGCTGACATTGGTGTTTTCGCTGATGGTCACGGTGAGCGAGCCATGCGCGATCGCCGCCGGCATCACCCGCACCAGCTGGCCGATGACCACCGTGCCGGTGCGTGCGTTGACCACCACCTTGGCCGGCGCGTCGCCCGGAGAGAGTTCGACGTTTTCCAGCCGCGCCAGCAGGCCGATACGGGCGCCCGGATCGGTGGGCGAGCGCACCGACACGGTGACGCCATCGACCGCACGCGCGGTGCCGGCGCCGAAGCTGTTGTCGATCGCCGCGACCATGCGCGAGACGGTGGTGAAGTCGTTCTGATGCAGGTTGAGCGTGATCTCGCCGGTGCCGGCAAACACGTCCGGCAATGCGCGTTCGACCGTGGCGCCGTTGGGAATGCGACCGACGCTGGGAATGTTGACCGACACCCGCGAGCCGTCCTTGCCCTGCGCGCCGAAGCCACCGACCACCAGGTTGCCCTGGGCCATCGCGTAGACCTGGCCATCGGCGCCTTTCAGCGGGGCCATCAGCAGCGAGCCGCCACGTAGCGACACCGCGTTGGCGATCGAGGAGACGGTGATGTCGATCGGCTGGCCGGGCTTGGCAAACGGCGGCAATTCGGCGTGGATGGCCACGGCCGCGACGTTTTTCAGCTGCGGATTGACGTTCGCCGGAACATTGACGCCCAGCTCGCCGAGCAGGTTCTTCAAACTCTGCACGGTGAAGGGCGCCTGGCTGGTGCGGTCGCCGCTGCCGTCCAGGCCAACCACCAGGCCGTAGCCGACCAGCGCGTTGCCGCGCACGCCGCCGACCTGGGCGAGATCCTTGATGCGCTCGGCCGAGGCCGGCGCGGCGATCGCGCAGACTGCGACAGCGGCAGCGAGCAGACGGAAGGGCAGGGAAGACAGATTCATGGTCGCAGGCTCAGTAGGGCGACAAACGGGAATTGAAGAAGCGGCTCAGCCAGCCCATCGCGTTGGACTGCGCGATCGCGCCGCGGCCGCCGTAGGCGATGCGTGCGTCGGCCACCTTGCTGGAGGGCACGGTGTTGTCCGGGGCGATGTCGGCGGCGCGCACGATGCCTTGCACCTGCACCAGTTCGTCGCCCTGGGTCAGACGCAGATTCTTCTGCCCCTGGATCACCAGATTGCCGTTGGGCAGGCGCTGCATCACGGTGACGGTCACGCTGCCCTGCATGCGGTTGCTCTGCGCGGTGTTGCCCTTGCCGGCAAAGCTGCGGTCGCCGCTGGTGGAGTTGCGCAACACGTCGGTGCCATTGACGGTGAGCGGCACGCCGAGCAGCGTGGGCGTGCTCATGTCCACGGTGTCGGCCTTGCTGACGCTGGTGTTGGCGGTGGACGAGGCGGTGGTGCTTTCCACCAGGTTCACGGTCAGCAGATCGCCGACATCGCGCGCACGGCGGTCGCCGTACAAATTCAGGCCCGGGCCGGCGGCATAGATGGCACCGGCAGTGGGCTGCGCCACCGGCGCGACCACCGGCACGATCGGCGCCAGTTCGGCAAACGGCCGCACATCGCCGGCTGCCACGCAGCCACCCAGCAGCGCGCTGCAGGCGAGGGCAAGACCCAGAGAGGAGAGAGAGGGCAGGCGTGACATGGCGTGAGTTCCTGAGAGGGCGACGAGCGGCGAGCCGATCAGACGTTGTTGTTCAAGTAACCGAGCATCGAGTCGGTAGTGGAGATCGCCTTGGCATTCATTTCGTAGGCGCGCTGGGTCTCGATCATGCTCACCAGCTCTTCCACCGTATTGACGTTGCTGCCTTCCAGCGCGCCCTGCACGGTGGTGCCCAGGCCGTTGAGGCCGGGAGTGCCGTTCTGCGCGGGGCCGGAGGCGGTGGTTTCGACGAACAGGTTCTCGCCCTTGGACTGCAGGCCCGAGGGATTGATGAAGTCGGTCAGCGTCAACGCGCCGATTTCCTGTGCGGCGGCCTGGCCGGCCAGGGTCACGCTGATGGTGCCGTCGTTGCCGATGGTCAGCGACTGCGCGCCTTCGGGCACCTGGATGCCGGGCTGCAGCGGGTAGCCGCTGTTGGTGACCACTTCGCCCTGCGCATTGATCTGGAAGGTGCCGTCGCGGGTGTAGGCGGAGGTACCGTCGGGCATCTGCACTTCAAAGAAGCCGCGGCCGTTGACCATCACGTCGAGCGCGCGGCCGGTCTGCTGCTGGCTGCCCTGGTCGAAGCCCTTGAAGGTGGAGACCACGCGCACACCGGTACCCAGCTGCAGGCCGGTCGGCAACTGCGTCTGCGCGGAGGTGGAACCGCCCGGCGCACGCACCTGTTGATACAACAGGTCTTCGAACGCAGCACGATCGCGCTTGAAGCCGGTGGTATTGGTATTGGCCAGGTTGTTGGAAATGACCGACATGCGCGTCTGCTGCGCATCCAGTCCGGTTTTGGCGACCCACAAAGCCTGATTCATGACCCGATTCCTCGTTAGACCCGGGGATGTGTTCCGGGCACGGCTGGGTATATGCACGTGCCGTGCCAAACCCGCGCCGGATTTTTGCCGGCTGTGCGCTGGATCACGCGGAGTGGGGCGCGGCGGCCTGCGCGGGGCAGGGCTGGCTGCAGGTGGGTAGGAGCTAGGCGGAAGCGGTGGAAACTTGCGCTGCAGATCAGGCGCGGTAGATCGGTTGCCGGTCAGAGCGGCTAATAGAACGTGGCGGGGCTTGCTGACGAGGAGCGCAGTAGTGGTTCGTTGGTTGCATTTTGTTGGATGCAGTCAGAAGCCAGATCAAACGCTGGGTCGGTCGAGGGCGCGGTGCCCTCACCGCTCGCGGGACACGCCGTGAATCCATCCGTGGAGGCTCGGTGGCGGCATCCATGCCGCCACACGGTCCCGCAATCGGCGAGGGCACCGCACCAGAAAGATTGCTGGTCGCTTTGTTGAAAGCCATGCACACCGACTATCTCGACAGGTCCTTGCCCGCCCACCGTCGCGGGACCTTACGCGGCATGGATGCCGCGTAAGAGCCTACACGGACGTACTTGCGGCGTGTCCCGCGACGGTGGGCGGGCAAGGACCCCGCAGCCAAGCCACAGAGTGAGCCACTTTTAGCCGTTCAAAAGAGAGTGCAGGGACGTACTTGCGGCGTGTCCCGCGATGGTGGGCGGGCAAGGGCCCCGCAGCCAAGCCACAGAGTGAGCCACTTTTAGGCGCCCAAAAGAGAGTGCAGGGACGTACTTGCGACGTGTCCCGCGACGGTGGGCGGGCAAGCGCTCTGCAGCAAAGCCACAGAGTGAGCCACGTTTAGCCGTTCAGCCGCATCATCGAATTGGCCGATTGTGCGTTGTCGTCGCCGTTCTTGATGATCTTGACCTGCATTTCGAACTGACGTTGCAGCTGGATCATTTCCACCAGCGCGCCGGCGGCGTCCACGTTGCTGCCTTCCAGCATGCCGCTGTTGATGGTCTTGCCGGTGGCGATCTGGAACGCCTGCGCCGGGTCGGTGCTGGTATTGCGCATCAGCCCGTCCGGGCGCCGCGTCAAACGGTCGGCGGGGGCATCGACCACCTTCATCTTGCCGACGATGGCCATGGTCTGCGGGCCTTCGCCCTGCGGAATAATCGAAATGCTGCCGTCGCTGCCGATTTCCATCGCCTGGTGCGGCGGAATCGTCATCGGGGCGCCGCCTTCATCCAGCACCGCATGCCCATTGGCGGTCACCAGCTGGCCATTGGCGGTGAGCGCCAACTCACCGTTACGGGTGTAGGCCTCGCTGCCGTCGGGCGACTGCACCGACAGCCAGCGGTCCTGTTGCAGCGACACGTCCAGCGGATTGCCGGTGACCTGTTGATGGCCCTGGCTGCGATCGAAACCCTGGTCCACATGCAGCGCATCGATCCGCGACGGATAGCCCTTGCCCTGGATCTTGAACGCCTCGGTGTTGGCCAACGCGGCCTTGAACCCCACCGTATCGACGTTGGCGAGATTGTGCGACACGGTGCCCTGCGCCTGCAGGGAAGCGCGGGCACCGGTCATTGCAACGTAGAGGGCTTTGTCCATGGGGCACCGGGATTCGAGAGTCGGGATTCGGGATTCGTAAAAACAGGGTTGCTGCGAGTGGAGAGAAGGGAGGCTGGGCCGGTATCCGAATGACGCAATACCGGCTCTTGCCAATCCCTAATCTCCAATCACCAATCCCGGCTTATCGGATATTGATGATCGTCTGGGTGACCTGGTCCTGGGTCGAGATCATCTGCGAGTTGGCCTGGAAGTTGCGCTGGGCCACGATCATGTTCACCAGCTGCTCGGTCAGATCCACCGTGGAGGCTTCCAGCGAGCCGGATTCGATCTGGCCCAGATCCGAGGTGTCCGGTGCGCCGATGCGGGCGGCGCCGGAGGTGTAGCTTTCGGCCCACATGTTGTTGCCCTGCGACTGCAGGCCCTGCGGGTTGACGAAGCTGCTCAGCGCGACCTGGCCCAGCGCCTTGTCGGCACCGTTGGAGTAGCGCGCGAATACCACGCCGCTGGTGTCGATGCTGATCTCGTTGAGCTTGCCGCTGGCGTAGCCGTCCTGGCGGGTGTCGCGCAGTGCGAACGCCTCGCCGTACTGGGTGGAGCCAGTGACGTTGAGCTGCATGTTCAGCACGCCGGCGCCGGTGCTCGGGGTGAATGGGTCCATCGCGATGATGCCGTTGGCCGGAGTGGTCAACGCACCGGTGTCGGAGAACTGCAGCGCGGTCGGGGCACCGACCGCGGCGCCGTCCACGTAGTTGTGCACCTGCCATTCGTTCGGGTTGGCGGTCTTGACGAAGTAGGAGGTCTGCACATGGCTGACGCCCAGCGAATCGTAGACGTTGATGCCGCCGGTGGAATGACTATAGGTCTTGTCGTCGGCCGGGTTGAACGGGGTGACCGTCGGCGCGGTGGCATTACCGGGCAGGGTGAAGGCCAGGTTGACCGTGGAGGTCGACTTGGGCGGGCTGTCGGTGGTCAGCAGTTGCAGGTCCGACAGGCGGCCTACGTCGAAGCCATTGCCGCTGGGATTGGGCGCGAATACCTGCAGGCGTGCGCCCTGCGGGTTGATCACATACCCGTTGGCATCGGTCTGGAAGTTGCCGGCGCGGGTGTACATCTTGGCGCCGTTGGAGGACACGGCGAAGAAGCCTTCGCCGGAGATCGCCAGGTCCAGGCTGCGCCCGGTCGGGTCGATATTGCCCTGCGAAAACTGCTGCGCCACATTGCTGACGCGCACGCCCGAACCCACCGCATTGCGCGACAGACCATAGCTGGTGCTCTGGAACATGTCGGCAAACTCGGCACGCGATTCCTTGAAACCAGTCGTGTTGACGTTGGCGATGTTGTTGGAAGTCACGTTCAGATCGGCATTGGCTGCGTTGATGCCGGACAACGAGGTATTGAAAGCCATGGATGAGGTCCTTTAAGTGTCGGTTGCCGGCTCAGCTGACGCGGAGCACGTTGGCGAGCGGGGAAGTGCCTAGCCCGGTCAGGTTGAGATACAGGCCGTCGGAGCCGATCGTGACGCTGTCCACCGGTGCGTCCACGTAGGTGGCTAGTTTGCTTTTGGCACCGGCGGTGTCGGTCTGGGTGGCGGTGACGCCGTATTTGCCCGCTGCCATGCGGTTGCCGTTGGCATCGGTGCCGTCCCAGGCGAACGACACTTCACCGGCGGCGCTGGACGGCACGCTGAGCTGTTTGACGAAGGTGCCGTTGGCGTCGGTGATTTCGAAGTTGACCGTGCCGGCCGCTGTTGAGGCGACCACGCCCTTGGCCGAGTTGGTGGCGTCGATGGACACCTGCGCCGACGGCACCAGCACGTTGTGGCCGACCAGCGCCGCGCCCTTGAGCACCTGATCGCTGCTTTGCGATGCAGAAAAATTGCTGACCTTGGTATTGAGATCGCCAATGCCCTGCACGGTGGAGAACTGCGCCAACTGGCCCAGAAACGCGCTGTTTTCCATCGGTTTGAGCGGGTCCTGGTGCTGCAGCTGCTCGGTCATCAATTTGAGGAAGTCGGCCTGGCCGAGCGCTTCTTCCTTCTTGGCGACGGTGCTGCTGGTGCTCAGGCCGAGCGTTTTATAGAGGTCACTGCCGATCGTGCTCATCTGGAAAGGTCCGTTAGTAAAGGTCAGCTAAGAAGGGTCAGCGACCCATCGTGAGAGTCGCGAGCGCCAGTTCCTTGGCGGTATTGAGCATTTCCACGCCGGCCTGGTAGTTGCGCGAGGCCGAGATCATGTTGACCATCTGCGCCACCGGGTCCACGTCGGGCGAGAACACGTAGCCGTCGGCATCGGCCAGCGGATGGCCGGGCTCGTAGCGACGGATCGGCGGTGCGTTGGTGGTGGTGATCTCCTTGACGTTCACCGAGGTCAGGCTGGGATCCTGGCGGTTCTGCTGGGCCTGAAAGATCGGCTCGATCGGCTTGTAGGTCGCCTCGGCCGAGCCTGCGACAGAGTCCGCATTGGCCAGGTTGGAGGCGATCGTGCTCAGCCGGACCGATTGCGCATGCAGCGCAGAGCCGGCCACATCGAAGATGGGAAGATTGCTCATGACTTATTGGCCAGTGATCGCGGTGAGCATCGAGCGCACCTTGGATTCGAGGAAGCTCAGCGAGGCGCGATATTCCAGCGCGGCGCGGCCGTAGGCTGCACGTTCGGCGTCGGCATCGACGGTGTTGCCGTCCAGGCTGGGCTGATCGGACTCGCGGGTGATCTGGAACGGGTTGAGCCCTCCGCTGCTGCCGATTTCGTAATGCTTGGCGTCGGTGGTCTGCATCAGACTGCCGTCGCGCACGCCTTCGGCGGATTTCAGCGCGGCCTCGAAGTCCATGTCCTTGGCCTTGTAGCCAGGGGTGTCCACATTGCTCAGATTGCTGGCAATGAGCTTCATGCGCTGCTCGCGCAACGGCAGAGCATCGCCGTGGATGCCGAGGAAGGACGAAATGGAGTTGGACACGGTGCTCTCCCGCGAAGTGTTACCAGGGAGAAAGCAAAGTTTGTGCCAATCGAGGTGGTACGGGCCGCAGAACGCGGAGAATGATCGGCGCTGCCGACGAACGGCGCCTTGGCCGTCGGCGAAACGCGATGGACCTGTGTCCGTCACGACGTTGATTCAATCAAGCGCGCCAAGCCGAAGGTTTGGCATCACCTGAGGCGGTCTGGCGTCGGCAGGTGTCACTTCAAAAGCGCGTCGACGCACTGACCACTTCTATGCCGCGAAGCTTTTTGCAGCCCGGCGCGACGCCTTGTTGCTGCTATCGGCTCGGATCCAGCAGCCGATTGGCCTGATCAGGCCGCTTCGGCGACCACTTTCAGGCGCGCCAACACATAATCGGCCAATTCGTGGGCGCTGTACTTGGCCACGAAGGCATTGGCGCCGACCTGTTCGACCATGGCGTTGTTGAACACACCCGACAACGAGGTATGCAACAGCACGTACAGGCCTTGCAGCCCCGGCGTGCGCCGGATTTCCGTCGTCAGCGTATAGCCATCCATCGCCGGCATTTCGATGTCGGAGATCACCATCGCGTAGCGGTCGGCCGGATTCTCGCCTGACGCTGCAACCTGCAAGAGATGGTCCAGCGCCTGGCGGCCGTCCGACAACAAGGTTGCCGCGACGCCGAGTTGGTCGAGCACGCTGCGGATCTGCTGACGCGCCACGCGCGAATCGTCCACCACCAGTACCTGGAACTGGCGGTCGTAGGCGACCAGCTGCAGCGAGGGATCCAGCTGCACGTCCTTGCTGACCTTGGCGATGTCGGCAAGCACGCTTTCCACGTCGATCACCTGGATCAATTCACCCTGGAAGCGCGTCACCGCCGTCAAATAAGTGGCTTCGGCGCCAAGTTCCGGCGGCGGATGGATGTCTTCCACCGCAATATTGACAATGCGCTCCACGCCGCTGACCAGAAAGCCCTGCACCGAGCGGTTGAATTCGGCCACCACCAGATAGCCAGGGCCGTTTTCGGAAAGCGTGTCGCGCTCCGGATGGCCGATGGCCAGGCCCAAGTCCAGCACCGGCACCGAGCGCCCGCGTACGTCGGCAACGCCGGCGAACTCGGTCGGCAGGCCGGGGACCTGAAACAGGTCCGGGCGGCGCAGCACTTCCTGCACCTTGAAGACGTTGACGCCAAAAAGCTGGCGCCCGCCCAGCCGGAACAGCAGCAGGGCCAGTCGATTGTGGCCAGCCAGACGGGTGCGCTGGTCGATGCGGTTGAGCAGATCGTGGGTCATGGGGCAGATATCGACAGGGTGGCCCAATAACTTGAGGGGGCTTTGCAGGCTGCGGAGTGCCACCGGGATTCGGGAATCGGAATTGGGGATTCGCTCAAGCGCTGGGATGGGGTGATTTGGGATTCGGGATTGGCTCAAAGGCGTGCACTAGCGAGTGGTCAGGCCGCTGCTGCTTCTGCGTCCTTGAAAGCTTTAAGTGACAGTTGGTCGGATAGATGCAGTGGGTGAAAGGGCCTTGGCAACGGGTAAACGAATCACCAGCAAAGCCGCCTTTGCGAATCCCCAATCCCGACTCCCCAATCCCCCGCAAAAAAAACCGGCACACCTCTTGCACTGTCTGTTCCGTCTTCCTCCGGATCTGGTCCCATGCGCCTGCTACTGCTTGTCATTTTGTTGGCTGCCGCTCCGGCCTGGGCCCAGAGCTACCAGTCTGTCGATTCCATCCGTGCTGCCGCCCTGGCCACCGTCGGCCCCGATGCCGAGGCCGAGGCTACGCTCGATCCGGGCCTGCGCATGCCGGCGTGCCCGATTGCGCTGCAGGCGCAGCCCACCGGGACCAACACGGTCGAAGTGGCCTGCCCGCAGCCGGCCGGCTGGCGTCTGTTCGTGCCGCTCAAGGTGCGCCGCAATCAGGACGTACTGGTGTTGCGCCGGGGCATCAGCGCTGGAGAAACCATCTCGCTGGCCGATATCAGCATCGAGAAACGTGATGCCGCGCGCATTGTCGGTGCGGTACTGGCCGATCCGGTGGCTGCGGTGGGCAAGACCGCCCGGCGCATTCTGCCGGCCGGGTCGTTGCTGTCGTCGAACGATCTGGTCACGCAGCGGCTGGTGCGGCGCGGCGATACGGTGCCGCTGGTGTCGCGCAACGGCGGTCTGGAAGTGCGCATGAGCGGTCGCGCCTTGTCGGACGCCGGCGAGAACGAGCGCGTCTCGGTGGAAAACTCGTCCTCGCGCCGGGTGGTGCAGGGGATCGTCGAAGCGAGCGGGACCGTTGTGGTGTCGAGATAGAAATTCGCTATAAAGTTTTTTTTTGGCATGCCGTTATCCCCTACGACCTGTAGAGGAGTTCCTGACATGACCCAGAAAATCGAAGGCAATCTACCGACCGCCGCCACCCTTCGTACCGCCGCCACAAGCAGCAAGATCGCTTCGGCCGGTGAAGACCGCGCGTCCCCGATTGCAGCACTTCCGCCCACCGACAGCGTCAAGCTGACCGGCGAGGCTACCAACCTGCAGAACTTGCAGCGCACGCTTTCGCAGTCCTCGGCGATCGACACCGGTCGCGTCCAGGCCGTGAAGGAGTCGTTGCAGAACGGCAGCTATTCCATCAACCCGGATGCCATCGCCAGCCGCATGATGGATCTGAATCAGCAACTGGCGGGTTAATTCCCAGCCGAAAGGATGAACGTGAACGAGTTCCTGCAACGTCTCAGCGACGCGCTGGCCGGCGAACGCCAGGCATTACTCGAGAACGACATCGATGGGTTGATGCGGCATACGCAAGACAAGCTCTCGGCACTGCGCGCGCTCGAAGCGCGAATGCCCGAAGGCGAAGAAGCGCGTCTGCGCGAACTGGCCGAAGCCAATCGCGCCAACGGCGCGCTGCTGGCACGCCGGCGTCGCGAAGTGAACTGGGCACTGCGTCACCTGGGCCGCACCGAGAGTGCACCGTCCTATGACGCCAAGGGTCAATCGAGCGTACTGCGCGGCGGACGTTCGCTGGCAGTGGCTTGAGCGATTAACCTCGCGTAGAGCGTGTGTGCGCGTTGTCCAGCGCACATGCGTCGCGCAATCCGATCTGCCGCACGTGCCAGATCGTGGCGTTGCGCAATACGGCGCGTAGGCGGTTGGGCGTATATTGACGCGTCTTCTACGCCGCCTCTTCCCGTGACTGCCAAGTTTTTTCTCAATCAGACCCTATTGCCGTCTTCGGACATGCTGCGCGCCTTCGGCGATCAGATGCTCGAGGGCGTATTGCTGTTCCGCGCAGACGGGCAGCTGATTCTGGCCAACGCCATCGCGCGCCAAAGCCTGTGCAAGGAAGACCCCGACGACGATCGCAATCTCGGCGAGCGGATCTCGCAGGTCTTGCCGTCCGATGCGCTCAATCAGGCGCGTAGCAAGGGCACCTGGACCGGCAGCCTGCCGGTCGGCGACCGCGTGGTCATCGCGCATCTGTACTACAACGAAGAGCAGGGCGTCGGGCACTTTCTGGCGTTGTTCCACAACATCGAAGGCCAGCAGGATTACGAGCGCGAGCTGCAACAGCGCCACGCCGAATTGCGCCAGGCCTACCTGCGTTTGAATGGTGCACAGGACAAACTGCTGCAATCGGAAAAGATGGCCTCCATCGGCCAGCTCGCCGCGGGCGTGGCGCACGAAATCAATAATCCGATCGGTTACGTGCACTCCAACCTGGGCAGCCTGCAGGAGTATCTGCGCAGCCTGTTCACGCTGATCGAAGCCTACGAGCGCGCGCTGCAGGCGCCGGATCCGAAGGCGCTGATCCCCGAAATCGACGAGATCCGCAACCGCGCCGATATCGACTTCATCAGCCGAGATCTGCCGCAGCTGATGGCCGAGTCGCGCGAAGGCATCGAGCGGGTGACCCGCATCGTGCGCGACCTCAAGGACTTCTCGTATTCGGACCGTTCCGAGTCGTGGAAGATGGTGGACCTGCACGCCGGCCTCGAATCCACGATCAACATCATCTGGAACGAGCTCAAGTACAAGGTGACCCTGGAGCGCAATTACGCCGAGCTGCCGCTGGTGGAATGCCTGCCCTCCGAGCTCAATCAGGTCTACATGAACATGCTGCTCAACGCCGGCCAGGCGATTGTCGAGCGCGGCACGATTATCGTGACCACCGGCCGCGAAAGCACCGATGGCACCGAGCAGGTCTGGATCCAGTTCCAGGACACCGGCGCCGGCATCGCCCCGGACTTGATGCAACGCATCTTCGACCCGTTCTTCACCACCAAACCGGTCGGCAGCGGCACTGGTCTGGGCCTGTCGATTTCCTACGGCATCATCAACAAGCACCACGGCCGTATCGACGTCGAAAGCACACCGGGGCAGGGCGCGAGTTTTCGCATCGTGTTGCCGGTGCGGCAGCCGCGGTAGCGCTTCGCGCTGGGATTGGTGATTCGGGATTAGGGATTGGCAAGAGCAGCTTTGCGGCGCGCTTGCCGTTTGCCTGCTTTAGCAAATCCCCGGTTGCAGCTCCCGACTATCGCTGCCGGCTTTAACCAATCCCCAATCCCGAATCCCTACTCCCGGCCGTTCCGCAACTCATCGTGCGTGCGGAAGGCCTGACGGATGTGCTCGCGCAGTTCGTCGTCGTTCCAGGGCTTGGTCAGGAAGCGGTAGATCGCGCCGCGGTTGATCGCCTCGGTCACGGTGGCCAGATCTGTGTAGCCGGAGAGCACCAGGCGCACGGTGTCGGGGTAGAGCATCTTGACCCGGCCCAGGAACTCGGTGCCGCTCATGTCGCTCATGCGCTGGTCGGAGAGGATCACCTGCACGTCGTTGGTGGCGAGCAGGTCGAAGGCATCGCGCACATTGCCGGCGGCCAGGATCCGGTAGCCGTCGCGGCGGAACAACCGCACCAGCGAGCGCAGCACGTTTTCTTCGTCGTCCAGCAGCAGCAGCGTGCGGTCGGGGCGGCTTTCGGCAAACGATTCCGGGCGCAGATAGCGGCGACGTAACGCCATGCCTGCCGACTCGGCCGACATCGGTTCGCCGAACAGATAACCCTGGAAGATGTCGCAATCGTTGCGACGCAGAAAGCCCAGCTGCGCCTGCGATTCCACACCGTTGGCGATCACCGTCATGCCGAGCTGGTGGCCCATCGCGATGATCGCGCGCGCAATCGCCGCCTCGCGGCTGCCGGCTGGTGCGCTCTTGATGAAGCTGCGATCGATCTTGAGTCGATCCACCGGATACCGCACCAGCGCACTGAGGCTGGAATCGCCGGTGCCGAAGTTGTCCAGACTCAGGCTGATGCCTTCGTTGCGCAGGTTGGCCATCGTCTCGTGGACGAAGTTGACGTTGTTGGTCAACGCGCTTTCGTTGATCTCCAACGTGACGAATTGCGCCGGCACGCCAGCGGTCTGCAACATACCCATGACTTCGTTGAAGAAGCCCGGGCGCAGCAACTGCAGCGTGGACACATTCACCGCAATGCTGAAGTCGTCGAACCCCTGGTCGCGCCACAGACGCGCCTGGCGCACCGCGTTCTGCAGCACCCATTCGCCGATCTGCACGATCACGCCCAGGCGCTCGGCGGTGCGCATGAAACGCTCCGGCACCAGCATGCCCAGCGTCGGCGATTGCCAACGCAGCAAAGCCTCCATGCCCACGATGCGGCCGTCGCGTGCGCTCACCAGCGGCTGATAGCGCAGACGCAGCTCGCCATGCGGAATCGCATCCACGATCTGCCGCGCGATGATGCTTTCGCTATGCGCACTGGTGGTCGAGTTGCGCGTGTACAGCCGCACCGTGTTGCCGCCTTCGCGCGCGGCCTGGTAGCTGGCTTCCTCGGCGTAATCGAGCAGGATCGACAGCGAGCTCGAGTGTTCCGGGCACAGGCTGATGCCGACCTTGCCGGTCATGAACAAGGTGTACGGCAACACCGATAACGGCAATTCCAGCTGCTGGCGGATCTCTTCGGCGAAATCTTCCGGCAGTGGCGTGTCTTCGCGACGCACCGCCACCACCACCATTTCATCGCTGCCGTGACGCCACAACTTGCCGCGCGCGCCAAGGAAATCCTGCAGCCGGCGCGCGACCAGCGTCAGCGCCTGATCGCCGACCTCGGCACTCATGTTCTCGTTGATCGAGGCAAAGTGATCGATATCGATATGGAACACCATCAACGGCGGGCCGCCGGATGCAGCAGCGTCCACCAGATGCAGCAGTTCGGGATTGCCTGCACCCAGGCGCGTGGGTTTGACGATTTCCAATCCAGGCGGAATAACCGGGCTCCACATGACTCAACGTCCACCATCGTCGTGGACGGACTCGCCGACCGGGTGATAGGGCAGGCGCAACGTCACGCGCGTGCCTGCTCCGGGGGCTGATTCTATCGCGAGCGCGCCGCCGACGGTTTGCGCACGCTCACGCATCACGATCAGCCCGAGACCGCGCGGGCCTTCGGGTTCGAAGCCATCGCCGTCATCGCTTACTTCCAGGCGAAAGCTCTGGCTGTCGATCGTCTGCAGGCTCATGCGCACTTCGCCCGCGCAGGCATGCCGCAACGCATTGGTCAGGCTTTCCTGCGCGATGCGAAAACACGCCTGTTCGATTTCGTTGCCGGGGCGTACGTCCAGGGCCTGGATATCCAGTTCCAGATGCACCTGCGAGGCGCGGAACAACATCGAAGCCTGCCAGCGCAGCGCCGCTTCCAGACCCAGTGCATCGAGTTGTGGCGGGCGCAACAGCATCGACAGATTGCGCAGCTTGGTCACCGTGCTGTCGGCCAGCGACACCACCTCGAGCAGATCCTCGCGACGCGCGGCCGGGTCCAGCTCGTCCAGCGCGGCATGTGCGGATAGCTTCATCGCGGTGATCGCCTGGCCGATATCGTCGTGCAGATCGCGCGAGATCGCGCGGCGCTCGTCTTCCTGCAACGAGAACAACCGCTTTGCCATCGCCTGCAGTTCGGCATTGCTTTCGGCCAGGGCGTCGCGCATACGCTCGGGTTCGCTCAAATCGCGCACCACCAGCAATTTGCAGGCGCGCCCGCCGTAGCGGATATCGCCAGCCGACAAGCCAGCATAAAAGGTGCTGCCATCGCGACGGCGCATCGCCCGTGCGCTGGACACCGGTTCGTTGCGGTCGCTGCCTGCGCGCAGATACTCGCGCACGATTGGCAGATCATGCTCGCCGACCAGCGTCTGCAACGGTTCGCCCAGAATGGTCTCGCCCTGGAAGCCGAACTGCGTCGAGCCTGCCGCATTGGCATACATCACGTGCTCGTCGGCCAGGATCAGCACACCATCGGGTAGCACACGCACCAGCTCGCGGAACTGCTCCTCGCGCTCGCGCAGCAGGCGCCGCGATTGTTCGCGCTCGCTCACATCCTGCAGCGTGCCGTGGATATGGCGTGCGCCGCTCGTCGTGGTGACGCTCTCGGCACGCAGGTGCACGGTGCGCGGCTGCGAGTCGCCGCCAGTGAGCGGTAGCAGCACATCGATCTGCACCTGCCCACCGGTACACATGTCTTCGATCATCCGTTCGATGCGTGCCTGGGTGGCGGTATCCGAGGCGGTCAGCAATTCTTCCAGCCGATGTTCACGGCGATGCATCGGCACGCTGCGGCCCAGCAACCGATACACCGCCGGCGAATAACGGCCCAGGCCGGTGGCGCGATCCAGCTGCCACGAGCCCAGCCGCGCGATGCCTTGCGCTTCTTCCAGCCGCTCAAGCGCTTCGTCGCGCAGATGCTGCGCCTGGCGCTCCTCGCTGCGGTCCACGGTGACCACCAGGCGGGCAGGGCCGCTGGCCAGATGCAGCTGATTGCTGCGGATCTCGACATGGCGCGGGCCGCTGCGGGTCAGCAGATCCTCGTGCAAGGTGCAGGTGTCGTCGCCCTTGGCGCGGATCTGGGTGATGATTTCTTCCAGGCGCACGCCGTCGGCATTGGGCCAGATCGCCTGCAATGTCTGCTGCAGAAACTCGTCGCGCTCCCAGCCGAAGAATTCCAGCGCTGCCGGGTTGGCATCCAGGATGCGCAGCGTGGCCAGGTCGTAGATCAGGGCGGGGCTGGGCAGGGCCAGGAACTTGGCCTGCAGCAGTGCCTCGGACTGCGCCAGCTGGGCGTGCTCTTCCACGATCAGCGCGACAAAGCGGCGCAGTACCAGGTGGATCACGATGCTCGATACCACCAGAAAGCTCGCATCCGACCAGCGCTCGGGCATGGCGGCGCCGGCCAGGTGCAGCAGCCGGTTGCCCAGCAGCAGCCACACCACACCGGTCAGCAGATACAGCCCTGTTAGCGTCCACAGACCCTGTTGCAGGCGTTCGGCGAGGCGAAGTCGGGAGACGGGGGCGGACGAAAACGCGGGCGCGGCAACGGGATCAGGCATGGGTCCGCGAACGACCTTTGGAGCGGGCGATGCAGCCATCTTAGCCGTAACTCGGCCCGGTTCGGTCGTGCCGCAAACAGGTACCTCAACTAATCGCCAAAACGGCCGTTATCCATTGCGACTCCGAGGCAGGGGTCGATTCTTCGGAGTGTTCCAGAGTGGACTCAGGCGTCATTGCAAGCATGCTGCAGCACCCGTTGACCTCAGCGGTGGTGTTGTTGGATGCGCATGGTCAGCCTCTGGCGGCCAACCGCGTTGCGCAGTCGCTTGGATTGCCGGCAACCCTGGGTGCCTATGCCGAAGTTCTGGAAAGCAGCCGAGCCCAGGTGGCCGATAACGGCGGCATGGCGGCATGCGTGCTGCCGGGCACCGGCGGCGGGCGTCTGGAAGGTTGGTTGCGCGCAGTCTGCGACGAACACGGCCAGGTGATGGCCTTCACTCTGAGCATTCCCGAGCCGGTGGGCGCCGATGGCACCAGCCGTTGGGAAATGGGTCTGGACAGCGCCGATCACGGTTTGTGGGATTGGGATATTCCTGCCGACGTGGTGTACCGCTCGGAGCGCTGGACCCGCATGCTCGGTTACTTGGAGCAGCCGCTGCCGAATAATCTCACCGCCTTGTCCGGGTTGATTCACCCCGACGACCACGCGCTGGTCAGTGCCGCCGTACAGGCGCACCTGGATGGGCGCACCGATACCTATGTGGCCGAATTCCGCTTGCGTCAGAGCGACGGCCAGTGGCGCTGGATCCTCGATCGCGGCCGCGTGGTCTCGCGGACCGCCGACGGCCGCCCACTGCGCATGGTCGGCACGCATACCGACGTGCATCACCACAAATTGCTCGAGCAGCAGCTGCGCGAGCAGCAGGCCCAGCTCGAAGATGCCCAGCGTATCGCCAGCATGGGCAGCTGGAGCTTGGACACGCTCAAAGACGCGTTGTGGGTCTCGCCCGATTTCCTGCAGCAGCTCGGCATGACCCAGGTACGGCTGCAGAGCATTCGCGACATCCTGCGTCTGCTCGGCCGGCCCTCGATTGCGCAGCTGCGCAGCGCCTGGCGCAAGATCAAGCACGAAGGCATGCCGATGCATTTCGAGCTGGAAATCAATGGCCTTGTCGGCATCAATCCGCATCATCTGCGGGTGTGGGCACAGCCGGTCTTCGATGGCGACGGCACCATGGTGCGCCTGCTCGGCCAGCTGCAGAACGTCACCGAGCAACGCCAGACCGACGCGCTGATCCGCTGGCGCACCGAGTTGCTCAACCGCGTCTCCGCGCTGGGCAAGATCGGCGGCTGCGAGATCGAGGTCGACACCCGGCGCATGCAGTGGACCGAGGAGTGCTATCGCATTCACGGTCTGCGTAAAGAGAACATCACCCTGGAGCAGGCGCTGTCGCTGTACACCCAGGATTCGCGCGACGCCTTCGAAGCGGCGCTGCTGCGTATTTCCGATGGCGGCCTGCCCGAGCAGCTGGAGCTGTGTTTCTACCGCAACTCCGGCCAGCGCGTGTGGGTGCAGGTACTGATCGAACTGGACCGTCGCGAAGGCCTGCCGCCGCGTTTTGTCGCCCTGTTCCGCGATGTCACCCGCGAACGCGAAGCCAACGAGCGCATCGAGCTGCTGGCGCACTACGACCGTCTGACCGGCTTGCCGAATCGCTTTCTGCTGCGCGAGCAGGCAGAGAACGCGATTCGCGAAGCGCATGAGCGCGGTCAGGTGCTGGCGATGCTGCTGATCGATCTGGATGGCTTCAAGAGCATCAACGATTCGTTCGGCCATGCCACCGGCGACAATTTGCTCAAGCTGGCGTCTTCGCGCCTGCATCAGCATCTGCGCAACAGCGATCTGTTCGGTCGCTTCAGCGACGACGAATTCATCGTGCTGCTGCGCGATCTGGGCGAGCCGGAAGATGCCGGCCACGTCGCACGCAAGTTGATCAGCGCGCTGGGCGAGCCGCTGCGCAAGGACCACGTCACCCTCAAGCTCGGTGCCAGCATCGGGATTGCGCTGCAGGGCGATGGCCTGTCGGATTTCGATAGCCTGCTGCGCGCCGCCGATGCGGCGATGTACGCGGCCAAGGAATCCGGCCGCAACACCTTCCATTACTACAGCCAGGACGTGCTGCTGCGTGCGCAGCGCCGCCTGGAGCTGGAGCACGCGCTGCAGGGCGCGCTCGAGCGCGAAGAATTCACGCTGGTCTACCAGCCGCTGGTCAACACGGTCGGCGATACCTCGCCGGCGATCGAAGCGCTGATGCGCTGGAATCGTCCAGGTCATGGTCCCTGCAGCCCGGTCGAGTTCATTCCGATCGCCGAGGAATGCGGCGAAATCGTGCGCCTTGGCGAATGGGTCATCGGTGAAGCCTGCCGCCAGGCCGTTGTCTGGGACCGTGCCGGGCTCAATTTCAGCCGCATCGCGGTCAATGTGTCTGCGGTGCAGCTGCGCGAGCGCGGCTTTGCCGAGCGTGTGCTGGAAATCTGCCGCGACAACGGTTGGTCGCCGTCGCGGCTTGAGCTGGAACTGACCGAGTCCGCATTGATCCGCGATTCGGATTCGCTGCGCCGCTGTTTCGAGCTGTTCGAACAGAACGGCGTGCTGCTGGCGGTGGACGACTTCGGTACCGGTTTTTCGAACCTGCACTATCTCAACCGGTTCCCGGTGCAGCGCCTGAAGATCGACCGCAGCTTCGTGCAAGGCATGCTCGACGACGCCAACACCGCTGAAGTCACCCAGGCCATCGTGCATCTGGGCCATGCGCTGGGCATGCAGGTGGTCGCCGAAGGTGTGGAAACGGTGCAGGAAGACGCACTGCTGCGCCTGCAGGGCTGCGACGAGATCCAGGGTTACTTCTACTCGCGCCCTTTGTCGCCACGCGACATGGCGCAGTGGCTGCGCGAAGCCGAAGCCGGCATGCGGCTCGGTGCGCGGTTGGTCATCGCCAACTGACCTAGTGTGTGGCATCGCTCGCATTCAGAGCGGCTGACAAAACTGCTGCGAAGTCGCCAGGCGGGTGCGGCCGGCATCTAACACTCGTGCATTCCGGTTCGTCCGCGCCTTCCACGCCCATCCTGATGACTGCTCGCTACATTTCGTTAGCCGCCGCTAGTCAATCAAGGGCGTGATGCCCTCACCAGCGCCAAGCAGCAAATCAGCGCTCTACAACTGATCTATCCGCGCAAACCAACCACTCTCCACGACAAGCGAGCTATCGAGTCGTAGCGTTATTTGGCCAAGGTCAAAAGTTGAGTCAGTCGAGGGCGCGATGCCCTCACCGCTCGCGGGACACGCCGCAAGTACGTCCATGTAGGCTCGGTGGCGGCATCCATGCCGCCACACGGTCCCGCAATCGGTGAGGACACCGCACCAGCGCGTTGATCGGTGGCCCAGGTAAAAGCATTCCCGATGCTCGACTTGCGTTGGGATGCTGATCGGACGAGCCGTTATCCGAACATTGCGCGCGGTGCATTGCTTGCAAACATGCACACCGACATTTTCGACTGGTCCTTGCCCGCCTACCGTCGCGGGACCTTACGCGGCATGGATGCCGCGTAAGAGCCTACACGGACGTACTTGCGGCGTGTCCCGCGATGGTAGGCGGGCAAGGGCCCTGCAACCAAGCCGCAGATCAGCCGCTCTACGACCGATCTATCCGCAGTCTCCAACGACGTGAAGACAACCGAGATGTCGAGTCATAGCAAGCAGCGCTTAGATGCAAACAAACGCTTGGTCAATCGAGGGCCCGCAGCCAAGCCGCAGATCAGCCGCTCTGCAACACCACATTGCGAGCGTCTAATACCCCCAAGAAAGCCGAGATCTCACGGCTTTTTATCGCGAGCAAGCACCCAGCTCGCAAGCGCACTCGCGCAAGATGTCGCGCACTACATCATTGCCATGACATCGCATCGATCGAAGCGTCAAGTTGTGTTGTGTCGCAGAAGTCGCAGAGCAGGCGGGAAGGGGAGACGTCACCCTGATGCTGCAATCGAAAGATGCTGCGTGGTTCAGAGCCAGGCTTGTCGGCACTGCCTAACCCATAATCGATAACTCAGGCAGTCATGACAACCAGCGGGGCGCCTGCCGAGGCACGCCCCGCCGTTTCGACATCAGCGTCCTGACACGCCGACCGCAGTACCGTCCAGGCCCAGATCCCAGGCCACGGTGGCGAACAGCAATTCTTCTTCGCTGCTGCTACGGCGCGGATGGATCAATGCCTGTACCTCCGCACGTGCTGCACATTCCAGCCGTTCCAATGCAGCCGGCATGCGCACGCGTCGCGGCGTGGGCCGGGCAGCATCGCTCTGCGCGATGCGCTCGGCCTGTGCGGCCGCAACGACGGCTGATTCCAGCACGGCGGTGGGTCTATCGACGGTCGGGGTGAGAAGCGTCATGAGCGGAACACCAGGTCGTTGCGGAACGACAAATCCCCGGGAGGCCGGGGAATGTCGGGATCAGAAGCTGCGGGCAGGCATCGGTCTTAGAACAACTCGACCGTGCCGGCACCCATGCCTTGCTGTGCCACCGGCTTGTGCGGCGGGCGTTCCCATTCCACGCGCATATCGCGCAGGCGGGTGGAAACCTTCTGCAGCGCGGCGACCAGATCGCTGTCGTACACGCCGCCATTGCGATGCAGCAGTTCCTGCAGCGCCACCGCTTCACGGTTGATCGCGGTGAGGCGATCGAGGTGAGTGTGGATGCCGCTCAGCGTCTGCGTGGCGATATCCTCGAACTGCAGGGCACGCACCGCTTCGGCCACGCTACCGTCGATGGAGCGAGCGCACTCGGAGATTTCGCGCATGCCATCGCCCAACGAGGCGTTGATCTGAGCGACGTTCTCCAGCATCGCCGCCGATTCATGGCGCGCCTCGCGGGAACGATCCATGTGGCGCGAGGCCAGCTGCGAGACCGTTTCACGCACCTTGGAGATCGATTCCTTGGAGCTGTGCGCCAGCTTGCGGATCTGTTCGTTGAAGGTGGTGGAACGCTCTGACAGATTGCGCACCTCGTCGGCGACCACTGCGAAGCCACGACCGGCTTCACCGGCACGTGCTGCTTCGATGGCGGCGTTCAAGGCCAGCAGGTTGGTCTGGTCAGCGATCGACTTGACGTCTTCCAGCAGCGCGAAGATGCCATCCAGGTGCTGCGCCATCTCATCGATGTGATGCACCGTGTTGGTACTTTGGCCGCTCACCTGTTCCAGCGCTTCCACCAATTGCTCCATGCGGGAGCTGGCGTGCTGGGCGAAGCGGGCGACGTCGACGCCGGCGCTGCCATCGTCACCGGCACGGTCGACGATGCGGGCCAGTGCCTGGCTTTGCTGACGCGACTTGCGGTTCATCGCTTCGAAGCTGCCACCCAGACCGGACACGGCCTGGCGGATCAGTTCGCGGGCACGCTCGACTTCCGAGCGCGAACCGTCGACTTCGTTGCTGACGAACGTACGCAGTTCGTTGAGCAGTTGGTCCTGCTCGCGCAGGATGCGGGTCTGGTCAGGATTGCGCCGGAACTGGGAATACGTCACCCAGGCAGCGAAAACCAACCAACTAAGGGTCATGGTCGCCAGGATCGCCCAGCGCACCGAAGCGGGCCAGTCGAATCCGACAGCGAAGGGAAACAGCAAGGTCAGAGCCAAAGGGGCGGCTAGACGGATCAGTGGACGTGAATACATGGGCGTTCTCGGCAGAGTCACGGTTGCTGTATCGGCCGTACCCCCTTTGTCTTTAGCGACGATCGCCACATCGTCTCGCCCGTTCAACCGCTGTTGACGCGCGCCAGCGGCCGCTAGCGCGTGTGGCAAAGCATGTTTGTCGCGGAGTTCAACGCAGCGCGCGTTCCACCGCTTCGAGCATTGCGCGCTTGGCAAACAAGAAATCCCACAGGCTGCCACCCATTTGCCGCCACAACACCGCCGAGCGGACCGCTGCCAGCAGCAAGGCGCGGATTTCTGCCACCACGCCGGCCTGGCCCAGATAATGCGGGTTGCCTTGCACCATCACCTTGGGGCGCAAGTGGCTGATGGTCTGCGCATACAGCGCGCCCAGCGCGCTCAGCACGTCGGGGTGGCCACTGTCGCCCAGGGTCTGTGCCTGACGCGCCGCAGCCTCGATCCCGTTGGACACGGTGGTGACGGTGGCGGTGTCGCGCACGAAGCGGCGCTCAAGTTGCAGCACCGCCAGCGCCAGGCGCGGCAACACCTCGTCCTGGCCCTGATTGCGGAAATAGTTATGCAGCAGCCGCAGACCCGGCGCCAGGTCGGTTGGCGAGCCATACACGGCCTCCGGCGAGGAGGCATCCACCCGGAACACGCTGTCCATGGCGGTGCGCACCGTCGCAGCCTCCGAATGCCCGGTTTCGGCGATCCGCCGCACCTGCTGCAAGGCCTGGGCGACGCCGGCCAGCGCCAGCACGCGGTGATCCATGGAAGAACTCATCAAGCCACTACCTCGGGTAAAAAAGAAGATCCCGCCAATTGGCGTTCCATCGGTGCATCGGTGGCCGCAATGACTGCGCCCCCTAAACATTCTTCGCCGTCGTACAGCACCAGCGACTGTCCCGGCGTCACCGCACGCTGCGGCCGCTCGAAACGCACCTGCACGCTGCCATCGTCCTGCACCTCCACCGTGCACGGTTCATCGGGCTGCCGGTAGCGCGTCTGTGCGGTGCAACTGAAGCTGCGCGCCGGCGGCGCCCCGGTGACCCAATGGGCCTGCTCGGACTGTAGCCAGTGCGATTGCAGCAGCGGGCTGTCGCGGTCCTGATCGACGTACAGCACGTTGCTCGCCACATCCTTGCCCACCACATACCACGGCGCCGCAGCACGCCCACGCACGCCGCCGATGTTCAGGCCTTCGCGCTGACCCAGGGTGAAATAGAACACCCCCGGATGTTCGGCGATGCGTTGCCCCTGCGGGTCGCGGATCTCGCCGGTGCGCGCAGGCAGATAACGGCCCAGAAACTCGCGAAAATCGCGCTCGCCGATGAAGCAGATGCCGGTGGAATCCTTCTTGGCATGCGTCGGCAGATTGGCGTCCTGGGCGATCCGGCGCAGCGTACTTTTTTCCAGATCGCCGATCGGGAACAACGTTGCCGCCAGCTGGGTCTGCCCCAGTTGGTGCAGAAAATAACTCTGGTCCTTGCCGCGGTCGGCACCACGCAACAGGCGCCAACGCCCGCCGCTGTGCGTAACCCGCGCGTAGTGACCGGTGGCGATGCGTTCGGCACCCAGCGCCTGGGCCGCATCCAGGAAATGCTTGAACTTCACTTCACGGTTGCACAGCACGTCCGGGTTGGGCGTGCGTCCGGCTGCGTATTCGGCCAGAAAATGCTCGAACACACCGCCCCAGTACTCGCTGGAAAAATCGCGGAAGTGGAACGGAATGCCGAGCACCCCGCACACCGCCACCGCATCGCGCCGGTCGTCCTCGGCGCGGCAATCGCCGCTGCCGTCGTCGGCCCAGTTCTGCATGAACAGCCCGGCGATGGACTCGCCTTGCTGGGCAAGCCGCCAGGCGGCCACCGACGAATCCACGCCGCCCGACACGCCAACGATGATGCGCGGCGTACTCATGCGACGTGCTGCACCAACGCCAAAGGATAGCGCTGACCGGCCAGATAATCTTTCACCACTTCCCACACCAGCGGACTGCGTAGCCGGCCGGCCGCGCTGCGCAGTTCTTCCGGGGTCATCCACAGTGCGCGTACCACCCCGGTATCGAGGCTGCGCTCGGGGTGGTGGGTCAGCGCATCGGCGACGAAGGCAAAGCGCAGAAAACACTGGCCGCTTGGCGCAACCCACTGGTAGGTGCCGATGAACTGGGTCAGCTGCACATCCCAGCCGGTCTCTTCCAGGGTCTCGCGCACCGCTGCGTCCAGCAAACTTTCGTTCGGCTCCAGATGTCCGGCCGGCTGATTCAATAGCAGGCGGCCGCCGATGGTCTCCTCCACCTGCAAAAAGCGCCCGTCGCGCACCACCACGGTGGCGACGGTGACATCCGGGTGCCAGCGTTCTACAGGCGTGTTCATCGACATTGGCTCCGGCGGATGGAAAACCGGCGCGCAGCACCCGCACTCGCCACGATCACAACCCGTCTCACAGCTCGGCTCAAACGATCAGGCGTACCAAGCGGCGACGCGGATCGTTGCGTAGTGGAGGCGCACGACGGTGCCAGTGGCAGCGCGGTCACGGAATCGGTCATCAAGGGCCAGCCAGGGAATCGGAGACAAATTGTGCGGGCCGCGGCGCAAATCGTCCAATGCGCGCAACGATGAACCGTATAATGGCCACATGCCTCGTAATACTACGCACGAACACGATCACGGCCTGATGGTCGAAGCCAGCAAGCCTGAAGTGGCGCCACCGCCGCGTTATCAGGTGCTTCTGCTGAACGATGACTACACCCCGATGGACTTCGTGGTGACCGTTCTGGAGCAGTTTTTCAACCTGAGCCTGGAGCAGGCGACCCAGGTCATGCTGCACGTCCATACCCGTGGGCGCGGCGTCTGCGGGGTCTACAGCCGCGAGGTCGCCGAGTCCAAGGTGGCGCAGGTCAACGAGTTTTCGCGGATGAACCAGCACCCGCTGCTGTGCACGATGGAGCAAACCTGAGTTCGGTCAGGGATCATTCCAGCAGCGCAACACTGTGGCTGCAATCACATGCTAACGCCGTCTGAACATACCTATCCGATAGGGTTGTGGTAAATCCCAACAAAAGCCGCATATTGTTGGCAACAGCCGTTCGGAGTTACCAATGTTCAGCAAAGACCTAGAGCAAACCATCGGCCAGTGCTACAAGCGAGCACGCGAGGCGCGTCATGAATTCATGACCGTTGAGCACCTGCTGCTCTCGCTGCTGGACAACCCTTCCGCCCAGGCCGTCCTCAAGGCCTGCGGTGCGGACCAGGTGCGTTTGCACAACGACCTGGAACAGGCGATCGAGGCCTCGGTCTCGCGTCTGGCAGAAGACGATGGCCGCGATACGCAGCCGACCCTCGGCTTCCAGCGGGTGCTGCAGCGCGCGGTCTATCACGTGCAGTCCTCGGGCAAGAAGGAAGTCACCGGCGCCAATGTGCTGGTCGCGATCTTCGGCGAAAAGGACTCCCACGCGGTGTATTTCCTGAATCAGCAGGACATCACCCGCCTGGACATCGTCAATTACCTCTCGCACGGCATCGCCAAGCTCGGTGAAGACGGTGAGCAGCCGTCCGCGTCCGATGGCGAGCCCAAGAGCGAAGGTGGAGAAGGCGAGGCCAAGGGCGATGCGCTGGCCGAGTTCGCCACCAACCTCAACGAGCAGGCCCGTAACGGCAAGATCGACCCGTTGGTCGGCCGTGCCGACGAAATCGAGCGCACCATCCAGGTGCTGTGCCGTCGGCGCAAGAACAACCCGTTGTACGTGGGCGAGGCCGGCGTGGGCAAGACCGCGATCGCCGAAGGCCTGGCCAAGCGCATCGTCGACAACGACGTGCCGGAAGTGCTGGCCGAAGCGGTGATCTTCTCGCTCGACCTGGGCGCGCTGGTGGCCGGCACCAAGTACCGCGGCGACTTCGAAAAGCGTCTAAAGGGCGTGCTGGCGGCGCTGAAGAAGGTGCCGAATGCGGTGCTGTTCATCGACGAGATCCACACCATCATCGGTGCGGGTTCTGCGTCGGGCGGCACCATGGATGCGTCCAATCTGATCAAGCCGGCGCTGTCGTCTGGCGAGCTGCGCTGCATCGGTTCGACCACGTTCCAGGAATACCGCGGCATCTTCGAAAAAGACCGTGCGCTGGCGCGTCGCTTCCAGAAGATCGACATCGTTGAGCCGACCGTGGGCGAGACCTTTGAAATCCTGCAGGGCCTCAAGCCCAAGTATGAAGCGCACCACGGCGTGACCTACGCCGACGACGCGCTTCAGGCCGCCGTGGATCTGTCGGTCAAGCACATCGGCGACCGCTTGCTGCCGGACAAGGCGATCGACGTGATCGATGAAGCCGGTGCCCGTCAGCGCCTGCTGCCGGAAGGCAAGCGCAAGGAGCTGATCGATATTGAGGAGATCGAGACCATCGTTGCCAAGATGGCGCGGATTCCGGCCAAGCAGGTCAGCGCGACCGACAAGGACGTGCTGCAGCATCTGGAGCGCAATCTCAAGATGGTGATCTTCGGCCAGAACCCGGCGATCGAGACGTTGGCCGGCTCGATCAAGCTCGCACGCTCGGGACTGGCCAATCCGGAAAAGCCGATCGGCAACTTCCTGTTTGCCGGCCCCACCGGCGTGGGCAAGACCGAAGTGACCAAGCAGCTTGCGCTGCAGCTGGGCATCGAGCTGGTGCGCTTCGATATGTCCGAGTACATGGAAGCGCATTCGATCAGCCGCCTGATCGGCGCGCCTCCGGGCTATGTCGGTTTCGACCAGGGCGGCCTGCTGACCGAGAAGGTGGTCAAGACGCCGCATTGCGTGCTGCTGCTGGACGAGGTGGAGAAGGCGCATCCGGACATCTTCAACATCCTGTTGCAGGTCATGGATCGCGGCATCCTCACCGACACCAACGGGCGCGAGGCGAACTTCAAGAATGTGATCCTGGTGATGACGACCAATGCCGGTGCCACGCAGGCATCGCGGCGCTCGATCGGCTTTACCAAGCAGGATCATTCCACCGATGCGATGGAGTCGATCCGTCGTGGCTTTACGCCGGAGTTCCGCAACCGCCTGGACGCGATCGTGCAGTTCCAGCCGCTGGGCTTCGACCATATCCTGCGGGTGGTGGACAAGTTCATCATCGAATTGGAAATGCTGTTGCAGGAAAAGCACGTCTCGCTGTCGGCAACCCCGACCGCGCGCGACTGGCTGGCCCAGCATGGTTTCGATCCGCTGATGGGTGCACGGCCGATGTCGCGCGTGATCCAGGAGAAGATCAAGCGCCCGCTGGCCGACGAGTTGTTGTTCGGCAAGTTGATCGCCGGTGGCCGGGTCAACATCGACGTCAAGGATGGCGAGCTGGTGGTGGAAGCGCATCCGGAACCGGAGCGTTTGCTGCCGGCCACTGTCGACTGACCGCTTTGCGGTCTTGAAACGAAAAAGCCGCTCATTCGAGCGGCTTTTTTGTGTCTGCGGCATCTATCGCGCTCGTCTCCGCCACACAAATCGCAGGCACGACAAAAAGCGGCCAATGGCCGCCTTGCGTCTCACACCAGAACCGCTTACTTCATGCGGTAGGTAATACGACCCTTGGTCAGGTCGTAGGGAGTCATCTCAACTTTGACCCGGTCGCCGGTCAGGATGCGGATGTAGTTCTTGCGCATACGGCCGGAGATATGGGCGATGATTTCATGCCCGTTTTCCAGCTTGACCCGGAACGTGGTGTTGGGGAGCGTCTCGCTGACGCTGCCTTCGAATTCAATGGAGTCGTCTTTCGACATGTAATCCTGTGCAATCACGGCTGGCCCGGAAGGGCCGTAAGGGACAGCATTTTACGCTCCATCTCCCCCCGGTGCAAATTTTATGTTAAGCGGACTTCAGCGAGCGCGCTGGCAAGCCGCTCGCCGTAGCGTTCGGACCAGTTGCCGGGTAGCGCAAGTTGGGCGACCTGCAGCCGCACCTGCTGCAGGAACTGCGCGCGTGGCAGGCGCTGCGCGCCGAGGCGCATCAGGTGCGGGTTTTCCACCTGCGCATCGATCAGCGGCCATCCGCAGCCATGCAGATACTCAGCGAGTGCTGCCAGCGCCACCTTCGAGCCGCCGCTTTCGGCACTGAACATGCTTTCGCCGAAAAACATCTGGCCGATCGCCACGCCGTAGATGCCGCCAATCAAGCGCGCACCATCGAACACTTCCAGCGAGTGCGCGTGGCCCAGGCGGTGCAGTTCGATGTAGGCCTGCTGCATCGGCGTGGTGATCCAGGTGCCGTGCTGGCCTGCGCGCGGTACCGATGCGCAAGCGTCGATCACCTGCGCAAAGGCAGTGTCGGCACGCACGGTCCAGGTGCTGCTGCGCAGTTCGCGCCGAAAGCGCGAGGACAGATGCACGGCATCGGTACGAAAGACCGTGCGCGGATCCGGGCTCCACCACAGGATCGGTTGGTCGTCAGAGAACCACGGGAATACGCCGTGCGCGTACGCATTGAGCAACCGCTGCGGCGACAGATCGCCGCCGAGTGCGAGCAAGCCGTCCGGCTCGCGCAAGGCGTGTTCGACGGGCGGAAACGGCGCGGCAGAATCGGCGTCAAGCAGGTAGGGGAGGGGGCGCGACATGCGGGGAGTTTAGAGCCTGCCATGCGGTTCGCACTGAGGACGGCTGTCAATCGGCTGCACTTACCTGACGACATCGTCGTGTGTTGTCAGCGACTCTCAGCCGAAGAGCGCAGTGCGCTCTCGCAGCCATCAAGTACGCATGACGACTGCGTCCGCCGCGACGCGTCAGGCGAGCGGGTCAACCGCGCGGCATTAATCACGGAATGGGCTGTGCTCGAACAGCTCACGCGCATGTTGGGCGACAGCCTCGCGCTCATCCGCGCACCATTGCGCCAGCGGTTCGCGAAAGGCAGGGTCGGCGATCCAGTGGCGGCTACGCACCAGCGTCGGCAAAAAGCCCCGCGCGATCTTGTGTTGGCCCTGAGCGCCTGGCTCGAACCGGCTCAGGCCTTCGCGCAGGCAGTATTCGATGCCCTGGTAATAGCAGGTTTCGAAGTGCAGCCCCGGTAGCGCTTCGCCGCCCCAGTAGCGTCCGTAGAGCGTGTCGTGGCCGCGCAGGCACAGCGCGCCGGCAATTGGGTGTCCGTCCAGTTCGGCCAGAAACATCACCAGTTGACGTGGCAGGTGCCGGGCCAGGTGTCGCAGGAATTCCGGCGTCAAAGCCGGCGAGTTGCCGTATTCGTTGAAGGTCTTGAGGTAGAAGCCATACATCGCGTCAAGATCGGCAGCGCTGGCCTCGTCGCCGTGCACCACACGCAACTGCACGCCGGCGCGCTGCACCTTGGCACGCTCCTGGCGGATGTTCTTGCGCCGCTTGTGATCCATCGCTGCCAGGAAGCTTTCGAAATCGCTCCAGCCGCTGGCGTTGTGCCAGTGGTATTGCAGATCGTTGCGCTCCAGCCAGTCGGCATCGAACGCGGCGTCTTCGTCGACTGGGTAGAAATTCACGTGGGCCGACGACAGACCGCTGCGCTCCACCAGTTCACGCATCGCCGCGAGCAGCTGCGGCCGCCATTGCGCCGCGCCAAGCAGGCGCGGGCCGGTCACCGGCGAGTAGGGCACGCCGCACAGCCACTTGGGGAAGTACTCCTGCCCGTAGCGCGCATACGCATGTGCCCAGGCGTGATCGAACACGAACTCGCCATGCGAGTTGTTCTTCAAATATCCCGGTGCAGCGGCAACCAGCGTGTCGCCGTCCCACAACGTCAGGTGCAACGGGTTCCAGCCCCAATCCGGGCGTAGGCAGCCCTCGCGTTCGAGACCTTGCAGGAAGGCGTAGGACACGAAGGGATGCGTGCCGTCGTGCAGCGCATCCCAGGCGCCGGCCGGAAGCTCGTCCAGCCGGCGGCACCAGCGGGCGGTCACGCTCATGCGTGCGGCCCGTGGGGAGCGAGGCTGCCCGCACGGCGCGGCCGGCGGTCAGCCACCTCAGGCGCTCTTGTCGAGATAACGCTCGGCATCCAGCGCGGCCATGCAGCCGAAGCCGGCCGAGGTGATCGCCTGGCGGTAGTGCTGGTCGGCCACGTCGCCGGCAGCGAACACGCCGCTGACCGAGGTCTCGGTCGCCGCGCCGTTCAGGCCGGAGCGGATTTCCAGGTAGCCGTTGTTCATCGCCAGCTGGCCGTCGAACAGCTGCGTGTTGGGGTGATGGCCGATGGCGACGAAAAAGCCGTGTGCCACGATCTCGCGGGTGCTGCCGTCGAGGGTGGACTTGACCCGCACGCCCGTGACGCCGGCATCGTTGCCCAGCACTTCGTCGATGGCGTGGTGCCAGACGGTTTCGATCTTGCCCGCGGCAACCTTGGCGAACAGCTTGTCCTGCATGATCTTTTCGGCGCGCAAGGTGTCGCGGCGGTGCACAAGGTAGACCTTGCGGGCGATGTTGGACAGGTACAGCGCTTCTTCGACTGCGGTATTGCCGCCGCCGACCACCACCACGTCCTGGTCCTTGTAGAAGAACCCGTCGCAGGTGGCGCAGGCGGAGACGCCGCGGCCCTTGAAGGCTTCTTCGCTGGGGATGCCCAGGTACTTGGCGGTGGCACCGGTGGCGATCACCAGCGCGTCGCAGGTGTACTCGGCGCCGTCGCCGCTCAGCCGGAACGGGCGCTGCGAGAGATCGGCGGTGTGGATGTGATCGAAGATCACCTCGGTCTCGAAGCGCTCTGCATGTGCCTGCATGCGGCTCATCAGGTCCGGGCCCATCAGGCCATGGGGGTCGCCCGGCCAGTTGTCGACCTCGGTGGTGGTCATCAGCTGGCCGCCCTGCTGCAGGCCGGTGATCACCACCGGCTTAAGGTTGGCGCGCGCGGCATAGACCGCGGCGGTCCAGCCGGCCGGGCCGGAGCCCAGGATCAGCAGGCGGGAATGCTTGGCGGGACTGGCAGATGAGGCGCTCATGTATACTCGCGATCTAGGAAAAGGCAGGGCTGGCGCATGAATTCGCGCCCCTGTGGCGGCATAGAGTGGCGGTCCCCACCCGGTGAATCAAGGCGGCGCGATGGAACTGCATGAACCGCAGATGGCATGGTCCACCCAGTACGCGTAGTCGACGCCGCCTTGTGCGGCGTTTTTCGTTGACTGGCTGGTGCCAAGGCAAGCAGTGAAGTTCAACAGCTGAAACTGTGGCGTCAGTCGTTTATTATCAATCACTAACAGCATATTTCTAAGGTCTGGCTACAGGTGGCAAAGCAGGTTCCCGAACGCAGTAAGCCCGCAGAGGGCAAACCGTCCTCGCGCAAGACGGCGGTGGCGGACAATCCGCGTCGGCAGAAGCTCTGGCGCGATCTGGCATTGATCGCGGTGGCGCCGTTGCTGCTGTATCTGCTGGCCAGCCTGTTCACCTATTCGGCGGCCGATCCGGGCTGGTCGCAGACCGGCAGCGTGGTCGCGCCGGTACACAACATGGGCGGCCGGGTCGGTGCCTGGACCGCCGACGTGCTGCTGCAGCTATTCGGTTATGTGGCCTTTCTGCTGCCGGTGGTGCTGGGCGCGGTGGCCTGGATCGCCTTGTTCGGCATGGACAAGGAAGGGCAGGCCGAGGCCGATCTGGGGCCGGCGCTGCGCCTGGTCGGCATGGTGGGGTTCCTGATTTCTTCGACCGGCTTCCTGCATCTGCGCCTGTTCACCGGTGATGTGGCCGGTGCCGGCGGCATCCTGGGGCGGTTGGTCAGCAATTCGCTGAGCGCCGGGTTCGGTGCGCTGGGTGCGAACCTGTTCGTGATGGTGCTGTTGCTGGTGTCGATCACGCTGGCCACGGGGTTGTCGTGGTTTGCGCTGATGGAACGTATCGGTAAGGGCGTGCTGGCGTTGGGGCCGCTGATGCAGCGCAAGACCCACCAAGCCACCGAGTGGCAGCAGACCCGCGTGATGCGCGAAGAGCGCGAGGAAGTGCGCAAGGTCGATGCGGTCAAGCAGGCCAAGCGCGAGCCGGTCAAGATCGAGCCGCCGCCGGCACCGGTGGTGGAAAAGAGCGAGCGCGCCAAGCGCGACACCCAGATTCCGATGTTCCAGGGCGTGAGCACCGATGGCTCCGATCTGCCGCCGCTTGCCCTGCTGGACGACCCCAAGCCGCAGGCCAAGGGCTATTCGGAAGAGACGCTGGAGACGCTGTCGCGGCAGATCGAATTCAAGCTCAAGGACTTCCGCATCGAGGCGCAGGTGGTCGGGGCCTATCCGGGTCCGGTGATCACGCGCTTCGAGATCGAGCCGGCGCCGGGCATCAAGGTTAGCCAGATCAGCTCGCTGGACAAGGACATCGCGCGCGGGTTGTCGGTCAAGTCGGTGCGCGTGGTGGATGTGATTCCGGGCAAGTCGGTGGTGGGCCTGGAGATCCCCAACGTCACCCGCGAGATGATCTTCCTGTCCGAGCTGCTGCGCTCCAAGGAATACGACAAGTCGGCCAGCCCGCTGACGCTGGCCCTGGGCAAGGACATCGCCGGGCGCCCGACGGTGGCCGATCTGGCGCGCATGCCGCACTTGCTGGTGGCCGGTACCACCGGTTCGGGCAAGTCGGTGGCGGTCAATGCAATGGTGCTGAGCCTGCTGTTCAAGGCCTCGCACAAGGAACTGCGGATGCTGATGATCGACCCGAAGATGCTCGAACTGAGCGTCTATCAGGGCATCCCGCATCTGCTGGCGCCGGTGGTCACCGACATGAAGGAGGCCGCCAACGGCCTACGTTGGTGCGTGGCCGAGATGGAACGCCGCTACAAGCTGATGAGCGCGGTGGGCGTGCGCAACCTGGCCGGCTTCAACAAGAAGATCAAGGACGCCATCGACGCCGGCCAGCCGATGATGGACCCGCTGTTCAAGCCCAATCCCGAATTGGGCGAGGCGCCGCGGCCGCTGGAGTCGCTGCCGTTCATCGTGATCTTCATCGACGAATTTGCCGACATGATGATGATCGTCGGCAAGAAAGTCGAAGAGCTGATCGCGCGTCTGGCGCAGAAGGCGCGTGCGGCTGGTATCCATCTGATTCTGGCCACGCAGCGGCCGTCGGTGGACGTCATCACCGGCTTGATCAAGGCCAATATTCCAACCCGTGTGGCGTTCCAGGTCAGTTCCAAGATCGATTCGCGCACCATCCTGGATCAGTCCGGGGCCGAGGCGTTGCTGGGCAACGGCGACATGCTGTACCTGCCGCCGGGCACGGCGCTACCGGACCGCGTGCATGGCGCCTTCGTCAGTGACGAAGAAGTACATCGTGTGGTCGAGCATCTCAAGGCGAGCGGGCCGGTGTCCTACGTCGAAGGCGTGCTGGACGAAGTGCAGACCATGGGCGACGGCACCGTGGTGGGTGCGACCGGCCTGCCCGAAAGCAGCGGCGGTGGCGGCGACGAATCCGATCCGTTGTACGACGAGGCCTTGCGCATCGTCACCGAAACCCGGCGCGCCTCGATCTCCGGCGTGCAGCGACGCTTGAAGATCGGCTACAACCGCGCCGCGCGTTTGATCGAAGCGATGGAAGCGGCCGGCGTGGTCAGCCAGCCCGAGCACAATGGCGACCGTACCGTGCTGGCACCGCCGCCGCCCAAGTAATCGGCAACCGGCAACGCGGCGCGTGTCGGCTTACGCATGGCGCCGCGTTCCGGGCTTAGGGGCGGCTAACAAGCCGTGGCGAGAGGCTGCGTCCCGCAATCGGCGAGGACACCGCACCAGACAGGTTGCTGCCTGGTTTTGTCGGCCGCTCTTATCCGGATTGCGTGCGCGTATCCGCAGACACATGGATGCGGCGATGTTGGAGGCCGGTGCCTGACGCTGCGGCGCACACCGGCTACCCTGTTGAGCAAGGGCCGCTCCGGCCCGTCGTGATCGAGACCCATGCTGCGTCGTCCTGTGTTGCTGCTTCTGCTGCTGATCTCATTGCCGCTGCTGGCTCAGGCCCAGCAGCAGGCCGCGCCTGCCGCCGCTGCGGCACGCACGCAGGCCGACACCAACTACAGTTTCGTGCGCTATCGCGCCGACTACGAAGTACGTGCCGACGCCAGCAGCGTGGAAACCGACGAATACGAGATCCTGCTCAAGACCAAATCGGCAGTGGAGCAGTTCAGCCAGGTGCGGCTGAGCTATAGCGAGAAGATGGAAACCCTGGAGGTGCTGCAGGCCTATACCGTCACCGCCGAAGGACTGCGCCAGGACGTAGCCGCCGACAAGATCTATACCCAGGAAAGCTATTCCAGCGCGGCGGCAGCGATGTACGCCGACCGCAAGGTCAAGGTGGTGGTGTTCCCGAATCTGGCGCCGGGTGCGCGCATCGTCTATCGCGTGCGGCGTGCGCAGAACACCCCGTACTTCCCCGGTTATTTCAGCCTGTGGGAAACCTTCAGCGTGTTCGCGCAATACGACGATGCAGTGGTCACGCTGGTGGCGCCGAAGGCCTTGCCGATGCATTTATCGGTGCGCGGGCTGCAGGGCGGCACCAAGCCGCTGGTGCGCGGCGATCAGGCGCGCTGGGAATGGCGCTATCAGCGTGCCACGCCGATGAAGAACCAGAACTGGAGCGCAGCGACCTGGGAGTTCAGCCCGACCTTGATGGCCAGCACCTTCGACAGCTGGTCGCAGATGGGCCTGGCCTACCACGTCAAAGGCGGCCGCGCTGCTGCGGTGACGCCAGCGATCCAGTCGCTGGCCGATGAGGTGACCCGCAGCATCGACGACCCGCGTGCGCAGGCGGCGGCGTTGTACGCCTGGGTAGCGCGCAATATCCGCTACGTGGCGGTGTACCTGGGCAACGGCGGGCTGGAGCCCAACAGCGCCGACAGCATCCTGGCCAACCACTATGGCGACTGCAAGGATCACACCGTGATCCTGGAAGCCTTGCTGGCCTCCAAGGGCATCGCCAGTACGCCGGTGCTGATCGGCGCCGAGGGCGGGCCCACGTTGCCGCCGATTCCGGTGCTTGGTCGTTTCAACCATGCGATCACCTATATCCCGGCGTTCGATCTCTACGTGGATTCGACCAACCCCTACGCGCGCTTCGGCCAGCTGCCGGCCGGCGATCTCGGCGCGCCGGTGGTGCATACGCTGGACGGCAAGGTCACGCACACCCCGCCCAATGACCGCAAGGTCAATCGCTACGTCGCGCGCACCGAGTATCGCTTCACCCCGCAAGGCGGCCTGCAAGGCATGACCATGCTGGATAGCGGGCAGACCGGCGAGGTGGGCTTGCGTGCGATGTTCGTGCAACTCAACGCGCAGAACCGCAATCGCATCGAAGAATCGATCATTGCCCAGTCCGGCTTCGACGGCACCGGCGATCTGCTGATCCAGGGCGACCCGCTGGATCTGGATGCGCCATTCAATTACCGCTACACGTTCCAGGCCAACGATGCGGTGGATTTTTCGGTGGTCGGCGGCATGACCTTGCCCGATATGCCCGGTGCCGAATCGACACGCGGGATCTATACGACCACCTCTGCCGAAGACAATCTGACGCCGTTCTACTGCAACGACAGCGTGCGCGAAGAAACCTATGTGGTGAGCTTCCCCGCGACGGTGCCGATCATCGCGATCCCGCGCAGCAGCACCTTTCGCAATGCCGCCGGCGAGTACGCGGTCGAGTGGACGCGCCAGGGGCAGACGGTAACTGCGGTGCATCGGCTGCAGCGTGCCGCAGTGCGTGGGCCGCAGGCGCTGTGTCAGCCGCAGGATTACCGCGCATTCCGCGAACTCTACCAACAGGTGCGGCGCGGGTTTCGCGGGCAGATCGTGTATGGCGATCTGTCCAGGGTGCAGACGGCGCAGTGAGATGGATTGGTTTGTCGCAACCGCGATCCGAGCGCGGCAGGCGATAGCGCTCGCCCATTCATCTATGAAGTATCAGAATCCACGCATTCCCTCTTGGAAGACCGCGATGCATCGCCAGCTCCGTTATGCCGTCCTCGCCACCGCCCTGTTCGCCAGCACCGCATTTGCCGGTGCACGTCAGGAGCTGGATACGTTCACGCGCGGCCTCAAAGGGCTGGACGGGCAGTTCAGCCAGCAGGTCTCCGATGCCAATGGCCGAGTCAAGGAAAGCTCGAGTGGGCGGGTGGCATTGTCGGCGCCGCGCCAGTTCCGTTGGGAATACGCCAAGCCCTACAAGCAGCTGATCGTTGCCGACGGCAAGAAGGTGTGGGTGTTCGACCCGGACCTGGAGCAGGTCACCGTGCGCGCGCAGGGCAGCGAAGAACAGAACAGCCCCTTGGTCGCCTTGATCGATCCGGCACGGCTGGACAAGCAATACGACGTCAGCGAAGAAGCCGCGCCGCGTGATGGGCTGCAGTGGTTGTCGCTGACGCCCAAGGTGGATACCGAAGCCAGCTTCCAGATGGCCTCGCTGGGATTTGGCAAGGAAGGTCTGGCCAAGATGGAAGTGGTGGACGCGGTCGGCCAGCGCACCGCCATCAGCTTCAGCGGCTGGAAGCGCAATCCTGCCTTCGCTGCAGACACCTTTCGCTATACGCCTGGCAAGGGTGTGGACGTGGTCGGCGACGCGCAGTAAGCCCTCGCTAGACGCATCCGCACTGACAACGGCCTTCTTCGCAGAAGGCCGTTTGCTTACGCGATACAATGACGCGTGGCACGAACCAAGCTCCCCATCGCTCCCGAAGCCGATCTGCTCAGCGTAGACGGCGAGCATCTGCGCCCGCTGGCCGAGCGCATGCGTCCGCGCACCCTCGACGAGATGGTCGGGCAGAAACGCCTGCTGGCACCCGACAGCGCATTGCGACGCGCGGTGGAATCCGGTCGCGTGCATTCGATGATCCTGTGGGGGCCGCCCGGTTGCGGCAAAACCACCTTGGCGCTGCTGCTGGCGCATTACTCGGATGCCGAATTCAAGGCGATCTCGGCGGTCTTGTCGGGATTGCCGGAAGTGCGCCAGGTATTGGCCGAGGCCGCGCAGCGCTTTGCCAGCGGCCGCCGCACGGTGTTGTTCGTCGATGAGGTGCATCGCTTCAACAAAGCGCAACAGGACGCGTTTTTGCCGCATATCGAGCGCGGCACGATCCTGTTCGTCGGTGCGACCACCGAAAATCCATCCTTCGAATTGAACTCCGCATTGCTATCGCGTTGCCGCGTACATGTGCTGGAAGGCGTCTCGCCGCAGGACATTGTCGAGGCCTTGCAGCGGGCCTTGCATGATTCGGAGCGCGGGCTGGGGCAGGAGACCATCCAGGTCAGCGATGCCTCGCTGCTGGAAATCGCCAGCGCGGCCGACGGCGATGTGCGCCGTGCATTGACGCTGCTGGAGATCGCTGCGGAACTGGCGACGGGCGAGGGCGGCGAGATCACCCCGCAGACGCTGCTGCAGGTGCTGGCCGACCGCACCCGTCGCTTCGACAAGAACGGCGAGCAGTTCTACGACCAGATCTCGGCGCTGCACAAATCGGTGCGTAGTTCCAATCCCGATGCCGCGCTGTACTGGCTGACCCGCATGCTCGATGGCGGCTGCGACCCGGCGTATCTGGCGCGGCGGCTGACCCGCATGGCGATCGAGGATATCGGCCTGGCCGACCCGCGCGCGCAGAGCATGGCACTGGAAGCCTGGGACATCTACGAGCGTCTGGGCAGCCCGGAAGGCGAGTTGGCGTTCGCGCAACTGGTGCTGTATCTGGCCAGCACCGCCAAGTCCAATGCCGGCTACGCGGCCTTCAATCAGGCCAAGGCCGAAGTGCGCGTCACCGGCACCCAAGAGGTGCCGCTGCATCTGCGCAATGCGCCGACCAAGCTGATGAAGACGCTCGGTTACGGGCAGGATTATCAGTACGACCACGACGCCGAAGGCGGCATTGCGCTGGATCAGACCGGCTTCCCCGATGCGATGGGCGAGCGGGTCTTTTACAACCCGGTGCCGCGCGGGCTGGAGATCAAGCTCAAGGAAAAGCTCGATCGTTTGCGCGCGGCGCGCGAGCAGGCGCGTGCCGACAAGGCCCGCAAGCCGGCGGGATAAGCGGTGACAACGCTGGATAGCATCGCGCCCTGGAACTGCACGCCGTCTGGACTAGGGGGATGTGTTTACTAACCCTGCCGGCACGGCATTCTGTGCCCGGCGAGTGTTTATCGACTTGAAGCCAGCGAGAAAACGAACGCGTGGCCACTGAGCGGACGCGGCCGATGCTCGGTACGGCGTCACCACTCGTACAATCCTGCTTGAGCGCGCCGTTTGATGACCCGATGCGAGCTCGCCACGTTTTATTCGCAACTAGCTTTCAGGAATGACAATGCACGACACGCACTTGCAGACGCAGCCAATCCATTGCGGAAAGCGCGCATGAGCGCTCCGGTGTGGTGGCAGCAATTGCTGCTGGCGATGACCGGCGGTGCGCTCGGATCGGGCCTGCGCTTTGCCATTGGCGCGTCCTTGCTGCAGCGCTTCGGCACAGGATTTCCATGGGGCACCCTGACCGTGAACCTGGTCGGTTCGTTCGTCGCCGGTGTGCTGCTGGTGTGGCTTGATGCGCGCGGGCCATCGAGCTGGCCGCTGCGGGCCTTGTTGATCGTCGGTGTGATCGGCGGGCTGACCACGTTCTCGTCGTTGATGATGGAATGCCTGGTGTTTGCGCGCACCGATCGCTCCGCGATGATCGGCGTGTATCTGGCAATCACGCTGGTGGCCGGCTTGGCCTTGGTGTTTTTGGGTGCACGCACCGGTCAATGGTTGGTGGCGCGCTGAAAGTAAAAGAGGGCGTGCTTTCGCACACCCTCTCGATCACTGCATATCGATGTAAAGCGAGATCGTGACAACATCCCGATCGCGCGCCAGGCAGCGGCTTACAGCGCTTCGATAATGCCCGCCGCGCCCATGCCGGTGCCGATGCACATGGTGACCATGCCGTATTTCTGCTGCCGGCGACGCAGGCCGTGCACCAGCGTTGCGGCACGGATCGCGCCAGTCGCGCCCAGCGGGTGGCCCAGAGCGATCGCGCCGCCCAGCGGGTTGACCTTGGACGGATCCAGTTCGCTGTCGCGGATCACCGCCAATGCCTGCGCGGCAAAGGCTTCGTTGAGCTCGATCCAGTCGATCTGGTCCTTGGTCAGGCCGGCCTGCTTGAGCGCCTTGGGAATCGCCGCGATCGGGCCAATGCCCATCACTTCCGGACGCACGCCGGCCACCGAGAAGCTGACAAAACGGGCTAGCGGGGTCAGGCCGTAATCCTTGATCGCCTGCTCCGACGCCAGCAGCACCGCACCGGCGCCGTCGCTCATCTGCGAGGAGTTGCCGGCGGTGACGCTGCCGCCGAACTGGCCGTTACGGAACACCGGGCGCAGCTTGGCCAGGCCTTCGAGCGAGCTGTCCGGGCGCGGGCCTTCGTCGGTGTCGACCAGGCGCTTGCGCAGCGCGATGACATTGCCTTGCAGGTCAGGCTGGTGCGAGAGAATTTCGTACGGAGTGATCTCATCGCGGAACTCGCCAGCGGCGATCGCAGCGATGGCTTTTTGATGCGAAGCGAGCGCAAACGCGTCCTGATCCTCGCGCGAGACCTTCCATTCCTCGGCGACCTTCTCGGCGGTGATGCCCATGCCATAGGCGATGGCGACATGGTCGTCGGCGAACACGTTCGGCGACATCGCGACCTTGTTGCCCATCATCGGCACCATCGACATCGACTCGGTGCCGCCGGCCAGCATCAGGTCGGCATTGCCCAGACGAATCTGGTCGGCCGCCATCGCCACGGCCTGGATGCCGGACGAACAGAAGCGGTTGATGGTCTGGCCGGCCACGGTGTTGGGCAGGCCGGCCAGCAGCACGCCGATGCGCGCCACGTTCATGCCTTGCTCGCCCTCGGGCATGGCGCAGCCGATGATGGCGTCGTCGATCCGCGACAGATCGATGCCCGGCGCCTGCGCCACCACCGCGCGCAATACGTGCGCCAGCATGTCGTCGGGACGGGTATTGCGGAACACGCCCTTCGGCGCCTTGCCGACCGGCGTACGGGTGGCGGCAACGATGTAGGCTTCTTGAATCTGCTTGCTCATGGCTATCTCCGATAGCCGGGATTGGGGATTCGATATTCGGGATTCGTCAAAGCGAATTCCGGTGTCCGAATGGTCCTGCCCGGCGGATGAATTTGGTGGAAGCGAGAATGTCAGAGGGCAGGGGAGCCGCAGTTACGAATCCCCAATCCCGAATCCCGAATCTCAGTTCCTCAGCGGCTTGCCCGTCTTGAGCATGTGCCCAATCCGCGCCTGGGTCTTTTCCTGCTGGGCCAGTTCGACGAAGTGCTTGCGCTCCAGCTTGAGCAGCCATTCTTCGTCGACCAGCGCGCCGCGATCCACTTCGCCGCCGCACATGACCGTGGCGATGCGGGTGGCGATTTCGTAGTCGTATTCGCTGATGAAGCGGCCTTCCAGCATGTTGACCAGCAGCATCTTGAAGGTGGCGATGCCGACGTCGCCGGCGACCTGGATGCGGCGTGCCGGCAGCGGCGCCCGGTAGCCGCCTTCGGCCAGTGCGCGCGCTTCGGCCTTGGCGATGTGCAGCGCTTCGAAGCTGTTGAACACGATCTTGTCGGTGGCGCGCAGCAGGCCCAGTTCCTGGGCATTGACCGCAGAGTTGGAGACTTTGGCCATCGCGATGGTTTCGAAGGTCTTCTTCAGCTCGGCGAACACATCGCCACCCGGGCCGGCGGCAATCGATGCGCGCACGGCGATTTCCTTCAAGCCACCACCGGCCGGCAGCAGGCCGACGCCGGCCTCGACCAGGCCGATGTAGCTTTCCAGCGAGGCCACGGTCTTGGCGCTATGCATCTGGAACTCGCAACCGCCGCCCAGCGCCAGGCCGCGCACGGCCGAAATCACCGGGACCTGCGCGTACTTGATGCGCTGGCTGGTGGCCTGGAAATTGGCGACCAGCGCTTCGAACGCATCGACCTTGCCGGCCTGCAGCAGACCCAATGCACCGGCCAGATCGGCACCGGCGGAGAAGGGTTCCTTCTGCTGCCAGATCACCAGCCCGGCGAAGTCTTTCTCGGCGCGGCCCACCACTTCCTGCAACCCGTTGAGCACGTGATCGGAGACGGTATTCATCTTGGTCTTGAAGCTGACCACGGCGATATCGTCGCCGTCATGCCACATGCGCACGCCGTCGTTTTCAAACACCATCTCGCCCGGGGAGAACTGCTCGCCCAGCAGCGGATCCGGGAAGCGCTGACGCTTGTACACCGGCAGTGCCGAGCGCGGCAGCTTGGCATCGCGCGCCGGGCTGTACGAGCCTTCGGCCGCATGCACGCCATCGCGGCCGTCGAACACCCAGTTCGGCAACGGTGCGCTGCTCATGCTTTTGCCGTTCGAGATGTCTTCGGCAATCCACTGCGCCACCTGCTTCCAGCCGGCGGCCTGCCAGGTTTCGAACGGGCCAAGCGACCAGCCGTAGCCCCAGCGGATCGCCAGATCCACGTCGCGCGCGGTTTCGGCGATGTCGGCCAGATGGAAGGCGCTGTAGTGGAACAGATCGCGGAAGCTGGCCCACAGGAACTGTGCCTGCGGGTGCTGGCTTTCGCGCAACCTGGCGAACTTTTCGGCCGGGTTCTTGATCTTGAGGATCTCGATCACTTCCGGTGCGGCAGTGCGATCAGCGGCGCGGTAATCCTGCTTCTGCAGGTCCAGCACCACGATGTCCTTGCCGACCTTGCGGAAGATGCCGGCGCCGACCTTCTGGCCGAGCGCGCCCTTGGCGATCAGCGCGTCGAGCCACTTCGGCGACTTGAAATACGGGTGCCACGGATCCTCGGGCAGGGTGTCGCCCATGGTTTTGATCACGTGCGCCATGGTGTCCAGGCCGACCACGTCCGAGGTGCGGTAGGTCGCCGACTTCGGGCGGCCGACCAGCGGGCCAGTCAGGCCGTCCACTTCATCGAAACCCAGGCCGAATTCCTGCGTGTGATGGATGGTGGCCAGGATCGAGAACACGCCGATGCGGTTGCCGATGAAGTTCGGCGTGTCCTTGGCATACACCACGCCCTTGCCAAGCGTGGTGACCAGGAAGCTTTCCAGCCCTTCCAGCACCGCCTTGTCAGTGCCCTTGGCCGGAATCAGCTCGGCCAGATGCATGTAACGCGGCGGGTTGAAGAAGTGCACGCCGCAGAAGCGGTGGCGCAATTGCTCGGGCAGCACGTCGGAGAGCTTGTTGATGCCCAGACCGGAGGTGTTGGACGCCAGCACCGCATGCTCGGCCACGAACGGCGCGATCTTCTTGTACAGGTCCTGCTTCCAGTCCATGCGCTCGGCGATCGCCTCGATGATCAGATCGCAATCGCGCAGCTGTTCGAGACCACTCTCGTAGTTGGCCGGCGTGATCGCCTCGGCCAGGGATTTGCTGGCCAGCGGGGCAGGGCTGAGCTTGCCGAGGTTGGCGATGGCCTTGAGCACGATGCCGTCGGCCGGACCCTCCTTGGCAGGCAGGTCGAACAGCACGGTGTCGACACCGGCGTTGGTGAGGTGCGCGGCGATCTGCGCGCCCATGACGCCGGCACCGAGCACGGCGGCGCGACGGACTAGCAACGGATTGGACATAGCAATTAGCCTCTTGGTGGAACGTTTACGGTGTGGAATGAGCGCGGAAACCGGGTTCCGCGAAACGAATCAGTTCGCGCGCGGCGCGCGCACGGTGGTCGGCCTCGCTGACGCCGGCCGGGCGCTTGATCAGCCCGAAGTCGGCCATCGCATAGGTCAGCGCACCGGCCAGAAAATCCAGCCGCCAGTACAGCTCTTCCTTGCTCAGGCCCGGCACGCAGGCGGCGATGGCCTTGCCGAATTCGCGCAGCACATGGCCGTAGTGATCGGACAGGAACTTGCGCAGGTTGTCGTTCTTTTCGGCGTAGGCACGTGCGATCACGCGCACGAACGCGCCGCCACTCTGGCGGTCCTGCGCCATCGCCAGGGCAGGCTCGACGAAGGCCGCCAGCACCGCGGTGAGTTCGCCCGGATGCGCACGCTTGGCAGCTTCCAGCTGCTGCAGACGCGCGGTGGTCATCTCGTCCATGCGGCGGCGGAATACCTCGTTGACCAGGTTTTCCTTGGAGCCGAAGTGGTAGTTGACCGCGGCGATATTGACGTCGGCTTGGGTGGTCAGCTGGCGCAGCGAGGTGCCGGCGAAGCCATGCTGTGCGAACAGCTCCTCGGCCGCGCCGAGAATGCGGTCCTTGGTGGAGAAGTGAGCGGGCTTGGGCATGCGCAGGGGTGGAACTCAATCAAACGATTGTTTGAGTCTACGGGCTGGAGACTGCGCCGGTCATGCGGCAATGCAGCACGATTCAGGAGGCGGTGTGCAAAGGTCTTCACTAAGAGATAGAATTGACCATCGCAAAGAAGCCTAAGCCCGCGTTTTGACGCGGGTTTTTTTCATGATAACCTCGGGTCTTCAAGTGGCCCGCCCAACGGAGATCTTCCCATGGCGCTGGAGCGCACCCTGTCCATCATCAAGCCCGATGCCGTCGCCAAGAACGTCATCGGCGAAATCTACAGCCGTTTCGAAAAGGCCGGCCTGAAGATCGTGGCCGCCAAGTACAAGCAGCTGTCGCGTCGCGAAGCCGAAGGCTTCTACGCCGTGCACCGCGAGCGTCCGTTCTTCAATGCGCTGGTCGAGTTCATGATCTCCGGCCCGGTGGTGATCCAGGCGCTGGAAGGCGAGAACGCCGTTGCTGCACACCGTGACCTGCTGGGCGCGACCAATCCCAAGGACGCTGCGCCGGGCACCATCCGCGCCGACTTCGCCGATTCGATCGATGCCAACGCCGCCCACGGCTCGGATTCGGTCGAGAACGCTGCCAACGAAGTCGCGTATTTCTTTGCCGCTACTGAAGTGGTCTCGCGCTGAGGCCGAGAGAGTCGAATCGTGAATGAGGTCGTGATCCCCTCCGTGCTGCAGGACGTCCCTGTCCGTACCCCGGAACTGCGCAAGCAGAACCTGCTCGACCTCGACCGCGAGGGACTGGAGCGCTTCTTCGCCGACACGCTCGGCGAAGCGCGTTACCGTGCCCATCAGGTGATGAAGTGGATTCACCATCGCTACGTCACCGACTTCGACCAGATGACGGACCTCGGCAAGGCGCTGCGTGCGAAATTGCACCAGCACGCCGAGGTCCTCGTCCCGACCGTCGTGTTCGACAAGCCTTCCACCGACGGCACCCACAAGTGGCTGCTGGCCATGGGCACCGATGGCAAGAATGCGATCGAGACGGTGTATATCCCCGACAAGGGCCGTGGCACGCTGTGCGTGTCCTCCCAGGTCGGCTGCGGCTTGAACTGCACCTTCTGTTCGACCGCGACCCAGGGCTTCAACCGCAACCTCACCACCGCCGAGATCGTTGGGCAGGTGTGGGTAGCGGCGCGCCATCTGGGCAACGTGCCGCACCAGCAGCGTCGTCTCACCAATGTGGTGATGATGGGCATGGGCGAGCCGCTGATGAATTTCGACAACGTCGTGCGCGCGATGAGCGTGATGCGCGACGATCTGGGCTACGGCCTTGCCAGCAAGCGGGTGACGCTGTCGACCTCCGGCCTGGTGCCAATGATCGACCGGCTCTCGACCGAAAGCGATGTGTCGCTGGCCGTTTCGCTGCATGCCGCCAACGACGCGCTGCGCGAGAGCCTGGTGCCACTGAACAAGAAGTACCCGATCGCCGAGCTGATGGAGTCGTGCGCGCGCTATCTGCGCGGCAACAAGAAGCGCGATTCGGTCACCTTCGAATACACCTTGATGAAGGGCATCAACGATCAGCCGGAGCATGCGCGTCAGCTGGCCCGCTTGATGCGTCAGTTCGACAATGCGGTGCAGTCAAAGGATGCGGGCAAGGTCAACCTGATTCCGTTCAATCCGTTCCCGGGCACGCGCTACGAGCGTTCTGGCGAGACGGAGATCCGGGCTTTCCAGAAGATCCTGCTCGACGCGCAGGTGCTGACGATGGTTCGCCGCACGCGTGGCGACGATATCGACGCCGCGTGCGGACAGCTCAAGGGGCAGGTCATGGACCGTACCCGTCGCCAGGCAGATTTCCTGCGCACACTGGAAGGCCAGGCCGATCGCGATGCGGCAGCGTGATCTCGCGTTAATGGCGGCTGTGGCGATCGCGCTTGGCGCAGTCGGCTGCGGTGGTCGTAATGCCAAGGCCGGGAGTGTGGAACAGGTAGCGCCGAGTTACGATTTCCGTGACAGCGCAGCAACGCGTGATCGGATTGCATTGGAGCAAAGACTTGGTCTTGCGAACAATCGCCTGCAAAGTGGTAACTATGCCGCCGCCGAACAGTTGGTGCGTGAGGTTCTAAAAAAAACGCCCAATTCGGTTGATGCGTTGATGTTTCTGGGTGTGATTCAGCAGGGGCAGGGTAATCCGGCAGCAGGTGAGACGTATCGCCGTACCGCTGAACTCGCGCCCCAACGTGGCGATGTGTTGAACAATTATGGTGCTTGGCTGTGTGCGAACGGCCAGGCACTGGAGTCTCTGGCCTGGTTTGATCGTGCGCTGCAGGATTCTAACTACCCACCGGCACCGGCTTTGGCTAATGCGGGTGGATGCGCGCTGCAGTCTGGGCAATCGGAGCGCGCTGTACGCGATCTCCGTAAAGCGTTAGAACTGGATCCGGTCAGCGCATATGCGCTCGAATCAATGGCGCGCTACGAGGCCGGGCGAAAGACCTATTTCGAAGCCCGTGCGTTTATCGAAAGACGTCTTGCGGCTGCACCGGTCACTGCTTCCGTGTTACAACTCGCCATTCAGATTGAGCAAGGGCTCGGCGACAAGGTAGCCGCCGGCCGTTACCACCAGCGGTTGGTCAAGGAATTCCCTGACGCAGCGACCGCCAACCCCGGGGCCAATGCATTGTGATCAATGATTCCCATCCGAACCCTTTCGAGCAGGAAAAGGGCTGCGGACAGCATTTGCGCGAAGCGCGCGAAGCAGCAGGTCTGAGCGTGGAAGATGTCGCCGGCAAGCTGCGCATGCCGGCACACGTGGTGCGTTCGTTGGAGCAGGAAGAGTGGCAGCGTCTGGGCGCGCCGGTCTTCGTGCGCGGCCAGCTGCGCAGTTATGCGCGTCTGCTGCATGTGGACCTGGAGCCGCTGTTGCTGCAGGCAACCATTGCGCCGGTCGAACCGGTCACCCTGGTCAGCCATACGCATACCCCGCGTGCGCGCCGCATTCTCGAAAGCACCGCGCGCAAGGCGATGTATGTCGTCATCACCGGTGTGTTTGCCGTACCGGTCTGGTATGCGACCCGCTCGCATCTTGATGGCAACGCGCCGAGTACGGTGTCGCTGGACAGCATGCCGGAAGCGGCAAACACCGGCACATCCGCCGCGGGTGCAACGCAGCCGGCCAATGCGCCACGCGAGCAACCCGCGCCGTACATCGCGTCGATGACGCCGGTGCCGCGGGCCACGCCCGACGTGGAGACGCCTACAGCTGCGGCCGCCAGTGGCGGCAGTTTGTCGTTGAGTTTCAGCGGCGACAGCTGGGTGCAGATCCTGTCACCGGATGGCAGCGCGGTCGAAAAAGCGCTGGTGCGTGCCGGCGAACGTCGCAGCTATTCGCCCGGGCAAGTGGGTCGCATCGTGCTGGGCAATGCGTCGGCGGTAGAGGTTCAGCAAGGCGGCAGTATCGTCGATCTGAAACCGTTCCAGCGCGCTAACGTGGCCCGTTTTGCGGTATCCTCCGACGGCTCCGTGGTACCTGCTTCCGAGTGAAGCGGACTGCGGTTTTTCATTTTTCCCTATTGATGTTCCGCGCCTCCGGGACGACGGAGCGAGAGTACGCATGGCGATCGACGATCTGCTGGACGAACACGAACAAGGCGAACGCGTTCGTTCCTGGTTGAGAAAGAATGGCGCGGGTCTGGTGGGCGGCGTGGTGGTTGGCCTGGCCCTGATCCTGGGCTGGCAGTGGTGGCAGAAGCACACCAACACCCAATCGGTGGAAGCCAACACCCGTTACGAGGCGGTGGTGAAGTCGATCCAGGGCAAAGACCTGGACAAGGCCGCCAAAGAGATCGTAGCGCTCGACGACGGCAAGGGCGGTATTTACGCCGAGCTGGCTGCGCTGCGTCTGGCCAAGGCACAGGTGGATGCCGGCAAGCACGCCGAAGCGATCAAGACATTGCGCGACGTGCCCGCCGAAGGCGAGCTCAAGCAGATCGTGCAGCAGCGCCTTGCGCGCGTGCTGACCGAAAGCGGCAAGCCGGACGAAGCGATCAAGCTGCTGGCCGATGCACAGGACCACACCAGTCTGGAGATCCGCGCCGATGCGCTGGTTGTGCAGGGCAAGCCGGATGAAGCGCGTGCGCTCTACGCCAAGGCCCTGACCACGGTGGATGTGGCCTCGCCGCAGCGCCGTTTGCTGGAAACCAAGCTAATGGATGTGGGCGGCAAAGTGCCCAATCCGGCGGAGCCGATTTGATGAAGCAGGTTGATATGTACAAGCGCATTGCATTGATCGCCCTGATGGGCGTGTCGTTGGCGGGTTGCAGCACGGTCAAGGGCTGGTTTGCCGGGAAGGATGCTGCTGCCAAGAAGGCGCAGGAACCTGCCGAACTGGTCAAGTTCGAGCCCTCGGTCAAAGTGGACAAGCTGTGGTCCACCGGCGTCGGCAAGGGCGAGGGCCATATCGGTGTGCGTCAGCGCCCGGCCGTGGCCGATGGCAAGGTGTACGCCTCGGCGATCACCGGTGGCGTGGAGGCATTGGACCTGCAGACCGGCAAGCGCGTGTGGGAATACAAGCCCAAGAAAGAAGAGCGCAACGATCGCAAGTTCAAGCAACGCCTGTCCGGTGGCCCCGGCGTTGGCGAAGGTCTGGTGGTGATCGGTACGCTGTCTGGCGATGTGATTGCGTTGAACCAGGCCGATGGCACGGAAAAGTGGCGTGCCAAAGTACCGAACGAGGTCATCGCTGCACCGGCCATTGCGCAGGGTTTGGTGCTGGTGCGTAGCAACGACGGTCGCGTCAGCGCCTTCGACGCGACGACCGGCGAGCGCCGCTGGTTCCATGCCGAGGAAGGCCCGACCCTGTCGGTGCGCGGCAATGCGCCGATCGTCACCGGCCCGGGTGTGGTGTTCGTCGGCAATGACAGCGGCACCTTGAGTGCGCTGGCGTTGCAGGACGGCCGCCCGTTGTGGGAACAGGCCATCGGCGTGCCGGAAGGCCGTACCGAGCTGGAGCGCATGTCCGACGTGGATGGCGCACCGGTACTCGACGGCACCACGCTGTACGCAACCAGCTTCAAGAACGAAACCCTCGCACTGGAAGGCCCGAGTGGCCGTCCGCTGTGGACGCGCGATCACGGCGGTGCCGGTGGCGTTGGCGTGTCGTCCAGCGTGGTGGTGGTGTCGGATAACGCCGGTTCGGTGTGGGGTCTGGACAAGAGCAGCGGTGCAGCGATGTGGTCGCAGGCTGCGCTTGCACGTCGCTCCCTGACCGGTGTGGCCATCCAGGGCGATTACGCCGTGGTTGGCGATTACAAGGGTTATCTGCACTGGCTGAAACTCAGCGATGGTGCACTGGCCGCGCGCGCTCGCGCTGGACGCGACACGCTGCTGGCGCAGCCGATCGTCGTGGATGGCATTCTGTTGGTACAAAACACCGATGGCGATATCACCGCCTTCCGGTTGGCACAATAAGGACTTTGCGATGCTGCCCCTGGTCGCCCTGGTTGGACGGCCCAATGTCGGCAAGTCCACCATTTTCAATGCGCTGACGCGCACCCGTGACGCGCTGGTCCACGACCAGCCCGGCGTCACCCGCGACCGTAACTACGGGGTCTGCCGTCTCGACGAAGAGCGCCCCTTCATCGTCGTCGATACCGGCGGTATCGCCGGTGACGAGGAAGGTCTTGCCGGCGCCACCGCGCGTCAGGCACGTGCCGCTGCCGGCGAAGCCGATCTGGTGCTGTTCGTGGTCGATGGCCGCGAAGGCGCCTCCTCGCTCGACGACGAGATCCTGGCCTGGCTGCGCAAGCTGGCGCGCCCGACCGTGCTGGTCATCAACAAGATCGACGGCACCGACGAAGAAACCGTGCGCTCGGAGTTCGCGCGCTATGGGTTCTCCGATGTGGTGGCGTTGTCTGCCGCGCATCGGCAGGGCATCGACGAGTTGCTCGAAGAAGTCGGTGCGCGCTTGCCTGCCGAAGGTGCCGGCGAGCTGCTGGATACCGACCCGGCGCGTGTGCGCATCGCCTTTGTCGGCCGCCCGAATGTGGGCAAGTCGACGCTGGTCAATCGCCTGCTCGGCGAAGAACGCATGATCGCCTCGGAAGTGCCGGGCACCACGCGCGATTCGATCGCCGTGGACATGGACCGCGACGGGCGTCAATACCGCTTGATCGATACGGCCGGCCTGCGTCGCCGTGGCAAGGTCGAGGAGGCGGTGGAGAAATTCAGCGCGTTCAAGACGCTGCAGGCGATCGAACAATGCCAGGTCGCGGTGCTGATGCTCGATGCCGGCGAAGGCGTCACCGATCAGGACGCGACCATTCTTGGCGCGATCCTGGACGCTGGCCGCGCGTTGGTCGTGGCGATCAACAAGTGGGACGGGCAGAGCGACTATCAGCGTGCGCAGGCCGAAGACCTGCTGTCGCGCAAGTTGGGCTTTGTCAGCTGGGCCGAGGCGGTGCGGATCTCCGCGCTGCATGGCTCGGGCATGCGCGAACTGTTTCAGGCGATCCACCGCGCGCATGCCTCGGCGACGCATGAATTCAGTACCAGCGAAGTCAACCAGGCGCTGGAAATCGCCTACGAGACCAATCCGCCGCCGAGCATCCGTGGTCACGTCTCCAAGCTGCGTTACGTGCATCCGGGTGGCGCAAATCCGCCGACCTTCATCGTGCATGGCACGCGCCTGAAAGTGTTGCCGGAATCGTACAAGCGCTATCTGGAAAACTTCTTCCGTAAGCGTTTCAAGCTGGTCGGCACGCCGGTGCGTTTCATCTTCCGCGAAGGTGCCAATCCGTACGAGGGCAAGAAGAACACGCTCACCGAGCGGCAGGTGGCGCGCAAGCGGCGTTTGATGAAGCACGTCAAGGGCAAGTAGGCAGGCTGCCGCGCTGGGCGTGGCGAGCCATCTTCGACGAGCTGGCATGCATGGCGTGCTAGCTCAAGCTTGGGTCGAGTAATTCGCCTGGAAGCTGCCGTGTTCGCGCGGTTCGTGCTGGCCGGAGTGCCGGCCATGCTCTCTGACGGACAGGTGATCGTGCTGGTCGCCGCTCTGAGCCGGCATGGCGCACTGGTATCCTGCGCGCCATGACCGACTATCCCTCCCGCATTCCGTATGCGCAGGCGCTGCAGATTCTGCAGGCCGTTGCGGCCAACAACCGTCCGCCCGATGAGAACATCGCCACCGCGCGTGCCGATGGGCGGATTTCCGCTGCCGATCTGATTGCACCGCTGGCACTACCGCCATTCGCCAACAGCGCGATGGACGGCTTTGCGTTGCGGCATGCCGATGTCGCTGACGGCGATGCGTCGTTGCAACTGGTCGGCGAACAATTCGCTGGCGAGCGTTGGAGCGGCACGCTCAGCGCAGGCCAATGTCTGCGCATCACCACCGGCGCGCCGCTGCCCGATGGCGCCGACACCGTGATCCCGAAGGAAGATGCAGACGAGCGCGATGGTGTTGTGCGTTTCCGCACGATGCCTGCGTTGGGCGCGGCGGTGCGTCTGGCCGGCAGCGACGTGCGCGCGGGCGATCTGGTGATCCAGAGCGGGCAGGTGTTGACGCCTGCCCGCATCGGGTTGGCGGCGGCGCTCGGGCTGTCGCGGCTTGCAGTGGCACCAAGGCCGACTATCGCGGTGCTGGCCACCGGCGATGAGTTGGTGGAGCCTGGCATGCCGCTGGGGCCGGGGCAGATCTACAACAGCAATCGCGACATGTTGATGGCGCAGCTACGGGCCCTGGGTTACGCGCCGACGGCATGGCCGACCTTGCCGGACGATCCGCAGCGGATCCGCACCATGCTGGAAGATGCAGCCGCTGCATTCGATGTGGTGATCACCTGCGGCGGCGTCTCGGCCGGGGAAAAAGACTATCTGCCGCAGCTGATTGGCGAACTGGGCCGCATCCACTTCTGGCGCGTGCGCATGCGCCCGGGCATGCCGGCGGTGCTGGGGCAGATCGGCCGCTGTCTGGTGCTGGGTTTGCCGGGCAATCCGGTGTCGGTGCTGGCGACGCTGATCGCCTACGGTGTGCCGCTGCTGGATGGCTTGCAGGGACGCAGCGAACCGCGTCCGGTGTGGCATGCAGCGCTGGCAGGCCCGTGGGAAAAGCGCCACGAACGCCTGGAGTTTTTGCGCGGACGGCTGGAGTGCGGCGAGGACGGGCGGTTGACCGCGCTGCCGCATCGCGGCGATGCGTCGCATCTGTTGCGTGGTGCGGCCGATAGCAATGCACTGATCGTGTTGCCGGAGCCGGCACGACGCTTCGAGGCAGGCGAGATCGTGCGGGTGATTCCTTACGCGCTTTGATCGCTCACTGGAGCAGTGGCGAACAACACGTGGCGGTAGCTCTCACGCGCGCGTGCGGCAAGCGTGTAGGTGGCAGGTCGAAGCGCTGCGGCCGGGCTGGTGTGCCATGACGCCCGCTCAGGCCTGGCTGACGCTACGCAGTCGATTTAAGTGCCGCTTTCAGCCGACTGCGCTGCCGCAGAACGCGGCGTAGTCGGCATAGCCGGGGAACGCGGTGCCAGGCGCGCAGACCGGGCAATGCGGATCGGGTGGCAGACGGATTTCGCGAAAGCGCATGGCCAAGGCATCGAAGCTGAGCAGGCGCCCGGTCAGGCTGTCGCCGATGCCCAGCAGCAACTTGATCGCTTCGCTGGCTTGCAGCAATCCGATGACGCCAGGCAGCACGCCGAGAACGCCGGCGTCGGCGCAGCTGGGCGCAAACTCCGGCGGTGGTGGTTCGGGAAACAGGCAGCGATAGCAGGGCGCATGACCGCGGTTGCGGCCGGCATCGAACACACTCAATTGCCCTTCGAACTGCTGCACTGCGCCGTAGACCAACGGTTTGCCGAGTTTGACGCAGGCATCGTTGAGCAGATAACGCGCAGGAAAATTGTCCGCACCGTCGATCACCACATCCACGTCCTGCAGCAATGCTTCGACATTGCTGGCGGTGACGCGTGTCTGCAGCGCGTCGACCTGCACGCGTGGGTTGAGTGCGGCGATGCGCTGCGCAGCCGAGGCGACTTTCGCGATGCCCACGCTGTCTTCGGTGTGCAGAATCTGGCGCTGCAGATTGCTGCGATCCACCATATCGTCGTCGGCGATGCGCAGATGGCCAACACCGGCAGCGGCAAGGTAAAACGCAGCCGGCGAGCCAAGCCCGCCCGCGCCGACCAGCAAGACGCGCGCGCGCGCCAGCCGCTGCTGGCCTTCCAGACCGACCTGCGGCAGGCGTAGATGGCGCGAATAGCGCTCTAGAAAATCCTGTTCGTCCGCCGGCAGCGTGGGCCGCACCAGCGGCAGGCCGTCGTTCGTCCACGCGGTGGTTCCGCCGAGTACCGAAGACACCGCTGTATAGCCGTGCGCACGCAGCACCTCGGCCGTCTGCGCAGAGCGCTTGCCGCTTTGGCAGATCACTACGATCTCGCGTGTGTGCTCGGGCAGATGCCGTGCGGGTGCAGTTTCCAGATCGCTCTGCACGATGGCCAGTGCGCCTTCGGCCTGGCCGCTGGCGCGTTCGTGCAGTTGCCGGATATCGATCAACAAGGCGCCCTGCATGGCACGAGCGCGGGCGTCGGCGGGAGTGATGTCGTGGCTGCTCATGCCGCTATTGTCGCGCAAACACCGATACGGCGATGTGCTGGCTGACGGCGTTGGCATCAGGCTCACCGAGGTCGCGGTAGCGTGGAGGCAAAAGGAGACAGTCATGACACCTGAGATCGATGCGCAACTGAAACACCTCGCCGACGAATTGCCCGATATCCGACGCCAGCACCCGGATGATTTCTGGGATGTCTTCCATGCACGTGCGGAGACGATCACAGCGAAGGCCGATTCGACAGAACAAGCCGCACAGATCGTCAAGCGGATCGACGAGATGCTTGCGGCCCATCAGCTCGGGCCTGCGGACCCCGGAGCTTGAGTAAGCGTTTCGCGTTGCAAGGCCGATAAAACTGGTTTGGCAGTGCTTGCTGCTTCGGCATTCACTGCTGAGCTAACTGTGCGGCATGGCCTTCACATGGGCGGGTACGCAAAGGCTTCACCTCGCTTGAGCATCGGCTTCATGCGGCTGCAGCCATTGTCGTTACCTTACGCAAAGGGCCGCTCGCATCCCCATGTCAGCCACCACACGCAAGATCGCCACCTTCAACGTCAATGGCATCCATAGCCGGCTGCCACATCTGCTGGAATGGCTGCAGCGCGAGCAACCGGATATCGTCGGCTTGCAGGAGCTCAAAGCCACGCAGGAGGCGTTTCCGGAACAGGCGATCCGTGACGCCGGCTATGGGGTGATCTGGCAGGGCGAGAAGTCGTGGAATGGTGTGGCCCTGCTTGCACGGGGCGCAGACCCGGTGGAGATTCGTCGCGGCCTGCCGTGGGACCCAGGCGATAGGCAAAGCCGCTATCTGGAAGCTGCGATTCACGGCGTGGTGGTGGCGTGTCTGTATCTGCCCAACGGCAATCCGCAGCCGGGACCGAAGTTCGATTACAAGCTCGCCTGGTTTCAGCGCTTGATCCGCCATGCCAAGACCTTGGTCGAATTGCCGCATCCGGTGGCCTTGATCGGCGATTTCAACGTGGTGCCGACCGATGCGGATATCTACGACCCCAAGGGTTGGCGCAAGGATGCGTTGCTGCAGCCCGAAAGTCGCCAGGCATATGCAGCGCTGTTGCAGCAAGGCTGGACCGACAGCTTGCTGGCCGTGCATGGCGATACACCCATCTACACGTTCTGGGATTATTTTCGCCAGCACTTTGCGCGTGACCGCGGTTTGCGTATCGATCATCTACTGCTCAATCGCACGCTGGCGCCCGGCTTGCAGGATGCCGGCGTGGACAAGTGGGTGCGCGCCCTGGAGAAGGCCAGCGACCATGCGCCGACCTGGATCAGCGTGCGTGTGCCGGATGCAGTTGCAGAGACAGTGGTGGATACCGAGGCTGCGTCGAAGCCGCGCAAGCGTGCAGCTGTAAAAAAAACGCCTGTGCGCGCAACGGAAAAGAAAAGCGCATCGAAGGCCGCCGCCAAGAAGGCCGCAGCAAAAAAAACGCCACCCCGCACTACCAAGCCGCGCAAGGCAGCCAAGCGCGTCAGCTGATGCCACGCAGCTGGCGATGCTTGATCCGTTGCAGCACATAGCCGGTGATGGCGGTCAGCAGGATCAGTGCATTGCTGACGATAAACACCGCATTCCCGACCAGATAGCTGTAAACGATAAACAACACCGAGGCGCTGATCTGACCGACAAACAACCAGCGCGAGACACCCTGTGCCGCAGGCGACTGCCATTGCTTGTAAATCTGGCGGATCAAGGTGGCGATCAGAACGGCGCTGGCGAGCCAGCCAACAAGGTCGACGAATTGCATGGTGTGCAAAGATAAAAAACTGCCTGCAAGTGTGCGGCGCAGCGTGTTGACGATGCGTTCGAGCAGCGTCGAGCGCTGGGGTGATCGCGTGATCGGTCACTGGTGCATTCGCCGTCGCAACGCTGTCGCGGCATGCCTGTACCAGCCGCGCTGGAGGCCGGTATCCTAGCCAGGTCATCCATCGGTCGGCAGTCGCCTTGCTCATGATCAGCTACGCCGAAGCCCTTGCACTGATCCATCAGCAGGTCGCCACGCTTGCCAGCGAGTGGGTGGACAGTGCGGATGCGCAAGGCCGCGTGCTTGCGCAGGCATTGTCGAGCCCGGCCGAGCTGCCGGCTTTCGACAACAGTGCGATGGATGGATTTGCGCTGGTCACCGATGGCCGTGGCGCAATGACCGCAAGTGAGCACACGGTCGGTGGCACCGTTGCCGCAGGCGAAGATGCGGGTGGGATTACGGCAGGCGCCGCCTGGGAAATCATGACCGGTGCCGGCTTGCCTGCAGGTGCGGATGCCGTGGTGCCGATCGAACAGGTGGAGCTGCTGGCGCATGACGGCGCACGCCCCAGCCGCATCCGGCTGCTCGCCGATGTGCGCGTGGGCCAGCACATTCGCCGACGCGGTGAAGATGTGGCCTTGCACGATCGCGTGATCGAGGCCGGTACGGTGCTGCGCGGTGCGCATCTGATGCTGCTGGCCGGGCTGGGCTGCGCGCGGGTGCAGATGGTGCGGCGCCCGCGTGTGGCCTTGATCGCGACCGGCCGCGAATTGGTCGGCGATCCTGCGCAGCCGCTGCAGCCCGGCCAGATCCGCGATGGCACCAGCAGCTATCTGCTCAGTCAGTTGCATGCAGCCGGTGCCGAACTGGTGTGGCGAGGGCAGGTGGGCGATGACGCTGCCGCCTTCGATGCGGCGCTCGCGCAAGCGCGACATGCGGGAGCCGACGTGATTCTGAGCACCGGTGCGGTGTCGCGTGGTCGCTACGATTTCGTGCCGGATGCGTTGGCGCGACATGGGGCGGCGTTGCTATTTCATAAGGTGGCGGTGCGGCCAGGCAAGCCGGTGTTGTTGGCGCGCTTTGCGGACGGCGCGCTGTATTTCGGTTTGCCGGGCAACCCGATGGCCAGCGCCGCCGGGCTGCGTTTTTTTGTCGAGCCGGCTTTGCGTGGTTTGCTGGGCATGCCCATAGAGCGCGGTTTGCGTGTTGCGCTGCACACACCGATGCATGCACGACCGATCTGGCGGCAGCACCTGCGCGCGCGTTTGAACTGCAGCGATGCCGGTGTGCTGTGCGTGCAGATCTTGCCGCAGCAAGAGTCGTTTCGAGTGGCGCCGTTGTTGCAGGCCAATGTGTGGGCGGTGCTGGAGCCGCAGGACGATGGCGCCGCGCCCAGTACGACGGCGCAGGTGTTCGGCCTGGGGCATCTGCAGCCGGCTGCACCGGCGATTGCGCCATGAGCGTGTGCCGGCACGCAGCGCGACGCAGTGCCTGCGAGCAGACGGCATGACCGCCACAAACCCGTGGATCGGTGTGGTGCTGGCCGGCGGCCGTTCCTCGCGCATGGGCCAGGACAAGGCCCTGCTGCCGTGGCGCGGGCGTCCATTGGTTGCGCATATGCAGGCATTGCTGCGCGATGCCGGCGCGCTGGATGTAGTGATTAGCGGCGATCGTCCGGGCTATGCCGGGATTGCCGATGCGCAGCCGGATCTGGGGCCGCTGGGCGGTCTGGCCAGCGTGATCGATCATGTGGCCGATGCAACGACACTTGTGGTGGTACCGGTCGACATGCCGCTGCTGTCCAAACCATTGCTGGAGCGACTGCTGGCGCCACCACCGCAACGCTGCGCCGCTTTCGAAGACGAGATGTTGCCGATGCGTCTGTGCGTGGATGACGTTGTGCGTGAGGCGCTATCGGCATTGATGGCCGGCGCTGCATCGTCACGCTCGCTGCGCGCCTTGCAGCGTTCACTGCAATGCCATCGCGTGGCTGTCACCGCCAGCGAACGCGGCGCGTTCGTCAATTGCAATACGCCCGAGCAGTGGAGTCAGCTCAGTCATGAAAATCCAGATTGAAGGTCAGCAGCTGCGCTTTCGCATCGACGAAGCCGAATTGGCCGAGTTGCTTGCCGGGCGCACGGTCGATAACGAAAGCCGCTTGCCGAGCGGGCAGGGCGCGCGATTGGTGCGCCACAGCGTGAGCCTGACCGGCGGTCACGCGGCCTGCAACTGCGCCACCGATCATTGGCAGTTGTCGGTGCCGCGCGATGCGCTGGAGGAGCATGCACGGCAGTTGCCCAGCCGCGACGGGCTGAGTTTCAGCTTCGATGCCGGGGCTGGCCATGCCGAACACACGGCGTTACGCGTGACCTTCGATATCGACGTGCGCGACAGTGCGCGCAAGCGGTTTCCGAAAGCGTGATCCAGCTGCGGCCGCAGCTGCGTGCCGCTTATGCGTTGGCGTGCATGTGCATGGCAATGCCGGGCACGCGATCACACGCCAGGCCCCGCGCATGCAGCGCTGCTTCAATCGCAGCAGCATCGGCATCGCTGTAGCCGGCGCCGCTGCGCAACGCGACCACGTGCAGTCCTTCTGTCGCCAGTTCCAGCAACAGATGCCGTTGTGCATCGGCATCGCGCGGCAAGGCGCGGCGTGAGGCATCGCGACGCGCCAGTTCCAGCACCGCATCGGGGATGTCGTCGCCGATCAGCAGCACGTCGGCCAGATTCATCGCGCGTAGCGCTTTCAAGGTGAGCAGGCCGGGATCGCCCGGGCCGGTGCCGACCAGTTGCACGCTGCCACGCGCCGGCACCGCGCCGGCATCGTCCAGTGCCGCGGTGAACGCGGTTTCGGCGGCGTCATCGTTGCCGGCCTGCAGCAGCAGCGGCACGTCGCCATCGATGACGCGATCGAACCAGCGCCTGCGCCGATTCATATCGGGGAACTGGCTGCGGATGCGCTCGCGGTGACGCGCAAATAGTCCAGCGAAGCGGCCGACCGAGGCATCCAGCTCGCGCTCCAGCCGTTCGCGCAGACGCCGTGCCAGCATCGGGGCAGCGCCTGCGGAGGAGATGGCGATGACCAGCGGGTCGCGGTCCACGATCGCCGGCACCTGGTAGGTCGACAGCTCTGCATCGTCCACCACATTGACCAAGCGCTGACGCGCGCCGGCGGCAGTGGCGACACGTTGATTCAAGTCCGCGTCGTCGGTGGCGGCGACCACCAGCCACACATCGTCGATCCAGGCTGGATCGAATTCGCCGCCCAACTGCTCGAAGCGACCGGCTTGCATCAACACATCGAGTTCCGGCGAGAGCGCATGCGCATACAGACGGATCTGCGCGCCGGCCTTGAGCAGGGCGAGCACCTTACGCGTGGCAACCTCGCCACCGCCGATCACCAACACGGGGCGCGCTTGCAGGTTTGCGAACAACGGGAACAACGGCATCAGACGGACTCCGAAAAGATGACTCGCACCGACAGCATGTTGCATGGCACCATCCAGCCACGTCCACGCCTCGCCGCCGCCAATGCGTGTTTTGCTGGTCAACGATACCGAAAAGCCGATTGGCGAACTGCGCCAGGCATTGACGCGCGCCGGTTATACGGTGCTCGACGATGTGGCCTCGGTCGGTGCGTTGCTGCATGCGGTGCAGAGCCAGCAGCCGGATGTGGTGGTGATCGATGTGGACTCGCCTTCGCGCGATACCTTGGAGCAACTGTCGATGCTGCACGCGCATGCGCCGCGCCCGGTGGTGATGTTTTCCGGCGATGGCGACGATGCGTTGATCCATGCGGCCGTTGGCGCCGGTGTCACTGCGTATGTGGTTGATGGCCTGGCACCGGCGCGGCTGGCGCCGATCGTGCAAGTGGCGCTTGCCCGATTCGCGCAGGAAAGCAGCATGCGCAAACGTCTGGACGATGTGCAGCAAGCGCTGCAGGACCGCAAGCAGATCGATCGCGCCAAGGGCCTGCTGATGGAAAAACGTGGGCTGAGCGAGGCCGACGCCTACGCGGCGCTGCGCCAGCAAGCGATGAAGCAGGGCGTCAAACTGGCCGAAGTGGCGCGACGCATCGTGGCCATGGCCGAGTTGTTGGGATGAACACATGAGCCAAGCCAACCTCCCCGTATTGCACGTGGCCTACATGCCGCTGATCGATTGCGCACCGCTGATCGCGGCGCAACGGCTGGGCCTGGACCGTGCGCATGGCTTGCAGTTGGAGCTGCAGCGTCAGGCGTCATGGGCCGGCGTGCGCGACCGTCTGCTCGCCGGCGAGGTCGATGCGGCGCATGCCTTGGCCAGCCTGGTGTATGCGATCGATCTCGGCATTGCCGGGCCGCAATGCCCGATGGCGTTGTTGATGACGCTCAACCACAACGGCCAGGCGATCACGCTGGCACCTGCGCTCGCGCAGGCCTTGGCTGATGGTCACGCGTTGCCGCAGGTGCTGACCGGTCTGGGCCGCCGTGCGGTGTTTGCGCAGACCTTTCCCACCGGTACGCATGCGTTGTGGCTGTATTACTGGCTGGCCGCGTGCGGGGTTGACCCGATGCGGGATGTGGATGTGCTCAGCATTCCGCCGCCGCAGATGCCCGAGGCCTTGGCTAGCGGGCTGGTCGATGGCTATTGTTCCGGCGAGCCATGGGCCGCAGTGGCCGAGGCGCAGGGCAGCGGTCGCCGCGTGATCCGCAGTGGGGAGTTGTGGGCGGGCCATCCGGAAAAAGTGCTGGCCTGCCGGCGCGAGTTCGCCGCGCTGCAACCGGAGTTGACCGAGCGCCTGACCGCCTGCGTGCTGGAAGCCTGTCGCTGGCTGGATACGGCGCCGGGCAATCGTGCGCAGTGTGCGCAATGGTTGGCCGAGCCGCAGCATATCGGTGTGTCTGCCGCGCATCTGGCTGCGTGTCTGGACGCCGATGTCGAGATTCATGCGAACGCTGCGACGGCGCTGGCCTTTCATCGCAATGGTGCGGTGAACATGCCGTGGCTGTCGGATGGCGAGTGGTTCCTGACCCAGTTTCAGCGCTGGGGCTGGCATGACATCCACGACGACGACATCGCGCGGCTGCGCGACATCCATCGGCTGGACAACTATCGTCGCGCGGCAGCCCGCGTGGGTGTGGCTGTGCCGGACGACGATCATCGCAGCAATCGGTTGTTCGATACGCTCCAGGGCGAATGACTACATGACCGTGTTAGCGCTGTGCTGGAGCGCGTTACCGGCAAGGCAACCGGCATGGACCCGCATACACTACGAACTCTTGCGCATGCTTGCACTCGCCTGACGCCTGACGCCTGACGCCTGACGCTTGACGCTTGAGTTGGTTGTGGAGCTATCGATCTGTGGCTTTGCTGGAGGGCCCTTGCCCGCCCACCATCGCGGGACACGCCGCAAGTACGTCCATGTAGGCTCTTACGCGGCATCCATGCCGCGTAAGGTCCCGCGACGGTGGGCGGGCAAGGACCAGTCGAGTTGGTCGGTTTGCATGGCTTTTAACAAAGCAGCCAGGAAACTCTCTGGTGCGGTGTCCTCGCCGCTTGCGGGACCGTGTGGCGGCATGGATGCCGCCACCGAGCCTCCACGGACGGATTCACGGCGTGTCCCGCGAGCGGCGAGGGCACCGCGCGCTCGACTAACTATGCTTTTGACCTAGACATTCGATCGGTGTGCACGCGTGCTAGATGAGGCTTCCGAGCACCAGCCGTGCAGGAGTTTTGTTCGGCGCTATCAGGCGTGCCAATCGGCAGAGCAGGTGGTACACGACGCACGCTGTTGGTGCATTGCTGCACGAAAGACGGGAATGGTGGGCTGCACTGGCGTGTCGACAGGCCGTCGTTAAGTGGGATGCGCTGCATCCAAACCACTATTTTTCAATGACTTGTATTGCCGTGATGCTCAGGTGAGCAAGTTGGCACGTTGATTGCGTAGTGATTACGTGCAGGTGCAACGGCGTGCCTGCAACAACACGAACACGATGCAGTGGATCAACGGCGATCCGCACGCATCCAGGACAACGGCGTCCTTCCGGTTTTACCGGAGGGGCGCCGTTTTTTTTTGGCCATCGCATTCGAAGAGGTCTCTATGCAGCGCTCGTTCTGGCGATCCGGGCACACGCCCACCTTGTTCGCATCCTTTCTGTATTTCGACCTGAGCTTCATGGTGTGGTATCTGCTTGGTCCGCTGCAGGTGCCGATCGCGCAAGCGCTCGGACTGGATACGCAGCAGCGCGCCTTGATGGTGGCGGTGCCGATTCTGTGTGGGGCAGTGTTGCGGCTGGTGCTGGGCATGCTGGCCGACCGCATCGGTGCCAAGCGCGCTGGCGTTGTCGCACAACTTGCGGTGATTGCCTCGTTGTTCGGTGCATGGCAGTTGGGCGTGCACAGCATGGGGCAGGTGTTGTTGCTGGGCGTGTTGCTCGGCATTGCCGGCGCCTCGTTCGCCGTGGCGCTGCCGCTGGCCTCGCGCTGGTATCCGCCCGAGCATCAGGGCACCGCGATGGGCATCGCCGGTGCGGGGAATTCGGGTACGGTGCTGGCTGCATTGTTCGCACCGATGCTGGCGTTGGCGTTCGGTTATCAGAACGTGTTTGGGCTAGCGTGCATTCCATTACTGCTGACGCTGATCGTGTTCGTCTTGATCGCGAAAGAAGCACCCGCGCCGGTCGCGCGCAAGCGCTGGGCCGACTATGGCCGCGTGCTGGTGGGCAACCGCGATGCGTGGCGCTTCATGATTTTCTACTCGGTGACGTTTGGTGGGTTTTCCGGGTTTGCCAGTGCCTTGCCTGGCTACTTCCACGATCAGTTCGGCTTCGATGCGCGCACTGCAGGGTGGGCGACGGCTGCCTGCGTGTTGGCGGGGTCGGTGATGCGTCCGCTGGGTGGCGTGATTGCCGACCGCGTCGGCGGCACGCGTGCCTTGCTTACGGTCTATCTGTTGGTTGCCGCGTTGGTGGGCATCGCAGGTTTCGGTGCCGGCGGCGCGATGGTGACGCTGGCGTTGTTCGTGTTGACCCTGCTGTGCCTGGGCGCCGGCAATGGTGCGGTGTTTCAACTGGTACCGCAGCGGTTTGCGCAGGACATCGGGGTGATGACCGGCTTGATCGGCATGGCTGGCGGCATCGGCGGATTTGCGCTTGCTGCAGGCTTGGGCGTGCTCAAGCAGCACACCGGCAGCTATGCGATCGGCATGTGGTTGTTCGCGGCCTTCGCACTCGGTGGTTGGGCGCTGCTGGCCGGGGTCAAGACGCAATGGCGTAGCGAATGGACCACCGCTGGCGCGGCGCGCGTCTGAACATGTCGACAGGAATCCAGGCAATGAAGCAACCCAGACTCGTCGTCATCGGCAATGGCATGGCCGGCATCCGCACCGTGGAGGAACTGCTCAAGCTGATGCCGGGCATGTACCAGATCACCGTGTTCGGCGCCGAGCCGCATCCCAACTACAACCGCATTCTGTTGTCGCCGGTGTTAGCCGGCGAGCAGGAGTTCGACGATATCGTGCTCAATCCGTTGCAGTGGTACCAGGACAACGGCATCCACCTGCACTTGAACAAGGAAGTCACGCGCATCGATCGGGTACGTCGCCGCGTGATTGCCGCCGATGGCACCGAGGCCGAATACGACCGCTTGTTGATCGCCACCGGTTCGGTGCCGTTCGTGTTGCCGATTCCCGGTAACGACTTGAAGGGTGTGATCGGATACCGCGATATCCAGGACACGCGCACGATGATCGCTACCGCGCGCACCAAGCAGCACGCGGTGGTGATCGGCGGCGGTTTGCTCGGTCTGGAAGCGGCCAATGGCCTGAAAGTGCGCGGGATGGACGTGACCGTGGTGCACCTGGCCGGTTGGTTGCTGGAGCGTCAGCTCGACCCGGTGGCTGGTGGTTTGTTGCAGCAGGCGCTGCGTGCACGCGGACTGGAGTTCAAGCTGAGTACTGCGACCAGTGCGCTGCTGGGCAATGCGCAGGGCGAGGTGATCGGCGTGAAGTTCGCCGATGGCAGCGAGATCCCGGCCGATCTGGTGGTGATGGCGGCGGGCATTCGCCCGAACACGCGGCTTGCCGAAGAAGCCGGCATCCATTGCTCGCGCGGCATCGTGGTCAACGACAGTCTGCAGAGCTTCGACCCGCGTGTGTATGCGGTGGGCGAGTGCGCGAATCATCGTGGTATTGCGTACGGCCTGGTGGCGCCGTTGTTCGAGCAGGCCAAGGTGTGCGCGAATCATCTGGCGCAGTTCGGCATCGGCATCTATCGCGGTTCGGTGGCCTCGACCAAGCTCAAGGTCACCGGCATCGATCTGTTCTCGGCTGGCGATTTCATGGGTGGCGATGGCTGCGAGGAGATCGTGCTGTCCGACCCGGCTGGCGGGGTCTACAAGAAACTGGTGATCCGCGACGACGTGCTGGTCGGCGCATGCCTGTATGGCGACACCAGCGATGGAGGCTGGTATTTCAAGTTGCTCAAGGACGGCACGCCGATCCAGGCGCAGCGCGATCAATTGATCTTCGGCGAAAGCGCGTTGGGCGATGCCGGCACCGGCGGGCAGGACCGTGCGAGTGCGATGGCTGATAGCGACGAGGTCTGCGGCTGCAATGGCGTGTGCAAGGGCACGATCGTGAAAGCGATCAGCGAGCAAGGCCTGTTCACCGTCGACGACGTCAAGAAGAACACCAAGGCGGCGAGTTCGTGCGGGTCGTGTACCGGGCTGGTCGAGCAGATCCTGATGAACTGCCTGGGTTCCAACTTCCAGGAAACCCCGAAAACCAAGGCGGTTTGCGCATGTACGGACCTGAGCCATGGCGAAGTGCGGCGCGCCATTCGCGAACACAAGTTGCTGACCCATGCGCAGGCCTACGCCTTCATGGAATGGCGCACGCCCAACGGTTGCGCCACCTGCCGGCCGGCGATCAACTACTACATGTTGTCGACCTGGCCGCATGAGGCGATCGACGACCCGCAATCGCGTTTCATCAACGAGCGTGCGCACGCCAACATTCAGAAAGACGGCACATTCTCGGTGATTCCGCAGATGAAGGGCGGGGTGACCAATGCCAGCGAGCTGCGCCGCATTGCCGATGTGGCCGACAAATATGCGGTGCCGATGGTCAAGGTGACCGGCGGCCAACGCATCGATCTGCTCGGGGTCAAGAAAGAGGATCTGGTGGATGTGTGGCGTGATCTGGGCATGCAGTCCGGGCATGCCTACGGCAAGTCGATCCGCACGGTGAAGACCTGCGTGGGCAGCGAGTTCTGCCGCTTCGGCACCCAGAACAGCACGCAGATGGGCATCGATCTGGAAACCATGCTGGCCAATATGTGGAGCCCGCACAAGGTGAAGCTGGCGGTGTCCGGTTGCCCGCGCAACTGCGCCGAATCCGGCATCAAGGATGTGGGCATCATTGCGGTGGATTCGGGCTGGGAGCTGCATATCGGCGGCAATGGCGGGATCAAGACCGAGGTCGCCCGTTTCCTGGTCAAGGTGACTACCGCCGACGAAGTGCGTGAGTACACCGGTGCGTTCTTGCAGCTGTATCGCGAGCAAGCCTACTACCTGGATCGCACCGTGCACTACATCGCACGCGTGGGGCTGGATTACATCCGTGCACAAGTGGTCGATGACGCGGCCAACCGACGTGCGCTGTACGAGCGGCTGCTGTATTCGCTGGAAGGCCTGGTCGACCCGTGGAAGGCGCGCATCGCGGGCGAACGCCGGCAGGAATACCAACCGCTGCGCATCGCTGCGCCAGCTGTAACGGTGGAGGAATGAGCATGCAGCAAAGCGCGTGGATCCGCGTGTGTGCATTGCAGGAGCTGCCTGCATTGGGCGCGCGCGTACTCGATATTGACGGCATTCCGCCGATTGCCTTGTTCCGCACTGCCAGCGATCAGGTGTTCGCGCTGCGCGACCGTTGCCCGCATAAGGGCGGGCCGTTGTCGCAGGGCATCGTGGCCGGCGAAACCGTGACTTGCCCGTTGCATGGGTGGGCGATTGCCTTGCAGAGCGGCCAGGCCTGCGCACCGGATGTGGGCTGCGCGCCGCGTTACCCGGTCAAGGTGGAAGCCGACGCGGTGTGGATCGTGTTGCAGCCGGTGTCGCAACCCGACGCAATCGCCGAGCCAGCCGCATGAGCGAAGGTCTGCAGCCCGCATCAAGCGGCGAGGCGATGCAGCCGCACATGTCCTCGCCGATGCATCGCATCACACGTTCGACCTGCTGCTACTGCGGCGTTGGCTGCGGGGTACTGATCCACAGCGAGCACGACACCAATGGTGAGCGCATCGTCGGGATCGAAGGCGACCCGTTGCATCCGGCCAATCACGGGCGCTTGTGCAGCAAGGGCCTGGCGTTGCCGCAGACGGTTGCCAGTACGCAGGGGCGCGTGCTTGAACCCAAGCTGCGTCGTCATCGGCAGGCACCGCGTGCGGCGGTGAGCTGGGATCAGGCGTTGAGCCACGTCACCAACAAGCTGGCGGCGATCATCGAGGAGCATGGCCCGGATGCGGTGGCGTTCTATCTCTCCGGGCAGTTATTGACCGAGGACTATTACGTCTTCAACAAGCTCGCCAAGGGCTTGCTCGGCACCAACAATATCGACACCAATTCGCGCCTGTGCATGTCCAGCGCGGTCACCGGCTACAAGCTCGCCCTGGGCGCCGACGGCCCGCCGACCTGTTACGAAGATCTGGAGCTGGCCCAGACGGTGCTGTTTGCCGGCAGCAACATGGCGTATGCGCATCCGGTGCTGTTTCGCCGGTTGGAAGAGGCGCGCGCACGCAATCCCGAAATTCGCTGGATCGTGATCGATCCGCGTCGCACCGACACCGCGGCCATGGCCGACCTGCACCTGGCGATCGAGCCCGGAACCGACGTCGCACTGTTCAACGGCATGCTGCATCACCTGATCTGGGAGGGTCTGGTGGATGCGCGTTTCGTTGCGGCGCATACCGAGGATTTCGACGCCCTCAAGCACATGCTGCGCGAATACACCCCGCGCATGAGCGCCGAGATCTGCGGGATCTCGCATGAGGACCTGGTGCAGGCGGCCGAGTGGTTCGGGCGCAGTCCGGCGGCGTTGTCGCTGTATTGCATGGGCTTGAATCAATCCGCGCATGGCACCGACAAGAATCTGGCCTTGATCAACCTGCATCTGGCGACGGGGCAGATCGGCAAGCCTGGCGCCGGACCGTTTTCGCTGACCGGCCAACCCAATGCAATGGGTGGGCGCGAGGTCGGCGGCATGGCGACGATGCTGGCGGCGCATCGCGAGATCGGCAATGCCGACGACCGTGCGGAACTGGAACGCCTGTGGAACTTGCCTGCCGGCCGTCTGAGCGCCACTGCAGGCACGCCCGCGGTGCAGTTGTTCGAGCGCCTGCGTGCCGGCACGTTGAAGGCAGTGTGGATCGTGTGCACCAACCCCGTGCATTCGATGCCGGAGGTGGAGGGCATCCGCGCCGCACTGGAACAGGCCGAGCTGGTGATCGTGCAGGACGCGTTTTCCGGCACCGACACCGTGCCCTATGCCGATGTGCTGCTGCCGGCGGCCAGCTGGGGCGAGAAGGACGGCACCGTGACCAACTCCGAGCGCCGCATCACCCGCGTGCGCAAGGCGGTGGAGGCGCCGGGCCAGGCACGTGCGGACTGGTGGATCGCGCGCGAAGTGGCACGCCGGCTCGAAGCGCGTCTTGCACCTGCCAGCGGCGCAGGCTTGTTTGCGTCCGACAGCACCGCGCAGATCTTCGACGAGCATCGTGCGCTGACGGTGGGCCGCGATCTGGATATCGGCGGGCTGGATTACGCGATGCTGGATTGCGGGCCGCAGCAATGGCCGTTTCCTGCCGGTGCCTCGCACGGGCAGGTGCGGCGCTATACCGATGGCGTGTTCGCCACCAGCAACGGACGCGCGCGCTTCCACGCCACGCCGTATCGCAAGGTTGCCGAGCCGACCTCGGCGCGGTTTCCGATGCGGCTGCTGACCGGCCGCCTGCGCGATCAGTGGCACGGCATGTCGCGCAGTGGGCGTGTGCCTGCGGCGTTTGCGCATAGCCCGGAACCGGCGTTGCGCATGCATCCGGACGACGCGACGCGACGCGGTCTGGTCGCGGGCGAACTGGTGCAGATTGCGAGCAAGCGCGGCGCGCTGGTGCTGCCGCTGGAACTCTCAGACGAACTGCGCTCGGGCACCGTGTTCGCCGCGATGCATTGGAGTGGGCAGAGCCTGTCCAGTGGCGGCATCAATGAAGTGAGCAGCCCGGCGGTGGATGCGCGCTCGCAGCAGCCCGAGCTCAAGCACGCAGCGGTGCGCGTGGAGAAGGCCGTGTTCGGCTGGCATCTGCTCGCGGCCCGGCGCGGTAATGCGTTGGCCTTGCAACAGACGCTGCAGCCGCTGTTGCGCGACTGCGGCTATGCATCGCTGCGGCTGCATGCCGAGCCGCTGGCGGAGGCGGGCGGGAACTGGGCGGTGTTGCATGCCGCCTGCGAACGCGCACCGGAGGCGCAATGGATCGATCGCCTGGTCGCCGCCTTGCAGCTGCCGTCCGGCGCGGACGTACTGGAATACCGCGACCTGCGCCGCGGCCTGATGCGCCGCGTTGGCTGGCGCATGCAGGACGGTCACAGCCATATCGATGGCTTGCTGCTCACTGCCGCGCAGCCCAGCGAGGCCAATCACGCCTTGCTTGCCACCGCATTGGCAGGCAACGCGTGGCGTGGTCCGCGACTGGCAGTGTTTGCGCAGACGCAACGCGCGCCTAGCGACCCGATCGTGTGCACCTGCATGCAGGTGTCGACGTCTGCGATTCATGCCGCCATCGACGACGGCGCCGATCTGGATCAGCTCAAACAACGCCTGGGCTGCGGCAGCGTCTGCGGTTCCTGCGTTCCGCAACTCACCCGGCTATGCCGGCAACCACGGCTCGCCTGAGCGCACGTCCTTACCTTCACACACTGCGAGATCTCTCATGTCCGTCATTGTTTCCTGCGCGCGCGATGTGGTGTTGTTGTCTGCCGGCCCCGGCGATCTGGAACTGCTCACGATCAAGGCGGTCAAGGCGCTTGCTGCCGCGCAAGTGGTGTTGCTGGACGATCTGGCCAACCCGGACATCGTCGAACTCGCACCGCAGGCGCGGGTGATCCGGGTCGGCAAGCGCGGTGGTTGTAGATCGACGCCGCAAGACTTCATCTGCCGGCTGATGCGGCGCTACGCCTTGCAGGGCTTGCGCGTGGTGCGCGTCAAAGGTGGCGATGCACTCCTGTTCGGTCGAGCAGGGGAGGAAATCAGCTTCCTGCGCCGCGCCGGGGTGGGTGTGCAGATCATCAACGGCGTCAGTGCCGCATTCGCCGCCGCCTCCGCGCTGGAAGTGTCGTTGACCCACCGCAGCCATTGCCACGGCATCACCTTCGTCACCGCGCATACGCACGATCACGGCGAGCCGAATTGGGGCGCACTTGCTGCCAGCGGCACGACGCTGGGGATCTACATGGGGCTGCGGCGCGCCGATGCATTGGCCAGTGCCTTGCTCGCGCATCTGCCCGCAAGCACGCCGGCCGCGATCGTGCAGGCCGCCACACGTCCCGAGCAGCAACGCCGGCTCACCACATTGGGCGAGCTTGGAAGCACCGCTGCGGCACTGCTGCCGGGTTTGCCGACATTGCTGCTGGTGGGCACTGCGTTATCCGAGGCGGCAGCGCAGTGCGACGATCGTTTCGGCGTGATGTTGGAGCAGGCGGTGGGCTGAGCGCGATTTCAAAACGGGGGTCTGCAACGTTGTGTGCGCCGCTTCATCGCGAAAAAGATGCTCACTGCACAACGCGACGTGCCAACAGGCGACGCGCATGCCGCAATGCGATGCGCTCGCAACACAGGTGATAGACCACGCCGAGCAGTAGCGCAGCGCTCACGCTGAGCAGCAGGTTCACCGGCCAGGTGGCCAGCGGCCCGAGTCGGCGTGTGGTGCGCGCCACCAGCGACATCAGCGGCATATGCACCAGGTAGATGGCGTACGACGCATTGCCGAGCAACAGCAGGGTCGGGCCGATGCGCAGCCAGCCGCGCCATTCGGCCCGCACCAGGCCGACCAATACGCCGGCGATCGCCAGGCCGAGCAGCGGCGAATGCACGCGTTGCATGCCATCGAGCACGAAGCACATCAACGCGACGACCGCGACAGCACTGCTGACCCAGACAGTCCATGGTGCAGTGCTCAGCACCGCGCGCGCGGCCAGCATGCCGAAGACGAATTCCAGGGTGATGGGATGCAGCAGCAGTGCACGCCAGGACAGATCGACCGGCTGTGCAAACGGTGCGCCAACTGCCGCGTAAAGCAACGTCACGCTCGCCCAGAGTGCCGCGCAGCGCAACGGATGCCCGCTGCGAAAGAACAACCACGCCAGCGCGTAGAACATCAGCTCGTAACTCAGCGTCCACGCCACGCCCAGGGCGGAGGCTCCATCGACCGGCAGCAGGGTCAGCGTGGCAAACCACGACCAACCCATGTCGCCATCATCCAGGCTGGGCCGCAGCGTGTACGCCAGCGCCAACACAACCCCCACCGGCCAATACGGCAGATAGATGCGGCTGATGCGGCTGCCGGCATAGTCGCGGCTCCAGCCTAGCGTGCCCGCGCTGGCGTGGTTGACGTAGTAGATGATGAAGCCCGACAGCACGAAGAAAAAATCCACGCCCAGATAGCCATGCGCCAATGCCGCAGCCAGCCATGCGGGTAACGGCTGCACCAGGTGCGTGGTGGGCAGGACGCTGTGGCTGAGTACCACCATCATCGCGGCCAGCGCACGCCCGGCCTGCAGGATGCGGATGGTGGGACGGGCAGGCAGCGCTGCCATCGGCTGCGATATCGGCACGCGGACGCAGGCCGATGTCTCTGCGCTCAGGCAGCCATTTCCGCAGCGTCGGCAAAGACGCTGGCCTGTTCCGCACGTAGCCGGTCGATCAGGCGGTTGGCCGGCAACTGCACGTCGTCGTAGGTCAGCACCTGGTCCTTGGCCACCGCATGCCGCAGCACGCAGCCTTCGGCCACGCCCATCGGCAGCAGCCGTGCGTTTGCGGTGCTATCGGCGCGCTCGCATTGGCCGTAGCTCATGTAGCCGCCGAGCCCGTCGATGGTTTCGCCGGTGGCCAGGTCGCGTTTGGCGGTGGCGATCACTTCCACCAGCGGCGCACCCAATGGTTGCAGCACCGCATCGCCGAGCAGCACCACGCGCGCCACCGACAACGGCACCTCGAAATGGCAAAGGTGATACGGCGTGTAGAAGCTGTACAGCGGGCCTTCGCCGAGCTTGTAGAGATTGAGGTAGTGCTGCTGTTTGGCATCGTCGTGACTGGCCAGCACGAACACGCCGGGCGAGGGCAGGGCGCCCACCACGTAATCCACCGCGCCGCCCACTGCACGTAACGCCTCGATGTCGTAGCGCGTGGTCAATGCGTCCACATGCCCGCGATGCTCATAGCCGGTCATGCCGCGCTGCAGGATCGACATGCCGGTGCCGTTGGCCACGATCGCCTGTTCAAAGCTGATCTTGGTGCCATCGGCAAAACTGGTGACCATATGCGGGTCCTGGCCCCACTTCGCGGCGAAACCGGCTTGTGTCGCCGGTGTGCGATACGGGTCCTGCAAGCCTTTGATATTGCCGCACAGCAGCGGCGTCAAACCGATCGAGCGCACGAACCGATACAGGTTCATCTGCACGCCGGGCTGGTCGCCATCGCAGGCGCTGAAGATCACTCCGGCCGCATCGGCCTTGCGCTTGAGCAGCGGGCCGACGGTACCGTCGAGCTCGGCGTTCATCGTGACCATGTGGCGGCCATGGGCGATGGCGCCCAGGCTGATGTGCGCGCCGTACTCGATGGCGCCGGTGGCATCGATCAGGCAATCCAGTGCGTCGCATTCGTAGACCAATGCAGGGTCATCGGTCACTGCAGGAATGCCGGCAGCGATCTGGCGCTTCAATTCGGTGGCGCCATCGACCACACGAGCATGCTGGCCGGCCTGGCGATACGCCTCCAGCGCCTTGTCCACGCTGCGGTTGCAGATCACCGACACCCGCATGCCCGGCACCGAGTGCGCGATCTGGTTGACGATGCCGCGTGCCATGAAGCCTGCCCCGTACAGGCCAACCCGCAATGGGCGACCTGCGTCGGCGCGTGCCTGCAAGAGACGATCGATATTCATGCGCGCTCCTTCTGGGTAAGCCCGGCAAGCTGCGCAATGCCGTGCTGGTGTTCGTTGAAGTCTGGCCAGGCGGCATCCTTGTCGGACACCAGCTGCGGCTCGAGCGGCCACTGCAGGCCCAGACGTGGATCGTTCCAGCGCAAGCCGCGCTCGGCCTGCGGCGTGTACATCGCACTGGCGAAGTAGAAGGCTTCGGTCTGCGGCTGCAAGGTGATGAAGCCATGTGCAAAGCCGCGCGGCACATACAGCGCCAGACGATTGTCCGCAGTCAATTCGGTGCCGTACCACTGCAGGTAGGTGCGCGAATCCGGGCGCAGATCCACGATCGCATCCCATAGCCCACCGCGAATGCAGCGCACGATCTTGACCTCGGCGGCAGGCGGCAATTGGTAGTGCATGCCGCGCAAGGTGCCGGCCTGCGCGTTGAACGAGTTGTTGACCTGCACGAACTGATCGACCAGGCCGGCCTGCGCCATTTCCTGTGTGCAAAACACCCTTGCAAACCAACCGCGCGCATCGCCGCGTTGCTGCGGCTCGATCACAAACGCGCCTGCCAGCGGAGTAGGGTGAAAGATCATGCAGCCACCCTCAGATCCGCTGCGAGGATGCCGGCATCGACCAACTGCTGCAGGATGCGCAGCCGGATGAAGTCCGAGCTCTGGCGGAAGTCGCCATCGGTGAAGCCGGCGCGCTGCAGATCGTCGCGGAGTTCGGTGATGGTGGAGCGCAGGGTTTCCTGCGGTTGATGCTCGGGGGCTAGCCGTTCGAACAGGGAAAAATCCACACGATACGAGCGGCTGTCGGCCGGCGCGTTGCTGGAGATCGACACCTTCGCGCTGGGAATCGCCACACCGACCGCATGCGCCAAATCGCGTACCTGTACATTCCAGCGTGCCGAGCCGGCATTGACGAACAGAAACTGCCCACCGGCCAGCGGTGTGCGGCTCAATGCCCAGTCGATGGCGCGCGCCATATCGCGCACATGGATCAACGGTCGCCACGGCGAGCCATCCGACAGTACCTCTACGGTGCCGTTGGCCACGGCGCTGGCGACGAAATCGTTGAGCACCAGGTCCAGCCGCAGGCGTGGCGAGGCGCCGCAGGCAGTGGCAAAACGCAGGCAGGTGATCACCATGTCGGTGTCCAGCTGCGCAAGCGCACGTTCGGTATCGATCTTGGAATGCGCATACGCGGTCAGCGGGGCGATGGCGCTGGTTTCCGAGCGCGGCGTGCCATCGGCGGCTGCCCCATACACGCTGCAGCTGGAGGCGAACACGAAGTGGCGCACGCCGGCCTGTGCGGCGGCATGTGCCACGGCAACGCTCGCCTTGCAGTTGATCGCGTCGGTGACCAGCTCGAAGCGCTTGCCCATCGCATCGTTGGAGATCGCCGCCAGGTGCACCACCGCGTCGAAACCCTGCAGTTGCTGCGCGGTGAGGTCGCGCACATCGCCGAACCACTGTTGGTCCAGCACCACTTCCGGCAGGCGGCGCGGGTCGGACAGGCAATGCGCGAACCAGCCGCGATCCAGCCCCACCAACCAGGCCTGCGGATAGCGTTGTCGCAAATGGGCGGCCACTACCGGCCCGATATAGCCCATGTTGCCGGTGATCAGAATGCGCATGCTGTTACTCCCACACGCGCCACGGCGCGCGATTGGACGACCAGAGGGTTTCGAGATGATTGCGGTCGCGCAGTGTGTCCATCGGCTGCCAGAACCCGTCGTGGCGATAGACGCTCAACTCGTCGCGGTCGACCAGCGTTTCCAGCGGGCTGTTTTCCCACACGGTGGCATCGTCTTCGATCACATCGATCACGCGTGGGTCCAGCACGAAAAAACCGCCGTTGATCAAACCGTCGCCATCCAGCGGTTTTTCGCGGAAGCCGGTGACATGTTCGCCTTCCACCCGCAGCGCGCCGAAGCGGCCGGGCGGTTGCACGGCAGTGACCGTGGCAAGCCGGCCTTCGCGTTGATGCAGCGCGATGGCTGCACCGATATCCACATCGGCCACGCCATCGCCGTAGGTCATGCAAAACGCCGATTCGCCACGCAGATGCTCGCGCACGCGGCGCAGCCGGCCGCCGGTCATGGTCTGCGCACCGGTGTCCACCAGCGTCACCCGCCAGGGTTCGGCACGGGTGTTATGCAAGGTGGTCGTATTGCTGCCGAGGTCGCAGGTCACATCCGATTCGCGCATGTGATAGTTCATGAAAAAATCCTTGATCACTTCGCCGCGGTACCCCAAACACACGACGAAATCCTGGATGCCGTGGTGCGCGTAGATTTTCATGATGTGCCACAGGATCGGTTTGCCGCCGATTTCCACCATGGGCTTGGGGCGTATGGCGGTTTCTTCGGAAATGCGCGTTCCCAGTCCGCCAGCCAGAATGACTGCTTTCATTGATACGTCCTTTGGGGCTGGAGCTTTGCGTGATGCCGGAGCACTGCGATGCAACGTTATGCGGTCATGCTCAGCACGGGTGCCGGGGAGCAGGCAGCGTGTTCGGCCATGGCCGCCAGGTTGTCGAGCATGGAAAAACGCTCAGCCATCAACGCCGGGCGAGGCAGCTGCAGCGTCTGCAGAATCTGCGCCCACCGGTGCGCCCAGTCGTGCCGGCGTAGCGATTGCACGGTGTTGTGCAGGCGTGCGCGATCCAGCCGCTCGCTCTGCTGTTCCAGATCGTGCAGAAACTGGCCGATGTCGCGGACGTCTGATGGCAGATCGATGACCGCATCGTCCCAATCGAAGAACTGCCGGAATTCGGGGCAGCCCTGCGCAGAACCCAGCACGATCGCGCCGCCTGCGGCACCTTCGAAATAGCGCGTGGCCAAGGCCTGTTTTTTCACGCCCTTGAAGAAGCCTGCCGTGTCGACAGTGAAGTCGTGGGCCATGAAGAACTTGGCGCGCTTGATCATGGCGCTCGATTGCAGGCGGTGCGCAGCCCAGTCCTGCACCGCACCGCCGCGTAGCACGTCGTGCAGATAGAAAAATCCTGGGTTGGCCTGTGCATGCGCCAGCAATTGCGCATGCACCTGCGGCACGCGCCGGCCAATGCTGACCACATCGATGCAGCGCTGTGGCGCACGCGGCAGTGGGGTTGCCAACAAGGTGTCGCACGCGCTGGCCAGAAACGACACCGGTGTGCTGGTGTAGCCACGCAGCGCATCCACGCAGCTGGCATTGAGCACGAAGACATGATCGAACTGATCGAGCAGTTTCAATTCGGTCTTTTGCGATTCCAGCAGCTCAGGCCAGGTTTCCAGCAGGTACACCACACGCGTGCGGCAGCGCTTGCGCCAGCCGTCCATGCGTCCGAGCGCGCTCAGCTCTCTGGGGAACTGGCACACGTAGAAAAACAGGTCGTAGTCCTGCTCGACGTTGCGTGGCTGTGCATTGGAGAGGGCAGGCCGCCCGCTCAACCGATGCAGTGCAGAGGCGCCGCGATGCTTCAGTTCGTTGAGCAGATACGACACACCCGGATTGACCCCGCGCCCGCTGGTGTACTCCGCTGCGGGCGGGCACAGCAGATCTGCATGTTCCAGGCTGCCGATGACATTGAGCAAGGCATAGGCCTGCCCGTTGAAGGCCTCTGGCCAGGCCTGGTAATTGGAGGCCAGCAGGACCGAGCGCGTTGCGTCCATCGATACTCCTTCGGTGATCGCACCTGCCAACCGGCCGCGACTGCTTTTACTCGGGTGGGTAAAACAACGCACGCCTCAGACCAAGGCCAGGAAAACGTTCGTCGCCTCGCATCACTGTGCGGTTCAACATAACCCGACCTAAATATAAGAGCAGATAGTGAGAAAAGAGTGATACCGGTCGCGACAATCCTGTGCGCTATGGTGTAGGCCCGCTGAGTTGCCGATGGTTTGAGGCCGAACATGCACGACGTTGAATGTGTGGTGGTGGGCGCAGGCGTGGTGGGGCTGGCGATTGCGCGTCACCTCGCGCTGCAGGGGCATGCAGTGTTGGTACTGGAAGCGCAGGCCGCGATCGGCACTGGCAGCAGTGCGCGCAATAGTGAGGTGATCCACGCAGGTCTCTACTACCCGGCCGAGTCGTTGAAGGCGCAGTTGTGCGTCAGCGGCAATACCGTGTTGTATGCCTATTGCGAGCAACGTCACGTGCCGTATCGGCGTTGCGGCAAATTGATCATTGCGTGCGATCACGCGCAACGCGAACAACTCGACCGGCTGCATCACAACGCGGTGACCAGTGGGGCGCACGGTGTTGTGCCGCTCAGTCAGGCGCAGGTGCGGGAGCGCGCGCCGCAGCTGCGTTGCGTTGCCGCTCTGGAGTCCACCGCCACCGGCATCATCGACAGCCATGCATTGATGCTGGCATTGCAGGGCGATGCAGAAGCGCACGGCGCCACCGTGGCGCTGCGCACGAGGGTGGAACACGTCGAGCCAAGTGCAGCGGGATTCCGTCTTTCGATTGCAGGTGACGGCCATGCGCCGGTGTCGCTCACCTGCAACTGGCTGGTGAATGCGGCCGGCCATGGCGCGCCACCCCTGGCTGCCCGCACCGATGGTTTGCCCGCACGTGCACAGGTGCGGGCCTACTTCGCCAAGGGCAGCTACTTCACGTTGGCCGGCCGCTCACCGTTTGGTCAATTGATCTATCCGCTGCCCGAACCTGGCGGCCTGGGCGTGCATCTCACCCTGGACTTGCAGGGGCGTGCACGCTTCGGCCCTGATGTGGAGTGGGTAAGTGCGCCCGATTACCACTGCGAGCCAACGCGGGCAGACGGCTTCGTTGCGGCGATACGGCGTTACTGGCCTGGCTTGCCGGAGGGCGCATTGCAGCCTGGCTATTGCGGCGTACGGCCGAAGATCAGCGGGCCCGGTGAGGCGGCCGCCGATTTCCGCATCGATGGGCCAGGCCTGCACGGCATCGCCGGGCTGGTGAATCTGTTCGGCATCGAATCGCCGGGCTTGACCTGCTGCCTGAGCATCGCCGCGCACGTTGCCGCGTTGCTGGAAGATCGCCCATTGCAGGCCAGCACTGGTAGCGCTACCCACGCATCACCGCAATCGGCAGGCACGTCCTGCTGACAGGAGTGCAAGATTTGCACAGCGAGCGCAGCCGTTTTTTCCGACACCCCATGTACGTGCACCGTGTGGCCTGCGTTTGCGGGTTGGCACGATTGTTGCGTTGGCCCCATTACCCAATGGCGTACCAACGAAGCATCGAGAGGAGGCACAGTGGAAGACGGACAGAACGTTACTCGTAGCCGGCGCGGCTTTGCCGCATTGGATCCTGAAAAGCGCCGCGTGTTGGCCAGCAGCGGTGGAAAAGCTGCCCACGCCAGCGGCAATGCACATGAATTCACCAGCGACGAAGCACGTGAAGCGGGTCGCAAGGGTGGCCAGGCAGTCAGCCGCGATCGCGATCATATGTCGCGTATCGGCAGCAAGGGTGGCCGTTCCAAGCAGGCCAAGCCGCAGGAAGAAGCAGTCTAAATCCGCCGTTCGGCGCGCCGATGGCGTGCCGGTGCGGGTTGCAGCACGACAGGCTCTGCGTCAGCTGGATGCAGGGCCTGTTACGTTTTGGAAAGGCACTTCGCGATGTCATTCGAGGTCTGCAGGCACAAACGATTGCAGCACCCCATCGCTTGAGGTCGCCTGATGGCGATTGGATTGCAAAGGTGTGGTCTTGAACCTGTTGGTGCGCAACGCATCGGCACGGATGAGGAAAATTTTGCACACCTTGTGCGGCGCTGCCATCGATTGCAGGGAAATTCTTCACCCTCCCTGTCGCACCGCTGACAGTATCTGCAGGATTTGCAGAGCTGGCCAGACCCCTGATTCTCTCGTCCCGGCCCATTCGCTGGGTCGTGATGTCAATTACATGTGGACGTCCCACTGCGCTCTCACCTGGTGCAGCCGTGTCTTTCATGCGGTGCGCGCCACGCTGGAGTCCTCGCACATAACAGGAGATGTCGCATGGCCGAACCCCAAGAAAATTTGATGGACTGGTTGCGCGATGCGCATGCAATGGAGCAGCAGGCCGAACAGATGCTCAAGGCCCAGGCGGCGCGCATCGAGCATTATCCCCAGCTCAAGGCACGTCTCGAGCAGCACCTGGAAGAAACGCTGGGCCAGCAGCGCCTAGTCGATTCCTGTATCGAGCGCCTTGGCGGTGCGCCGTCGGTGATCAAGGACACCATGGGCAAGATGGCCGCGTTCGGCCAGGCCATGGGCGGCATGACCACCTCCGACGAAATCGTCAAGGGTGCGATGGCCGGCTATGTGTTCGAGAATCTGGAGATCGCCACCTATACCGCGTTGCTGGGTGCAGCCAGGACGGTAGGCGATGTGCAAACCCAGCGCGTGTGCGAGCAGATACTGGAGCAGGAACATGCAATGGCCGACTGGTTGCTGGACTATCTGCCGCAGCTGACCGAAGAATTCCTGGTGCGGGATGCAACCCCGGGCGTCATTGCGAAGAAGTGAGCCGCAACGCGGGCCGCCGCGCCGTGGACCGGTAAACACAAAAGGCCCTGCGATGCAGGGCCTTTGTTGTTCCGAGACAGGCTTGGATGCGGCAGCATGCGCGATCTGGCACTGCCATGGACCGGCTTGTTCGCAACGCTTACCCTTGTCGGTCTTTCGACAAACGGTTGCAGTGATGACAGAGCACACGGCTTATCCGATCGGCAGTGCAGGGCACCCCTGGGGTGAGGCAGAGCGCAGTGCATGGCGTGCACGCCAGCTGCGCCAGCGCAGCTATGCCGACGATGTCGTGCAGCCCATCGAGCGCATGGATGCGCGCTTTGAACGCGTGCACTACGCAACGATCAGCGCGGCAACCGAACACTATCGGTTGATCGCACTGCGCACTGCCGACTGGGACCCTGCGCTGCCGTGTGCACTGGTCACCGGCGGTGTGCATGGGTATGAAACCAGTGGCGTGCAGGGCGCGCTGCAGTTCTTGCAGCAACACGCTGCCCATTACGCGGGCCGGATCAATCTGCTGGTGGCGCCCTGCATCAATCCGTGGGGGTATGAGCGCATCCAACGCTGGAATGCCGATGCAATCGATCCGAATCGTTCCTTTCGCCAGGCCAGTCCTGCACCAGAATCGGCCGCGTTGATGCAGCTGGTCGCCGCACTGCCTGGGCAGATGCACGTGCATATCGATCTGCACGAAACCACCGACAGCGACGAAACCGAATTCCGCCCGGCGTTGGCCGCGCGCGACGGTGTTGCGTACGTGCCGGGCGCTATTCCGGACGGCTTCTATCTAGTCGGCGACAGCGAAGATCCGCAGCCGGAATTTCAGCAAGCCGTGATTGCGGCGGTGGCGCAGATCACCCACATCGCGCCTGCCGATGCGCAGGGCCAACTCATCGGCGCACCTGTGGTGGGCCATGGTGTCATCAACTATCCGGTGCAGCGTCTGGGCTTGTGCGCCGGCGTGACGCAGGCGCGCTATCGCACCACCACCGAGGTGTATCCGGACAGCCCGCGTGCAACGCCTGCGCAATGCAATGCGGCGCAGGTGGCGGCGATCTGTGCGTCACTGGATTACGCGCTGGCACATGCGTGAAGACGCGCAGCCGGAAAAAAGCAGGTCACAACGAATTCGGAGATCAGCATGCCGCATGACACGGCCTGGCACGGTGGTATCTGGCTCAACCGGCCGAAGACAATGGAGATCGATGGCGACACCTTGGAGGTGGTGACCGACCAGGCCACCGACTTCTGGCGCCAGACCCATTACGGATTTACCCGCGATAGCGGGCATTTTCTGGGTGTCGCAGCTGCAGCGGGTTTCACCGCGCAGCTGCGCGTGCGCGCCCAATACGCATCGCTCTACGACCAGGCCGGCATCATGGTGCGCGTGGACGAGCAGCGCTGGGTCAAGGCGGGCATTGAACTCAGCGACGGCCGCGCGATGCTCAGCAGCGTGCTGACCAATCCGGTGTCGGACTGGGCGACCGGTCCCTACGAAGCCGATCCGAAGGATTTCTGGATCCGCGCCACGGTTGCCGAAGGTGTGTTGCGCCTGCAGGTCTCTGCCGATGGGCGCAGCTGGCCACTGATCAGGCTATGCCCGTTCCCGGTGGCCGACGCCTATCGGGTCGGGCCGATGTGCTGCACGCCGGAGCGCGCGGGGTTGAAGGTGCGCTTCTCCGATTGGACGCTGGGTCCGGCACTGGGCAAGGCGCTGCACGATCTGAGTTGAACGCTGCGATCACGGCAGTCGCTGCGCGGCCAGCGCCTGCGCAACGTAAGCGGCCACCAGGTGCGCTTCCATCGGGCGGGAGAGCAGATAGCCCTGCGCTTCGTCGCAGCCCCAGCTACGTAGCAGCGCGATCTCATCGGCGTGTTCGATGCCTTCGGCCACGGTGCGGTAGCCCAGCGCATTGGCCAGCCGCACCACCGCCTCGGCGCGCATCTGCATGCCGGCCTTGGTGGCAATGCCGGTGACCAGCGAGCGATCGAGCTTGAGCACGTTGACCGGCAACTCGGTGAGGTAACCGAAGTTGCTGTAGCCGGTGCCGAAATCGTCGATGGCCACGCTGACGCCGGCATCGCGCAGTGCGCGTAGCCGAGGGACTGCTTCCACATTGCTGCGCAACCAGCGGCCTTCGGTGATTTCCAATTCGATCCGCGAGGTGGGGATCGCCAGTTCCCTGCAGCGATTGATGACATCCGCAGCCAGATTGAGGTTGCCGAAATCGCGTGAGGACAGATTGATCGAGATCGAGAAATCCAGCCCCTGTGCCCGCCACTTGGCCAGCTGCACCAGCGCGGTTTCGATCACCCAGTTGGTGACGGTGCACATCAGGGCAGTCTTTTCGAACAGCGGAATGAATTCGTCCGGGCCGATCGGGCCAAGACTGGCGTGGTGCCAGCGCAGCAGCGCTTCGAAACCGGTCACCGACAGGTCGGCAAGGTCGATGCGCGGCTGAAACACCAGCCGGAAATCGCCGGCGTCCAATGCACGTTCTGCGTCCAATGCCAGGCGGTAAGAGCGTTGAATCGCATCGTCGTGCAGGGCGCTGTACCAGCACACGATGGCGTGGTTGTTGATTGCATCGCCCAACGCCACCAGCCCCTTGCGCATGACATCGTTGGTGTCGGGTTGCTGCGGCGCAAAGCGCACAACGCCGGCGTGAAAGGTCAACGACATCGGCACGCCGGCCGCATCCATCGGCTGATGCAGCATGTCCCGCAGATCGAGCAACAGGTCTTCCATTTCGTCGGGCGCAGAGTTCAACAGAAAGAACGCAAACCGCATCGGTGCCACGTGATACACGGTGGCCTTGCCACGCAGTGCACGGGTCAGCACGTAGCTGGCGTGCCGTATCAACTCTTCCAACGGTTGCATGCCCAGCGCCTGGCGCGCTTCGTTGGCGGCCTGGGTGTCGTAGACCTCGATGAACGAGGCGATGGTCGGCACGCAGTGGCTGCCGAAGGCGAGGGTATCCAGATCCGATTGCAGCTGACGCGCATTGAGCAGGCCGCTATGCGGTTCGCGACGGCCGGCGCCGAATTGCAACTCAAGTTGCGCCGCCGCCACGTTGGCGAACATCAGCAGTTGCTGATGCTCCTGGCTGGCCAGATGGCGCTCACGCGTATCGATCACGCACAGCGTGCCGGAGACGCCGGTTTGCGGTGTGCCGACCGGCACACAGGCGATGAAGCGCGCAGGCAATCCCGGGAAGGCTGCATCGCCGAGCTGAATCGGTGCCAGCGCGGAGTGGCCGATCAGCTCCGAAACGCCGTTGGCGGCGGCATTGACCTGACAACACGACGCGATGGCCTGTTCGACATGGCCGATGCTGATGCCGCGCGCCGCCAGTACACGCAAGCGGCCGCCTTCGGTAATGGTCAGCGCAGCAGCGGGCGCTACCAATGCATGGCAGACCAGGCGTGCGATCTGATCGAGCGGCTCCATCCCGCCCAGATCGATCGGCACTCCTGACCAGTCGGCATGCCGTTCCTGCGTTTTGTTGTCCAGAGCAAGCGTCATCTCGTCAGAGTCCGTGTTGAAGATCACACACTGCATGGCTACTAGAAACAAACCGGAGTCATCGGCAGGTGACGAACATCTGGGATCTGATCCACATCCCACGCCCGATGTAATGCACGAAAAAACGGTATCACATCAGCAGGCTCTGCAAGCGTTGTTTCAATAAGTTTCGCTCACCGCAGATAGTCGGTCGGCTGAGTTCTGAGGGCAATGTTCATTGGTATTAATCTAGAAAACGATTGCAGTGATTCTCCAAACGATTGCAATACAAGTCTCTGGGTTGCCGGCCACATACACGAATTTTTGCATCGCAGCATCCTTTAATAAAATGCCATGCCTGTTGTTCGGTTCGCTAGCAAGGCCGTGCGCGCGCATCTGTCTACTTTTAACTACCAGGCTCATCCAATCATATTCCGCATAGATCGTGGATAAATTCGCATTTTCACGGTGAAGCGGGTGGTGCATGGAGCGTGCGCCAACGCGGATGAGGCACGTCACTACCTCTAGCGAGCCCGAGCAAACCAGTCGACAGATTTTGTTTGTGTAACGGATGAGTTTATGGTTAGTGATATTCCGCACAGTTTCAGCCGTGCCGCTTCGCCTATTAATCGCAGCATGTTCTTTATCGGGATTGGTATTAATCTCCGTCACGCTTGAACTACCCAGGTCTGAAGCAGTACGTCCTGTTTTAAACCGACTCAACCATTGGTCAACTCTCGTCTTTGAAGGCGCGTGCATGGGCACACGCCGGTCTCTGTACGGCAATCAGGGGAAAATGAAATGAATCGTGCATTTGCGCTGGTCTGGAACGCGGCGATTGGCAATTGGGTCGTAACGCATGAGTTGGTGCGTCGGCGGCGCAAGTCCGGGGCAACCCGTCGTTGTTTGTCGAGCCTGGTTGTGTTGGCGGTGGGGGCCGCCGCACCCGCTCTGGCCTGGGGAGCATGTACACCGGCGCTACCTGCGGCGGGCGCAACCGTCACCTGCACCGGATTGCCGATCACCAGCAATAGTTTTGCCAGCGGCGCAAACAACTTGACTGTCAATGTCGCAGCCGGCTCGCAAATGACTGCCGGGTTGCTCGGTGGCACCGCCATCGCGCTCAGTGGTACCAATGCCACGCTCAACAACAGCGGCACCGTCGATCCGTCGGTGCTGGGTCTGTTGTCGGTGTTGAGCACCGGTGTCACCATGGGCAATGCCAGTTCCACGTTGGTCACTGCCAATAACCTAAGCACCGGCACGATCTACGGCACCGGCGGTCTGCTTGGTGCCAACCTGCTCAATCTCGACGGCATGGCGCTGGGCATCACCTCGGCCAGCAATGGCGTTGTGCAGATCAACAACGCAGGCCTGATCGATAGCCGTGCATTGTTGAATCTGTCAGTCCTGAGTTCCGATACGCCGGTGATTGCGGTCAGCGGCGGCGGTACCGTCAATGCGGTCAATACCGGCACCATCAACGGACGTGTGGGCTTCCAGAGTTCGGCCACCGGCAATACCTTCGTCAACTCGGGCACCATCAACGGCAGCGTGTCGCTGGGGGCCGGCAGCACCAACAGCTTCACTGCAGTGACGGGCGGCAGCGTCAACAGCAGCGGTGGACTGGCGCTCGAACTGCTGGGTCCCGGCGGCTTGCTGAGCTTCGCGCAGACCGGCGTGGTGGATGGCGGTGCAGGCGGCACCAATACATTGATCCTGCAGAATTCGGCGACCGGCACCGGTACTGGCAGTACCGGTGTTGGATCGCTCAGCACGGCGCAGTACATCAATTTCGGCAGCCTGCGCGTCAACAGCGGGACCTGGTCGGTCGGTGGCGGCAGCAACTTCGGCAGCAGCGCGCTCAATGGCGGCGTGCTGCAGTTCGCAAACCCTGCCCAGCTCGGCACCAGCATCGCTGCCAATGGCGGTGCACTGGAGGCCACTGCCGCAGGGTTGACGCTGAATCCTACCGGCGGCATCGCGCTGGGTGCGGGTGGGTTGACCTTGCAAGGTGCCAACGGCTTGACCGTCGCCAGCCCAATCACCGGCACCGGTGCGCTGACCAAGACCGGCACCGGTGCCTTGGGTTTGACCGGTGCCAATACCTTCAGCGGCGGTGTGAACCTGCTCGGTGGCGCGCTGACCGTCGGCAACAACGGCGCGCTGGGAACCGGCACCGTCAACGCATCTGCTGGCAGCCTACTTTCAAGTGCTGCAGTCAATTTGCCGAACGCGTTCGTACTCAACGATTTCATCGGCATCGGCGGTGCCAGCAACCTGCGGCTTGGCGGCGGTATCAGCGGTGCCGGGGCGCTGAACAAGATCGGCACCGGCACGCTGACCCTTGGCGGCACCAATACCTACGCCGGCGGTACCTCGCTGGGCGCCGGCACCGTGCTGCTGGAAACCTCCGGTGCGCTCGGCACCGGCACGGTGACCGTAGCGGGCGGGCTACTGGATACCACTGCTCCGCTGACATTGAACAATGCATTTGCGCTGACCAACACCCTGGGCCTGGGTGCCAGCAGCAACGCGCTGACCTTGAACGGCACGCTTGCCGGTGCCGGTGGCATCAACAAGACCGGCACCGGCACGCTCGCGCTCAACGGCACCAACACGTATACCGGCGGAACCACGCTGGCGTCGGGCGCGTTGCAGCTCGGCACGGCCTCCGCATTGGGAACGGGCGCATTGAATGTCACCGGCCCGGCCAACCTGAGCACCGGCGCTGCATTGACGGTGGCCAACGGCATCAACCTCGCAGGTCCGTTGAACTGGACCGGCGCGCAGGCGCTCACGCTCAGCGGTGCCATCACTGGCGGCGGCAGTTTGATCAAGAGCGGTGCGGGCGACCTCACGCTGACCAACAGTAATGCCTATACCGGCGGTACCACGCTGAGCACCGGGCGGCTGGTGGTCGGCTCCAACGCGGCGCTGGGCACCGGCACGCTGACCGCCAGTGGCGGCGTGCTCGATGCGACCACAGCGGCGACACTCGGCAATGCCATCACGTTGACCGACACCATGGGCGTGGGCAGCAACGGCACCGCCTTGAACTTGACGGGCACGATTGGCGGCAGCGGTACATTGAACAAACTCGGCACCGGCACACTCACGCTCGGTGGGCTCAACACCTATGCCGGCGGCACGTTGCTCAATGCCGGCATCCTGCAGGTGACCAATGACGGATCACTCGGCAGCGGTGCATTGACCGTCACCGGTAATGCCAGTCTGCAGGGCACGGTGCCTACCACGGTGGCAAACGATGTTGCGCTGACCACCGGCGCGCTCAGCCTCGATGGCACGCAGGCACTGACCTTGAGCGGCGATATCAGCGGTGCGGGCAGCCTGATCAAATCCGGCAGCGGCGACCTGACATTGAGCGGCAACAGTCTGTACAGCGGCGGCACCACGCTCGGTGCCGGTCGCCTCACGGTGGGCAGCGACACGGCACTCGGTGTTGGTGCACTCAGCGCCGCCGCCGGCACCACCTTGGACAACGCCACGGTGAGCACGCTCGCCAATGCCATCGCCTTGGCGGGCCTGGTCAATGTGGGTGGCAGCAATGCGCTGACGCTCAATGGTGCGATCACCGGTGCCGGCAGTCTCGACAAGCTCGGTCCGGCCAGTCTGACATTGGCCGGCAACAACACCTATGCCGGTGGTACGCGCTTGTCTGCAGGCAGTCTGGTACTGGGCAGCGATACGGCGTTGGGCACAGGCACCCTGACCATCGGCGGCGGTCTGCTCGACAGCACCGCAGCACGCATCGTCGATAACAACGTGGCACTGGAAGCGGATCTGCAACTCGGCGGCAGCCAGGATCTTGCGCTCAACGGCGTCGTCAGCGGCGTGGGTGGGGTGATCAAGGACGGCGGCGCCACACTCACCCTGGGTGGACCAAACACCTTCGCCGGCGGCGTGGATCTCAATGCAGGCGCGTTGCTGATCGGCAACGCCACTGCACTGGGCAGTGGCGTTCTGACGGCAGCCGATGGCACGCAACTGCAAGCCACCACCGCAACCACGATCGGCAACGATGTCGCCTTGAACGGCGCGCTCTCGCTTACCGGCAACAACGATCTTGGCGTGACCGGTATCGTCAGTGGCGCAGGTAGCCTGATCAAACAGGGCGCTGGTGCGCTCACGCTCACCGGCAACAACCTCTACACCGGTGGCACCGTGCTGGACACCGGCACCTTGGTGGTCGGCAGCAACACTGCACTGGGCACCGGCGCACTCACTGCTGCCGATGGCACGCAACTCACTGCCAGCACTGCAGTGACGTTGCAGAACGCGCTCAACGTTGCCGGTCAACTCGGCATCGATGGCCAGGACCTCACGCTCGATGGTGTGATCGATGGCGCCGGCAGCTTGATCAAGAACGGCCCCCAGACGCTCACCCTCACTGGCAACAATACCTGGGTGGGCGGCCTGCAATTGCAGGGTGGCGCGTTGCTGGTCGGCAGCGATACCGCACTGGGATTAGGCACGCTGACTGCGGCAGCTGGCACCACGCTGGATGCCACCACCGCAGTGACACTGGGCAATGCGCTCGCATTGAACGGCGCGTTGACGCTGCCCGGCACGCAGGACACCACGCTCAATGGCGTGATCAGCGGCATCGGCAGTCTGGATAAACAAGGCGCGGCCACGCTGACCTTGAACAACGCCAACAGCTTCAGCGGCGGCGTTGCGCTGGATGCAGGGCGTGTGGTGCTGGGTAACGACACTGCGTTGGGGGTAGGTGGCCTGCTGGTCGGCGGCGCTGCGGAACTGGATACCAATGCAGCGCTGACGCTGGGCAACACGGTGCAGTTGAATGATCAGCTCACCCTGATCGGCAGCAACGATCTGACCTTGAACGGTGCCATCAGCGGCACCGGTAGCCTGATCAAGAATGGCGCCACCACGTTGTCGCTCAATGCAGGCAACACGTACGCAGGCGGCACCACATTGGCTGCGGGCACCATTGCAGTCGGTGCAAACGATGCACTCGGTACCGGCAGCCTGTCTGTCGTCGGCAACGCGGCGTTGAGCAATGCGATCGCGGTGGCTTTGGGCAACGACATCGCACTTGGCGCAGCGCTCACCGTGGACAACGGCGCAGACATGCTGGTCAGTGGCAACATCAGCGGTGCAGGCGACTTGATCAAGACCGGCGCCGGGACCCTGACCTTGAATGGCAGCAATAGCTACACCGGCCCGTTGGCGATTCAGGCCGGCACGCTGGTGGCCAGCACCGGCGCGGCGTTGGGCAATGCCAGCAACGTCGATGTCGCGGCGGGCGCGGTGTTGAATCTGACCAACGGTGGCTTGATCAGCGCGCTCAGCGGTGCCGGCAATGTCGATACCGATGCCAGCGGCACGCTGCAATTGGGCAGCGGCGATTTTGCCGGCAGCCTGGGCGGTGGGGGCAATCTGGACAAGGTCGGCGTGGGCACGGTGCGCTTGCTCGGCACCAGTGCGATCGGTGGTGCCACCCAGGTCAGTGGCGGCACCTTGGATGTGATCGGCAGTCTCGGCACCAGCGCGTTGAACGTGGCGCTCGGCGGTACGCTGACGGGCACTGGCACGAACGGTAGTGTGGCCAGTGGCGTGACCATCGGCGATGGCGGCCGGCTTGCATTGACCAGTGGCTCCTCGCTCAGCGTGGGTGGCTTGTCGCTGGCATCGGGTGCGTTTCTCGATGTCGCACTGGCCGCGCCGAGCAACACACGTCTGCTCGCAGTCAACGGCGATCTCACCCTGGACGGCACGCTCAACATCACCGACATCGGCGGTTTCGGCACCGGCGTGTATCGCTTGATCGACTACACCGGCCTGCTCACCAACAACGGGTTGGCATTCGGCGTGATTCCCGGCAGCGTGGATCTGAGCCAGCTCGCCTTGCAGACCGCCATCGGCCAGCAGCTCAATTTGGTGGTCACCGCGCCGGGCAGCATCGTGCAGTTCTGGGACGGCGTGCAGACCACGGCCAATGGCACCGTCGATGGCGGCGCCGGCACCTGGGGCGCGGCCACCAACTGGACCAGCCAGGACGGCACCGCCAACAGCACTTGGCAGGGCGATTTTGCGGTGTTTGCCGGTACTGCAGGTGCGGTGGGCGTGCAGGGCACGCAGAGCATCGGTGGCCTGCAGTTCGTCACCGACGGGTATCAGTTGACCGACGCCGGCGCAGGTGCGCTGGACCTGGTCGCGCCGTTGACCGCAGTGCGTGTGGACCCGGGTGCAACTGCTACGATCGACGTCGCGATTTCCGGTGTTGGTGGCGTGGAGAAACTCGACACCGGCACGCTGGTGCTCGACGCGGCCAACAGCTACACCGGCGGTACGGCACTCAGCGGCGGCACCCTGGTGCTCGGCGACGCGCAGGCACTCGGCACCGGCACGTTGACTGCGGCAGCCGGCACCAACCTCGATAGCAATCAAGCATTGGCAGTGGGCAATGCGGTAGTTCTCGGCGGTGCGCTCAATCTGGTTGGCAGTAACGATCTGACCTTGTCCGGTGCGATCAGCGGTGCGGGAAGTCTGATCAAGAACGGTGCGTCCACGCTGACGCTGGATGGCGCCAACAGCTATGTCGGCGGCAGCGTGTTGAACGCAGGCACGTTGGCGGTTGGCAGCAACAGCGCGTTGGGTGTCGGCAGCCTGTCCGTGCTGGGCACTTCCACCTTGAGCAATGCGATTGCGCTGGCCTTGGGCAATGCAGTCAATCTCGGTGCCGATCTGACCATTGCCAGTGCAGACGATCTGGCACTGACCGGCGCCATCAGCGGTGCCGGTGCGTTGACCAAGAATGGGTTGGGCACACTGACCTTGTCCGGCCCCAACAGCTTCACCGGCCCGGTGGCGGTGCAGGCCGGCGTGCTGGCGACCGCTGCACCTGGTGCGTTGGGAAATGCCAGCGCAGTGGATGTCGCAGCAGGCGCCGGGCTCTCGTTGGGCAGCAACACGGCGTTGGGTGCGGTGACCGGGCAGGGGAATGTCGCGATTCTTGGCGGCAATACGCTGCAGCTGGGCGTCAACAACGTCAGCAGCACCTTTGCAGGTAGCCTGAGCGATGCCGGCAACCTGGAGAAGGTGGGCGCAGGCACGGTGCAGCTCACCGGCACCAGCACGCTCGGCGGCGCCACGCAAATCACTGCAGGCACGCTGGATGTGGCTGGCGTTCTGGCCAGCACTGGCGGTGTGACCGTCGCAACGGGCGGCACGCTGAGCGGTAGCGGCGAGGTCGCTGCACCGGTCACCGTCAACGATGGCGGCCGTCTGGTGGTGACCAGCGGTGCGGTGTTGACCACGGGCACGTTGAATCTGGCGCCCAACGCCAGCATCGATGCGTTCCTCGGTACGCCCAGCACCACGGGTGTGTTGGCGGTCAACGGCGATCTCACCCTGGACGGCACGCTCAACATCACCGACATCGGTGGTTTCGGTAATGGCGTGTATCGCCTGATCGATTACACCGGCGCACTGACCAATAACGGGCTGGGCTTCGGCACCATTCCGGGCACGATCGATCTCACCCAGTTGACGCTGCAAACCGGGTTGTCGCAGCAGGTCAACGTGGTGGTCTCCGCACCCGGCACCAACGTGCAGTTCTGGGATGGTGCGCAGACGCTGGCCAACGGCAGCATCGATGGCGGCGCAGGCGTGTGGACAGCGGGTCCGACCAACTGGACCACGGCCGATGGCTTGCTCAACAGCGACTGGCAAAACAGCTTCGCCGTCTTCGCCGGCCCGGCGGGCAACGTGGGCGTGCAGGGCACACAAGGCATCACCGGGATCCAGTTCGCCAGCGACGGCTATGTGCTGAGCGATGCCGGCGCCGGTGCGCTGAGCGCCAATGCGGCCACCACCATCGTGCGCGTCGATCCGGGCGCCACCGGCACCATCGATGTGAGCATCGGTGGCACCGGCACGCTGCAGAAACTCGATACCGGTACGCTGATCCTGGGCGCCGCCAATACCTACACCGGCGGCACCGCACTCGGTGGCGGCACGCTGGTGTTGGGCGATGCACAGGCATTGGGTACCGGTACGCTGACCGCGGCAGCGGGCACCACGCTGGATACCGATCAGGCACTGACCGTCGCCAATGCGCTGGATCTGAGCGGTGCACTCACGCTGGCGGGCAGCAACGATCTCACCCTGACAGGTGCGATTGGCGGTGCCGGTGGCTTGATCAAGAACGGTGCGACCACGCTGACGCTCAACGGCAACAACAGCTATGCCGGCGGCACCGTGCTCAGCGATGGCACCCTGGCCGTCGGCAGCAACACCGCGCTGGGTAGCGGCGGTTTGTCGGTGGTCGGCGATGCGGTGCTGAGCAATGCAGTTGCCGCAACACTGGGCAACGCGGTCACGCTGGGCGCTGCGCTCACTGTCGATAATCCTGCGGATCTGACCCTGGCCGGCGACATCAACGGCAGCGGTGCACTGATCAAGACCAACACCGGCACACTGACGCTCGATGGCAGCAACAGCTACACCGGTGGCACCACGCTCAACGCCGGCACGCTGATAGGCGATAGCGCAAGCTTGCAAGGGGCGATCGTCGATAACGCGACCCTGGCATTCAATCAGGTGGCCGATGGTGTGTTCACCGGCTCGGTCACCGGCACTGGCGCCGTGATCAAGGATGGTGCCGGCGCTCTGTTGCTCAACGGTGCGAATGGTTACACCGGTGGCACCACGATCGCTGCAGGGACGTTGATCGGCGACACCACCAGCCTGCAGGGCGACATCGCCAACAACGCGGCCCTGGTCTTCAACCAGGCCACCGGCGGCGTGTATGCAGGCACGGTCAGCGGCACTGGTTCGCTGGAAAAGGCCGGCACTGGTGTGTTGCAGTTGATCGGTCCCAACAGCTACACCGGCGGCACGGTGGTCAGTGCCGGCACGTTGATCGGCAACACCACCAGCCTGCAGGGCAACGTGGTGGACAACGGCACGCTGGTGTTCGATCAGGCCAGCAATGGCGTGTTTGCCGGCGCCGTCAGCGGCACGGGGAGTGTGGTCAAGCAAGGTGCTGGCGCGCTGACGCTCGACGTCGCCAACAGCCATGCCGGTGGCACCACGCTTGCCAGCGGCACGCTGGTGCTTGGCGATGCGCAGGCATTGGGTACCGGCAGCTTGACTGCGGCAGCAGGCACCACCTTGGATAGCGATCAGGTATTGACGGTGAGCAATGCAGTCAATCTGACAGGCGCAGGTGCACTTGCACTGGCAGGCAGCAACGATCTCGCGCTGACCGGCGCGATCACGGGCGCTGGTGGTTTGATCAAGAACGGTGCATCCACGCTGACGCTCGATGGCAACAACAGCTACACCGGTGGCACCACGCTCAACGCAGGCACGCTGGTAGGCGATAGCGCAAGTTTGCAAGGCGCGATCGTCGACAACGCGACCCTGGCATTCAATCAGGTGGGCGATGGTGTGTTCACCGGCTCGATCACCGGCACTGGCACCGTGATCAAGGATGGTGCCGGCGCTCTGTTGCTCAACGGTGCGAATGGTTACACCGGTGGTACCACGATCGCGGCAGGCACGTTGATCGGCGACACCACCAGCCTGCAGGGCGACATCGCCAACAACGCGGCCCTGGTCTTCAACCAGGCCACCAGCGGCGTGTATGCAGGCACGGTCAGCGGCACCGGTTCGCTGGAAAAGGCCGGCACTGGCGTGTTGCAGTTGATCGGTCCCAACAGCTACACCGGCGGCACGGTGGTCAGTGCCGGCACGTTGATCGGCAACACCACCAGCCTGCAGGGCAACGTGGTGGACAACGGCACGCTGGTGTTCGATCAGGCCACCGATGGCGTGTTTGCTGGCGCCGTCAGTGGCACCGGGAGCGTGATCAAGCAAGGTACGGGCGCGTTGACGCTGGTCGCTCCCAACACCTATAGCGGTGGTACCACGATTGCCAGCGGCAGCCTGATCGGCAACACCACCAGTCTGCAAGGCAACATCCTCGACAACGCGGTGCTGGTGTTCGATCAGGCTGGCGCCGGTACGTTTGCCGGCAACATCACCGGTAGCGGTGCGTTGATCAAGACCGGGGCCGGTGCACTCACGCTGGATGGCGTCAACGCCTATCTCGGTGGCACCACCATCGCTGCTGGCACGCTGGTCGGCGATACCGACAGCCTGCAGGGCAACATCGCCAATAACAGCGCGCTGGTGTTCCAGCAGACCAGCAATGGCACCTACGCAGGGACGTTGTCGGGCACTGGCAGCCTGCTCAAGGATGGTGTTGGTACCTTGCTGGTCACCGCAAACAGCAGTGGCTTCACCGGGCCGACCACGGTCGCCGCCGGCACCTTGAGCGTAGGCAACCCGGCCAATCCGGGCGCTGCGTTGGGCGGGCCGGTCACGGTAGGCCCGGGCGGCACGCTTACCGGTAGCGGCAGCGTCGGCAGTCTGAGCTCGGGCGGCACCGTAGTGATCGGCGGCACCGCCGGCACGATCAGTGTCGGCGGCAACGCCACGCTCGGCAGTGGCTCCACCTTGCAGGTCACGCCCGGCACAGGCGGCGCGGTCACACCCATCAGCGTGGGCGGTGCGGCCACGCTGGCACCTGGCAGCACTTTGCAACTGGTGCGTGCGACGGATCTGCCGTTGTTTACCGAAATTCCGGTCATCAACGCCGCTGGCGGGCTCAGCGGGCAGTTCAGCAACGTTGTTTCCGACTACGCCTTCGTCGAGCCGAACGTCAGCACCAGCGCCACGGCGTTGTCGGTCTCGTTGGGTCGCAACACTGTGGCCATGGTCGATGCGGTCACCGTGCCAAACCAGCAGGCTGCCGCAGCTGCCGTGGACGGATTGCCGACCACCAACCCGGTCTATCAGGCTGTGGTGCGCTTGCCCGACGATCCGCAGGCGATCAGCACCGCGTTTGCCTCGCTGTCTGGCGAAAGCCATGCCAGCACGGCCACCGCGTTGCTGGATAGCCGCTTCCTGCTGAGCGGCGTCGGCAACCATCTGCGTGGCGATAGCCAGGACGCGCGCGTGGGAGACACCACGGTATGGATCACCGGTCGCAGCCTGCCCAATCGTGTCGATGGCAATGCCAATGCGGCCTCGGTACGGCGCGAGGACAACGGCATCATGGCCGGCGCAGAACGGCGCATCGGCGAGCGCAGTGTGCTCGGTATCGCGGTCGGTAATCAGGACATCGAAACCCGCTCGCGCGAGTCCTTCGATCGCTCCGATATCGATGGCACCCATGCCGGCATCTACGGCCAAGCCGATTGGTCCGCGTTCGCGCTGCAAGCCTCGGTGGACTATGCCGATTACAGCGTGGACAGCACGCGTCGGGTGATGCTGCCCGGTGTGCTCGAAGAGCGGCTGAGCAGCAATTACGATGCCAAGGCCATCACCGTGTCGCTGGAAGCGGCCTGGAATCTGCGCACCGGCAACGCGGTGTACAGTCCCTTCATCGCAGCCGACTACACGCATCTGAAGACCGATGGTTTCAACGAGCGCGGCGGCATTGCCGGGCTGTCGGTGGACAGCGCCAAGGACGAGTACACCACCAGCACGGTGGGTGTGCGTGGGCGTTGGCAGCTGGGCCAGGCGGCCGGGTTGTATGCGTCGGTGGGTTGGCGGCACGCGTTCGGCGACCGCGCTGTGGAACGTTCGGCCGGTTTCATCGGCACCGGCTCGCAGTTCTCGGTGCAGAGCGTCACCCTGGCGAAGAATGCGGTGGTCGGCGAGTTGGGCGTGAGCCTGATCACCTCGCCTGCCAGTCGCCTGTCGTTGTCGTTGCAAGGACTCAACGGCGATGGCCAGACCGCGTACGGCGGCCAGGTCACCTGGGGCTGGAACTTCTGATTCACTGCAGACCAAAAAGCCCCGGCACTGCCGGGGCTTTTTTTTGGCCGATACAAAGGCACGCACGTACAGCGTCATGCTTGCACTTGCACTTGCAGCGCACCCGCAATCGCTGGTCGGCCGCGTCGGCAACCGCAGCGTGGGCGTCGTGCATGCCGACTCCGCGTACCGGCCATGCAGCCTTGCGGCCACACTGCCGGTCTGCAGCCGGCGCTTAGAACTGCCAGCGCAGGCCGACATTGGCGTTGATGCTGTTGGCATCCGACCGACCACGCTCGGCACCCACGTTGCCGTAGATGGAGAACGCATCGTTCACCTGGTAACGCACACCGACCGAGGCACGTAGCGATTGCTTGGACACCGGCTCGCCGGCGACGTTGAAGCGCGCTTCCGGCAAATCGGTGAACCATGCGGTGAAGTCGGAGTTCGGGTTGCCGAACAGCGAGCGGTAGGCAACCAGACCATCGAAGCCCCACTTACCGCGCGTCAGATGGCCACGCACGCCCACTTCGCCGTAGCCCGCGCGCAGCGTGTCGCTATTGGCACTCAAGCCCAGGCCGGTGGCCGATGCTTCGCTGAAGGCATCCTGCTTCTGGCTGACCACACCGACGGCGACGAACGGCGACAAACCCGCATGCGGCAGCAGGCCGAGTTCGGCGCGCAGCGACCAATTGGTGTCGTGGCGACGATCCTGCAGACGCTCGCCGATGCTGCCGGCCTGCACGGTACGCTCGGTTTCCACATTGCTCATGCCATACGAACCGATGCCCGAGAGGTAGGCCTGGCCGATCGGCTGATACAGATACGCCGTCATCGCATAACGGTCCGAGCGCAGACGGCTGGCCGAGGCATCGATGTTTGCGCGATCCTGACCCGAGCTCACCGCCGCACCCACCACCGTGCCAGTGCTGCCCACCGGCAGATCCACACCGAAGGTGGTGGACTGCTGGGTGTAATCGGCCGAGTCGAAACCGTTGCCGCCCAGATTGCCGTCCAGATAGCTGCCCTGCATCCAGGTGGTCAGCGTGGTGGTGTCGGCCAGGTAGGGCAGGCGATCGGCAGCCACGCGTGCATCGTTGAGTGCGGACTGGAAGCCCAGCGTGCGCTCGATGCCGTGTACCTGGCCAGCCAGGGTCGGCAGGGATGCGGCAACCTGCGCATCGGTCGCGGCCAGCAGCGAGCCGGTGGCGCTGATCAAACCACCCAGATTGTCGGTATCACCCGAAGCCACACGCGTATCCAGCACCTTGACCAGCGTATCGGCCTGCGCGGCACCGTTGACCACCGACTGCGGCGCACCAGCCGCTTGCGCGCTGGCAGCGGAGGCATTGCGGGTCAGCGTGGCGGTGACGGTGGTGGGGTCGTAGGCGAGTGAGGCGGTCCAGAAGAAATTGTTGGCGTACTGCACGCGATCGAAGGTGCCCTGCAGGTTGCCTGCCTGGACGATCTTTTCGCTGCTGCCGACGGTGTAGCCAGCCGCTTCCGGCAGTAACAGCAGATTGCCCTTCAGGCTGGCCTGGCCGGTGACGGTCAAGCCCTTGCCCAATTCGAGTGCGGTGGTGCCGGTGTTGTTGACCAGGCTGTAGTTACCGTTGATCACACCGCCGTGCGATTCGAAGGTGGCCGAGTTGAGCACGATCACATCCGAGCGCAGGCTGCCGGACAGTGCGAGCACGCCGTCGCTGACGCTGGTGCCGCCGGTGTAGGTGTTGTTGCCGCTGAGCGTGAGCTTGCCGGCGCCGTTCTTGGTCAGGTTGCCCGCGCCGGAAATGTCGTTGCTGAAGGTGCTGTCGTAGCCGGAGGTGACGTTCGCGGACCAGTTGTTGACGAACTGCGCCGGGCCGTTGATCGCCTTGGCCGCATTGACCAGACCATAGCCGTACAACGCATCCACGCCCGGGTCGCCCAGATCGGTGGCAGTGGTCAACAAGGTCTGCTGCAGGTTGGAGGCGCTCATCCACGGATACACGCCCAGCACCTGCGCGGCGACGCCGGTGACGGCAGCGGTGGAGAACGAGGTGCCGGCGATCTGGCCCTGCAACTCGGTGCCGGCCAGGGCCGGGGCGAAGTAGCTGCCCGGCGCCACCAGGCACCACTGCGCAGCGGCGCCGCAGTGGTTGGAATAGCTGGTCAGGCCGGCGGCATTGCCGGCGCTGTCGATATTGATTGCGCCCACTGCCAGCCAGTTGTTGCGCAGGCTGGCTTCCTGCACAGGGGTGGCCGCCGGGTAGGACGCTTCGGACGCACCTTCGTTGCCGGTCGATGCCACGATCAGCGCATCGGCCTGCACCAGCGGAGCCAGTGCGAACTTCCAGGCCAGCGCGGCGTTCGCGCTGCTGGCAGCATCTGCATACGAGGCACCGATCGAGAGGTTGGCAATCCGCACGCCGGCAGCCGCCAGATCCACCGCGGCGCGGCGAGCCTGCTGGGTGCCGCAGGAATTTTCGGCGCAGATGCGCGCATAGAACAGGTCTGCATCCGGTGCGATACCGCCGGCAAAGCCGTCCTGCGCCGACCCCAGCACCAGCGCCGAGATGACCGTGCCGTGGCCGCGCAACGCGTTCGCAGACGACTCCGGCGTGCCGGGGCTGGCGGTGTAGTCATTGAAGCTGTCGACCTTGCCGCTGATCGGCGCGTAGCTCGGCACCAGGTTGTCGTCCAGCACGGCCAACTTCACGCCCTGGCCGCGGGCACCGGCCTGCTGTGCCAGATCCGCATTGGTCGGCACCAGCAGGTTGCTGCCCAGGCCCTGGTAACGGGCAGGTGCAGGAGCAGGCGAGGGCACCGGTGTGGGAGCGGGAGCGGTCTTGGGCAGCGGGTCGGCCGTGGAGGTTTCCGGCGGCGCCGGCGTTGTGGGGGGCGTCGGGGTGGCAGGCGCCGTCGGCATGGGCGTCGGAGCCGGCGCCGGTGTCGTCGGAGTCGCAGGTGCAGGCGTGGACGGCGTCGGGGCCACAACCGTGGTCTGCGGCGGGTCACTACGGACGTTGCCGCCACCGCCACCGCCGCCACAGGCGGTCAGGACGAGGCAGGATGCGATGGTCGTGGCGAGTAGCGAGCGATTCATAGTTTGTTTAATCCGGTCATTTGGCGCGCCGCTACTGCTGAATATCTAAATTTGGCGCAAAGGTTTCCTACGTCAGCGGTCGTGCCGACGGAGGCATTTAATTTCACGGGTTATTCACTTTATTCGTCGCTGATCCGTCCCTTCGGATAAGCGCCGCTTAGAACACGGGGAATGCAGTGATGCATCCAATCGTGTGCTTGCGAGATTGTTTAACGGCGCTATCCAGAAACTCTAAAACCTGAATGGTCAGTTGCAATTCAGAGAAAAACCGAGTCGATAGACATTTGCGAATTAATCCATAGCCAGAAAGGATTAGAACGCCACTAGCGAGCTCTAGTACAGAGGAAAGTCGGAGCGAACGCGACCGTAAATCATCACATTTCTCAAGGGGCGGCAATCCTAAATGCGATTGCTATCGCAGTGAATCAGGGATATACCTCAAGCTGTCGGTAAATCCCTCACATGCTGTAGCGGATTCGACCGTAAGTTAGCGAATCTAACGGACTCTGCCGTATGAGCGGCGAATGATTTTTTCCGCGATATAAAAGCAGTGGGATCTTTATCGTCGGTCAATGTTTAAATTAGTATATCCATCCGAATTTATACTAAGCAGCCACAACCAATGGAATCGATTGTGCAAAATTCAATGGTTTTGGCATGCCAATCAGCCTAGATTTCTGTATAGGCAGCTAGGGTGATTCGAGTGGTTGCTCGATAGAAGCCGAGTCTCTTCAGGCAGGAAAAACGCCGTTGCTGCTAGCGAATAGGCGCTTTTTTAGTCCAGCGATCAATCGGGCAATAAAAGGTTGAAGCCCAGCGTCACCCACGGCGTGTGGTCTGCACCATGCTGATATCCGGCCAGCAGATCCACGCTGGCACGGTCGCCAAACAGGCGCCGCAGCCCAGCCTGCTGGCCGAAACCGCCGCGGTCATCGCCGAAGGCTTCGGCCAGCACCGTCCAGGCGGGGCCGAGCGTGTGCTCCACGCCCACGCTTGCCGTCAGCGCCATCGCTGCGCCGCGGGGCGTGTTTGCGCCTACGTTCAGATGCAGCAGGCTGCGTCGGTCCGCATCCAACGCGATGCTCACCGGCACATTGAGGATCAGCCCATCCAGCCGCTGCCGGCGCATGTCCCAGTTCGCCCCCAGCGAGGCACCCACGCCCCAGCGCTGCTGGTCCAGATCGCGAAACAGCCGCTTCACGCCCAGAGCGGCGATACCGGCCTGGGTTTGGTCGCTGAACGTCGACAGCCCCAGGCTGACTTCGTTGCCGGCCCAGGTGCAGGCAGGCACGGCGGTCAGTTCGCGCCCCGGGCGGGAGCCACGTAGCCAGGTTTCCACCTGGCAGCGTCCTTCAGGGGTCAGGGCGGCATCGTCGGTGGTCAGGCTGGCGGCGGCCTGCGCACGGAACGCAAGCACGGACGCAGCTGCCAGCAGCAGGGCGGGGAACAGCTTCAGGGACATCGGCACTCTCCTGGGTCGGAGCGCCAAAGACCGCGCTTTGGGTCTAGCTGGATTGTGTGGGTAATGCAGGCAATGCGTGGGCGCAAGCGCACGCGATGAGCCCCGCCCTGTGCGGACGGAGCCGACCTTGGGTCAGGATCCGTCGGCGCAGGTGCCGCGACGCAATCGACTATGACTGTCCAAGGAGCAGGCCTCTGGGGTGGGGGACGAAAAAGGTGGCGCATGATGCCTGCAAGGCCGTGACGAGCGCAATCGGTGGAGCGCATCGGACAAGGACCGCGTGGCGATCTGGTAAGCGCCTGCACCGGCTTCCCGGCTATCGGGGAATCGCGGTAGCAGCGTCGCCTGGCAGACCATCAGTTCAATGCGTCGCTGACAGCGCACGAACGCCAGGTCTGCAGCGGCTCTCGGTTACGGATTGAAATCGATCAGCGCCAGGGTTCCCTCGGCGATGGTCGACTCCAGATGCAGGCGCCAGCCGAAGCGCTCGCAGATACGCTGGGTCAGGAACAGGCCCAGCCCCGAACCGCCGCCTTGCTTGACCGAGTGTTTCAATGAGGCGGTGTAGCGCTCTGCCGCCAGCGCGGTATCGAAGCCTTCGCCCGAGTCGCGGATGCAGAGCCTGTGCTTGACCAGCGAGACGCGGATGTCGCCGGCATAGGTATGGTCGGCCGCATTGCGCAGCAGGTTGCCCACGGCAATGCGCACCATCGATTCGGACGCGTGCAAGACCAGCGGCTCCAGCGCATCGATGTGGTACTGCACCGGCTTTGCCGAGACCAGATACAGATGGTCCTGGACCAGATCAGGAAGCAGTCCGTGCAGGAGGGTGATCTCCTCGCGCTCGGCAGGGGTTGGTTCGCGCGAAAGATACAGCAGCGCTTCCATGATCTGCTTGAGGTTGCCCACGGCCTCGTCGATGCGATGCAACGGCCGCTGCGCGCGCTCCGGCAACTGTTGCTTGTGCAGCACATCGGCTGCGCCGGAGATGACGGCCAGCGGCGTGCGGAATTCGTGGCTGGCCTGGTCCAGCAGACTGCGCTCGCGTTCGATTGCCCGCGCTACACGTTCCAGGTGCGCGTTCACCTCACGCGCAATTGTATTGAGCTCGCTCTTGCGGTAGTCGGTGGGCAGCCGTTGCGCGGGTTGCAGCGGGTCCAGCTGCCGCATGCGACGTGCCAGGTCGGTGACCGGCCGGGTCAGACTGATAAAGAGCCACCAGATCACCAACGCGATCATCGCCAGATTCAACAGCATGAACAGCACGCTCACTTGAACGCTTTCGTTCTGCTTGTCTTCGAGCTCGGTCATGTCGATGCTCATGACCAACCGCCCTTGCGGCAACGTGGTGATCAACACCGAGTAACTGCGATCGGGCCGTGTCTGGCCCGGGGGTTCAGCGAACGGCCCCCAATGCGGTTGCAGGATGTTGATGAACTTCCTGGTCAGGAACGGGGCTCCCTTGGCGGCTTCAAGATCACCTTCGCCGTAGTAGCCAGGCGCCAGCGCAGCGAAGAAGGCCGGCATTCCTGCGGGGAGTCGGGCAGGATCTGACACTAGCCAGCCCTGCACCGGGCCATCGGTAGGAAGCGCGCTTTGCAACTCGGCCACAGGCAGGTGCGCAATGCTTTGCGTGCTCGAGGTGAGCAGCTGTTTCCAGATCGGAGCTTCGATCAACTCCTGGCTCAAAAACCCTTGAACCGCCAACCCCAGGGCAAGCATCGCGCCGGACACGATCAGGCTGCTGCTGATCAGCCACTGCAGACTTCCCAGGCGCCCGCCCAATCTCATCGCGTCCCACCACCCAGGCGATAGCCGACACCGGTGACGGTGTGCAGCAGTTTGTGTTCGCCGCTCTGATCCAGGGCACGCCGCAACACATGCATGTGGGAACGCAGCAGATCGCCTTCGGGCAATGCGTCGCCCCAGATCAGGCTTTCCAGTCGGTCGCGACGCACGATTCTTGGGGATTCGCGCATCAGCAATTCCAGCACGTTGCGCAAGGTGCTGGAGAGCACCACGCTGCGCTCGCCGCGCGAGACCTTCAGGCTATCCAGGTCGAAGCGCAAATCGCCGACCTGCAGCAAGTGACCCGCTGTTGCTGCATTCGCGCTGGCTCTGCCCACCATCACGCGCAAGCGCATTTCCAGCTCCGGCAGCGCGACCGGTTTGACCAGATAATCGTCGGCGCCGTTTTCGAACCCGAGCAGCTTGCCCTCCAGCTGATCCTTGGCGGTGAGCATGATGATCGGCGTGCGGCAGCCATGGTCTTCGCGCAACGTGCGCAGCACGCTCATGCCATCCATGCGCGGCAGCATCCAATCCAGAATGATGGCGTCGTAGCGATTGCTGATGGCCAGATTCAGTCCGGAGTTGCCGTCGGGCGCGGCATCGGGTTGATGTCCGCATGCCTCCAGATAATCGAAGATATTGGCCGCCAGCGCACGGTTGTCTTCGATGATGAGCACTTGCAATACCTGCGCAGGCTGGATCGAGCTGGAGGTCATCGCATCGGTGTTTTTCAGGGTGGGAAACATCATACGCAGCATCGTCTCCATGCACTCGACCAGCTCGCGCAACAGGCGGCAGATCGATGCCAGCAGGGCAGGGGAATGCTCAAACATGCAGTAGCCAGCGCCCGGCACCGATCACGCCGGCAAGGCTTGCCAGCGCAACGCTGAGCAACAGCAGATTGATCGCCCACTTGATGGCGGTGTAGGTCGGCCGATGCCGCGCACGCAGCTGCTTTCCGCGCGCCATCAGCGGGCTGATCCAGGTGAACAAGGCGCTCGCCGGGCCGCGCTTGTCGCGCGTGTCGTTGGGTGTCATCGCGGCACGCGCGAGCTGGCAGTACAGCAGGTTGAACAGCCTTCCCGGCCAGCGCATCGGCCTGGCGACGTCGCACATGAGGATCAGGCGCGCAGCATCGGTGTCGTTGCGGACGAAATGCAGATAGGTTTCATGCCTGGCCGTCGTGCCAGGCACGCGTCTGGCCATCGACGTCGATGAAGCATTGCGCGGCATTGGGCGTGGCCAGGCCCAGGTGGTAGCGCAACGAGCAGCCCAGCGGATCGGCATGCGGTGTGAGCCCCGAATGCGGCGGCAGGATCGCGAACATGGCGGCCTTGACCTGCGGATACTGCGCCAGGATCTGCAGCGTCTGCGGGCAGCTGGCACGCGCCGATGCATGCGTGTAGCCATACCAGCGCAGGTAGTAGCGGCTCCAGCCATATTTGTAGAACGTGCGAAATCCCACATCGAACGACGCCACCGAGCCTTCCCGGCGCGCCTCGTCGAAACTGCCGCCGGCCTGGATGGCCAATGCCTCGTCGCGCATGACTTCCCAGTGTTGCGCAAGCGATGCCAGCGTTGGATAGGCATCCAACGCGACGAACGGGCCACGCGCTGCGCGTTTGGTGAACGTGTAGAGAATCACGTTCGGCAAGGCGAACACCGGCCAGCTCTTGCGCAGGTATTGCTTCAGGCTGGCATAGCGCGCTCGACCGCGATACCGGTAGACGTAGGTCATCGCTGCGATCCAGCTCGCCACCAGGCACAGCAAGGTCCAGGCGATCATGCTGCGCTCGCGCGCAGGCATCGCTTAGATTGCCGCTGCATGGCGGCGGCATGGCCCGGTGTCATCAAAAGCCCCTGGAAAAACCGATCAACAGCGTGCCGACGCCGTCGGTATCGGGTTCGAGCAGCGGGCTGTCGCTGAGCTTGCTGGGCAACACGCTGTATTGCAGGCGCGTCATGAACTGCCAGCGCTTGCCGATCGGTCGTACATAAGTGACACCCACGGTCGGCACGGTGGCCGAATCCGGCTTGTAATCCACCACACCGCGTGCGACTTCTTCGTCCAGCGTGCCGTAGTAGTAATTGGCCATGTCCTTGGAGAGATGGCTGATGCTGGCGCTGGGCGTCAACCGGCCGCGTCCCACAGTGATGGGATAGCCGTAACGCGCGGTCAATTCGTAGCCTTCGCTGGTGCCGGTCACGTCGGCTTTGGCCGTTAACTCGAATTCGCCTACCGCGCCTTCCCATGTGCCGACCAGACCCAGGTCCAGACTGTCGTCGCGATCTTCCAGCAACGCGCGATCGATGCCGTTGCGCGCCAATTCCTCGCTACCCAGATCGTCTGCCGCCACGCCGTCCATGCGTAGCGCGGCAATCGCATCCAGGCTGAAGGTCTCGCCTTTGATGATGTGGTATCCGCCGGTGATACCGCGCAAGAACACCCGCTCGCCCTCGAACAGGATCAATGGCACCGGGTTGATCCGCGTGCCCTCACCGGCGAACGGGCTATCCGAGGCAATCGCGCCCAGGCCCAGGCCCCAGCGATAAGGCGATTGTTCGGCCAGCGATGGGTCCGCTTCCGGTGTGGTCTGCGCTGCGGCGAGAGAGGGGAGTGCCAATAGTGTGGCGAGGAAGAAACGGGAATGCGTCATGGGGAGGCTTCAGTGGGAGAGGGCAGCGCCGCCGCTGTGCCGACCCGCGGTCGAGCAGGGAGCGATGGCGCGGCAGCAGCGTGCGTCATGCATGTCGGCCAAATGTCGGCAGTGCAGCAACGGCACTTGCGACGTTCCACCGACATCGGCGTGGCAACGTGCAGGGCAATCGCACCGCGTCCTACGCCGTCTTGCTTGCCACCACGCTGCTTCGCCTATGGAGTTCGCCATGATCGCTTTCTGTAGTTGCCTGTCGTCTTCATCGCCGATACCGCCGTATGCGAGATGAGGCGACGATCCTGACGTTGGCGCTGAAGATGGTTCCTGTTGCCGAAGCGGCCGCCTGGTTTCATCACGACCCGATTCGCGAGCTGGGAGGTAAGACGGCAGCCGAACTCGCGGCGCGGGGCCATTCCGCCCAGGTCGTCAGGTTTCTGCAGTCGGTTCTGCGCGGCGAACGCGACTGAAAAGGATGCAGAGCGCGGGTCTTGCGCACCGGCCGGGCCAAGCCGGCAGCGCCGACTGAATATGTGCTACTTGCACTCTTTTTTCGATGGGCCTAAGCTGCCGTCAAATTAAGTGCATATTGCACATATTTGGATGGCCATGAACGACGACAAAGACCTCGATGTGCTGATCTGCGGCGCCGGTGCCGCCGGACTGACCCTGGCGCTGGAGCTGGCGCGCCGGGGCATCCGGTTCCGCTTGATCGACAAGATCAGCGAGCCGTTCGGTGGCTCGCGCGGCAAGGGCATCCAACCGAGAACGCTGGAGATTTTCGAAGACCTGGGCATCGCAAACCGCCTGGCAGCCGTGGGCGGCCCGTATCCGCCTGAGCGCACTTATGCTCAGGACGGCAGCTACACGGACGCCGCACCCGATCGTGCGGAGCCGACCATGACCGAGCCGTTTGCACAGCCATTGATGGCTCCGCAATTCCTGACCGAGCGCGTGTTACGCGAGCGTCTCGCCGAATTCGGGCATGCCCCGCACTATGGATGCGAGCTGGTCGGACTGGAGCAGGACGCCGCCGGCGTGAGCGTGCAGCTGCGCGATGGCGGCGGCGCGCAAATGATCCGCAGCCGCTACCTGGTGGCAACCGATGGCGGCCGCAGCGTTGTGCGGCACGCACTTGCCATCGAGTTTCCCGGCAAGACGCTGGGCGTGCGCGCAATCGTGGCCGACGTGGTCATCCGTGGTCTGGATCGGGCGTATTGGCACCGCTTCAACCAGGCGTCGATGCAAACCCAGATTTCGTTCTGCCCGCTAGCCGGGACCGATTGGTTCCAGATCCAGGCACCGGTGCCGCTGGAAGGCGACATCGATCTGTCAGTTGGCGGCCTCAACGCGATGATCGCCGCGCGCATCGGCGACACCGCCATCCGCGTCGAGCAGGTATTTTGGGCATCGGCATATGCGATGAACGCGCGACTGGCAGACCGTTACCGCGTTGGACGTATTTTGCTGGCTGGCGCCGCCGCACATATCCATCCACCGACCGGCGGGCAGGGGCTCAACACCAGCTTGCAGGATGCCTACAACCTTGGTTGGAAACTGGCTGCGGTGGTGCGCGGTGCGTCCGAGAGCCTGCTCGACAGCTACGAGCAGGAACGCCGCCCAATCGCTGCCGAAATGCTGGGCCTGTCGATCAAGCTGCTCGACGCAGCCAAGCAGGGCGACTTGCGCCGCGGTCGGCAGACGCAGCAACTGGACCTGCACTACGACGCCTCTGCATTGGTGTGGCCGACACTGTCTGCGACCGCAATCGCCTCCGGTTCGCGCGCACCGGATGCACCCTTGTTGGGCGCGGCAGGGCAGGCAACGCGCCTGTTCGAGCTGTTCAAGGGACCGCACTGGACGTTGTTGGCTTACCAGATCGCTGCACACACGCTGCCGTGTTATCCGGGTGTTCGCAGCTATTCGATCGGTAGCAACGGCGATCTGCAGGATCCGGGCCAGCAGATCGAACGCGCCTATGGGCTGGCAACGGGCGATCTGGTGCTGGTGCGACCGGACGGCTACGTTGCCCTCACCGGCCGCATCGAGGCAACGCAGCGCATCACCGACTACCTGCACAAGGCAGGTGTTGTTGCGGCAGAGCATGCCGAATTCGAGTTGATGTGATCATTCGAATCGACAAGTGTGAAGCTCCCGCGCACTTGTCCTTCAGGTCGCAGAGATGACTGGGCGTCTTATGGAACGCCGCGTTTGAGATCGTCCGCAAACTTGCGCATGAGACGCACCAGTGCATCGAGATCGCGCTCTTTCCATTCGGAAAAGATGGCGAACCCGATCTTCTTGCGCGCTTCATCGACCTTGTCGGTCATCGTCTTTCCCTTCCTGGTGATCACTGCCTCGCGCACACGCCGGTCGGCAGCGCTCTCGCGCCGGCTGACCAGGCCTTGTTCTTCCAGCTTTGCAATCTGCCGGCTGACGGTGGTGTAGTCGCGACCCACGCGATCGGCAAGTTCGACCACGCCGATCGGCCCGAACCGTTCAATCAATACCAGCAGCGGAAATTGCGCGCGCTCCAGGGTGATCCCAGCCTCCAGAATCATCGCTGCATCGCGCTGCGGTTGGTTCATGACGCCAACGATCTCAAGCAGCGCGCCATGCAGCTCACGCAGTCGTGCACCTTCAGGCGTGTCTTCGGTTTTCTTCATCAGGGCAGTGCCTTGCGTCCAATGGGTGCATTTTACACCCACTGATGATTGGCAACCGCCTGTCATGAATGACGATGGTGGAGACCGCAAGACCTGTGCCTGCATGTTCGATCTGTCGTTGCTTGATCACGTGTCGCCGTTGAACCGATGGCTGTTTTGCTACGCGTTCTTGCTGGGCACAGGGCTCATCGCCATGACGGCGGCTTCCAGACGGATCAGGTAATCGCTGAATCCGCCGGTGGCGCGGGCGTCGCGGCGGGCACTGGTGTTGACGACCGGGGTGATCAGGCGCGCGATGTGCATGCCGGCATCTTCCAGTGCGCAGACCAGGGCGACGTCTTCGCTGGAGGTGCGCGTGGAAAAACCGCCGGCGGCCAGATAGGCGGCTGCGCTCATCCCCAGATTGGCGCCGTGCACATGCGGATGGCCGTCACAGCGGATTTCCGTGTCCATGAAGGCTTTGCGCGTCTCCGGCCGAAAGTCGCGCCAATCGCCGACCTCCACGACGCCGCAGAACACATCGGCCGCGCAGCCGAGCTGTGCCGACAGCCAGTCCGGTGGCACGCGGGTGTCGGCATCGGTGAAGGCAAGCCAGCGCGCACCGCGGGAGATTGCCGCAGAAGCCGCTGCCGCACGCGCAATGCCGACACCGCCGCTGGTCTTGAGCGTCATGGCGCCATGCGAACGGGCAATGCTGCCAGTAAGGTCGGTGCAGCGGTCGAGCGCGACATGGATTTCCACGCGCTCGCCATACAACTGCGGATGCCGTGCCGCCACCAGGATGGATTGTAGACACTGCCCAATCAGCGCTGCTTCGTTATGCGCCGGAATGGTCACCGCAATCATCGCAGGCGCTCCTGTTGCGCAATCGACGGTCCGGCCATCCATGCCTGCAGCACGAAATCAGGGTCTTGATACGTGCACAGCGTTTCCAGCGCCAATGCATCGTTCAATCCTTCATGCACCTGCTCTGCACTGCGCAGCGCGCCCTGGAAGTCGTGACGCCAGTGACAGGCGACAAGGCAACCGCGCTCGCTGAGCGATTGGGCAAACAGCGCAGCGGTTTTTTCGAATGCGGCATCTTCCAGGTAATAGCCGACCTCGCTAAACACGATCAGATCGAAGCTGCCCTCCGGCCAATCCGCAGGATGCGCCGCCTGTTGCAGGGTCACATGGCGCATCTGGTCGACGCGCGCACTCGCCAGGTCGACCGCCTGCTGAGAGAGATCGGTGGCCAGCAACGCGTCGCAGCGTTGCCCGAGTGCTGCAGTGAGTTCTCCGTTGGAACATCCAAATTCCCAGCCTTTTGCAAAGCGCCGATAGGGCAGGGTGCCGAGCAGGATCTCTCGTTTGCGCTGCTCGTACCAACGCGAGCGATAGCCGAACGGGTCGTCGTCGGCATACAGCTGCTCGAAATGCGCGACGCTCAAGGCCGTCATCGGATGAACACCTCAAAAGAGCGATCGAACCGTTCCAACACATGCAGCGGCAGAATCGGCGCCGCAACCGCCGGCGTGCACTGACCGATCTGCGTTGCGAAACACTGGATGGCCTGCCGTTTTGCCTCCATTACCGTGGGAGACAACTCGAATCGGGTCGCGCGCTCGTCGGTAAAGACGCCGTCGTCCGGTTGCGACCAATGCCAGGCCCAGACCGGGTATTGCAGCAAGCGCGCACCTCGGGTGTCGCAGGCAGCCCTGGTGGCGCGCGATGCGGCTTCGTGATCGGGATGGCCGTCGCGCTGCCAAGTCACCAGCACCGTATCGTTTGCATCGAGCAAGCCGCCCACAGCCTCTGCAATCCGCGCCTCGCACGCAGCCAGCGCGCCGTCACCCAATGCAAGATGGACCAATGCGCCTGGCAACAGACCCAGATGTCGAACGGCTGCATCGAGCTCCAGCCGACGCGCAGGGCCAAGCACATGCGGCGCCCAGCCTGGTTCGTCGGGATACGCCAGCTCGCCATCGGTGAGCGCAATGATCAGCACAGGTACACCAGCCGCGCGTGCAGCTGCGATGAGCCCACCGCAGCCAAGCACTTCATCGTCGGGGTGGGGCGCGACCACGACCAGCCGACGGCTGCCTTGCAGCAGTTGCGATAGCGAGCTGCGCGGCATGCCACTCAGACACGCTGCATCGCGCCACACCGACTCGGGTGTGCCTGCACCTTCGATTGGCTGGCCGGTCAGATCTTCCATGCGAGATCCTGTTGATGGCAGAGCTCACCCAAGGCTTGCAGATCGCGTTCGCCGTGGTGTTGTCGGATGAAGACCGACAAGTCGGCGCAGCGCTGTGCATGCACGCGGTCGCCGCAAAGCGGACCCGGTCCCAGGGCACGGCCGACCCGATCAAGCGTGTCGCGCGCCACCGCCTCGACAACACTGCGTACCTGCAGCACGCCGCGCATCTGCGGATCCTGCGGTTGTGCGTCAATCTGTTGCGCGAGCTGACGCAACAACGCACCAGCAGCGGCCAGGCCTGCGTCGATGGCGCCCAAGTGCGCGGCGGCGTGCGGATCGCGGCGCACCCGAGGCGCTGTGCGCAGCACATCGGCAACGGCGCTGGTTGCGCCAAACCAGCATGCGGCGATGCCGGCACCACCATGCCAGAACCCTGGCCGTGTCAGATACGCGTCGCTCGCTCCAACCTGCTGCGCGGGAACCTTGGTGAAGGTGACATTGGCGGTCTCGATGTCGCGCATGCCGATCGCCTGCCAGCCACTTGCATCGATCTGCACACCGGGTTGATTCAACGCCACCGCAAACAGACCGCTGGCACCGGCGTGCTGCGTGGTCACCAACGCGTGCGTGACCTGGGCTGCACCAGAGCACCACGCCTTGGTTCCTTCGAGTGTACTGCCGGTAAATCGCATGTCCGAACCCGGTGGCTCCGCCGCCCACACAGCCCAGCGCTGCCCCGGTTCGATCAGTTCGACAGCCAGATCGGCGCAGATGGCCTGCGCGTCGTAATGCGCTTCCAGAAACTTGGCGACACACAGGTCTTCCGCAGCGATATCGGCGAGCAGCTGCCAGCGTTCGGCAGTTCGGCCGCGCCCTGGTAAAGGGAGCACAGGGTGATCGCACAACCAACGTTGCAGCATTGATTGGTTGAGCCCGTTCTTTGCATAGTGGTTGTCAGGCGATAAAAAAACTGGATCGTTGGATGTGATGCGTGCGCTCATCGCAAGGAAGCTAAGCAGCAAGTGGTGCAAAGCGTGTGAGGCGCTCAACCGATGACATCGCTGTGAAGCGGGCCGTGCAATTGGGGGCCGCACTGCAGCCGCCCTGCTTCTAGTGCCCCACGAACGCCTCAATCTGTTGCACCAGACCACGGCGCGTGTAGGGTTTGCTCAGGAAGATGGTGCGCTCGGGCAACCCGTTGGGCGAGCGGCCCAGACCGGAGGTGAGGATGGCTGGCACATTATTGCCATTGGAGCGCAGGTAAGAGATGAGACCATAGCCGTCCAGCAGACCCGGCATCTGAAGGTCGGTAAAGAGCAGGTCGATGCCCGGATGGTTGTCGATATGTTCGAGCGCTTCCTGGGCGTCTACAGCAGTCACAACCGCATATCCAATATCCGACAGCAACAGCGCAGCGACCTCAAGGGTGTCAACATCGTCGTCGACCACAAGGATCAGTTTTTCGTTCTTGAATTCCATAAAGCAGGTGTTCTGAGGATGCCCGCACCACACTACGTTTCCCACGCGAAAGGCATGTGATCGATTTGAGCACGATGAACACGACGCAAGATTTCCCCGATCATCGCTACCGGCAAGTGGTCGAACTCTCGCTGGATTCCATCAAGGAAATTTCGTTGGATGGGCGCGTCAAATTCGTCAATGCGCATGGTCTGGCACGTGTGGCGGCAGAGCATGCCAGGTCCATCGTGGGCGAGCGCTGGTCGTCGTTGTGGCCGGAAGAATTCAGACAGCGTGTGGAAGATGCGCTTGCGGCTGCTGGTCAAGGATTGTCCCAGCAATTCGAAACCGAGTGCACCGGCGCCGATGGCCAACGCCAGTTCTGGCTGGTGTCTACCAGCCCGCTGCGCGATGCATACGGCAACATCGAAGGCGTGCTGGCGGTCAATCGCGACATCACCGAGCGCCGGCAATCGCAGCAAGCGCTACGCACGCTCAACCAGACGCTGAGCGCACGCAACGACCCGTTGATCAGGCAAAGCGAACTGTCCAACGCCATTGGCTACGAGCTCAACAGCAACGACAGTAGCGGCCGCGATGTGGAAGGTGAACTCGATATTGCGCGCGCAGCCCAGCGACTGGCCGAGACCGTTGCCGAGCGGGCGCAGGAGGGAGAGGCCGTTGGGCAATTGCTGGCAGGGGTGGTCCACGACCTCAATAACGTGCTGCAAACCGCGGGCGCTGCCATCGAAGTGGTTCAGTCTCGCGGCGCTGTCATCGCCGAAGACAGGAAGATTCTGCGCATAGCCGAGGGCGCTTTGCAGCAGGGCTCGATCATGGCGCAGCGACTGCTGGGGTTCGCGCGCAATCACCCGTACGCACCCGAAGAGGTGGATCTGAACGAGCTGGTCGCACGGCTGCTGCCCTTGCTGCAACAGGCAGCGGGTAACAAGGTGTCTATCGAGTGGACACCGGCAGCGACCAGGAGTGTGGTGTTGGTCGATCCGCACACATTGGAACGCGCGCTTTTGAATCTGATAATCAATGCACGCGATGTCTGTGGCGAGCACGGCAAGGTCGGTATTGCCGTGGCACAGTGCACGCTTGCCGATGCCGACGAGGCAAGCGCTCGCCGCAGTGGCGACTACGTCACCATCGCTGTCAGCGACAACGGCAGCGGTATTACGCCCGAGGTACGTGAGCATTTGTTCGACGCCTACTTCACAACGAAGCCGGCGGGGAAGGGCACCGGCTTGGGCTTGGCGCAAGTCGACGGCGCAGTGAGGCAGGCCAATGGGTTCATCGATGTGGCATCCGGGCCCGGGCAGGGCGCGCGCTTCACGTTGGGGTTCCCTGCAGTTTGACTGCTCTGGCCAGGTTGAGGCATCGCTACCGGGCAAGATTCCCGTACATCTGCAGAATCGAGCTTGGGTAGGTCTTCATCGATCGACACGATGCCTCGAACGGCGCACCCATGTCAGCTGTCTTCAAGAATGCCCAACGCCGAGAGCTTGCATCTGCCCATCCATTGCCTGGCGTAATGCCTCGCAGCAAGTTGGGTATCGAATCTGACATCCGGCGGTTTATAACCGCGCAGGGTGATGCCATCTTCGAAAGAGACAAGAATTTCCGGAGCGTACAAGGCACCTGCCGGCGCCGTGTGCGCCGTCAATCGGTAGTGACCGATGTTCCGGATCATGGTGAGCCCCATACACACCTCAGTGCCTGCATTGAGCGGCTTGAACCAGTAAGGCTTGCCCAGCAAGAAGTTGTCGATTCCAGATTGGGCGATAATTTTGCAACTTGCAAGGAATCAACGGGATTCATTGCTGCTATTTGCAATGAAGCTTTAAACACGGCAGATCGCATGCTGCACAGGTCGCTCTTAGATAAAAGGATTCATAAAGCAGCGGAACGATTTCATTGCCGGGCTTGTTACTCGATACAGCCAGCGGTGGCGATTAGAAATTGATCAATCAAATGGTGTTCCGAAAGCAATCCACCGCAAATAAAATCGCAACACGCAGCGGACCTCGATCAACAAAAACTACTCACTACGCATCATTGCTGACGTGAATCCGGATTTGAGGCGTGTGCACGTTCTGTGAGATGGCTGGCATCAAACCCTTGAAACTTGCAGAGCCAGCTAGGTGCAAGCCTGACGCCACCCAACCGGCACGCAAAGCGTGAGCTGCATCGACTCACAACACCGCGACGGTCCACAGACGATCATGGCGCGCATGAACAGCAGTAGCCAGATCTCGGTGCGCGCATTTTCCGCTGCACCCAAGAACACCGCGAGCGATGCCAGCAGTCTCATCGAAGTGCATCTGTCCAGCAGCCCGGATCCGCGCTGGCGTGCCTGCTTCAACTTTGTCCTGCAAGGCCGGGAGATCGCATACCTGCAGGACAAGCCGGTGTTCGACCACGCCAGTTTCAAGGCGACTCTGTTGCCTGGATACGCGGATTCCTTCCGGCAGGAACTGCCAGAGCTCATCGCAGCGGCAAGCGCGCTTGCGCGTGCCCAGACCAACAAAGACGCCAGCCGCTAGCATCTACATTGCGCTCCTCATCACATGCCCGCTGGCAGCATCAAGCCACGTCCAGACCTCGCCCCCAATGAGTCCGCCATGAATTCAACTGCGCTTCCCGCCCGGTCCTGGGCAATCCACCCATTCCATGCCGCCGTGCTCGGTGGCGTGTGGCCACTGTTTCTCGGCGCGCTACTGAGCGACTACGCCTACTGGAGCACTTACCAGATCCAGTGGAGCAACTTTGCCTCCTGGCTGCTGGTCGCGGCGATGGTACTGACCAGCATTGCGCTGGTGTGCGCGATCGTTGGATTCGCGCGTGGAAGCCGCAACGTCATCTACATCATCGCGCTCGGCGCGGCATGGATCGTGGGCTTTTTCGATGCCTTGCATCATGCGCGTGATGCCTGGGCAGTGATGCCGGCGGCACTGGTGTTTTCAGCGATCGCAACCGCGTTTGCGTTGGTCGCAACCTGGGCGGGATTGTCCGGCCTGCGCGTAGGAGGTGCACGATGAAGCGTCAAACCATCACGATCATTGCAGTGTCCGTACTCGCTGCAGCACTGGCCGCCTGCAGCAAGGCGCCCGAGCTCAATCAGCGCGGCGCCACTCCGGAGCTGCCGGAGCCGGACCGCGGGCTGATGCCCGACATGACCATCGCCAAGCCCACCGCGTGGGGCGACCGGCGTCCGACCGTGCCAGCCGGCTACCGCATCGCTGCGATCGCCACCGACCTGGGCATTCCGCGCCAGACCCTGGTGTTGCCCAACGGCGACATTCTGGTGGCCGAAGGTCGCGGCGGCGGTGCGCCCAATCTCAAGCCCAAGGACGTGATTGCCGGCGCGATCAAGGCCAAGGGCAATACATCGGTCAAAAGCGGCAACCGGCTGACCTTGTTGCGCGATGCCAATGGCGACGGCACCTATGAACTGAAGACCGTGTTCGCCGAAAACCTCAACGCGCCTTACGGGCTCGCGCTGATCGGCGACGCGCTCTATGTCGCCAACCAAGATGCGTTGGTGCGCTTCGACTATCGCGAAGGGCAGACCAAGGCGAGCGGCGCGCCAGCCAAGGTCACCGACTTGCCCTCGGCCATCAACCATCACTGGACCAAAGCGCTGACCGCCAGTGCAGACGGGCGTTACCTGTATGTGGCGATCGGCTCCAACAGCAACATCACCGAGCGCGGCATGGCGGTGGAGATCGATCGTGCGCAGATCTGGCAGGTGGATCCGGCAACCGGTGCGCACAAGCCCTACGCCACCGGCATCCGCAACCCCACCGCACTGGCGATCCAGCCGGGCAGTGGCGTGTTGTGGGCCGTGGTGAACGAGCGCGACGAAATCGGCCCGAACCTGGTTCCCGATTATCTGACCTCGGTGCGCGAAGGCGGCTTCTACGGCTGGCCTTACAGCTATTGGGGCAAGCATGTGGACACACGGGTGATGCCGCAGGATCCGCAAAAGGTCGCTTCGGCCATCGTTCCCGATTACGCATTGGGCTCGCATGTGGCCGCACTCGGCGTTGCATTTTCATCAGCGGCGATGGGTACGCAATTTGCCGACGGTGTGTTCGTTGGCGAACACGGCAGCTGGAACCGCGACCCGCCGGTCGGCTACAAAGTCGTGTTCGTGCCGTTCCGCGATGGTCGCCCGGCAGGCGATGCGATCGACTTCGTCTCCGGCTTCCATGGCGACGATGGCCTGACTCGCGGCCGTCCGGTCGGCGTCACCGTCGACCCACGTGGTGCGCTGATCGTTGCTGACGACCTGGCCAATACCATCTGGCGGGTCACGCCCGATGCCGCGCCCAACGCCGTGCCGAATCCCGCACCAGAGGCGGCACCCGCTGCGGCGCCCGCTTCACCAAACTAAGCGGCGCAGCGACTCACTGCCAATGCCCGGTTCCGCAAGGAGCCGGGCGTTTGCGTGTCTGGAACAACAAAACAGCTGGCCTGTTGCGATCCTCACCCATGCAGCTGAAGACGCTGCACGCGCGCAAGCAGCCGGCTTGCCAGACCGGTCTCGCGGCCCTCAAGCGATGGCCCCACGTTGACCCGCAATGCCGGAGCGCGCAGCCGGCCTGGAGGCAGGCAGATCAACACGCACGGCGTCTTCGCCAATGCGGCATGCAGCGAGGAGCGCCAGACGCCGCGACGCACCACGGCATCGTGTTCGACCACCAGCACATCGGCGCGGGCACGTTTGAGCAAGCTGGCGATTTCGCGCCGTGGGTTGCCGACCGCCACGTGGATGCGCACGCGTAAGTCGTCGTCCTGCAACTGCGCGGCAAGCTCGCTCAGCCAATGGCTGGCTGCCGATTCGGTCAACGGTTGGTCGTTGAACAGGCTGTCCATCAGCAAGCCCTCGCTGATATCTGGCATCACATGCAGCAGATGCAGGTCTGCGCCGCGACGACGGGCCAGCGCTGCCGCATCGCGCAAGGAGTCCAGGCTGGTTTCACGGCCGGTGATCCAGCAGGCAACATGCCCACCCACTGCGCCATCGCGCGGCAGCGCCTCGGCGTAGGGCAGGGTCAGCATGGGCGTGGCCACGCGCTGCAGCACCCGCGCACGCAGGGAGACATGCAACGGCCGCGGCAGGCCGGTGCGTTCGGAGGGCGGCATGATCAGCAGCGCATCGTTGCGGCTGCGGCAGAACGAGACGATACCGGCCGCCGCCGGGCCGCTGCTGAGCGCACGTTCGCAGCCTGGGTAGTTGGACGCTTCGGCAAAGAAGGAGTCCAGCGATTGTTGCGCCTGCGCACGCTTGCCCTTGGCATGCACGTGCAGGATGGTCAGGCGCGCACGCAGGCGGTCGACCAATTGCGCCACCGTCGGGATCGCGGCGTGGCAGGTCTCGGAAAAGTTGGTGGCAAAGATCAGCTGGGTGGGCGTGGTCTGCATGGCTGTGTCCTTGGTCAGTAGATGAAACCGTCGATGGCGCGCACCTCGCGCAGCGGCACGCGCTGGCCAAGCATTTCGCGCAAGGTCAGTTCGATCCCGCGCGACAACGCGGTCATCGGGGTGTCGTGCACGGTGTTTTCGAACGGGTCCTCGATCGCGCTGCTGGCGCTGTCGATCGCGATCAACGTGAAGCTGATCAGCACCGAGGCGATCGGCATCGCCAGGCCCATGCCGGCGATCAGGCCGAGCGGCACCAGCCAGCAATACAGGTTCACCAGGGCGCGCGGCAGCGACGAGAACTGGCGTGGCAGCGGCGTGTTCTTGATGCGCTCGCAGGCACCCTGGATATTGGCAAGCGTGGTCAGGTTCGCATCCAGCGACGACCAGCGCAGGCTGTCGAGCATGCCCAAGGCACGGGCCTGCTGCAGTTGTTGCCCCAGGCGCAAGGTCAAGGCGTTGGGGATGTTGGCATAGACACGGAGTGCGTCGGCGCGCTCTGCGCCGAGCAGCCCGGCCAGTTCCGGAAACGGATTCTGCTTGCGCAGGTGGCAGCGCAGCGCATGGACGAAGGCCACCTGATGCACCACGATGTCGTCGCGCAGTGTGACCTGATCTGGATCGGCTGGATCCACATCCAGTGCGGTGAGCGCCTGACGGGCGATCGCACGCGAGGTGTTCACCAGCGACCCCCACAGCTGACGCGCCTCCCACCAACGGCCGTACGCGGCATTGGCGCGGAACGCCAGAAAGATCGTCAATGCCGATCCCAGTTGCGCAAGCGGTAGCGCCTCGATCGACAGCCAATGCCAATCGACAAAGGTGTAGAGCCCGGCCACCGCGCAATCGAAGGCCAGCAGCACCAGCAAGCGCTTGTAGGTCTTTGGCCAGATACGGCGCAGCGGAAACGTATCGCGAAGAATCATGGGAGGCGGTATCGACGTGGGTGCCGCCATTACACCCAGCCTCCACGGATGTGTCTGCCATCCTTGCGCCAGCGTTGGACGGTCACTGCGCCGTCCAACGATGCCGTCCAGCTATCTTTCGATAGGATGCAATAAGCGGGCGCCGCCGCAATGCTGTTGCATGAGCACAGCTGATTGATGATTCGGAACGTGGTGAAGCGATGGACAGACTGAGATTGCCGTTCAAATGGCGCGGGCAGGTGGTCAGGCTCAATCGCGCTCCCACGCTGTGGGCGTCGCTGGCCATGCTCGCGCTGCTGGTGCTGGCCGAGTGGTACTCACACCTGGGCGTGTCGCTCGGGCTGCTGTACATCCTGCCGGTGGTGCTGGCGGCGACCGTGCTGTCGCGGCGAAACATCGTCATTGCCGCCGTCGCCTGTGCGGCGCTACGCGGTCTGTTCGTCACCGAAGAATCGTTGGTCGAGCAGGCCTTGCGCTTCTTCATGGCGACCATTGCCTACGCCGGCTGCGGCCTGTTGGTGGCCGAGATCAGCCGCACCCGCCGGGTGATCCTCTCGCACTACGTGCAGCTGCGTGCCGAACAACGTCTGCGCCGGCGGCTGGAACGGCAACTGCGCCTGCTTGCCGAGAGCAGCCCCGCCGCGCTGCTGACCGTGGCCGGCGATGGCCGTATCGTGGCGGCAAACCGCGCCGCCCACGAAATTCTCGACATGGCCGAGGAGGGCGGGCTGCAAGGGCGCGCCGTGCGCGACTTCCTGCCCCTGCTCGACGACGCGCTCAGCATGAGCGCCAACCTCGACGGCATGCGCACCTCGGCCAGCACCTGGGGCCGGCGCGACGATGGCAGCACGTTTCCTGCAACCACCTGGTTCTCGGTCTACGAAGACAGCGAGGAGCGCCATCTGGCCGCGATCCTGGTCGACACCAGCGAAGAAGTGCGTGCGCGCGAATCGGCGCACTTCGATGATCTGCTCAAGAACAATCGCTTGCTCGCAGGCGCGGTCTCGCATGAGATTCGCAACCTGTGCTCGGCCGCGGGCGTGGTGACCTCCAATCTTGCCCGTCATCCAGCCATCCGTGCCGATCCGGACCTGGCCGCATTGCAAAGCCTGGTCGCCGCATTGATGGAACTGGCCTCGTTCAACCTGCGCCGGCAGACGCCGCATGCGGCGCACGAGACCCGCTTGCAGACCTTGTGCAGCGAGTTGGACGTGATCATCCGCTCGGACTGGGACGACATTGATGGCCAGCTGGTCATCCAGATCCCGGCGGATTTTCCGGCCGTGCACGGCGACCGTCATGCGCTGTTGCAGGTGCTGCTCAACCTGGCACGCAACGCGCTGCGTGCGGTGCAGCCGCTGCCGCAGCCGCGGCGCCAGCTGATCGTCAGCGCCCGCATGGAGCAGGGCAGTGCCGTGTTGAGCGTGCGTGACACCGGCCCGGGCATCGCCGAGCCAGGCCGTTTGTTTCAGCCATTTCGCAGCGATAGCGATGGGTCCGGATTGGGGCTCTACATCTCGCGCGCCTTGATGAGCAATCAGGAGGGCGCGCTGCGCTACGCACCGGGAGGCGATGGCGCCTGCTTCGAGCTGCACATGCCGCTTGCGCATGCACCACTGGCGGAGACGCTGGATGGATGAGTCGCGGCGTAATCCGGTGCGTCTGTATCTGCTCGATGACCACACGCTGTTCCGCGAAGGCCTGCTGCGTCTGCTCGGTGCCGACGCGCGGTTCGATGTGGTCGGGCAGTCCGGCAACCTGGCGCAGGCGATCGTGCAGATCGCATCGCTGGCACCGGACGTGGTCATCCTCGATTACGACATGGGCGAATACAACGCGCTGGACTACATGCGGCGGCAGGCCGACCAGGCCAAGCGCCCGGCAACCCTGGTGGTCACCGCCGGGCTTCCCGAGCGCGATGCGTTGGCGTTGATACGCCTGGGCGTGTCGGGCATCTGCCGCAAAGACGTCTCCACCGACGAACTGATCGACAGCATTCATGCGGTTGCGATGGGGCGGGTGTTGATCGACCAGCGCTACCTGCAGTCGCTGGTCGCTCAGGACACGCAGGAGAGCCGCCCCAGCTTTACCGAACGCGAGCGCGAAGTGCTGCGTGGTCTGTTGCGCGGCCAATCCAACAAGTTGATCGCCCGCCAACTTGGCAGCTCGGAGAGCGCCATCAAGGCCACGTTCCAGCAACTGTTCAACAAGCTGGACGTGCGCTCGCGCAGTCAACTGGTGATGGTGATCCTGCAGGACTATCGCGACCTGGTCTGAGCCTTGCCACCCTGATGGACATGCGCCGTTTGCTAGCATGCAAGCACCTGAAACTGCGAAGGCAACAGCATGGCGCCAACCACATTTCCCGAGCCCGAGCTGTTCTTGCCAGGGCAGGGCGAGCCATCGCTGCGATGGGGCATCTTGGGTCCAGGGCTGATCGCAGCGGCATTCGTCAGCGCGCTATGCAAGCACACCAGGCAGCAGCCGTTCGCGGTCGCCTCACGCAATCGTGCGCGTGCCGACACCTTCGCAAAAACCTGGGCAATGGAGCGTGCGTACGACAGCTACCAGGCATTGGTCGACGACCCCGAGATCGACATCGTCTACATTGCCACGCCCCACAGCGAGCATCTGGAACATGGCTTGTTGGCGCTGCGCGCCGGCAAACATGTGTTGATCGAAAAACCCATGAGCACCCGCGCGGACGACGCACGCGTGCTGGTGCAGGAAGCACGCGCACGCGGCCTTTTCCTGATGGAAGCCATGTGGAGCCGGTACCTGCCTCACACCTCGGTGCTGCGCAAACTGCTGGCCGATGGCGCGATCGGCGAGGTCAGGCATGTCTTTGCGGACCTTAGTCAAATCGGCCCCAATGATCCGATGCATCGGCAACGCCGACCGGAACTCGGCGGCGGAGCGTTGCTGGATCTGGGTGTGTATACCGTGCAGTTCTCGTCGATGATCCTGGCCGCACCCACCGCCATCACCGCAACCGGTGCGCTGACCGACACCGGCGTGGATGCGTTTTCGACCGTTGTGCTCTCGCATGCAGGAATTGCGCAATCCACCCTGATCAGCTCCATCGTTGCCCGCAGCAGCTCGGTCGCCTATGTCACAGGCACCAAAGGACGCATCGACCTTGCAGGCGACTTCCATAACCCCACAACCCTGCGTCTGGTCGGCAACGATTACGCCAGCCAACCGGCGCTATGGGCAGATCCGACCGGCGTCAACGGCTACGACGGGCTGTCCTGGCAAGCCACTGCTGCCGCGCGCTATATCGGCGAAGGGCGCACGGAATCGCCACTGCATCCACTCGACGAAGTGGTCCAGATCATGACCACCCTGGATGTGGCGCGCGCGCAGTTGGGCGTTGGCACCGCAGCCTAGGACCTAAAACAGCCGCTTTTAATCTGCATCCCGGCGTACGCGCGTTCGGTAGGCCGCCACATTGTCGCCGTCGATGTGCTTGGCCTGGGTGCCGGTGATCGTATCGATCTTGCGGTCCGAGCCGGTCACTGGCTTGGCATCGACCGTCGTTTCCCGCTCGAAGGCATGCGACTGATCGGTATTGCGGTAGTACTGGTACAGCACCCAATACAGCGCAGACGCACCGACCGGGCCGGCCAGCAGTAACCACAGTCCGTTGTTGTCGCTCATGCGGTCACCGCCACGATCCAGAGGGCAATTGCTTCGATGACGGTGCCGGCGGTGAGTGCGGCCAGCAACAGTTTCCACTGCTGCACCGGCACGCTGCCCATGGTCTCGCCGGTACGGCCGTTCACCGCGATGTAGTGCAGCATGCCGCCGCCGCGTCCGGGCTGGTGGTACGAGTACAGCCACACCGGCAGATACATCGACACCCAGCGCGTGCCATGGACATCCAGCCGCTCCACCTCCCAACGCACGCCGCGGTCGTAGCGGCGCACCGAGCTTTCCACTTGTACGCGGGCGATCGACAGCAGCTGGTCTTCCAGACGCGGCCTTAGCTGCTCGACATCGCGGTCGCGCTTTTCCGAGGTGAACCCCGCCAGATACGACGCGTTCCATTTCACTGCATTCTTGGTGTCGAACGGCAGGATCGTATTGATGATGTTGTTGGTGTTGACCCGGCTATCCAGGTTGCCGCGCTCGGCAGACGATTCCAGCGGCAGATCGTCCACCGTGAACTCCACCTGCCGCTGCACCTGGTACACGTCGGCGTCGTAATAGGTGCGCTTGTTCTTCTCGGTGCCTTGCGTGTACTCACGCGTCTTGATCTCGCCCGTGCCGCTCACGCTGGCGCTCGCGCTGCCATCGACGATCATGTAAGGCAGGTAGACGCCCACCACGTTCTCGGGCGTGAACTGCTGCTTGAAGGCCTTGAGCGCAAACAGGCGCCGCTTGTCCACGAACTGACGGATACGCGCCACGGCATCGTCTTTGTTGATGTGGAAGGGCAGCACTGCGTCGGGCACCGCGCCGTTGGCCACCTGCTCGTTGACGCCGAACACATGCCGGCACCAGTGGCAACGCGCCGTCATCGTGCTCTGCGTATTGATGGTCACCTCGGCGCCGCAGCCGCTGCACTTGAAGCTCATCAGGCTGGCGGCGTCTGCAGCAATATCCTGCGCGCCCGAAGCGATGACCGTGCCGCGTAATTCGCTGATGCCTTCGCCGAATCCGAAGACTTCTTCCACCCGCGCGCCATGCCATTCGTGACGACAGAACTGGCAGACCAATAGATCGGTGCCGAGCTTGGGCCGGATATCGCTGGCGCCGCATTTGGGGCAGCGGTTGAGGCCGTCCTTGAGCTCGGCGGCGGCCGTGTCGATGGCCAGCGGGTCAGGCGCCTGCAGCTCGTTGCGGATTGGGGCGGGCAGGGTGGCCGGGTCGCGCTTGAATCTACCCGGCAACGGCGGTACGTCCTGCGGCGAACCGGGGCCGGTCGCAGGCGCTGCGGGCAGCGGCGGCAACGGAGGAGGTGTCGCCGGCAACGGCGGTGGGATGCGGGAGTCGGACATGATGGCGGCGCGTCTCTCTTACAGGCCCAACGCCTTGGCTTTTGCCGCGTTGTAATCGTCCTGCGTGATCAGGCCAAGGTCCAGCATTTCCTTGGCCTTCTTCAATTTGGCGACTGCGTCGTCGGCAGCGGGTGCGGCGGGCGCGACCGGCTGTTGCAGACCGCCAACGCCACCCACCATGCCGGTGGCCATGCCCACGCCCACCAAACCTGCGGCGCCGCCATGCTCGCCCGCAGACTGGATGCCTTGCGCCACGCTCGCCTGCAAATTGGAGTTGCCGCGTGCGCCCGCCAGTGCGTCGGCGCGCTGCACGGTCTTGAGCAATTCGCGCGTAGTCGCGTCGTATTCGATCGACACGATGGCCGTCTTGACGATGGCCAGACCGCGCTCGGAGTTCCACTGATACGCCTGCTCGACCGCATCGGACAGACTCTTGGCAAAGCCCAGCGAATCCTGCTGCAGCCGCGCGATGCGGTTGCCTTTGCCCGGATCGTTTGTGTACAGGCTGAAGGCCGGCGCCAGCGCACTCACCACCTCGTTGAACAGCTGGCTGGCAGCAGCGTTGTCCAGATCAGTGAAATCGAACACCTGGCCCGGCTGCAGGTAGCGCGCAGGCACGAAGTTCTTCACGAACAAAATGGGGTCGACAATCTTCAACGTATACGAGCCACGCGTGATCGCACCGACCTGCGTTCCAAGAAAGCCATCGTCCCAATAGATCTCCGACTGCGTGCCGAATCGGTTGTCGGGCAGCTCTTTCAGCGACACGAAGAACGCGGCCTGCTGCGCACCCGGCTGGCCACCGAACTTGAAGCGCTCCCAGCTCTGCCGGATCAGCGGCGTCACCAGGCCATCGCCAGCGAAGATCGACTGCGCATTGACATCGTCGGAGCGCCACTCGTAACCACCCGGCTCGGCGACAAACCCGGTGATCGCACCGTCCTGCAACAACAGCAGCCCGTAACCTTCGGGCACGATGATCTTCGAGCCGTTGCTGATGATGTTCGAAGACGCGTTGGTGTTGGCACCGCGCCCGGCGTTGCTTCCACTCGGCACCGCAGCGAACAGCGCAGCGGTGGAAGGCAGGCCAGCCGGCACGGTGTAGAAGTCCTTCCACTGGTCGGCCAACACACCGCCGACTGCACCTGCTACCGCCTGCAAAAGACCCATGACAACTCCCTGTAATTGGTGACGAGATATTGATGATGGGTGTTGCGCCCATCGCGTTCGCCGCACTATATCAGCAGCGCACTGGCGTTATGGCGTCGCCCATCCAGGCATGGCGTGGTGGTGCTGTAACAACGTGTCGCGGTGCGAGCTAGCGCACGATGCAACAGACACAAAAAGCCCCGCATGCGCGGGGCTCTATCGCGGTGTTATCGCCACCAATCGCACAAGGGCGCAGCAGCCGCTGTCAACCTTATGGCAGATCGCACTTGAGTTTCGCGTCCACGTAATAAGGCTTGGGAACCTCCGGATTCTTGCTGGTCTTTTCGAACACCACCTCGAACGAATCCAGATCCGGCGTGCCCTGACGTCCCGTGCAGGCATCCTGCAATTTCTTCTTGACTGCCGCGATGCCAGCATCGCGATTGGCGCCGTCGGCGCTGTTGGTCAGATTGGCGACCTCGGCAAATGCCGGCGAACTCATGCCCAACAAGCCAGCAACAACCATAAGAGCGTGCAGCTTTTTCATACAATCTCCTTTGCGATGTCTTTAGATCTTCCGGGGGTCATGGACGCCAGCGGCGATCGAGGCTTGGCGAAACAGGGCGCCGCGAGCTGTCCAGCCCGGCGCAGCATAGGCCGGTCGAGTTAAGGCATCGTGCATACGCGCGTATGCGCCGTTGCGGATCGCTTCAACGTGTTGGCCATCTGCAGATTCGATCACCTCTCAAACGCAAACGGCCCGGACAAGCCGGGCCGTTTGCGACGCGCAAAATCAGAACTCCTGCCAGTCGCTTGCATCGTGCGAGGCGCCTGCGGCCACCGCGCGCTTCGGTGCAGCCGCCGGGCGTACCGGGCTTTTGGCAGCGGCAACAGTTCTTCCAGCAATCACACTGAGCTTTGCAGCAACCGGTGCCGTCGAACGCGGGGTGCGCGTGCTGTCGTCGCTGATCTTGAACACGGACACTGCCTGCGTCAGCTGCACAGCCTGTTCTTCCATCGAGCGTGCGGCGGCGGTGGCTTCTTCCACCAGTGCTGCGTTTTGCTGGGTGGTTTCGTCCATCTGCGTCACGGTGGTGTTGACTTGTTCGATACCGGCCGACTGTTCCTGCGAGGCGGCGGAAATCTCGCCCATGATGTCGGTCACACGCTGCACGCTGGCAACGATTTCCGCCATCGTGGAGCCCGCCGTATGCACCAGCGTCGAGCCTTCGGCAACCCGCTCGACCGAATCGTCGATCAGACTCTTGATCTCCTTCGCCGCAGCAGTGGAACGCTGGGCAAGGGTGCGCACTTCCGACGCCACCACCGCAAAGCCGCGGCCTTGTTCGCCGGCACGTGCGGCTTCCACCGCCGCGTTCAACGCGAGGATGTTGGTCTGGAACGAGATACCGTCGATGACCGAGATGATGTCGGCAATCTTCTTGGACGAGGCCTCGATACCAGACATGGTGCCCACGACCTTGCTCACGATCTCGCCACCCTGCGACGCCACGCTTGCCGCACCGATCGCCAACTGGTTGGCTTGACGGGCGTGTTCGGCATTCTGGCGCACGGTGGAGGTCAGTTCTTCCATCGAAGCGGCGGTTTCTTCCAAGTTGGCCGCTTGTTGCTCGGTACGCTGCGACAGGTCCTGATTGCCGGCGGCGATTTCGCTGGCGGCCGAGTTGATCGAGATAGCCGAGTGCTGGATGCGGCCGACAATCTCTGCAAGTTGCGCAGCAGTGGCATTGGCGTCGTCGCGCATCTGTGCAAACACGCCCTTGAATTCGCCGGTCATCCGTGCGGTGAGGTCGCCTGCGGCGATGGATTGCAGCAGCGACGACAGCGATTGCAGGTTGCCATCGGCCGTGGCCATGAGCTGGTTGAGGCTATCGACCATCACATGGAAATCGTATTGGAAACGGTCGGCGTCGCCGCGTGCGGTGAAGTCGCCATTGGCCGCAGATTGCGCCAGCTGTTTGATCTCGTGGTTCATTGCAGACAGGTTGGCCTTCACCTCGTCCATGGTCTGCGTCAGCACCGCCTTCTCGCCTGGTAGGCGGTCCATGCTCTCGCTGAGGTCGCCGATGGCATAGCGGCCCATGATGCGCGCCAGGTTTGTCTGCACGGCCAGATGCGAGGCCACCAGCGTATTGGTGTCCTTGGCCATGCGGCCGTAGTCGCCGGGAAACGCGGTGGCATCGATACGGAAACTGACCTGGCCATCATCGTGGCGCTTGGCCATGTCGCTTTGTGCAGTGAGCAAGGATTGCAGCTGCGTCTGCATGCCACGCATGGCACGCAGCAGGCGGCCGGTTTCATCCTTGGCGTCGCTTTCCACGTTGTTGTCCAGCTGCCCGTTGGCAATTGCCTCTGCAGCCTGCGTTGCACGTGCGAGCGGCTGGGTCAGGCTGCGGGTGATGAGCCAGGCAAGCAAGCTGCTGATCACCACCACGGCAATGCCACCGGAGATGATCAATAGCTTGCCGCGATTCATCGACGCCACTGCATCGGCATAGGCTTGCTGGCTCTGACCTTCCTGACGCGTCACCAGCTCACGGATTTTGTCCTGCCATGCAATCGTCGCCGGGCGCGCTTTTTCGCTGAGCAACGCCTGCGCCGGCGTATTGTCGTTTTGAGCAGCGAGCGCCATGACCTGGTCGTTGATTTTTCCCGAGATGGCGCGTCGCGCATCCATCTCTGCACGAATCTTGCGGCCTTCCTCGGAGCTGGGCAATGTGTCCAGCTTGGCCCGCAAATCGTTGTAACGCTGACGTTGCGCCTTGATGGTGGAAAGCGCTTCGTTGTTGAGTTCATCGCTGGTGGCCATGGCATACGTGCCCAGCGCGATCAGGATCGATGAATTGGCATCCAGCATGCCGTTGCCGATCTGGATCTTGGCCATACGATCGAGCACGATGAAATCGAACTGTTGTCGTGCGTTGGCCATGGTGATCAAGCCCGTCGCCACCAGCAGGCTCGACAATAGAATCAAAATTCCAAAAGCGACGCCGAGACGGCGACCGACGTTATAGCGTTGCAAATAGGCAGTCATGCGAATCGTCCTGATGTCCAGTAAGTGGCACCGGCTAGCAGGCCGCGTGATGTTCGCGTGAGTGCCTCGGCAACGTGATAACGACGCGAAAATTGGAAACTTGAACCGCGCGCTCCAGGCTGCATTTAGCTTGCATTTTCGTTCACGTACGTCAGGAAAAAACCGACTGGCAGCGTAATGATTATGTGCGTGAGACTGCTGTTGCCACTGATCCGTTCGCATCCTGCAGACGCTTGGACGCATCAAGCGGGGTTTCCCACGCTTGTTGCGTCGCGTGCGATCAAGCCCGCGCCGTCGCCTCGCGCACGAAGTCTTCATAGGTGCGCAGCGGGCGCCCCAGCATGGCCTGCAGTTTTTCCACCGTGCCGTTGGCCGCCTGCATGCCGAATTTCTGGATACCCGCCATCATCAGGCGCATGTCGTAGGCCAGCCAGGATGGGCCGTAGGCCGCCATCTGCGCTTCGAACGCGGCCACATCGTCGCCCGCGTAGGCGATCTCGCGCCCAAGCGCTGCACTCCAGACCTTCGCAACGGAGCTGCCCGTGACGGCATGCGGGCCAACCAGTTCGAGCGTGACACGTGCGAGCGCGGCAGGTGCACGGTCGCGTCGCAGCAGCTCGACAACCGCGATGTCTGCGATATCGCGCGCATCGATCATGGCCACACCTGCAGAGCCGATCGGCATCGGGTAGACACCGTAGTCCTGAATCGTCTGCTGGATCATCGCTTCGTTCTGCATGAAGTACGCAGGACGCAGAATCGTTGCAGGAATATCCAGGCTTTCGATCATGCGCTCAACCGTGTGCTTGCCGGTGAAGTGGGGCACGTTGGTGAACTTGTCGGCATGGATCACCGACAGGTACACGATGCGCTCGATGCCTGCCTCCTGTGCAAGATTCAGTGCGATCAGCGCCTGTGTCACTTCATCGGGAGTGACCGCATTCAACAGGAACAGCGTGCGCACCGACGACAACGCGGCACGCATCGATGCAACATCGGTGAGGTCTGCGACAACTTCAGTCACACCCGCCGGAAAAACGCGCTTGCCCGGTTGGCGAACCAATGCCTTGACCGCTGCGCCTGCATCGGCAAGGCCCTGGGTGATGAGAGAACCGATGGTGCCGGTGGCACCGGTGACGAGAATGCTCATGTGAATCTCCTGCTATGGATGGAAGAGGCGTCAGTGCGACATCGCTGCCACGACTGACGTTGCGGTGACCAGACGATATGCCGTTGCACCTCCAAGACGAAGACGCCAAGATGTGGACGCCCGGTTTCAAATCTGGAACACCATGGATCTCAATGCATTGATCGATTTCGCGCTGGTCGCAGCGAACCAGGGCCTCGGAAAGGCGAGCCGTGCGAGTGGCAGATCCAAGGCGACCTTGTCGCGTCGCATCGCCGATCTCGAGGAACAGTTAGGCGTGCGACTGGTCGAGCGCAGCGCCCGTGGGCTCAGGCTCACCGAAGCCGGGCAGTTGCTGATGGACCGCACCGAAGTGCCGTTGAGCGAGGTGGCCGAGGCCATGGCGGCCGCACGCGAAGGGCTCTCGACACCACGCGGACGCTTGCGGGTGGCATCTCCGGTGCTGTTCTCGCAACTGGCGATGGGACGTATTGGCGCGGAGTTCTGTGCGGCCTATCCGGAGATCATGCTCGAGGTGGTGGCAGACGACCGCACGGTCGACCTGGTGGAAGAACAGTTCGATGTGGCCATCCGCATCAACCCAAGCCCGGACAGCAGCCTGGTCGGGCGGTGTTTTGCCAAGGATCGGCTGGTTGTCGTGGCTGCGCCCGGCATCGCCATGCCAACCCGCGGCGCGCTCACATCAGTTCCCGCTGTGGTGATGTCGAGCTTCCAGCCGACCACATGGAATCTCGATGACGGGCGCCTGGTCCTGGAACCCATTCCACGTCTGCGGTTTTCCTCCTTCCTGATGGTCCGCGACGCGGCGATTGCAGGCGGTGGCGTGGCGCTGCTTCCGCAGTCGATCGCATGGAACCAGCTCGCGCGCGGCGAACTGGTGCAGTGGGGCACGATCGCGGGCGCAGAGCCGGCGCTGTGGGTGTTGCACACCTCCAGGCGTCTGGCCGCACCCAAGGTGCGCGCCTTCGTGGACTTCATGTGCGACAGATACCCGGATGTGTCGCTGGTGTTGAAGGGATAGGGCGCTGCGTCCCGCTTGTGCGGGCTAGGCTGCGTAGCGGCCAGCGCACCACGCTGTCATAAGTATCGGTAGAGCCGCCTCGCGCGCTCGAATGTTTAACGGGGTGCGGCAAGTCCTCCATTGCGCAGCCGAGACTACGACATGGGCGAGTACAACGCGCTGGCCTTGATCCGGCTCGGCGTGTCCGGATCACAAGATGTCGGACTCATCTGCACGATGCGTGGACGACGCGCCGGTCATCATGCGCGCCTGGTGGATAGAGGTGTTACATGGCGAAGCCGACGCTGTTTTTCCTGCACGCCCTCGGGTCCAGCAGCAACGAGTGGTTTGGTGTGATCCAGCGATTGGAGGCGCGTTTCGATTGTGTGGCGCTCGATATTCCAGGCTTCGGAGACGCGCCGCCGCTGCAGCATGTCGACACCGCCGCACTGGTTGCCTGGTTTGTTGAACAGGTGATTCGGCGGCAACCGACCTGCTGGTTTGCGATCGGACATAGCATGGGCGGAAAGATCGCCACCTTGGCAGCGGCGCAGGCGCGCGATGGCTTGGCCGGGCTTGCCGGCCTGGCCGGCGTGATCCTGGTCGCGGCGTCGCCGCCGGCGCCCGAGCCGATGGAGGAGTCACGGCGACAGACCATGCTGGCCTGGTTCGAAAAGGGCCATCCCATCCGGCAAGAGGCCGAGCAGTTCATCGACGACAACTGTGCGGCGAGGTTACCTGCACCTTTGAGGGACGCGGCTGTAAACGACGTGCTGCGCACCAGTGCAAAGGCGTGGATCGCCTGGCTCGCGCACGCCAGTCGTGAGGACTGCAGCGCGCAGGCCGGCTGCATGGACGTGCCTGCGTTGATCATCGCAGGCAGAGAAGATGGCGACCTCGGCGAAGCCGCGCAGACAGCGTTGAACGCGCCGCATTATCACGAAGCGCGTATAGCGGTGGTGGCCGATGCCGCGCACCTGATTCCGTATGAGCAGCCGGAACACCTTGCGCAGCTGATCGCAGCGCATGTGGATCGCAGCGTGGACAAATGCCTGCCCGATGACTTCGTCAGGTTGCTCAATGCAGACAGGGTCGTGCCGCGCATGCGCAAGCTGCTGCTCAGCCGGCATGCGGGCCCGCCCGCGACTGCGCAAGGCGTGCTGAGCCAACATCAACTGGAACTACTCACCGCAGTCGTTGCGCGTGTATTGGATGGGGCCAGCGATGCGCGCGAGATTGCACGGCGGATCGATATCCAGCTTGCCGAAGGCGCGAGCGATGGTTGGCGCCATGCCGCATTGCCACCCGATCGGCTTGCAGTGCCGATGGGGCTCGACACGCTCGACGCGCTGAGCAATGGCTTCGCTGGATTACCCGCAGAGACTCAGGATCGTTGGCTGCGCGAGGTGTCGCAATCGACAGCCGGTGATCCCTCGGCGCAGGGGCTGGATGCAGCGCAGCTGGCGCACTGGTTCGAAGACGTCCGCGCCGAAGCCGCGCGGATCTGGATCAGCCTTCCCGCCACGATGGCGGCAATGGGATACGACGGCTTCGCGGTTGGCGGTGCCGGTATCGACAGCGCGGGCTATCAACAGACTGCAGCCGATCAACAGGAAGCCTGGCAGCTTCCTGCCAAGGGCCTTCGATGAGCCCTGGCATCCACGACGCTGCAGTCGATGTGGTGGTGGTAGGAAGCGGGGCAGGGGGCGGCCCATTGGCTGCACGGCTCGCGCAACGAGGTCTTTCGGTGGTGGTGCTGGAGGCGGGTGCGGCCTTCAGCCCTGCGTCCCATCTGCCCGATGAGCTGACGACCGGCATCTACTGGATGGAAGAGCGCCTCAGCGGCGGGCAGACGCCCACCGCATTTGGCGCCAACAACTCCGGGTCGGGCCTGGGTGGTTCAACCCTGCATTGGGGCGCCTTCTGCCCGCGTCCGGACAAGCGCGACCTGAGCCTGTCGACGCAGACCGGGCAGCGCGGCATGGACTGGCCGATCGCGCATGAAGAGCTGCTGTCCTATATCCGCCGCGTCGAGGAGTTCATCGGTGTCTCCGGGCCGGCGCACTATCCCTGGGATCCGGAGCGCAAATACGCGTATCCGCCGGCGCAGCGCAATGCGTCGGCCGGCGCGATGGAACACGGTTGCCGCATGCTGGGCATCACCGCTACCGATGCGCCTGCCGCATTGGTGACCAGGGCGCACGAGCAGCCGCACCACGGCAGGCGCGCGGCCTGCAACAACTGCGGCGCATGCCATCAGGGCTGCAGCAATGGCGCCAAGGTGAGTGTCGATACCACCTGGCTGCCGCTGGCGCGCGCGCACGGTGCCCAATTGCGACCCGGTTGCCGGGTCATCGATATCGAGCGCGACGCCCGTGGCATGGTCAGCGCGGTGGTCTACCAGCAGGACGGACGCGAACTGCGCCAGCGTTGCGCAAGCTTGTTCCTGTGCGCAGGCGGCGTGGAAACACCGCGCTTGCTGCTCAACCTGGGGCTGGCCAACTCCAGCGGTCAGGTCGGGCGCAATTTCATGGCGCATGTGGCCACCCAGGTGTGGGGGGAGTTCGACGCGGACATGCGCATGAACCGTGGCTACCCGTCGTCGCTGATTTCCGAGGACATGCTACGTCCACCCAATGCCGATTTCATCGGAGGCTATCTAGTGCAGAGCCTGGGCGTGCAGCCGATCACCCTGGCCAACACCTTGGCGCGTGGCGCGGGCATGTGGGGGAGGGAACTCGTGGCGACCATGACGCGCTACAACCGCCTGGCCGGCATCGGCATCAATGGCGAATGCCTGCCACAGGACGGCAACCTGCTGAGCCTGTCCGACGAGCGCGATGCATTCGGCCAGCGCAAGGCACATATCGACTTCAGCTACGGGCCCAACGAGCGCGCGATCGATGCCCACGCGCGCGCATCGCTGCACGCAATTTGGGAAGCAGCCGGTGCCCAACGCATTTTCGCTGCCGCCCGCTCTGCACACACGCTGGGCACCTGCCGCATGGGCACGGATCCGGAGCAGGCCGTGGTGGACCCGGACGGCCGCGCATTCGACATCGCCAACCTCTACATCTGCGACAACTCGATTTTTCCGAGTGCACTGGCAGCCAATCCCGCGCTGACACAGATGGCACTTGGCCTGCGCACGGCGGAGCGATTTCTCGCCCGCTAGTTGCGCGCATACCACCACCTCTCTCTACCACCAGGAGTTCAGCATGGATCTCGGAATCAATCATCGGATCGCCCTCATCAGTGGCGGCGACTCGGGAATGGGCAAGGAGACTGCGCGGCAGCTGCTCGAAGCCGGCGTGCGCGTGGCGATCACCGATCTCCCAGACGGCACGCTCGACCAGGCAGTGGCGGAGCTGTCGGGCCTGGGACAGATCATCGCCATCGAGGGCGATGTCACTCGCGAGCAGGACGTCACCGCCATCTGGACACAGGTGCGCGAACAACTGGGCGACCCCGACATCTACATCAACGCAGCGGGCGTGACTGGCGCAACCGGCGACTTCCTGGAGGTCAGTGACGCCGGCTGGCTCGAAACGCTGGACATCAATCTGATGGGCGCGGTGCGCATGTGTCGCCAGGCCATTCCCGCGATGCGCCGCAAGCAATGGGGCCGGATCGTGTTGTTCGCATCGGAAGACGCCGTGCAGCCCTACGTGGACGAACTAGCCTATTGCGCATCGAAGGCAGGAATCCTGAGCCTGGCCAAGGGCCTGTCCAAGGCCTACGGCCCGGACAACGTGCTAGTCAATACGGTGTCGCCCGCCTTCATCGCAACTCCCATGACCGACAAGATGATGCAAAAACGCGCAAGCGAAAACGGAACCACGTTCGAGCAGGCGATCGAATCGTTCCTGGACGAAGAGCGTCCCGGGATGGTGCTCAAGCGACGCGGCCGCCCGGAGGAAGTGGCCTCGGCGGTTGCCTTCCTGTGCTCCGAGCGAGCCAGCTTCATCAACGGTGCCGGAATCAGGGTGGATTCGGGATCTGTCTTTACCATCGCGGGTTGAGGCGTTTATTGATTGCATTTAAGCAAAATTCGTTAATGCACCCGCGGAAGCGCCCACTTCATCGCAGATCGCAGTCTGCGATCAAGCAACTTGAGGCATGTTTTAAGGGAAGGTCTGAGCAACGAAGTCTAAGAGCGCCGGATGTGGGATCGTTCCGGTGAATCGCGTCTGCATCTTCAGGATTTTGCGCCATTTCTAGCGTTTTCGCTGGGAAACCCCGGGTACAGGCGCCCGCTTCCCGCAGCAGGCAGTCACTGATTTCGCCTCAGCCACAGGTTCGATAACGCAAATAGGGGTAGCGCCTGCGCGGTGTTCTTGGTCAGGCCGCGATGGTGGAGCTTAAGGGAAATTAGCGCCGACTCTTGCCCACAAAGGCCAGCGATTTGACCCACTCCGCATCGCGCTTCTGCGTCATAACGCGTTGCTGGCGATAATGTCGTTCGGCGCGATCCTGTAACCAGGTGACGTAGCGGCGCACGACTTGTTCGTTTGCCAGCCGGGCAGGTACCAGGCGACCGAGCAGGAGTTGATGCGCGGCAGGGGCAAAACGTCGGAACAGATCGTCTTCCACGCTGACGATGGCCTCGGTGCTTCCGGGATCTCCCTGGCGCGCGCAACGCCCGAACAACTGTCGATCCACCCGGGCAGATTCGTGGAATTCAGTAAGGATGACATGCAGTCCACCGGCGGCCTCGGCCTCCTTGCTCAGCTTGATGTCCGTACCGCGGCCGGCCATGTTGGTGGCGACCGTGATTCGCCCAGCCGCACCAGCCGCAGCGACTGCATCTGCCTCGCCTTCGTCCTGTCTGGCATTCAAGACAGCATGGGCGATGCCCTGGGCTTCAAAGACAGCAGACAGCTTTTCAGACGCTTCCACCGAGCGCGTGCCAACTAGAACAGCGCGTCCCAACGAGGCCATTTCAACTGCCCGAGATGCAACTGCCTGCCAGCGTTCTTCCGAATGGCGACAAAGCGTATCGGCAAGCCGACGACGCCGGGTTGGTTTGTGCGTAGGAATGCGCGTTATCGAAAGGTCGTAGCTTCCTTTGACTTCGCTGGCGACTTCCTGCGCGGTGCCGGTCATGCCGCACAGCATGAGATAGCGACCGAAGAAACGCTGATAGGTGATCTGCGCAAGTGTGCGCCGTTGGCCGGTAATCTCGCAGTTTTCCTTACATTCGATCATCTGATGCAATCCACGTTCCCATGTTCGGTCGGTCATCACCCGGCCGGTGGATTCATCCACAATCTGCACCTTTCCCTCGGCCAGGATGTAATGCTGGTCACGCTGAAAACCATGAATGGCCGAGAGTGCCTTCTGGATGAACTCTTCCCGCCACATTGGCGAACGCCACAGCCCGTCCCATTCAGATGCGAGTTCCCTTGCATATGTTTTCCCGGCCGGGGTGAGCCAGAAATCACGATGTTGCGAGCGACGGAAATGGACGTTCTCTTCCAGCGAACGTGCCAGTTCGATGGCGCGGGTATACACGGTCGGATCGAGATCGTCGGGGAGGGTCTCGGAGATGATCAGCGGTGTGCTGGCCTCGTCAATCAGGACGCTGTCCGCCTCGTCGATGATGGCAATATGCAGTCCGCGCAGAATCGGCGCTTCCGCCACCCGGCCACCGGCGAACTCGCGCAGGCATTGTTGGGTGCGCGAGGCATCCCCAAGTGCGATCATGTCCTTGAGGTAATCGAATGTCAGTTCTTTATTGGATACATACGTGATATTGCAGGCGTATGCGGTGCGTCGATCAGGAATCGACATGTCCTGCAATACCACGCCGACCGACAGGCCAAGAAAATCGAATAACGCGGTGTTGTGCTCGGCATCGCGTTCGGCGAGATAGTCGTTGACAGTCACTACATGCGTCGCAGCCCCGGTGACGGCAGCAGAGCATGCCGCCAGGGTCGCCGCCAGCGTCTTGCCTTCGCCCGTCGACATTTCTGCAAGGCGCCCCTGTAGCAAGGCACGTCCAGCCATCAGCTGTACATCGTGGTGACGCATGCCAAGGGTGCGTCGCGAAGCCTCGCGGATCAGCGCAAAGGAAATCGCCAGTCGCTCGTCGGTAAAGCCCTCGTGCCGCATGCGGTGTGCTTCGGCAGCCAGTTGTGCTCTCAAGGCGTCGTCGTCAAGCGCTTTGGCGACGCCTTCGTTTGCATTGGTCGCATCGACGAAGCGGTGCGTGGCGCGCTGGTTGAAGCGGGGCACGCGCGCCAGCCAAGTGCGCAGGCGCTCCTCCCACACCGAGCGCTTGGCATCAACGCGCTCCAGATACGGGCCATCACCAAGCTCGATGTGGCGTGCGGCAAGCACGGCGCGTACATCAGACATCGAAATGACTCAGGAAGACCTGCCTGAGCCGCCGCCATCCCTGCATGGCAAGTGGCTCGCTCCCGTGCTCGAAGCGGACCTGCGCCCGTTCGCCGAAACGTGGTCTGGCGTCGGGGGGCAAGGCCAGATCAACGATGAAGACACGCTGGATCGTCTTGACGCCGTTCGTGTCGTTGGGATTTGTCGCAATGATGCCGCCCGCAGTAAGGCCGAGCGCTGCAGTGGGCAACTCGTCGACAGCACCGGGAAAGGTGCGGATCACCTTGGTCGTCCATGCATCGCCGAGCGAGCCGGCCAGATGCAATCGTGCGCCGGAGAAACGGCCGCGCACCAGGTCGATGTCGTCTTGCTGGACGACGGCACGAACGATCAGCTCGCGCTCCTGCAGCACGTAACCGAGTAGCTCACCCTGCTTGTAGTAATGGCCTGGCATGTCCTGCGCAGTGGCGACGACCAGTGCGCCATCATCTCCGGCGTAGCCTGTCAGCCTGGCCAGCCGTAGTTCCGCACGTTCCAGGCTCTCCTGCGCTTCGGCCAGTTGGCGACCGGAAATGGCGGCCTTGGCCGGATCGGAATAATGTTCGGCGTCATAGCGTGCCTGAGCCTGATCCACCTTCGCCCGCGCAACGGTCGCATCGGCACGAAGTTGCGGATTCTCCAGGCGATACAGTGGCTGCCCACGTCTGACGCTCGTGCCCGGAGTGACCAGCCAACGGACGAAGAAGCCATTGCCGCCTGCATGCAACATTGCCCGATTGGGGAGCCACACGACGCCAAGCGAGCGGCTGTGCATGGGTACGGGAATGAAGACAAGCAGCAGCGCCAGGCCGCCGATAAAACATGCAGTGCGGCGCATTGCCTGTTGCCGCACGCGTTGCAGCGAGCCGGATGAAGACAGGTGTTTCCAACCCTTGCGCAAGGGCGCGCCGAACAGACCCCAGGCACTCCACAGCGCCATGAGCACGCCGACGAAAAAATATTTGTTGGCGACAGCGAGGATCACCGAGACAGTGACAAACGTGCGATAGCAGAACGCCAGCGGTGTGTATGCAACCAGCCACCGCTGTTCGGAGGGCGTCTCGTCAGGACGCATTGCGTCGGTCGAGCCGAATCCGTAGCGATCAATCAGGTAGGTCCACCATGCCTGTCCACGCTGGGCCAGGTTGGGTATCTCGATCAGGTCAGAGAGGATGTAGTACCCGTCGTAGCGCAGCAGGGGGTTGCCGTTGACCACCAACGTGGAAACGCCACAGATCACCATCACGTTGAAGGCTACGCCACGCAGGATGCCGGGTTCGGCTGCCAGCCAGATGTGCAGCGCCAGCGCCGCAAGGAACAGTTCCACCAGCATGCCGGCGGCGGCAACCGTTGCACGCCGATATTTCGAGGGGAAGGCCGAAGAGGAGGACGCTTCGACATAGGGGACGGGCGCGAAGATCAAAAACATCAGCCCCAGTTCGCGCACGGCTCCGCCCCAGCGCTTGGTTGCGAATCCGTGTCCGAGCTCGTGTAGCAGTTTCACTACCGGGTAGACGGCTGCCATGACCACCAGGTTGCTGCCGGAAAGCACGCGATCCGACAGGTTTTCGGTGAGGTCGTACCAGTGCTGGCCGGCGAGGAACAGCGCAGGCAGTACCACGAGCGCCCACAGCGCTGCGCCCCACGCACCGAAGCACCAGCCCACATAGGGCTCGAAGCGGGTGAGAAAACGATCGGGGTTGATCAGTGGAATTTTCAGGCTCATCGGATTCATGAGCCACTGCTTGATCTTTTCTGTGCGCTTGTTGCGGTGGCGGTCGAGTAGGGCGGCCGAGTCGGGCATTGCATCGGCCTGCAGCAGGTCTGCAGCATGCAGGCGGGTCAGCAGGTCGACCACTTCCGGCTGGGTGCAGGCATCGCGCACCTCGGAGGCGTTGGCGCGCTCCCACAGTGCCTGTACCGTCGTGCGTCCATCCATCCCTGCAAGCAGCGCGTAAGCCGCGCCGGTCAGCCGGTACACCTTGCCTCCGGTCTGGTCCTGCACTACGTACCAGGGACGGCCACGGAAGATCATGCGCTGCACGGTCGCGTACGGCATCAGTCGCGGCGTCAATTCCGCAACGCTGTGCCAGCTCGGGCTGAAAGGACTGCGCGCCATCGTTACAAACCCCAGCTCCACCACTGCATGCGCAACCAGTCGAACGTGCTGTGCAGCAAGACCCAGCCCAGTTGGCGGCGACCCACGCCCACCTTGGCCACACCTTCCATACCCGGCAACAGGCGCTGGTTTGCACCCGTCAAGGCTGCCTCGACGCGATAGACGTTCTTGCCGTCCTTGACCGTGGCCACCGGCATGACCCGCACCACGCGGATTGGCAGCGCACCGCCGGCCAGACCATTGAGCATCAACTGGCCCGCCTGACCGACGCGCACCGGTGCCATGTCGTGCTCATCGACCTCCAGGATGATCCGGTAACTGTGCAGCGGTGCAATCTCGAACAGCTTCTTGCCCGCTTCCACGGGTGTACCCACTTGCTGGGAGAGATCGCCGGAGACAACCACCCCGTCGTAGGGCGAGCGCACCGTCGCCCGGCCGATCTTGTCGTCGAGCAAATCGAGCTGGGCCTGTGCCTCTGCCAGTTGTGCGCCGGTGACGCGGATCGCAGTCAGGTCGTGCTGGGCCATCGCTTCGCGTAGCTTGTTATCGTACTGATCGCGCTCGCTGGCCCAACGAATGCGCTCCATACGCAACTCGTGGTCGTCCAGGCGCGCCAGCGGCTGGCCATTGCGCACGATGTCGCCCGCACGTACCAAACCTTCGGAAAGAAAGCCTTCGAACGGCGCGGCGGCAACACGCTGAATCTCGCCTTCGGTGACGGTCTTGGCAGAGACGCGATAATCGACCGGCACGGCGACCAGTACGAGGATCAGCAGCGCCACAAGCGTCGCGACAGCCTTCCAGACCAGGTGCCGGGGCCCCACGATTGCGCCCCAGAAGCGCCGGCCTTCATCGTTCACGCGTTGCAGCGAACTACGTTCGGCCAGCAGACGCTGCTCGACCACCGGGGCGATAAGCGCGGCAAACGTGTCAATCCAGCGGCGCTCTTCCTCGCTGAAAGCGGTCTCGCGCTCCAGCGTCAACACCGCGATGATCCGTTGCTGATGCACGATGGGGACAGACAACAGATACGCTGCACCGGTTCGTCGCAGGAGCTCTGCATGAGCGCGAAAGCCGCCTGCATCGCCACTGGCCTCGATCGTCTGCGCCAGGTCGAACACTTCGGCCATGGCATCGCGATAGGCATGCACCAGCGGAGATGATTTTTCGAACGTGGCCGCTTCGGACAGCGCTGCAAGCGTGACGTGTGCTTCCCGGATGATGCCGGCAGCAACACGGGTGGCAGTGAATCGGCGGCGCAGCTCGTTGACCAGATCGAACAGCGCTTGCTGGAAACGTGCATGGCGCAGCGTCACCGCCAGGGTGTGGACGATGCCCGTGGTGCGCTCGCCAGCCGCGATGGCCATGTCCTGATCCCGCTTGCCGAGCAGGTTCGACAGCCAGGCACTGCCCCAATGCACCTCACGCAACAGTGCGGGAACGATGCCGGCATCGCCGGACAGCTCAAATGCAACCGCACCTGCGACGCGTTCGTTCGCTGAGATGGGGACGGCGACATGCAGGATGCCCGGCGTTTCCTGATCCGGAGCGATCACCACGCGCCGTTCCGCAAGCGCCTGGCCCACGGCGGTTCCCATCCGCGACATGCCGGCATCCGCCGACGGCCAGACGGCAATAGGGACGTAATTCTTTCCGTCCGCCGACTCGACCAGCACCGCAGCATTGCGAATCGCAGGAAAGCGTTCGCAGATCAGCGTAAGCCACGCGTCGCAGAACGCATCCGAGGTACGGGCGGTGACGAATCGATCCCAGGCCGGAAGCGTCGGCACCTCCACAACCTCGCCGGCGACGCTTGCTGCATCGTTGTCCATGCTGTCGTCAGGCAGCGCGTTCACCGAGTAGCCTCCGCCACGGTCGCGGTCATTTCGTCGTGGTCGTCGCGTGCGTTGACGAACAGGGCGTCGAGTTCGTCGACATCGGTTCCGGAAAGATCCCCCAACGTGGCCTTGAGCTTGATGAAGGCCGTGAGTTGCTGGTAACTGCCCTTGCGTCGGTCGCGGCGTGCGGCGGCGAGCTGCTGGCGGGCGGCAAGGATGTCTGCCTCGGTGCGGACCCCGTGCGCAGTGCCGCGCGTCGCCAGCGCCAGTGCTTGGCGGGCCGCATCGATCGCGGTGCCAGCGGCGAGCATGCGGGCGCGCCCGGCGCGCCAGCCGAGAAAGGCGGTTTTCACGTTAAGCACCGCTTGTCGGCGGGCCGATTCGAAATCGTCGCGCGCCTTATCGCGCAACGCGAGTGCCTCAGCTACCTTCGCCGACTGCGTGCCGCCGGAATACAGCGGCACATTCAGCTGCAATCCCAGCGTGACGGTGGCGATGCGATAACCCGGCTGCCCGGGGAAATTACCCACGTTCTGATCGTTGTTGCCATAGCTGGCGACGAAATCGAGCGTCGGCAAATGCCCGGCGCGCTGCTTGGCGATTTCCGCTTCTGCGACGGTAACCGCGGCCGATGAAGCGCGCAGGGCAGGGCAATGCGCATCGATCTGTGCGAGCCAGGCATCGATATCCTCGCCAAGCAGGTCCGGAATACGCGCATCTTCACGCAGCCAGGGTTGCACGAGATCGTCGGCATTACCGATCCACGGCTCGATCGCCGCCAACTTGGTCTGGACGTCCATTTCCGCAGAAAGCGCGTCGGCGTCGGCCTGTTCGTATTTCGCCCGTGCGTCGTCGGCCTCCGGCTGCGACTTGGCGCCAAGTTCGGCCGATCGCCGCGCGATGTTCCATTGCGCCTTCAAGGCATCGCGTTGGGCCGCGTTGAAATCGACAGCGTCGCGCGCCTCCATCAGCTCGAACCAGCCCGTGGCGAGCTTGGCGTAGAGTTGCTGCTCAGTGTCGGCCAACTGCCAGTTGGCCTGGTCTGCGGCGCTGCCAGCCTGGGACAGCGCAACGCGGTTCGCCCTGCGCCAGATCGGTTGGTTGAGACTCAGCTGGCCGGTGCGCGCGTGGTAGTCGTCATGCAGCGTTGCCGTTGTCGTATCCAAGGTTTCATAGCGGCGGTTGTTGCCGTTGGTGCTGCCGGTCGCAGAGATCTGCGGCAGCATGGCGCCGTAGGCCTGCCGCACCCGCGCTCGCGCAGCGGCGAGATTGGCCTGTGCGGCGTCGTATCCGGGTTCGCTGTCACGGGCCAGCGCAAAGAGCTCGCCCAGCGAAACCACCTGCGGGGACGGCTCTGCGTGCAGGCAGGGAGCCAGCAGCAGCGCCAGCAGGATGGGCAAGCGAGCGGGGATGCCCCGGCATGGCGTGCACGCAACCCGCCCGCGGCGCAGAAGAGTCACAGGTGACATGCCTTGCATAACCAAACGTTCGACCAGCACCCCAAATCCTTTCGCCAGGCGCAGGAGGGGCCGGCCCGTCTTTGGGCCTCACGACACAGCGACGCGACCGGCATGCCGGTCGCGGATTGGTCGTTTTGCGAATTTCCCCCTGTACGGCCGGCATTTTCGCACCCCACGGGTGACGTGCCAAGTGCGCTCGCGGCGGCTACAATTTCGCACGGTTCGCCGACGGCGTCGACCGGAAACAGGGGAAAAACATGAAAGGGATACTTTGTGCGGTCGCCCTGGCGGCCGCAGTCGCCGGCTGCCAGACCACCGGCCATAAAATCACCACGATCGACATCGGTGCCAGCCGCGACCAGGTGATCGCCACGCTTGGCCGTCCGGATTCAATCCGGACGCTGGGCGACTTTGAAGTGCTCAATTACCTCAATCGTCACCGCACGCGCGTGTCCATGACGCACACCGATTACGCGGTGGTGCTCAAGGATGGCAAGGTGAGTCAATTCGGTCCCGGGCAGGTGAGACGGGATGGATTGCATTCGGTGGTGATCGATGGGTCGACGCGATAACGCGGTGAGCCATGACTTGATGGCGTAGCGGGCTGGCACTGGGCGTGCTTGGCATGTCCTGGGTCGGGGCCAGCTTATGTTGCTGTCAGGCGGAATGCCGCGCCTGACTGCCACAGCGGCTTGATCGAATCCGTTGCAGCTGCACTTCAGGCATCCCACGTCACCATCTGTTTTTCAGTCTGCTGGCGTCGCCTTATCGCGGTGAGCAGTTTACTTTGGCGATCGGCAAACCCGCAGATGTAACGAAAGCGGCGGCGAAGAGCGACGGTCCCAAGTATTTCCAGCGTGACATGGTTCTTTGGAACCCGTGGGCGCATGTCTTGCTTGAGGATCGGCACGACGCTGGCGTCAGTGTGGGGGTAGAACCACGTCCGGCAAGCTCACGCCCAATCGTTCCCGTACCTTTACCGACGCAGCCGCATCGGCTTTGGCGACAATATCCATTCCCCGCAAGAATATCGCCTGATCGGGACTTTCTTGATAGAGCCCCCTGATGCTTGCCCTGCTCATGCGGCAGGCGCATCCAGTCGCTGCGGAGACGCTCATTGCCAACGTGATGCCAGGCGCGTCGGGTCCCGTCGGTCCCTTCCTCCACTTGAATGCGAGGATGATCTCCCAGTAGCCGACTGGATGCCACTCCATGCGACGGGTGGTTAGACGGAATCCCGACCGTTCATAAGATTCGACGTAGAGACGTTCCAGCGCCTGCGGCGTAATGCCGGTATGAGATAACTCAGGGACAGAGATAACGATCGCGTAGTTTGTTGGAGACGAGTCCATGCGGCGGTTGGTTTGATGCAATCCGGGCTGTTCATAAGGTTCGAGATATGCGCTTTCCAGGGCCTGCGGGGTAACACCTGTATGTGACACGTCAATGAAAGGAATCACTAGCGCGGCGCATACATCGCTCAGTCGCACCGCACCACCAGACCTGTCTGCGTAACCAGCAGATCGATCCCCGATAGGGGGCCGCCCAACAGCGCGGACCATCTCCTGCCGCCCGGTCCGGTCGGGTACGTTCCCACCGTGGAGGTCCAGTCGATCGCGGGTTGGCGCTGGACGTGCCCAGATTGACGACGATGTAGGCACCGCCCCGGACGCTTCCGACAGGGCCGAAGCACCCAGACTCGACAGGCGCCGGCAACGCGCAAGGGGTTTGCAAGGGGCCATCAGACTGCAGCCCATAACGCTGGAGACGTATGCGTGAAATGTCCCAGGCGGCCTGAGTCGGCTAAGCCGTCGTCACGGGTATCCACTATTGCTGCGGAGGGATAGCGCGTGTCTCGGAGGCAGTAATATCAGGGTTTGGGCATATCGATAGCAGGCAAGCTCATTCCCAACCGTTGCCGGACCTTTGCCAAAGCGGCCGTATCGGCTTTGATGAGCGCACGCGCTCCCCGTGCGACTAATGTCGGATCCGGACTATAGGCATCGGCCCCTATGAAACTTTCTCTCGTAACGGAGCAGCCACATGCGTCCGGCCGACTGATCAAGATACTGAGCGTAGTGCCAGGCGCGTCAGGTCCCTTCGGCGCACTCTTCAGCTGGAACACGAGCTCGATATTCCAAATGCCGTTGGGATACGACCGCCTGTGGCGGTTTGCCAGGCGGAATCCAGACTGCTCATAGGATTCGATGTAAGCGCGTTCCAGCGCCCGCATCGACATGCCGATATGAGGCCACTGTTGAGGAATGGGCCGACCTTCGGGGATCTGCTGCGACGTGCCGGCATCAGGCACTTTGGTAACGGAAGGACGACTTTGCGCGGCGGATGAGTGGTTCATCAATAATCCCAGGGTCATGGTGGCGATCAGGATCAATCGACGGGCTTGCATGTTGCGGTCTCCGGTTCTTGGGACATCTTGCCCCCTATAACGATTTCAATGGCCGCCGCCCGTCGGGGGCGGCGGCCATCGCTCAGTCGCGCCGCACCACCAGACCTGTCTGCGCAACCAGCAGATCGATCCCCGACACCGTGCCGCCCAGTAGCGCGGCCCATCCAGTGTTCCCCAGTCCCGTTGGGTACGTTCCAGCCGTGGCCGTCCAGTCGATCACGGGCTGGCTAGACGCCCCGAGGTTGACGACGATGTAGCCACCGCCCTGGACGCTTCCGACAGAGGCCGACGCACCGACAACAATAGTCATCGCATTGTCGCGGGGCGGGCTCTTCGACACCACCAGGGTGATGCTCGCACTGGCAGTCATCTTGCCGTCGCTGACCGAGTAGGTGAACGTGTCGGTACCGATGAAGCCGCTCTTCGGCCGATACGTATAGCTGCCATCGCGGTTGCGCGTCAGTGAACCCTTCGACGGATTGGTGAGGCTCAGCGTCAGCGCATCACCGTCCGGGTCGTCGACCAGGCAGTCGAAGTCGATCCGCACGCTGCCGTCCTTCTGTACCTGGAACGAGGCGCTCTGGGCGGTGGGTGCGCGGTTCACCTTCTGCACCGTGATGTTCACCATGGCTACGCCCGACTGCGCATCGCCATCGGTCGCCCGGTAGCTGAAGCTGTCGGTGCCGTACCAGCCCTTGTCGGGCGTGTAGGTGTAGCTGCCATCGGCATTGAGCGACAACTTGCCATGGGACGGTGCGCAGACGAGCAGGGTGGCGAGGCGGTCGCCGTCGGCATCGGTGTCGTTGCCGAGCACATCGATGCGCACGGCGGCACCGATCATGGTGGTGGCCTTGTCGTCCTTGGCCACTGGCGCACGGTTCGGCGCCAGTACCGTGATGCTGACGGTGACCGGCCTGGAGTCGAGTGCGCCATCGGTTGCCACGTACGTGAACGTATCGGTCCCGGCAAAGCCGGACTTCGCGGTATAGCTGAAGCTGCCGTCGCGGTTGCGGGTCAGCGTGCCGTTCTTGGGCGAGGTGGCGAGCTTCGCGGTCAGGCCGTCGCCGTCGACATCGCTGTCGTTGACGAGCACGTCCAGGCGCGTTGCCACGCCAGCACGTACGGTGAAGGCATCCGCAGCTGCAACCGGCGCCTGGTTTACAGGCGCCACGCGAATCCAGACCATTGCCGGGTTCGAGCGGTACTGACCGTCAAACGCCTGATAGGTAAAGCCGTCCAGGCCGTACCAGTTGGCGTCCGGTGTATACGTATAGGTCCCGTCCGGATTGAGCGACAGGCTACCGTGGCTCGGGCCGCAGACCAGCACGGCCCGCAGGTCGTCACCGTTGATATCCCAGTCGTTGGCGGTTGGGTCGATCCGTACCGAACCGTTCTCCTTGAGGTCCACCACATCGTCGAACGCAAGCGGCGGCAGGTTCGGGCCCAGCACCGTGACTGTGACCGTCGCGGTGTTGGAATTGGCCTTCCCATCGTTGACCACGTAGGTGAACGTGTCGGTGCCGGTAAAGAAACAGTCCGCGGAGTGGCCGGCGCGTTCCAGGGCTCGCGGCGACATGCCGGTATGAGGCGTGTCGCCGACTGTCTCGCTTTCTGACTAAATTTGTGCCGCGAGATGCGCCGTGGATGAGAAACGCCGGGGTCAGGTGGACGCCAGGATCATTCGGCGAGCGGCGATGCAGTCCTTTTGTGTGAGTCTGGGGGTGTGAGCTCGATAACGGGCAAGCTTACCCCCAACCGTTGCCTGACCTTTGCCAGCGCAGCGGTATCGGCTTTGATGAGAAGACGTTCTCCCCGTGCGGACGCTGCCAGATCGGAACTGCCGGTGTCAGCCCACCTGAAGTCTAGCCTGCTCACGGAGCATCCGCATCTGGCTGGCTGGGGGCTAGAGATGCGCAGTATGGTGCCAGGCGCGTCGGGTCCCTTCGGCGCACTCTTCAACTGAAACGTGAGTTCGATCAACCAGTTGCCTGGGGGCGGCGACACATCCCGCCTGGACAGCCGGAATCCGGACTGCTCATACGATTCGATGTAGGCTCGCTCCAGCGCCCGCATCGACATGCCAACATGAGACCAATATGGGTTGATGGGCCGACCTTCCGGGATACCGGCATCAGGCACTTCGGTGACGGAGGGGCGACTTTGCGCGGCGGATGGGTGGTTCATCAGTAGTCCCATGGTCAGGGTGGCAATAACGATCAATCGACGGGCTTGCATGTTGCGGTCTCCGGTTCTTGAGACATCTTGCCTCGATATGAATTTCAATGGCCGCCGCCCGGTAAGGCGGCGGCCATCGCTCAGTCGCGCCGCACCACCAGACCTGTCTGTGCAACCAGCAGATCGATCCCCGACACCGCGCCGCCCAGCAGCGCGGCCCATCCAGTGTTTCCCAGTCCCGTCGGGTATGTTCCGGCCGTGGCCGTCCAGTCGATCACGGGCTGGCTGGACGCTCCCAGGTTGACCACGATGTAGCCACCGCCCTGGACGCTTCCGGCAGAGGCCGATGCACCGACAACAATGCTCATTGCATTGTCGCGGGGCGGGTTCTTGGACACCACCAGGGTGATGCTTGCACTGGCAGTCATCTTGCCGTCGCTGACCGAGTAGGTGAACGTGTCGGTACCGATGAAGCCGCTCTTCGGACGATAGGTGTAGCTGCCATCCCGGTTGCGTGTCAGTGAACCCTTCGACGGATTGGTCAGGCTCAGCGTCAGCGCGTCGCCGTCCGGGTCGTTGACCAGGCAGTCGAAGTCGATCCGCACGCTGCCGTCCTTCTGCACCTGGAACGAGGCGCTCTGGGCGGTGGGTGCGCGGTTCAACTTCTGCACCGTGATGCTGACCATCGCCACGCCAGATTGCGCGTCGCCGTCGGTCGCCCGGTAGCTGAAGCTGTCGGTGCCGTACCAGCCCTTGTCGGGGGTGTAGGTGTAGCTGCCATCGGCGTTGAGCGTGAGCTTGCCGTGGGACGGCGCGCAGACCAGCAGGGCGGCGAGGCGGTCGCCGTCGGCATCGCTGTCGTTGCCGAGCACATCGATGCGCACGGCGGCACCGGCCATGGTGGTGGCCTTGTCGTCCTTGGCCACGGGCGCACGGTTCGGCGCCAGTACCGTGATGCTGACGGTGACCGGCCTGGAGTCGAGTGCGCCATCGGTTGCAACGTACGTGAACGTGTCGGTCCCGATAAAGCCGGACTTGGCCGTATAGCTGAAGCTGCCGTCGCGGTTGCGGGTAAGCGTGCCGTTCTTCGGCGAGGTGGCGAGCTTCGCGGTCAGGTCGTCGCCGTCGACATCGCTGTCGTTGGCGAGCACGTCCAGGCGCGTTGCCACGCCGGCACGGACGGTGAAGGCATCCGCAGCTGCGACCGGCGCCTGGTTCACAGGCGCCACGCGGATCCAGACCATTGCCGGGTTCGAACGGTACTGACCGTCGAACGCCTGATAGGTAAAGCCGTCCAGGCCGTACCAGTTGGCGTCCGGCGTATACGTATACGTACCGTCCGGATTGAGCGACAGGCGACCGTGGCTCGGGCCGCAGACCAGCACGGCCTGCAGGTCGTCACCATTGATATCCCAGTCGTTGGCGGTTGGATCGATCCGTACCGAACCGTTCTCCTTGAGGTCCACCACATCGTCGAACGCAAGCGGCGGCAGGTTCGGGCCCAGCACTGTGACCGTGACCGTCGCGGTGTTCGAATTGGCCTTCCCATCGCTGACCACGTAGGTGAACGTGTCGGTGCCGGTAAACAGGCAGTCAGCGGAATAGCTGAATGTGCCATCCGCATTCCTCGTCAGCGTTCCGTGCTTCGGCGCGGAGACGATCGCGGCCTTCAGCGCATCGCCGTCCGCATCGCGGTCGTTGGCAAGCACGTCGATCCGCGCAGTCTGGTTGTTGTGCACGCGCACGCTGTCGTTGACTGCGACCGGGACCTGGTTGGCCGCCGACACCGTCAGGCGCACCGTCGCCACGTTGGACAGCGATTTGCCGTCGCTGGCCTGGTAGGTGAGGGTGTCGGTGCCCACGAAGTCGGCGTCGGCCGTATAGGTCAACGAGCCGTCGCTGCCCCAGACGAGTTTTCCATGCACCGGTCCGTTGACGATGATCGTGCGCAGGCGATCGCCGTCCGCATCGGTGTCGTTCGATGTCGGCACGAAGACCAGCGGCTGGCCCTGCACGGTGGTGTAGGCATCGTTCGCGGCGATCGGTGCGTGGTTGGTCTGGCGTACGGTGATGCTGACAGACGCAACGGCCGAGTCGAGCTCACCGTCGTTGGCGACATAGGCAAACGTATCGGTCCCGAAGAATCCGTCGTCGGGCGTATAGGTCAGGGTGCCATCCGTATTGACGACAAGCGTTCCATGGGCGGGCGGCACTGCGACGCGCGCGGTGAGCCCCGCATTGGGCGCCTTCGGCGTGTCCGCATTGAGCCCGGTGGTGTTGTCGATGTCGCTGTCGTTGGATAGGACCGCGATGACCACGGGCACGCCCTGGTCGGTGGTGGCGACATCGTTCACTGCGGTGGCTACATGGTTCAGCGGCAGCACGGTGAAAGTGACCGTAGCCAACTGCGAGCGCCCGGTTCCGTCGTCTACGACGAAGGTCAGGCGATCATCGCCCGCGAAGTAGGTCTTGGGACGATACGTGTACGAGCCGTCAGCCGCGCGCGTGAGCGTTCCATGTGACGGACCATCAATGACGATCACGCCCAGCGTGTCTCCGTCGACATCGGCCGCATGGGCGAGTGGGTCGAACGCAACGGCGCCGTCACCCTGGACACGCAGTGCGATATCACCGGCGGTGGGCAGGTGATTGACCGGTGCCATGACGATGGTAACCGTCGCGATTGCGGAGCTTGCCAGGCCGTCGCTGACCCGGTAGGTGAAGACGTCCTGGCCACGGAACAGCGCATCCGGCACGTAGCGGAAGCTGCCGTCCGGGTTCAGAACCAGGTTGCCGTGGGCGGGGCCACTCACCAGTTCGACCGTTAACGCGTCGCCGTCGCGATCGGTGACCCAGGCCATGAGGTTTCCGTCGAGCGCTTGTTCCTCTAGCGAAGGCAGTGTGGCGTCTTGGGCGACCGGCGCGTGGTTGACGTGCTGCACCTGCAGCCTGACCGTGCCGATAGTCGAGTCCGACTGACCGTCGTTGGCAACAAAGGTGAAGCTGTCCTCGCCGTGGAAACCAGGGTTGGCAGAGTAGAGGAAGGTTCCGTCCGGCTGGCGAACTACGCTGCCATGCAGCGGCCCGTCGACGATGCGGTACTCGAGCGTATCGCCGTCCAGGTCGGTGGCGTGGCGTGACAGGTCGATCGCGACAGAGCCGTCTTCCTGCAGCGACACGCTGGCATCGCCGGCGCTGGGCACATGATTGACCTTGCGCACTTCGATCGACACGGTTGCCACGTTCGACTGCACCTTGCCATTGTCGAGCAGGTAGGTAAACGCGTCCTGGCCCCACCAGAGCGCGTCCGGTGTGTAGTCGAAGCTGCCGTCGTCGCGCAGCGTCAGGGTCCCGTGCGTGGGCGGCGTGACCACCACGACACGGCTGCCTGCCGTACTGGAGTCGTTACCGAGCACGTCGAGACGTGTCACGGCGTCCTCGTTGGTGGTCAACGCATCGTCCACCGCATGCGGATCGGCCATAAGCGCGATGTCGCTGATGACGACCTGGCTGCCGAGCGCGCCGAAGCCCAGGATGTCGAACGAGAGCGCGACGGCCGTCCCGGCGGGCAGACCACTGATGTCGATTAGGTAGGTGCGGCTGCCGTCCGCATTGGTCTTGAAGGTGACGCCCTGGGCGAGGAATGCCTGGCCGTCGCCCTGCAGGTTGAGCAGGGCATCCGTCCGCGACAGTGCGATCGCGCCGGCCACCGATTGACCGGTTGCTGCGTCCAACAGCAATGCTTCGAAAGCATCTTGCGGGATGCCGCTGCCGGCCTGCAGCGATGCCGCATCGATCGTGAAGCGCAGGAAGCGGTCGGTCGCTCCCACGACGAACACCTTGCCGACCCGCGACTGGCTACCGGCGGTTTCGCGCACGACCAGGCGACCACTTGCGATATCGACATCGCCGCGTGCAGTCCACTCGGTCGTCAACGCTACCGGAGTTACCGTTGGCGCCTGTTGAGTGGTCAGCATCGTCGTCTGTGGCACGGCTGCGAACCGTTCGGGACTCGACGCCGATGGGGTAGAGGGTGGGCCGACCGGCGCAACGTACGTCGTTGAAATCCGGGGAAGGGCGTTAGTTGACGCACCGAGATAGTAATAGTTCTTATAGAACGCGATCGCTGCTGCAAGTGGCGTCAGCCCGGTCGAGGTGGTGGCACTCGGCTGGAGGCCCACGGCGGACTGAAGGACGCTCTGTTGCTCCGTGGTGAAGCCCAGCTTACCGTTGTAGGCCTTATCGGTCGCATTCATGACGTTGGGTTGGCTCATGGCATTTGCCCGTTTCAAGGCTCCTGATGAGTCAAGCAGGTAACCCTCACCGAGGCCAAAGGTGTGACCTAGCTCGTGCGCGACAGTCGATGCGATGAACGCGCCCAGCGTAGTATTACCGTCCCAGATGAAACCGCTACCGATGGCAACATGCACGGTTTGGTTGACAGTCTGGTTGACCGCGTCGGTGAGCGCCCACTCCTTTGCCATCTCGGGAATGGCAGGTGCACCCGGTGTTCCGGTTCGCAGAACGGAATCGAGCCACCCCTGCTTGGGACCGGAACCACGCTGGGTATCGAAACGCATGCCGTTCGGCGCCAACACGTAGCCGGCATTGCCTTTCCCCACGTCGGCCCACTCGACCATCGGACCTTCGGTCCACGTCGTGGTGCCCGGTGGTAGGTCGTTCTCAAACGTGATGCCTTTGCCCACTGACGCGTACATCCTACGCACGCTGTCCGCCATGTCGTTGAATGCCTTGTTGACGGCATTGTCAAAATCCTTCTGCAATCCGGTCAGCGCAGCACCCGGTGCCGGGACTGTGTATTGGTTGTTGAAGAATTTTGCAAAGTACTTAAGGAATTCGGGGCTGACCTCGAGAGATCCGGCCATAAAGCTAGTCCCCCAGCTGCTCTGGGCTTGCGCTGCCGCGCCGACGGCGTAGTACACGCCTGTTTGATTGTAACTAGGCGTGTTCCCGGAGAATATGCCCGATGTCGTGAAGATGCGAACCATCTCGGCCTTGAAGCCGGTGTAGTTTAGGTTTACCACAACTTGCTTGGTCTTCTTGCCTTGCACGTTCAATGACCCGATCGTCGTGCCGTCCGCGTTGATGATGTCCAGCGTGTCTAACGAGTACGAGGATGCGCCAGAGTTGAAGGTGCCGTTCAAATCCGGGTCGAAGGTCCATGACGCCGTGCCTGCCGTCACCGCAGTGCTGGAGCCGAAGCCAAATTCGGTACTCGCGCCGTGATCGGACAGGCTCAGATGCATGGAGGACGGCAGGATGACTTGCACTTCCTTGGTACGGACCTGGCCGCCAACGCCATCTGCCAGGGTGTTCTGGAACTGGACGCCTGCGTAGTCGGGCGTTTGGTCTGTCAGCCCAACGCCGCTAACGAGAACATTGCGCGGCTGGAACGCCACGTTGTTCGGGTCGACCATTTTAAGTACCGCCACCGCATCGGTCAGGTTCACCCAGCGAACGATCTGGTACACCACGATCTTTTTCTGGCCGTTAACCATGGTGGTGACGGTGATCTGGCCGCCATACAGTTCGTCCGCCGTCTTGGTCGACAACGTGTTGCCTGGATACATCTCCAGAATCGTTTTTGCATCCACCGACAAGGTGGCGCTGCCGCCAGCGGCGATGACCAGGGTGTGCGAGGTCAGCGGCTCGCTGCCGCTACTGGCCTTGAGGAACTTGGCGATGGTCGCATCGACCTCGATTGTCACGTAGGTGAGGGCATGTGACGCACCCGGGATCGTCAGCGACATCGCATTGACGGCCGTGCCATCGGCCTTCAGGCCGCTGCCGGTGATGAAACTGATCTCCGTGTCCGTCTCCGCACCCGTACTGATCTCGGTTCCTGCAGGCGGGCTTGCCTTGACCGGGATGTTCTGCTCGCCGGGTTCGTCGATCGCGATGTGGTGCGACTGGCGCTCCTTGTCCGACATCGCCAGGGTGGCCTTGAGTAGGGCGTCGATACTCCAGCTGTGCACCAGGTTGGGGTTCTGCCGTGAGGGATCCACGGTGCCGAAGCCGCCTTTCAACTGGCCGACCAGCACCGTGCCGTCAGCGGTCAGGCTGAGGTTGATGATGCCGTAGCCGTCCAGCGGCAGCGTGGCACCTAGGTACTGTGCTGTGCCCTGTTTGCCGAACGGATCCCGGATGATGCCCAGCTTTCCGCCGACAGACACCTTCTTGGCGCTGGCACTGCCACCATAAGCGACCGGCGGGCCGTACGGCGGGTAGAGGAAGTCGGGCGCCTCGAACATCGCCCTGTAGTACGGGTCGTTGAAGTTGTAGTTGTCGTCCGAAACGATGGCGTATTCCACACCGTCGTGCACCACCATGACCACACTCTGGGCGCGCTGGATGTCCAGGCGGTCGGAGATGATTGCGTTGAGCGGTTGCGACAAGTCGATTGCGGTCAGCGTGGCCGAGGTCACGTTTCCACTGCTGTCGCGGCTGAGGACGAGAGTGGACAAGCCGCGGCTGTAGTCCGCGACATTGGTCACCAGATAGTGGTCGGCGTCCGTGGTGGCCACGATGCGCTGGGGCGACTTGCCGCTGATGCCGTCGCCGTCCAGCGCCGCGACGATGGCGGGGGCGATGCGCCCGGTCGCCATGACCAGCGTGGTCAGGTCGAAGATGAGGACATCGCCGCGCTTGGTCCTGTCGCCCAGTTGGGTGCTGTTCGCGTTCTTTGGTACTGCCACGATCAGGGTATGGCCATCGGGGCCTATCTCCATGGCGGCGACGCCATAGACCGAGGCCTCGATACCGGTGCCCTGTACCGAGATGACCTGTCTGAAGGTCTTGCTCGTCGGATCGATATCCACGACGCGCAACTGGTAGTTGCCCGCCCCCACACCGGACGTCGCGCCTTCGCCAACCAGCAGCTTGCCACCTGCCGCGACCAGGCTGGTGATGTTCTTCCCACCCGTCACGGGGATGGTCTGGAAGATGCGGAAGGTGATGGTGTCGATGACGTAGATCACGCCATTGCCACCGACATAGGCACGGGTGAAGTCGTCGGAGAATGCGATCGGCTGGACCTTGGTTCCGCTCAGGTAATCGTTGAACGTTGCGTCGCCAAGTCGCTCCAGGAGATTCACTTGCCCGACGACCTTGTTCTCACGAAGGAAGTCGACGCCGGTCCGGCTCAGCACCGCCACGATGTTCGGTTGCGGAGTGATCTTGTACACATTACCCGAGAATTCGCGGGTAGCCCCGCTGACGGCTACGCCCGACGGATTGAGCGTGTTTGCCGCATAGACGCGGAAGAACTGCCAGCGGATCACGCCGACGGCCATATCCGCCGGAACCTGGACGGTCACGCTGCCGGTTGTCGTACCAGGGAAGGTCTTGATGTCGACACGCGAGCCATCGGGAAAGATTGCCCGCAGCACGAGCGTGCTCGTGTAGGGTGCAGCCTGCGCGTTGTCGAGGGTCAGCGTGACCTGGTTGAAGCCTGGTACAGCGGCCAGCCCGGTGATGTTCGGCAACGGAATCGTATTTCCGGGGATCTGCACCGACGGAAGAATTTTGCCTGTGCTGATTTTACCGATCTGGTCGGGACCGACCTGCGGGACCTCCACGTCCGCTGACTGCGGAATGCCGAAGTGGTACGCACCGACGAACAGGCTGGTCGCGGCCTGTGCGATCGCGTCGATCAGATCCGACTGGAAGGACGCGCCCAGCAGGCCACCGGCAATCGAGAGGCCAGTTCCGCCGAACGTGAGCCAGGTGGCCGCTGCCACGCCTACTTCGTACTTGCCGGAGATGACGCCGGGCATCCCGCGCATGACGTAGTACTCGCCGGAGAAGCTCACGCCGTCGAACGGCGGGCTTGCAGTCCGCGCGATGCCATCGGCGCCGACGAAACCGTTGTCGACGATCCACCAGGTGTCGGTGAACGTGCCGTCTGCGTTGGGCACCTGGCCCTTGCGCAGGAACAGCACTTCGTCGCCTGGATTGGCGGTCTGCTGGACGGGAATGGCCAACTGCAGCGGATACGCCGTGCCGTCCTTGCCCAGGTCTAGCTTGAAGGCGGCCAGCGGCTCCAGGACTCCCTGTGCCGGGACCTGCGCCGTACCGGGCCACGACGGATCGCCCAGCGTGATGCGCTGGATGGAAACCGTGGTGTCCGCACTCAGCGCTTGGGGGGGAATCATGACGGTTTCGCCCGTGGGCGCCATCACGACGGCGCCCGTTTCGGCGGAAACCTCGATGGCTTGCGGCGTCGACTGCAGCTGGGCCAGTTCGACCGAGATAACGGTTTGGGCCATGCCGATCGTCTGCTGGAGCAACGTGCCATCGGAAAGGCGCGATGTGTACACGTAGACGACGAAGATCGTCGCATGGCCATTCGCATGCGCGGTGACCAGGCCATTGGCATCGACGGTGGCGATCGCGTCGTTGCTGGACAGGTAGATGGCCTGCGCGTGGATATCCACCGATGCCTCGGTGATCGGATCGTCGGCGTGCACCTTGAGCTGGCGGGTGCCTCCCTTGGCGAGCGTGAACGAACCGGGATACACCTCCGGCATGACCGCCGGCGTGGCGGTTGTGGGGTCGATGATGTTGACGACCCGGACGTCGCGAACGATGAAGCCGTCGGATGCGGTGTGACTGGCCACAATCAAGACAGGGCCCTTGCCCAGCGTGACGAGCAGGTCCTGCGCATCGTCCAGGCGCGCGGGCAGGTTACCGGAAGCACCGGGTTGCAGTGTCGCCAGATACATCGCCAGGAAGCCCGGATCGGCACTGACGTCGACGCCTGTCTGGTCTTCGAAGTCGACCGTGGCACGCAGCGGCACGCTCTGGCCCGGCAACGTGCTACCCGGTGCGACCAGGTGGATGCCGGTCATGCGTGCGGCGCTGACCGTGACAGGCAGACGGATCGACGACGATGTCGAATACCCGTCGTCGGCGCTGAGCAGGATGGACGCCGGCCCCGTGTAGCCGGCGTCGGGCCGGAAGATCACGGAGCGTCCATCGGCACCCAACACGGCAGTGCCGTGCTCGGCGCCGAGGATCCGCCAGAAAATGGCATCCCCCTCGAGATCCGTCGCCACGCCGTCGAGGCCGATCGCGACACCGAGGCCGGCATGGGTGAGCGTCGCCGGGAGATCGGCATGGACCTGCGGCGCTGCATTGGCCTTCCAGCCATAGTTGGCGTAGAGAATCTGACGGTCGGACTGATCGATGACGCCGTCGCCGGTGAGGTCGGCCACGCGGGCCTGGCTGATCGCTGCGGCGGCATACGCGCTTGCATCGTTACCGTCGATCGACCCGTTGCCATCGAGGTCGCCGGGCATGGCGACACGTACGCTCGCTTGTCCCGCGCCGTGCAAACGGACGAGTTTGAGGCCGGCGGCGTCGATGCGAACGAGCAGGGTCAGCACGCCGTCGTGCAGGGTACGGCCGACGATCGTCCCACCGACCACGTCCACGCCGCTGTTGGCATCTGCGAGCGTGACGCGTACCGCCACGGTCAGGGCGCCGGCTGCGCCGGCGACCTTTACGCTGGAAGCCAGCTCGCTGTCGCGCACGATGAAACCGACCGCAGTCGTATCTGCGGAGAGGACGCCCGTCCATGCGTTGCCCGGGTTGTTCCACTGCGTGGACGCACCGAGATGTGCTGCGAGGACATCGGTATATGGCTTGCCGTCGCTGCCGTAGCCGTAGGCCTTCGCGGGTTGATCGGTATCGAGCGAGCGCGCGAGGACGACCCGCCCAGCCTTGTCGTAACCGTAGACCGTGGTGGTAACGGTCGCAGGATTCGCCTGCGGACCGACGATCCGGACGATCCGGCCGGAGGCGTCACGCATGAATTCCAGGCGTTGCGTGCCACCGACGACCGCGATGCCACTGTCCGAGACCAGCCATTGAACACCATCGGTAAAGCTCACGGTCTGTACCTTGCCCGCAGCATCCAGCCCGTAGCGTGTACCGTCCGGCGCGGTCAGCACATAACCCGAGGGACGCCAAGGCAGGCCGCCGATCTGGCTGTAGAGATGGGACCCTTGGCGCGAGAGCGGTTCGTCGAACGACACTGCGAGCGTCCAGCCCTGGTCTGCCGCGAATCCGGCGCGGTACACCATCGGTGCGTTCGCCGTGCCGGCCATGGGGTGCGCGGTGGTCTGCAGGGTGAACCTGAGATTGGCGACGGCAGCGTTGCCGCCGAGCGAGGCAGGCATGCGCAACCAGAACACGGAGCCTTCGGTCCATGCATACATGGCGCCCGTCGACGTGACGTCAGGCTGATCTGAACGCAGGCCCGTATCGATGCCTTGCAGGCCCTGGTTCCCAAAGTCGCCGCCGTTGGGGCCGGCAGTGGTCCGTACAACGCTAAAGGCGTGTCCACCAAGTTGGTATGTGGCGTCCTGCGCGCCGCTATCAAAGGTCTTGGCGGTGGAATCGATGGTGACGCGCGATTCGATCTCGCTGGTCCGGCCAACCAGATCCCACGCGGTCAGGCGCAACCGGTAGATGCCGTTGTTCCAGGTGGCCGGATCGAGCGTATAGATCGGCAGCGTGCCATCCACGGCTTGCGATCCGGTCTCCACTGCGGCGAGCGTCTGCCACGCGCCGCCGTCAATGCTGGCGGCCTGTAGGCGATAGCCGGCCAGCTGGAGATCGCCGATCGCGGCGAGCACTGGCAACGCAGCGCCAGCAACGACCGGGCTTCCATTGGCGGAAGTACCGGCGAGACCGGCGGCCCACGCGAGCTCCGGTGCTGCCGTATCTTGCGGATCGCGGACCCGCAAAGCGGTTTGTCGTGTGGCGGTGAAGCCATCGGCATCGGTGGCCACGACGCGCACGTCGATAAGGCCGGGGCGCGATGCGGTCAAGCGGACCCTTCCGCTCCTATCGAGCACGACGGTTTGCCAGGTGTCCGGATCGGTTCCAATCCCGCGCACCTGCACAGTCATGCCGGTCACCGGTGCAAAGCTCGACGCGCGCACGGACACCTGCACGACCTGGCCGGGCAGCAGAGGCGTTCCCGGTACCGCGTCGACCAGAATCGACGGTGCATTCGAGGCGGCGTCGGCGGCGACGCGCAGCGTGAACGACTTCCATGCCGTCGAGAACCCATCGGAGACCTGGGCGGTGACGACGAAATCGCCGATCTGTCCGGAACCAGGCGTCCAGGACAACCGCTGGGTTACCGCATCGTAGCTGGCACCTTCGGGAAGGCCCTGGAACGAGACGACGAGGGCGGCCGTCTGCACGGCGCCGTCAGCGTCGGAGACTGCGATGCCCCCCGGCGCCGGTCCACCCAGCGCGACGGGTACCTTCCACTCCTGACCGACGACCAGCGCATGGCTCGCGACCGAGAGCTCGGGCACGCGGTTGGTGTCGAAGACGCGCACGTTGACGGTGCGGGTGGTACTCAGTCCGCCATCGGTAACGACGAAGCGGAACGTGAAGTCACGCGAACCTTGCACCGCGTTGTCCACGGTGCCGGCAGCGGGCGTCCATTCGAACTGGCCCGTCGTCGGGTCGAACATGACGCCCGCGGGGGTCTGGTCGTCCTGGATGAAGGCGATGCGGGTCGGGTCGCCGTCGGCATCGGCGGTCCGCAGCGTGAAGGTCAACGTCGAACCTTCGTTCGCCAACTGCAACGGCATTGGAAGGATCACGGGCGCCTGATTTACGTTGGCGACGGTCACGACGAAGGTACGCGCGAACTGCGCGCTGCCGTCGCTGCCTGTCACGGTGAAGCGGTACTGGCCCGGAGCGCCGCCCGGAATGTTGCCGGACTGCGCAGCGAACTGGCCAGGAGTCCACTGAAGCGTCGCCCGCGTTCCGTCCGTGGGGACGTTCAGGGTCATGCCATCGGGAAGACCGGCGACGGTCCAACGAATCGCATCGGCATCGACGTCACGCGCGAACAGGTCGACGAGCAGCGGCGTTCCTTCATTCGCACCGAACTGGACGGGCGCGGACACGTCGCCGGTGGTCGGCACCGTTTGTCCGTTGATCTGCACGGCGAGCAGCTCGGGCGCGCTGTTGGCGGCGCGCACGACGATCTTCAGCGTACGCACGGTGACGTTGGGGAGCGGCGATGCGGGGTTCGTGTGGCCGGCATCCTGCGGAGGGAGCCCGCGGTCTGTCACGGTCAGGGTGATGTCGTGCGCGCCGATGTCGTCCGCAGTCGGCGTCCAGGTCAAGATCCAGTGACCGTAGGTGGGAGACGCGGTGACGACGGCGTCCACGGGGCGCCCGTCGACCGTGAGGGTCAGGGCATCCTGGTCCAGGTCACTGGCGACGATGGGCAGGGAGATGGTCTGTCCGACGACGGCCACGACAGTGCCGGGCACGTCGATGACCGGTGCTTCGGTCTGGCTGCGCGCGGTGACGACGAAGCTGACCGCCTGTGTGAGGACCCGTGCGGGGTCGCCGTTGCCATCGTCGCGAGCGACGATCGTGATCGTGTAGTCGCCACGGTCGTTGGCACCCGGCGCAACGCGGATGACGCCGCGCACGTGCCCGACCGGCGCCGAAGCATCGGGCAGGAAGGTCGCGAACCGCGGTAATCCGGACAGGGTGTAGGCGATCGCATTGCCGTCGACATCCTGGATATCGACGGGTATCTCGAGTACTGCCCCCTTGTCGACGAACACATTGGCGATCGCTCCGATCACCGGGGCGCGGTTCGTGTCCGCGACCACGATCGGGATGGTGACCCGGCTGGTCGCCGGCGTTCCCAGGCCATCGCCGTCGTCAGTGGCGATCACCGTGACGTAATAGGTACCCGCCTGGCTGTAGCCGGGCGTCCACACCAGTTCGAGCGTCTGCGGATCGAACGTCGCGCCAGCCGGAAGTCCCAGGACCTGATAGGTGACGCTCGGCGGCACGATGAAGCCGTCGTGACTGGTCGCTGGTGCCGACGCGCCCAGGCGCACGGCCGGGGCGAACTGTGCGTTGTCCGGATCGAAGGCAAAGACACTGATCCGCAGCGGCTGCCCTTCGACGATGTTCCACGGCGACTCGATGTTGGCGTCGAAACGTGGCGCACCGTTGGCATTGAGGACATGCAGTACGACGTCGCGCTCGACGTAACGCGCCACTGTCGTGCCGTCGGTGGCGGCGAAGGTTGCGGTCAGGCGCACGCGCACGCTGTAGTCGCCGTGCTGGTCGAAGCCGGGCGTCCAGGCGAGCCAACCGGTCTCCGGGTTGATCGTCATGCCACCCGGCAAGGATGCGGCGCTGTAGGACAAGCGCACGACCGTACCGTCGTCGATCTGGGTACCGCCTGGCAGTGATCCGGCAAGCTGCAGCGCGAAGGTATCGCCTTCGCGAACGGTCTGCGCCGCGACGGGCAACAACACCGGGTCGGGCTGGGCCTGCGTGACGGTGATGGTGAAGGCCTGCCTGACGATGGATTTTCCATCGGATACCGTGACGGTGATATCGGCATACACGCCTGCCTGCCGGTAACCCGGGCGCCAGGAGAGAATGCCGGTCCGGGCGTCGAACTGCGCGCCTGGCGGTACGTTCCCGATGCTGTAAGTGAGGGTGTCGCCATCTGCGTCGGCACCGACGATGGGCAGAGTCAGCAGCGCGCCTTCGGCCACGCTGACCTGTTGGGCCACGGCCAGTACCGGCGCTTGATTGCCGTTGACGACGGGGAGGTGGAGCTCTTGCAGCGAGGCGCCACCGCGACCGTCCTGCACGCGGATGATGATGACGGTATCGGCATCAGCATTCGGGCCAGGTGTCCAGGCGAGGGTGGCCGCACCGCGATAGCGTCCGTCGGGATCGCGGGTGAAACCCGGGCCGGAGGCAATGGTGAAGCCCGGCGGTGCACTGACGAGTTCCCAGAAGAACGCGGCACCGTCGTCATCGGTGGCCTCGATCGAGGCGGTCCACGGCTGACCGATGACGGCAGGGGTGACGAAGCTGTCTGCTTCCAGTGCCGGCGTGTTGACGATGACGGGCGGGACATTCGCCATCGGTACGGCGTAGACGCCATGACCGATCGCGAAGCGGGCCAGGCCAGCCAGGCCACCGAAGGCGCTGGCCGAAGATGGCGGCAGCACGCTGATCGTCTGGTTGGCCAGTGTCGCGCCAATGGCGAGCTTTCCACCGAGTGCTTGCAGTGCGGCAGTGAGGTCGAGCACCCACAGGTCGGACTGCGAACCCTGGCCGGCGCTGCTGCCGGGAATGGCACCGTTGAAGTAGACGCCCGGGTCGAGCAACAACATCAGCGGGCCGTGGATGTCGTCCAGGCCGACGTTGGTGAGGTTGACGTCATAGCTGATGGCGCCGGTGACGTGATCGGAACGCGTGTTACTGAACGCGATGGACACGCTGTTGCTCATATCGAGCAGTGCTGTGAACGCGGAGGTGAAGTTCTGCTCGATCGCGAGTCCGGTCGCCGAACGCAGCTGGCCGGATATCGTCATCAGGTAGTAGCCGGCGGGCAGCGCGTCGTATCGCAGATATGCGGTATGGCTGGCGGCATCCCAGCGCACGCTCGTGGGATGCAGTGCCGTCGCTCCCGGCTGACCGTCCTTCAGCTCGAAGTAGGTGGGATCGAGGACGGAACCATCCTTGTCCAGGGCGAGCGACATCGACTGGTCAAACACCACCGCAATCTCGCCCAGCGGCACCGGCACCAGCGCCCCATCCGGCACGCTGGTCGCGAGTACCTTCGGCGCGCGCGCCGGGGCGATCTCGTCGATGTGGTTGGTCTGTGCCACGAGCAGGCGGCCGTCGCTAGTGGCGACGATCGCCTGGGCCTGGGTGCCGCCGCCGGCAAGCTGGAGCACGCGGCGGGAATCGAGTTCGATCATCCAGGTGGTCGAGCCGCGCGTGGTGTCGGTGACACCGGCCACGGTGACGTGCTGTGCGAGCTGGCCGGAGGTGAACAACAGGCCGGCGAGCGGGGTACCTGCGGCGCCGAACGCGATGGACGAGACGGTGCCGGTCAGGCGGTACTCGAGTTCCGCGCGGCCGGCGGTGCTGCCCGACATCGGGAAGCTGACGATCTCGGTGCTGCCGTTCGGATCGGCGGCAGTAATCTGGCTGCCGGTCCAGCGGACCGCCCACAGGCGCCCGTCGGGACCGAAGGCGAGATCGCCGACGCGGGTGTTGCTGAAGTGCTGCCAAGCCTTGGTGGCGTCGGTTTGGTTCGGATGGAAGACTTCGATGCCGCCGCCGGACGACACGTAGATGTCGCCGTTGGCCGCAATCGCCAATGCATGGGTGAGCGGCTGGCCGCTCGGTCCCTGCAGGCGGCGCAGGATCACGCCGCTGGTCGCATCGACCTGCAGCAGTTCGTTACCGGTCATCACCCACAGCTGGCCGAACGCATCGACGGCCATGTCGAGCACGGGGCCATCGAGCACGAACAGCGGGGTCACCGAACGGCCGCCGTCCTTGCCCACCTTGAACACTTCGTTGCGCAGCGCACCTGCGCTGAACAACACGCTGTGCTCGGCGAGTTCGACCATCGCCATCGCGCCGATATTGGCATCGCTGGCTGCGAAACCGTCCGCGAAGCCGCGTGCAGCGAACGGCGACAGGATATTCGTGTAATCGCCCGGGCTCGTACTCGCGACAACACCCGGCAGCAGCTGGGAAGCCTGCTGGAAAAGGGTGTTTTCGGGATAGTTGCGATCGGGGGCCGCCGCCGGGGTACTGGGTGTCTGTTCCAGTCCGGGCGTGACGCCCAGGCCGTCCAGCACACCCTGTCTGCCGCCATCGTCGGGCAGCACGGCATTGGTGGTGCTGGCCGCCTCGCGGTTGCCCGCCAGGTCGGTGGCCACGGCAAGGAACTCGTAAGTGTGGCCGGCTTCACCGGTGAACACGGCACTGGTGCGGTCGGCTGCGACCTGACGCTGCCAGATGCGGAAATCACCGCCGTCGGTCGCGACATACACGGTGACGAAGCGAATGCCGCTGGCATCGTCCTGCGCGTCCCACTTCACGGTGTAGGTCGGTGCGCCCGCGGCATTGTTGCCGAGGCTGGTGACCGTGACCGAGGTCCTGGGTACGCCGGCGTCGAGCGTGACGTTGAGCGTGCCGCTGTCGATCGGCGGCGTCTGGTCGAACAGGATTCGCGCACTCGCGCCGATCTTCGTCCCGGTGACCACGCTGCCGCCAACGGAGACCGTATAGCTCACGAAGCCGCCGACCGAGGCACCGTTGGTCGGCACGAGCAAGGCGCGGGTGAGGTCGGTCATGACCTCGCCGGTGGAGGGATCGATCGCCTGGATCAACCAGGTGGCAATGCGCGACTCGATATCGATGCCGGCGCTGACACGCAGCACATAACCCTTGGTGCCGGTGAAATCGAAGTCGGCCTGGAAATTGGCGCGATCGGCGGGCACATGGAGATTGATGTCGCCGAGCTTCAGGTCGCCCAGCCGCAGCGAACGCGGATCCAGGTTGGCGTCCAGCTGGCTGACGATCCGGATCTCGCCCACTCCTTGCGAGGTCGGATTGGAAAACGCAAAGGAGTAGGGCAACGGTGTCGCCGACGGGACATAGATGCTGCCGTCAATTGCGGTTGCGCGGCCTTGCGGACCCTGCACGGCAATCACGGCGTCGTCCAGACCACTACGCTGCGCCATCAGCTGCAGGTATTGGGTGAGGTTGAGCGGCTTTCCCGGTACCGGGTTGAACTTTTCGTCAAGCAGGCCCTGCGCGCGCAGGTATTCAAGTTCCGCCTGGCCTCCCACGAATACCCGGAAGTTCTCGAACTGCAGGGTGCGTCCGGTGTGCCGATCGTAATCGGCCGGGTTCGCGAGCGAGGGCACTGGCACCAGAACTTCATCACCGTCAGACGTGTAGCGCACCTCGGTGTGGTCGATCGGGCCGGTGGCTGCGCCCCTGTCGCCGCTGTACTTGGCGGTGTCGCCGTACCACTGCTGCACCTTGGCGAAGAAGCCCAGCAGGTCGGCTTGGGTACGATAGGTATCGCCCGCACGTGAAAGCAGGATGCCGGCGGCGAGGGTGGCATTGAGACTGACCACTTGCGGGTTGGTCGTGATCGGTGGCGCCTGGTTATCGGGGCGCAGCATGCCGCCGGTTTCGAGTGCGGCGAGCCAGCCGTTGACCCACGTCGCCGGATCTGCAGCGAGCACGGCCAGGTTCACCGGGGCGGTCTGGTCGGCGAGCACCGCAGTGCGCAGGCGCAGCGCATAAGCCGTCTGCTCGGCGACGAATTCGGCGCGGGTCAGGGCTGTCGCGGCAGCGACGATATTCATCTCGAACGATTGGGAGAGCGCTTCAATCTCGCTGAGGATGTCTTCTGGCGCAGTCGAGCGGAATCGTGCAGCCAATCCGGGCGAAATGCTGTCCAGACCATTTACACCGGCGTCGAGGATGCCCTGCGATTTCCAATCGGGGTGGATGGCATAAAGCGCTTCGCGAAGACCGACAAAGTCGCGATTGACCCAGGCGGTCAGTCCGGGATAGGTCTGCAAACGGAAGGTCATGCCGACAAATCCGCTTGCAGCGATATCGAAGGCGTAACCCGGTGCCAGGGCGTAGCCGGATGTATTCAGCGTACCGTCCAGTGATGCCCACGGAATATCCGTACGCGACGGGGTCGACGGCGTCTGGCCGTAGCTTTGCGTATTTGCCGGCGCGTTGGCCGTATTGCCGTACGGCGAGCCGGCGATGTTGGAGCCGAACAGGGCGTAAGGCAGATTGAGACTGTCGATGAGGTACTTGTTGTAACCCATCTCCACTGCGCCGACGTCGAAGCGCACATAGGGTGTATCGACGTTGGTCAGGCTCTGCAGCGAGACCGTATAGCTTGCGCTCTGGCCAGGATCCAGAGTGCGCGGGCCGCCGACGCCGATGGTGACATCGCTCTCGATGCTGCGCTCGACGAGGTAGCGGTTCGCCTCGGTGACACGCTGCCCGTTCGGGTTGACGACAGTGACGTCGTACAGGCCGAGCGGAAACGCACGCGTGTCGAAGATCGCGCGGATGTGCGTGGCATCCAGCACCTGCCAGCGATCCGGCTCGGCTTCGAACACGCCAGGGCGATTGAGCTTGACGATGGCGCCGGCCTGGAAGCTGGAGCCGTAGATATCCAGCGTGACCCAACGATGCGTGTCATCGCCCACACCGCCGTGATCTGGCGTGACCCGTGTGATCGACAGCGGCAACAGGTCGGCGCGTAGCGTCGCTGCAACATCGTGGCCGCCACGGCTGCGCACGAGGATGTAGTAATCGCCCGCTAGCGTGCTGGCGATGATCGCCTGCTGGTCTGCCGCGGACGCGTTCGCGTACGCGGCGTCGTAGGCGTACGTGGTCGGGATGTCGCCGTAGCGGATGTACAGCTCGTTGTCGCCGGAAAGTGCCGAGGAATCGAGCAATACGCGCAGGGTCTGGCCAGCGGCGACGCTCACCTTGTAGAGCTGGGAGACGCCATCGTCGAGCACGATCGCCTTGGGGCTGGCGACGGCGAGCACGGGAACCGAGGTCTGGATGGTGGCGGCAGAGGCCGTGAGGTTGTTCGCCTCACCCGGGGCCATCACAAGGCCGGTCGGCCCATAGCTGATCGCGCCTTCGTAGACCTCGTTGTACAAGTCCGGACGGACGATGATCCTCCAGCTACCGTCCTTGAGCGGCGGCAGGTTGGCCGTGAGCGCGCCACTGTAACTGGCGTGTCCGGCGAGATCGCCGCGATGAACGACCTTGCCGAGCAGGATGTCGGTCAGGCCCCAGGCGTTGTCGATCGAGAGATAGACCGCGTCCGTCCAGGTGCCGTAGGCAGTGTTGTCCGAATCGTTGGTGATGGTGTAGCTCACGGTGACCGGCTGGCCGACCTGCGCCTGCGGCGGCACCGTGACCGTGTCGACCTTGAGGTCGGCCGGCGGTGGGATCTCGATCAGGACCGGCTGTTCGGCGGCGGTGGCGTTGTTCTGGTCCTTACCGAATTCGAGAACGGTGCCACTGGCCCCGGCACCAAAAGCGCGTGCCGGATCGGTGATGACGAACACGTACCAAGCGCCACTCAGATCGCTCGGCGCGGTCACGCTGAAGCGACCGTCATAGCGACCACCGGCAGCAAGGCCGCTGCCGTGCGCCACATAGCCCAGGTAGCGATCCTGGTTCACGTCGAGGAAGCGGTCACGCGACAGGTAAATCAGATCGTTCCAGTTTTGCTGGTCGGATGGGGTAGCGCCACCGGCATTGAAGACCGAGTAGTCGACCGTGAACGGCTGGCCGGCCACCACGTGCGCAGGCACGGTCACTGCCGACACGGTGAGGTCGGGCGGCGTCGCCAAGGTGATGGGAAGCGCGATTGAGGCGACATTGTTGCCCTCGTCGCGGAATTCGAGAATAGCGCCCGGGCCACTGCCTTCGACGACGTCCAGGCCGTCGCGGATCGAGCTGGGGGTGCTGTATTCGAAGTCCTTCACCGTGGAGGTGTCGGTCTTGACGATGAGTCGGAAATTGCCGCTGATCGATTGGGGCAGGTGAAACGTGACGCTTGCGGTATACGACTCGCCAGGCAGCAGATAACGCGGCCTGCCGTTCGCATCGACGATCGAGATGCCCTGGATACGCCCCGGATTAGTGTAGAGATCGCCCTCCGGCAATGGCGTGTCGCTGGCGTCCAGTGTGTCGTCGTTGGATAGATAAACTCCATCGGACCAGGACGTGAAGCGCGTGGCACGATCGCCACGGTTGGTCACCGTCCAGGTGGCGGTGACCAGCTCCCCTGAGTGAGGAGCCGGATTGGAGATCGACACGGTGTCGATCTGCAGATCGGCCTCACGATAGGTGATGTCGATGCCCGCGCTGCCGAAGTTGTTGGCTCCATTGAGGCCCTCAAACACAGATTGACCATAATGGTCGAGGGCGTAATCGTTGCGCCCCCCGTCATTGAGTTCTTCAAACGGTTTGGACTTCGGGTCGGGCGAGGCCAGGTTGTCCCGGCTCGCGCCCGTGTCGGTGATGATGTAGATGTAATAGCGACCGTCGGTACCCGGCGGCAGTGCCACATTGGCAGTCACGGTGTAACTGGCGCCAGCGGCCAGACCCGCAGTGTTGTAGCGCGCGAATGCACCGATTGCGGTCGCACGGGTTGGAATGAACGTCGGATCGGTGCTGATGTACACCGAATCGATCCACGCGGTGGTCGACGGCCATACGGCTTCGCCCTTGTTGGTCACCGTCCAGGTGATGGGGGTTGGTTCGCCGGAATAGTTATGCGGCGGGACGATGACCGAAGTGACCTGCAGATCGGCCGGGTGGGAGATCACGTTGGACGCCAACGCCGTCGCATTGTTGGCTTCGTTGGTTTCACGAATCTGACTGAGTGCATCGGAGACCACGACAACGTAACGACCGGTGATCGACGGCGCCAGCTGCACAGTCTGGTTGACAGTGTATTTTTCGCCATTGTTGAGCGTACGGCTTTGGGTATACGTGCCGATCAGCCAGAACTTGGTGGCCTTGGACAGGTCGGCGTTGTCGGCGACATACACGGTATCGGTCCAGCTGCCGGTAAACAGGTCGCCCTGGTTCTGCACGGCGTAGCTGAAATTGAGGTTGCCACCCGCATCGACTGTCTGCGGGGCAACGACCTGGGTGACGACAAAGTCCGGCGGAGTGATACCCAGGACCGAGATCGCGCGGGCCTTGTAGTTGTTGTTGTCAAGCTGGCCTGGATCGTCGGCATTGAGGTTGGATGCCAGCGTGTCTTCCAGGATCCCATCATAGGCATCGCTCCAGACGGTGATGTAGTACTGCCCGCTGAAGGTATCGCTGGGGATGGTGACGCGAAGGCTGCCCTGGTAGTCCTCGCCCACGGCGAGGTTACCGGTGTGGGTGACACTGCCCAGCAGAACGTCGCCACGGTTGGCACCCGGCCGCCGCGGGTCTTTTGCCAGCCAAACGGTATCGGTCCAGCTATTGGTCGTCGCATCGGCACCACGGGTGGTCGCGCTGCCCTTGTTGGTGACGCGGTAATCGACCTGGATGGTTGCACCGTGGACTGCCTGGTCGGGAGCCACCACGTTATTCGTGACCAGGTCGGCGAACGGTACCGGGTCGACGTGAAAACGCACCGCCTTCTGGTTGTCATCGTCCTTCGGGTATTCGTCGACGTTGTTGTCGCCATCGGTGACGACAATGAGATACACGTCGCCACGGTAGGTGATCGGAATGTCGATCGAACCGGTGATGTTGGAGTAACGCTCGGTCGGTGCCAGCGCGCTGCCGTTGTCGAAGATGCCGACGAGTATGTCGTCGCCGGTCAGGGTACCGTCGAGCGAGAGGTAGATCTTGTCGCGCCAGCGCCCGCTTGCGGGCATCGCGCCGCTGTTGACGACGGTGTACTGGATGCCGACGCGCGTACCGGCGGTGACGTGGTCGGGGATCGAAACGGCATCAACCTGCAGGTTCGGGCGTGCCTGCAGCACGATCTGGGATGCGGTGGAGGCAATCGTCAGATTGTTTCCACGCGCGCCGCCATGTTCATAGACCTGCGCACCATCCTTGCCGAGATTACTGTTGGTGATGACTTGCAGGCGATAGAGGCCTTCGATCTTCGCCGGCAAGCGAACCTGCTCGGTGCGCGTATACGTCTTGCCTGCCTCGAGCGGACGATCGTAGGTGTAGGTGCCCAGCACGACATCCGGACCGCCGTTGGTCGACACAAGCTTCACGGTATCAACCCAGGGTCCGGCGGCTGTTGCCTGACCTTGGTTGATGACCGTCCAGGCGAGGTCGACCACGGTGCCTTCGACCGCGTTATCGGGCATGCTGAGCGCCTGCACGACAAGGTCGGGCGAGGGGGCAAGCTGCACGGGAAGTGCCGCGCTGTGGCCGACATTATTGTCGCCGTAGACAAACTCGAATGGTCCTCCGGTGCGCACATTGACGTACCACGTGCCGGAGAGACCGTTGGGCACGGTGACCACAACGCTGCGCACGTAATGGTCGCCGACCTCGAGTTGACCGATGTGGCTCACGTTGGCGAGCGCGATCGGCGTACCTGTGCCATCCGGTGAGGTGCTCAGCCATACCGAGTCGGACCATTCGGCCATGTCCGTAATGCCGATGCCTTGGTTGGCGACGGCCCAGCTGACGGTCAGCGGTTGCCCGCTGGTCGCGTTGCCCAGCGCTTGAACGCTGTTCACCACCAAGTCGGCGTAAGGCTTGGGCATTACGTCGATAACGTGATCGGCGGCCACGGCATCGTTGCCGATCACGCCGTCCTGGAAGACCTGCTTCGTCGCATCGGTCACCACGAACAGCTTGTACCGCCCGGTGAAGCCTGGGGGCAGCAGGGTGGTGAAATCGCCCCGGTAGCTGTCGCCCACCGCGAGCGCGCCGTCGTGGCGCACCTCGCCGACGATACGGTCGTCGCTGTTGCCGACGATGTCGTCGGTGGAGAGGATGACCCGGTCGACCCAACCCGAGGTAGTACCCGTGCCCGTGCCACGATTGGTCACCGTCCAGCTCACCGCCAGGGTGGCCGGGTCGGCGATCAGCGTGGTGGGCGCCTGCACGGCGCCCACCACAAGATCGGCATGGGGTGCCAGCTGGACGGTAAAGGCCTCACGCCCCGTGTTGTCGGCACGCGCGCGGTCGTCGACGACGTTGCGCGCGTCGGTGACAACCACGACTTCGTAGTCGCCGCGGGCATCGAGCGGGATGGCGATATCGGTGGAAGCGACGTACGAGGCGCCTGCTGCCAGCTCCGTTCCGTGTGCGACTTCGGCGACCTGGGTGAGCTGGCCGTCGCGCGACAGGTAGACACGATCGACCCAGCCGCCGCTGGCAAGTCCGCCGCCATTGGCGACAGTCCATTCGACATGCAGCGAGGTACCGGACTGGACCAGCGAGGGGCCGCTCACGGAGGCGACCGAGAGATCCGGACGGCTGACCGTGACACTAGCGGTTGCGACGGCCGTGTTATCGACCTCGTTGTCGCGCTCGTAGACGGTGTTGTCGCTATCGGTGACGACCACCCAGCGGTAGCTGCCTTCGGCCAGCCACGCGGGGACCGACACGTCGATGGCGCGCGACGCGGTGGCGCCGGCGGCCAGGCCGTCGGTGTAGAAGCGGCTGGCCACCTGGGTCAGCGAGCCGTCTGCGGCACGCAGGTAGATCGTATCGCGCCAGGCGCCCGTCACGGCGCCGTTGCCCGTATTGGCGGCCGTGTAGGTCACACTGGTACTGTCGCCTGGACGGACGGCGCTCGGGCCGGTGACGGCAGAGGCGACCAGGTTCGCCACCGGGGCCAGGGTGATCTGCATCGCCGCCGAGGCCGCGGTGTTGTTGCCGGTGCGTCCCAGTTCGGTGACGGTGTTGTTGAGGTTGGTCAGGACCAGGATGTAGTAGGTGCCGACGAGGTCGCGCGGCAGCGCGACGGTGGCCGTACCGGTGTAACTGCCGTTTACCCCGAGGACGCCCGTATGGACCACCGAACCGGCGAGCACGATGTCGTTGACGGACGGCGTCGGTGAGCGGGCCAGCACGATGCGGTCGTTCCACAGCGCCAGGTCGGTCGGCGAGTTGCCGGTGTTGGTGACGATCCAGGTGACCTTGACGTTCTCGCCGCTCAGCGCGCTCGCGGGCACGGCGACAGCGGAGACGCCGAGATCCGCATAGGCGGCGGTGACATCGATGCTGCGCAGTGCGGAGAGCGTATCGGCGCGCGTATCCGGCAGCAGCACCTCGCCGAGCGCGTCGGAGCGCACGCGTAGCGTGTAGCGGCCATTGGCGACCACGGGCATGGTCACGCTGAGGTTCTGCGCATAGCTCTGGCCGTTGGCCAGCGCGCCGGTGTGGCGGACGCTGCCGATCACCATGTCGGCCATGCCGTCACGGCTGAGGATGATCTGATCCGTCCATGCACCGGCGGTCGGTACCTGGCCGGTGTTGCTGACCGTCCACGAGACGGTGAGCGGCTGGCCTGTCGTCGCCTGGGGCGGCGTGCTGACGCCGGATAGCTGCAGGTGGGCGTACTGGGTCACCGCCGAGACCAGCGACGACGACGCGGCGTTGTTGTCCTCGGCGCTGCCGGCGAGGTTGGCTTCGAACAGCACGCCATTGCCGGCCGTGTTCTGGTCGGAGGTAACGGTGATCGACAGGTTGCCGGCACCCTTCAGGCCGTCCGGCAGGCGGAAGGTGAAGCTGCGTAGACGACGTTCGCCGGCGCCGATGGGACCGTTGGCCACGCCGTTGATGATGGCAGCGGGATCGTAGGGCAGGGTGGTGTCGACCAGCACCAGTCCGTTATCGGCACGGGCAATCGTGATGCGGTCCATGAAGGCCGCGGCGGTCGGGCTCGCGCCCTCGTTCCAGTCTTCCCAAGTGACAGTGACCACGCCACCGGCACTGACCTGCGTGCTGACGACGGTGAGGTTGTGCACGGTGAGGTCTGGACCGGCGACCACGGATGCCGATGCGGTGTTGTTGGTCTCGCCCGTGCCGACGGGATTGGCCTCGTCGATCTCGCCCAACGCATCGGCGATGACGCGAATCGTGAAGTTGCCCGCCGCGTCCACGCCGGAGGGCCAGGTGAACGTCGCATGGCGGCTGCGCGTCTCGCCTGCAGCGATCGGTCCCTGTGCAAGAAGGTCGCGCAGGGTCACGGTGGCGACGAGGCGACCGGTCGAGGTGTTGCGGATATCTACTGTTTCACTGAACGGCTGGGAGACTTCGCGGTCGCCGGTATTGGCCAGGATCCAGTCGACGGCGACCTGCTGGCCGGCCACGAAACCGGATGCCGGCGACAGCACCAGACCGCTTACGCTGAGGTCCGCGTAGGCGGCGAGTGCGACGTCTGCGTTCACGACGGCGCTGTTGTTGGTTTCCTTGTTTTCCTTGACCAGGTTGTCGGAATCGGCAATGACCGTGATCGAGAGCATCCCGGCCGCGGCAGCGCCGGCGGGCAGGTGCAGCATCAGCTGACGGGTGATGGCGCCACCGCGCGGAATGCCGAGGTTGCCATCGTAGGGCACCGTGATGTCGAGCAGGATTTCGCCGGTGGCGATATTGCGCACAACGACGCGATCGTTCCAGGCGCTGCTCGTGTCGAGCGTGCCGCGGTTTTCCAGCACCCACGACAGCTGTACGGTCTGCCCGGTTTCCAGGCCCGTCGCGGGGCTCAGTTCCACGTGGTTGACGCTCAGGTCGGGGGTCGGATCGGACAGCAGCGTGCCCAGGTCCACGGTGGGCGTCTGCGGTACGTGGATCAGGCGAATCGTGGCATCCGCCGCGAGATGCGTGTCGCTTCCCGTGCGTTCGATGATGAGGGTGTAGTGCCCACCCAGCGTCAAAACACCCAGGTCAATGCCAGTGCCGTCAAGCCGGTACTGCCAACGTCCCCCCTGGTTATCGTAAGAGCTGCTGACGCTGCCGAGTGCATAGCGACCGGTCACCGGGCGACCGGTGGGATCGATCAGCTGCCAGCTCATGGAGTCCGCGTACTCATCCATGAGCGCGCCTGGCAGGACGTCGAGGAAATATGCCTCGCCCGCAACCAGGTCGAGGTCATACATGGCGATGCCACGCGGCTGGTCGATGTGGATCTGGGCCGTGCTGTCGACCGGCAACGGCGTGGCTACGCTCGCGTCGAGCAGGCGGAACGAGTATCTGCCCGCCGACCCGTTGGCGCTGCCGAGCACGAGCATGTAATCGCCGGCTGGGATGGTGATGGCGTAATCGCTGTTGTAGTCGCCGTAATTGATGTAGCCGCTGTTGATCTGTCCTTGCGGACCCATCAGCTGCCATAGCACCGGGGTGTCGCCGGCGAGCCCGTCGATGACGATGGTGGTGTCGTGGTCGGCATGGATGTCGTAGCGCACCGTCGCGCTGCCCGTGGGCACCTGGCCCTGGGTGACGACGTTCGGGACCAGCGGTTGGGAGCTGCTGCTTACGATGAACTGGTACTTGGCCTGGGTGCTCTGGCCCGCCGTGTCGAAGACGAGGGAGTACTCGCCGGCGGCGAGCCCGTAGAAGCCCCTCGAATACGTGGCATCGCCACTCGCGATCACGTCGCCTGCCTTCGAGACCAGGCTGAAGCGCAACGGGTAGGCATTGTTCCTCCCGTCGAACCAGAAGGACCCGGAGGCGTCGACATTGATCGTCCAGGCGAGCGCGCCGGTGGTTGGCGTGAACGTGCCCGACACGGCGACGCCGCTGGCGATTGCCGGCGCGCTGCTGATGTCGTCGAGACGGAATGTCACACGGCGCGCGTTACCGTCCGGCGCACTCAGGCGCAGCGTGTAATGCCCGTCGGCCGGAAGAAGGATGGCCTGGACCGGGAGGTAGTCCGGGGCACGTGAATACACCAGCACGCCGCGTTCGTCGAAGAGTTCGATGCGGGCGTTGAAATACCCCGGGGTGGAGAGCCACAGGACCTGGTTGGCGCTACCATCGAAATCGTAGAGCGCTGCTCCGGTCGCCGGAATCGAAGCGACGATTGACGTGCCGAGGGCGATTGAGCGACTGGCAACGGTCAACGAGAAATCGTTGAAAAATACCTCCCGGCCGGAATCGTTGTCGCGAACGAGATAGTAGCGGCCCGTGAAGGGCAAGGCGCCCGATGTGTCACCGCTGCCGAGATCGGCAACCAGCGTGCCGTAAGCGTCATAGACGCGCCACGACGCGTAGTCGCTGCGGTAGGAGATCGTGACGACTTGTCCGGCCTGCGCATCGAAGCCGTAGGACGATGCCCTACCGCCGTCAACTTGTTGGTTAAACGAGCCACCGCTCGGCGTCATGGTGTTCCGTGCGAGATCGTGAACGGTCAGATCCAACGAGCCGTAACCGTCCAGGCGCAGATTGTAGAGGCCCGCCGTGACGCCGAGGACCACGCCTTTTCGGACTGAGGACCGGTCGAACACGCCACTGGCCACGACCTGCCCGTTGCGCAGCAGGCTCCATGCGCGGGGTGTATCGGCGTAGGTGACGTCGATGAGGATCTGCGTGCGCTCGCCGATGGTGAACGAGAAGTCGGTGGGCTGGTAGGCGTTTACCGATAGATCCGGCGCATTAGCAGTGCGGCGGACGATGACGTCGATGGGATCCGAACCGGCGGTGAGTCCCGTGAAGACGAGGCGATAGGTGCCTGAGAGATTGACGTAGGTGTCATTGCCGTCAATGGCACCAGACGTGACCGGATTGCCATAGGCGTCGTATAGCGCCCAGCTACCCGGCTGGCTCCTTGCGAAATGGATGTGGAATGGCCCGTTGGTCTGCGTCTGGAAGGTATAGACCTGTGGAGCGCCGTTGCCCGGCACCACCCGCAAAGGCATATCGACCGTCAATGCGACAGGTGACGAGGCATCGTAGAGCTTGAGGTCGGTGACGTTGTCGCCGTCGTTACTGAGCGCGAGGGTGTAGTGGCCCGGCGGCAGGTCGATGAGGGCGAACGAGGCGTCATGGTTCCAATAGCCCGAAAGTAGGACTCCGGTATCGGACGTCAGCGTCCAGCGACCATAGCCGTTACCCACGCTGTCAGTGCCCAGGAGCAACGTCGATGGGTGAGACAGGTCGAACCCGTAGATCGCACCGAATGCATCGTTGCCGGTGGCGGGGACGGACATGGCGTCGCCCAGCGCGACCAGCGGGGTGGTTGCAAGCGGCGCGCTGAGCTGGAGCGTGTAGTCGCTCGGGTCGCTGCTCTCGAATGTGTTCACCATCCGCAGGAAATACGTGCCGTCGGCGGGCAGCGCCGGCAACAAGTTGTCGGCGGAACCGCTGGAAGTGGCCAGCACCGTGCCATCGGGAGCCAGCAGCGCCCAGTCCATGCCGTAGGTGGGCATGCCGAGTTTGCGCACCTCGCCCGCACGGCCTTCGAAACGGGCGAAGCCCGCGAAGCCTGGCGACAATGTCACCGTGACATCCTGTCCGCTGCTCAGAACGGTCGCGGCGCGCAGGTCGATGAAGGACGCGCCGAACGCGGAAGCGTACCCATAGCCGCCATAGGCCGAGAGAAAATCGACGCGGTAGTCGCCGGCGGGCAAGGTGAGCAGCACGCCTGTGGCGCCGCCGCTGTAGAGCGGGAAGTCACGATCGACGCCGGCACCGGAGACATGGATGCGCAGATCGGCCGGGACATGGTCAAGTGCGATGTACCAGCTACCCTCGACGCCAACATGCAGCGAGCGCGAAGCGAAGTCGCCGAAGCCGCGGTAGTCGATGTTGTCCGGTCCGTCCAGCTTAGCCACGGGCGTGTCGGTGAAGTACAGGCCGTCGCCGATGTATCCGCTGGCATCGACTCTGAAGTACCAGGTCTCGTTGGCCGCTGCGGCGAGCAGGATCGGATCGCCACTGTTGTCGCCTTCGCCATTGAAGTCGATCGGGGCCAGGCCTGGACGGAACAGGGTCACGCGGCCCTCGTACGTCGGCTTCATCAGCCACGACTGTCCCGCAGTGACCGACAGGGCGTACAAGCCCTGGCCGCCGGTGCGGTGCGCGTCGGCGGCGAGCGTCGTTGCGGAGGCGGAGGTCTGCACACGCAGGGGGAACGTGCGTGCAACGTCGTTGCTGTTGGCCACGACAAGGCGGTAGTCGCCGGCGGCCAGGCGTATGACCTGCGAGCCGTACGCTGACAGCTGATCTCCGCCGAGTACGGGCTGGCCGGTGGCGGTCAGCAACTGCCAACTCAGGTTGTACTGCTGTTCCGTCGAGACCAGCCAGACGAAGTCGTCATGGTCAAGGTGGAACGTGACACCGGCGCTGCCGTGCGCGGCCAGGGTGATGTCGGCGGCAGTGTCGGTGGAAATCGCAACGTCGGCCGGTGCCGTGGGCGCCGCGAAGCGCGTGGTGGCGCTGAAGGTGACCGGCGTGCCCTCGGCGTTGCCATCAATGCGCAGGTAATACGTCCCCACGCGCTGGAGGGTAATGTCGGCTGCATTGGTGCCGTAGCCCCAGAGCACGACGTTCCCGACTGAATCAATCACGTTCCAGCTGAGGTTCGACGCTTGGCTCGTCTGCACGAGCGTCAACGTGGTACCGGTGGTGGCGTCGATACGGATGTAGCGCGCATCACCGTAATTCGTGGTGTCGACGGTAGCCGTGCCGCCGCCAACGAGTACCGGAGCCGCCTCGAGGCTGTCGAGACGGAAGGGGAGTCCCGCATCGCTCTCGCTGGCGCGGGCAGCAGCGGCGAATGACTCCTGGCCGGATGCGTTGCGGTTGCGGAAATGGATGACGTAGCTGCCCGCAGCGAGAGCGGTCAGCTCGTTGTTGGAGCTGTAGCGATCCTGCGCGAACCACGTGGTGCCGGCAACATCGGTGATGTCGTAGGTACCGTAATGCATGCCATCCGGGAAGGCGAGGTAAACGGTCCGGGCGCTATCTAGCGTGAATGCATAGGCCTGTTCGTAGCCGTTGTCGGCATTGAGGTCGAGCGAAGCGGTCGTGCCGAGCGCCAACGGCTGGACCGGGACCACGTACGGCGCGATGGTGAGCCGATAGCCGACGCTGCCACCGAGCCCCTGACGCTTCACCATCAGCTGGTAATCGCCGCCGTCGGTACGCCGCGTGAAGTCGAACGGACCGTTGCCTTCGGCCACGATATTGCCGCTATGGACCACGGTCCAGTAGATCTCGTTCGCGTCGTCTCCGTAGACGACGAGCGATGCCGATGCGATCGATGTGTTCGACGGCAGCGTGTAGACGGCCGCCGAGACCGTGTCGTCGAACGTGTAGACGGTGCCGGCATCCGCCGTCTTCGCATCGGTGAGCGACAACAGTTGGACGGTGTAGTCGGTCGACGGTTCCTGGGTGCGGATACGCACGACGTAGTCGCCGGCGCGGATCTGGCGCAGGGAACCGTTGAGGTAAGTGCTGTTGCCGTAGGCGTCGACCAGTTCGATATCCGCGTTACCTTGCGGCACGACGCCGTAGTACCAGCCACTGTGTGCAAGGTGGATCAGATACTCGGACTGGGCGCTGACATCGCTAGTGCCCGCGATATTTCTACCCGCGACGACAGTCGGCAGGGCGGCGTGACTGACGCCGAGTTCGATCTGGGTCGCATCGCCATCGATCAGCAGTGCATAAGTCCGCACCGATAGAGCACCGAGGTCGAGGTCTGCGTCACCGTAGCCTTCGAAGACGACGTTCAGGCCGTCGAGCAACATCCAGTGCGCCTGTCCACCGTTGGCGGTGAGGTGGAACCGGGTGCGCTCCAGATCGGTCACTGGCAGGGTAAATGCGGCGACACCACCGGCTGGGAGGGTGACGGTCGCGCTAGCGCCGAGTGCCACCGCTGCGTAGGGCTCGACAAGGGCGAGGGTGTAGTCGGCCTCGTCCGAGGTGGCGCGCAGCTGTAATTCGTACGTGCCAGCGGCGAACGCCGTCGCGGCACCGGTCAGTGCATCGAGTGTCGTCCACGCGCCGGCCTTGCCGTCGGCCACCAGGCGTGCCTGTACAGCGCCGGAGCCGCCGATATGCAGGATGGTGTCGTTGCCGAGGGTCAGGGTGCGGACGAAGAGATCGCCCGTCCGGTCCAGATGTCCCGACAGCGACGCAGTGGGAGCAATCGCGGTCGGTGCGATCGGATCGATCCGCAGTGCGACGGAGAGGTTGCTGGCCGTGGCCGCGGCGCGTTCGAGCACGAGCGTGTACAGGTCGCTATTGAGCGTCGCTGTGCGCAACGTGCCGGCGCCGGTCCCCGAGACGACAAGGTCGCCGCGACCGCCGTACAGCTTCCAGCCCGAAATGCCGTCGCCGATGATTGCGAAGTCGAGTACGCGGGCAAATGGCAGGTCGAAGCGGACGACGCCCGTGGCGGCGTCTGCGGGGATTGTCGCCTGGCTACCGCCAAGCACGACGAGCGGCGCGACCGCGCTATCCAGCGTCGTCAGCGAGTAGTGGGCGTTGTCGGTGAGGGCGGCAATCGTGAGCTGGTATTCGCCGGCGGCGAGTACCGCAGTCGAGGCGTCGGACGAGCTGTCGTTCCAGTCGGTGACGAGCGAGCCGTCGAGCGCACTGAGGCGCCAATGGATGCCATTGGATCCGGCATCGCGGATCAGCTCGCTCAGCGGCAAGGTCTGCGCGTAGCCGACCGATAGCCGGTAGGTGGCGACGTCCTGTGCATGGGCCAGGTTGCCGCCCAGCGTGTCGCCGAGTGGTACGGCGGTCGACACCACGACCGAGGTCGCAGCGCGTTCGACGCTGCCCAGCGTGTAACGGGTACCAGGCGCGCCTTTCAGTACGACGGTCCGGTCGGTGCCGGCGAGCACGCCGCGCGCGATGTCGGTGCCGTTGAGCGGCCCGCGGCCCTGGAAGACGATCCGTCCCGCGCCGTCGTAGACGGTTACGGCGATGTCCGCATCGAGTGACAGATCGAGGTCGGTGAGCGGCTGGGTCGCCGCAATGCGCAATACCGCGAGTCCGTCGGCGGCGAGATCGCCGGTCTGGCTGCCGCCGCCGGGCTGGGCCGCGATCGAGGTGAGGTTTACCAGGTCGAGCGAGAAGGTTCCCGGCGATGCCGTGGCGACTTCGAGTAGGTAATGGCCGCTGCCGACCGAGACTGGCAGCGCGTCGGCGCCGCTACCCGTGGCTACGACGGTGCCATCTGTCAGCAGGATCTTCCACTGGGTGCCGGCATCGCCGCCGCGCACGACCAATCGCGTGGCCGTGGCCAGGTCCAGCGTGTATTCCGCAGGAAATGCTGCCGAAGTCGTGCTGCCCGTGACCGGTTGCCCAACAATTGCGGAGCCGCGCAGACGATGGTCGATATAGACCGTAGCCGGCGCGCCGGTCAGGGGGGTGCCGTTGTCGTTGTCGTTGCCGTTGCCGGTCACCAGGACGAACCAGGTGCCTTCGCCGGGCAGCGTGAACGACAGCGTGTCGCCAGCGGCGACGCTGCGCTGGATGCCAGTGTTGTTGCCGCGCATGTCGTAGACCGTCGCGGTCAGGCCGAAATCGGCATTCGCATCGAGCCTCAGCGCGTCACGGTTTCCCGCGTCCACTCGCAGGACTGTTGAACCAGCGCCGGTGGCAAGGTCGAGCGGATGCGCGACATCGGTCGTGACGGGCGATAGCGCACTGAACAGCTGCAAGTTGAAGCCAATAGGCGTCGCCACACCGAGCGACGAACTGATCGCCAGCCGATACGTGCCGGCAGCGGGCAGGGTGAGGACACTGCGCGAGCCATGGTCGAGCGACCAGCCGCCCGCGATGGTGCCGGTCGGGCCGGTCAGCGTCCACTGCACGCCAGGCGAAACCAGCAGCGCGTCGATCAGAGCGATGTCCGGGGCGTCGATCGAGAACTGGTACACGGTCGACTGGCCGGGCACATTGAGACGGTCGTGGACCGGGGTGCCGGGAACGAGCTCGCGCGTCACCGTCGTCAGCGCGAGCATCGTGACTGTGGACGTGACGGGCTGGTCCACCGTGCCATTGCTGTTGACCAGCAGCGAGTAATTGCCCGCTGCCAGGGCCAACGACGTGGATGTGGAATTGCCCCAGCCCGAAGCGACGACGTTGCCTTTTCGGTCGTACAACGTCCACGAGGCGCTTCCACTGGTGGTCAACGCGACGGCGTAGTTGCCGTCCGTGATGTCCATAGAGTACGCGCGGGTGTTCGGCTTGTCGGTCGCCGCCGGGGTCGGCGCGCCGGTGCTCAACGCCGTCCTGCCCGCTGCGGTCACGATTCGGAAGCTGAAATCGTCGGTATCCAGGCCCTGCCGCTGGACGGCGAGCGTGTAGTTGCCGGCGGCCAGGCGCAGGGTGATCTCGCCGTTCTGGAAGTCGCGCGAAGAGAACACCGCGCCACCCGGGCCGACGAGCGACCAGAGCGTGCCGTAGTTTGCGGCGCTGCCGACGAACGAAACCAGTTGCTGGGAATCGATCGTGAAGCCGTAGAGGATCGAGCCGCCCATGGCCGGCACCGAACCGGCGATGTCGCTGTTCAGCGCCGCGGTCGTGTTGGTTTGTTGGCGCACGCCGATCGTGAAGGGCATCGCGACCGTGGCGGGTGTGTTGGTCGAAGGCTGCAGGGCCAGCGTGTACTGGCCGGTCTGCGTCAGGGCAATGTCGGGAAAAGTGCTAAAGCCATAAAACGAATTGGCAACGATGTTGCCGGTCGGCCCGTAGAGAGCCCAGCGGCCGATGCTGTAGTCGGCTGACGGCACCATATACAGATTCTGGCCCGCGATGCCCTGCACGTGGAACAGGCGAATCTGATCGCCTGGTGCAGTGGACGCGACGAGGGCACCGGGCTGGACTTCAGGCGTGACCGACCCATCGAGCAGGCGGAAACGGTAGTCGCGCGGAAGGTCGCCGATGGTGCGCAGGCTCAGTGTGTACTGTCCTGCGGTAAGCCAGATGCCAACTGTATCGGACGTCGTCTGCGTCTGGTTGTAGAACACCTGACCATAGCTATCGACCAAATTCCAGCGCAGGTCCGTGCTCGTGCCGCCGCTGAGCGTATCGAAGTGGACATAGCGCGGTTGGTCGATGGTGAAGGTGTAGCTGTCGACATCGGCACGCCCGGCAAGGGTGCCGGAGACCACGTCGTTCATTGGAAGTGCCGTCGTCGAGCGGTCGACCATGGCGATGGTGAGCTTTTCCGTCTGGCTGCCGGAAGGCTGATATCGCGCGAGCAGGTAGTAGGAGGCGCCTGCCGTGAGGTTGTAGACAACGCCACCGGTGACGTTATCGTAGTTGCCCGGGACGGCGCGGCCAAACCCGTCGTACATCGCGTAGTCGGCGTAGTTGTCGGAAAAGACGGTGACGCCTCCCGCACTCGGCACGTCGATGCGTAGCGGCGTTGAGGCGTTGCCCGGATGAGTGACCTGGGTGGACTGATTGAACGCGAGAAGCTGGGAAGCGGAGGCGTCGACCACGCGCAGTGCGTAAGCGCCGTTGCGTGACAGACCACCGTCGTAGGTGGCCCCCTGCAGGGTGAGCGCATAATCGCCGGCACGCAGGAAGAGCACCCGATCGCCATACGAAGAGATGGTCAGGGTGTCCATGGCCATACCGCCGTGACCGACGAGTGTCCAGGTTGCACTGCTGTAATCGGCCTGGTTATCGAGTACGTAGACGCCGTCGCTCGGCACGGTGAAACGCAGCGTGCGTGTCTCGTCCCAGGTATCGAACGTGCCAGCGACCACTGCACCGAAGCCGATCGCATCGCCGTCGGCAAGCGCGGCCGGCGGCGTGTTCGCCCCTTTTTGCAGGGTCAGCGTGAAATCGTTTGGGGCGCCGGCGTCCACGAGCAGCGTGTAATCGCCGCCGCTGGCCAGGTCGAAGCTGTCGCTGCTGTAACCAAGGTAGCGCGTGTCGACAACGATGTTGCCGTAGCTATCGACGATGCGCCACCTGGCGTCGTAGCTGTTGATTGACGAGGCGACGGTGAAATGGTCGCCGGCCTGCGCGCTGAAGCGATAGGCGTGGGTCTGGTTGGCGGTGTCGTTGTGGATCGTCACCGGCGTATCGAGCGCGATCGGTGGCGCCAAGGGCAGGGCGAGGATTGCAAACGCGAAATCGCCCGTGTCGTTGCCAATCGCATCGATGGTGAGTGTGTAGTCACCCGCATCAAGGAAACGAAGGATGCTGTCGCTGCCGAGTTGCCTCTGACCGAACGACGAAGCGCCGTTTCCGTCTAGAGTCCAATAGATGCCGTTGCCGATGCGGCCGTCGAATGCCAGCGCGGTGGCGCTGTCGAGATGGAAACGATAGACGGTCCGCTGCCCGGGCAGGGCGATCGTGCCAGCCACGGTCGTGGCGGCCCCGAACGAGCCGGCATCGAGCGTCTTGACCACGTCGGGCACGGCCTGGAAACGAAAGCCGAAGGTCATGGGTGTCGACGGATCGTTCGACCCACCGCTGACGACCACGATGTACTCGCCGCTTGCGTTGGCCGTGAATCGTGTTCCCGCCGAAGGCAGCGCGGTGGAGTTCAGTACCGAGCGACCCCGGGTGTCGAAGATGCGATATGTGGCACCGTCACTGCTGGCGGTCACCGCGGACAGATCGTAGTTCTGGCCTTGCTGGACTGCGAGACGGACTACGCTCGACGACCCTGCCGCATCCAGCGTGCCGCTCATCGCTTGGCCATCGACGGCAGCCGGCGACGCGCCGAGGTCGTGCATGGCGAAGCGGAGCGTGCCGATGTCGGAAGATCCGCGTTCCAGCGTCAATGTGTAAGAGCCGGTACCCAGCGCAAACGTGCCGTAGTCCAGGCCGTAGTAACCGCCAAGACGGTTGCTGGTGAAGCCATTGGGGCCAGTCAGTGTCCAGTAGTAGTCGCGGTTACCGAGATTTTCGAACAGCACGCTGCGCGGTGTATCGACATCGAAGTGATAGCGCAGCGACTGGCTCGGCAACGGAGCGGTGACGGTCGTCGCCTGATCCAGTGTCAGCGCCGCGTCGAGATCATCGACGCGCGAGAGTTTGAAACCGAAATCGACTGGGGCGGTGTTGGACTGGGGGCCGTCCACCAGCAGCAGGTACGGACCGCTGAGACGGGTGGAAAAGCCGGTCGTCGTCATTTCCATGCCGGTGCCGGAGCGCTCCTGCTCCCCGTTCGGATCGATCAGTCGCCAGCTTGCCTGCGGGTTGGTACCGGCCAGGCCGGTCGTCACCATGGAGAATTTCTGCCCGGCCGATGCATCGAATCGGTACACCGCCGTATCGTTGCCCTGCTGTAGCGTGCCAGCGGTGTTTTGGTCCAGGGCGATTGGCGCCGCCGTTTGCGCGTCAACGATGCGCAGCGCGTAGGAGCCGACTGCATCCGCCGTTCCGCTGACGGTCAGCGTGTAGGTCCCGGCACCCAGGTCGAGTGCACCGATATTGCTTTCGGTGTACGCAAACGCAGAGCTGGCAATGGAGCCACTGGCGTTGCGAAGTGACCAGGTGATGTCGGTCCGGTCGGTCAGGCTGTCGAGAATGACCTTGCGATCATCCTGCAGATTGAACTGGAAGTGGTTTTCTTGCCCTGGCGTTGTGAGCGTGCCGTCGATGGCGATGGCCGCCGGGTTAACGTCGCCGGAAAGGAGCACACGAGGCTCCAGCGCTTCGAAACGAATGGCTGCGGGCGCCTGTTCCGTTGCCGCGACATCGTTGCTGACTTCCTTGCTGGACGGGCGGTTCGACGTTTCCATGCTTATTTCCCCTGTGTGCGGCGCCATCGGTGCCCGTCAAGGCACGCGAAATGAATGTTCGGATAGTGGTATTACGCGCAGTTGGACACTTGCGCATGACGCCTTACGGCGTCTGGAATTGAGCCTTGCACTTCACGCCCGACGGAAGGTCGAGCGCGCTGTTGGGCAGATCGAGGAGAACCACGAAGGTGCCGCTTGCGGGATCGATCACACGATCGATGTTGGCGACCTTGGCGGGATAGGGACGGTTGGGCTGCACTTCGGATGTGACACGCACCGCAGCACCGATTTTTGGTTCCCCAAAGGCACGCATCGGCATGACGACGCGCACCCGCAAAGGATTGAGCCGGGCGACCTTGAGGATGGCGTGCTTGCTGGCGCCGGGACTGGCGACCTCTCCCGGCCAGATCATTTGGTCCACCACGACGCCATCGAAAGGGCTGCGGACGGTGCGCAAAGCAAGTTGCGCGCTCTGCTGGCCGAACTCTAGACGCGCAACCTCGCGATTCTCCTTGGCCGTCTGCAACTCCGCCTTTGCAGTACGCAACTCAGCTTCTGCATCGTCGCGATCCTGCGGTGACATCAGCTTTTCCGCCGCCATGTCACGTCGACGGCTGTACTTGCGATCAGCAAACTCAATCTTGGATTCGGCCAGCCGGCTGGGGCCCGTCAGTTGCGATTTGTACTTTGCAAGATCGGCTGCGGCTTGCTCGGCGCGCGACTCGAGAATAGCCAACACCTGATTGCGCTTGACCCGGTCGCCTCGCTGCACAAGCACCTTGTCGACCATGCCACTGACCGGCGTGCCGAGCTCGATCGTCTGTGCGGGTTCGATCAGGCAGTCATACGATGCCTGGCGGGGTGGGGCGGCGGCTTGCACCGTCAAAGCACAGCCCAGGCAGGCGAAGAACGCCAGTCGCCTTGTTGAACCCAGCCGGTCCCCAAAGTACGCCATCCGCGCACCTTCCTTGCGAGCAATCACGTCCATGCCTCTCTGGCCGTCGCGGAGCCGCAGGTTGCGTCCCCCCTGTCACGACGACCGAAACTAAATTTATCCGAGCTGAACCGGACTCGCAAGCAAATATTCAAAGAGCTCAATCTTTTTTCGCACGACAAAAAAGACCAAAGCTTTTACAAACAGCAGGTTATATCGCCAACTTGATGTTGGTGCGAGCACCACACCATCTCCCCTAGGTAGCACTTCAGTTTGGACTCGCAGCTACCGAGATCGATGTTGGTCAGCTGCTGAGCACAAGCTGGCGGAGTCACGCTGCCGGGCTGGGAACCAGTGCCTTCAAAACCCTCCAATTAGATAAGCTCCTGACACATCAGTTAATCCTATTAACGTGACGCGTTAAATAATAAAAATATGCTTGCGTAGTGCGGCTTTTGTTCCAAACCTCAGGAGGGAGCGTTTTGTCGATTGGCACCGCGACTGCCTTGGGATGCAGTGCGGGGCGCCGCGCCCACCCCACGCTGACGCTTGCAGCAAGGTCACGAAGAGCATCAATGCCAGCGCGGGATTGATGGCACACCCTCTCACTGCGCGGTGCCTGGTACGGCAAGCGCGGCGAGGAATTCCAGCACGATCGCCGCGAAATAGACCGCGATCTGGTGCCGTTCCAGCGCAGCGCGGACAGAATCCAACGCGCTCACGGCTTTACCTGGGAGCGCTGAAGCGAACGCGCCGACCAGGCGAACCCGATCAGCAATAGCAAGGCGATACCGATCTGTGCGGCCACGCCCTGCAGTGTGGGATAAATTCCCAGCAACTCCACCCGCAAGCCGCCCTCGAACCAGGTGATGGGCAGATAACCGGCTTCCTGCAGCGCCGAAACGGCTTTGCCCGTCAGTACGACCGCCAGCACGGCGATTAACCACGCGCTGTATCGGAAGAACTGGCCGATCGGCAGGCGGCGGCTGTAGCGCATCATCATCCAGCCCAGGGCAACGAGCACCAGCGCAGCCGTTGAACCGCCGGCGACCACGCTGGCCTGGCTACCCTGGTTCCAGATGGCGGCGAAGAACAGGATGGTCTCGAACACCTCGCGATACACCACGAGGAAGACCAGTCCCAGCAGGAAAATGCCCGATTTCTTGCTCAGGGCGTGGCCCAGCTTCTCCCGCACATAACCTTGCCAGGCATCGGCGTGGCTCTTGCCATGCATCCAGATACCGACCCACACCAGTACGATCGCCGCGAGCAGGGAGCTGAATCCTTCCGTCAGCTCGCGACTGGCGCCACTGATGGTGATGACCCAGGTCGCCAGGCCCCAGGTAACCACGCCGGCCATCAAGGCAGCGAGCCACCCCGCATGAACCCAGGGCAGCATCTCGGTGCGCTCGGCCTTGCGCAGCAGCGCAATCATCGCCACCACGATCAACAATGCTTCCAGGCCTTCGCGTACCAAGATGGTAAAGGCAGCGACGAAACTCGATACCGATGAGGTCTGCTGCTGCGACAGGACGGCTTCGGCTTCGTTGAATAGCCCGTCAAGTGCATCGACTTGTACCTGCAGCGCATCTGCACCGACGTTGCCTGCGATGCCCGTGCGCACGCGCGCCATCGCGGCCTCGATCTTCACAATCAATGGGTTATCGCGAGCGGCGAGCAGCGGCTCAACGGGCTCGAAGCCATCCAGATACGCCGCCAAGGCCAGGTCCTTGGCCTGCTTGGCGTCTCCGGACCGATATGCTGCCATGGATTCCTTCAGCAGCGCCCGTGCGGTTCCCAGCGAGGTATCTGGGGCCGGCGCGTGTACCGCCTCTGGATGCCGGCGCAGATAGGCGACCAATGCCTGCGCATTGTCCTGACCCAGTTCCTGAGCCAGCGTTGCCGGCGTTGTGCCGATGTACCGTTCCAGGTCCATGCGGGCCCGCAGCGCGCTGTCGCCCTCCAGCAGTTCGCGACCGGCCTGGACACGCGAATCCGGGTAAGCAATCGCCCCGACATAGGTGGCCAGCGCCCACCGGTCCTCGTTTGGCAAGCTGGCGTAGCTGACCATGGAGCTGCCTTCCAGCCCTTGGTCGATTACCTGGTACAGCGCGAAGACACTGCGCTCGTTGGCACGCAATGGGTCGGTGAAGTCGATCGGCGGCGGATCCAGGCTGGCGCTGGCCGGACCATCGCCTGCACCGGATGCGCCGTGACAGTTGGCGCACAGTTGCGCATAGAGGACTTTGCCCCGTTCGTAGTGAGGGCGCGCGGTCGGCATCAACGGGATCGGATAGTGCTGGACCAGCAAAGCTGCGAGCGAGCGGGCTTGGCTCGCGATCTGCTCGGCGGGCGCCTTGCCTTGGATTGAGCGCTGGAGGGCCGCAGCGCGATCCTTCAGTTGCTGCAACCCTGCCGTCGCCGGCAGAACCTGGACCGAGGCGGCGGCCGTGGCGGAGAACTCCACCATCTCGTCGTACTCCATCTGGTTGACGATCGCGCCATTGGCGACAGCCTCGCGATAGTCCACGGCGATGTAGTCCAGCAGACGCCATGTGGTGGCGACCGATCGCTCGGAGGCGACCGCGACGGCGGGAATCAAAGCGACGCAAACCAGCAGCGGCGCCAGAAGACGTCGAAGGAGCATGAAGGTCTCGGATGGGAATTGTTCTCATCCAGTCTACGGGAACGGTTTCCCTATTACAGCAGCGCCTTCCTGCGCCGGCTCGCTACGCTCAGCGCTCTTCCTTGCCGTGGAACTGCAGCAGCCTCTGGATGACGTCGTCTTTGGCACGCGCGGCAGCTCGGCGAGCTCGCCGATGATGACGCAGTCGGCACCTACGCTACGCTGCCGGCGCAACTCTGATCGCAGCTATCCACAAATGCTGCGATGCTCCGCTCCGATTCCTGGAGTTCGGACGACTTGCTGCGCACTTGCTGGAGCTGTTCGTAGGCCAGGTTACGGGCTTCCAGGCAGGGCAGATCCCAGGACTCCGTCAACACGACCATCTGCCGGACCTTCTCGATCGGAAAGCCGACGTCCCGGCATCGGCGGATGAAGGTCAGCCGACGTACGTCGGTATCGTCATAGACGCGCTGGGCGCATGGCGACCGCGGCGGTACCGGCAGCCGCCGGTGCGCTCGCCGCTGGTGGCTCCAACATCGCAGCCGATTCCGTGTGCGGAGCTTGGCATGCCGTCAGCATCACGCTCAGGGCAATTACGGACCAGCAACGCTTGCCGTCGATCGCGCGGTGGAAAAGGGTAGGTACCTTCAATTCCTGCATCTGTCTGTTTCCTGTTCGGCGCACTCTAGTTTCATTCACTTAAGTATTTGCTTTTAATAGATAGTTGCGACGCATGACGCATACTTCAATGCGACGATCCTCGTACACATCTTGGTAAGGATTTCCACGCTGACCCACCCCCGGAAAACAAGCGCAACGTAAGGTAGAGACTTCGCCGGTGACCCACCCCCGGAAAAAAGGCGCCAAGCCTACCTGGCCTATATCGTCAAGTCCTTCGAGCTCACAGGTGTTTCCGCTGATATCGCCAAGGCACAGGCGAAAGACGTGCTGGCACTTGAAACACGCTTGGCAGCCGCATCGCTCGCCCCGGCCGACCAGCGTGACCCCAAGAGTCGGTATCATTTTGTCAGCTTGGTCGAGGCAGACAAGGCAACGCCGCACTTTTCTTGGACCAAATTCTTCCATGCCCAAGCAGTGAACGCCGGCGCCGGCTTCTCTTTGTCGCAGCCGCGCTTTTTCGCCGCATTTGACCATGAACTGGCCAATGCACCCTCCGCCCAGTGGCGGGCGTATCTGAGCTTTCATACCATCGACAACGCAGCCAACCAGCTCAGCAAGGCGTTTGTCGACAACAACTTCGCGTTCTATGGAAAGGTCCTCTCCGGTCAGCCGCAACAGGAGCCGCGATGGAAGAACGTGCTAAGTGTCGTCAACGACGCCATGGGGGAGGGCCTCGGTCAACTCTACGTCGCAAAGGTGTTTACGACGGAAGCCAAGCAACGTGCAACTGAACTGGTTGACAACATCCGTGTCGCGCTCAAGGCGCGTATCGAACGCGTCGAATGGATGAGTGCGCAGACCAAGGCAAAGGCACTGGAAAAATGGGGGACATTCCTGCCCCGAGTTGGCTACCCGGATACATGGCGCGACTGGTCGGGGCTTGAGATCACGCCGGGCGCTTACTACAAGAATGTGCAAGCGGCGACCAAATTCAACTATCGATACAACATCACGCAGGTTGGCAAGCCCACCGATCGTACGCGGTGGGTCACCACGCCGCAAACGGTCAATGCCTTCTATTCTGCAAGCGATAACTCGATTAACTTTCCGGCCGCCGTACTGCAGCCGCCATTTTTCGATGCCAATGCGGACGATGCGCTGAACTACGGTGCAATCGGTTCGCTCATGGGGCATGAAGCCACCCATGGCTTCGATGATGAAGGCAGTCAGTTCGATGGTGCGGGCAACAATGTCAATTGGTGGAGGCCTGTAGACCGCGCTGCGTTTGAACGACGCGCTGATGGCTTAGTGAAACAATTTGATGCGTACTTCCCGTTGCCAAGCCACCCCGAGCTGCATGTCAACGGCAAACTGACCCTGGGCGAAAACATAGCCGACCTGGGAGGACTCAATGTCGCCTAAGACGCATTGCAGGCCGATCTGCACGCGCATCCAGAGCGCATGGTAAAGATGGATGGGTACAGTCCAAGTCAGCGTTTCTTCATGGCCTTCGCGCGCAATTGGCGCTGGCTGACACGAGAGCAAGCACAACTGGTTCAACTAGCTGCCGACCCACATGCACCACCCAAGGTGCGGGCCATCGCTGCTCCATCCAATATGCCGCAATTCGCTGCCGCTTTTTCATGTAAGCCGGGCGACCCGATGGTTCGCGCCGATAAGGACCGCGTAGTGATCTGGTAACCGCAGGGATTGCATTTCAGCGTGCTGGCATCGGAACAGACTCCTGCACCGGCCGGCTCGGTCATTTCGAAGGCTCAGCGTGCGCCGGGCACATTCCCAGAGTCCGCCGTCTATCAGGGTCAGACGTATACCAGGCCGACAACGTTAGAGATGTGATTTCGCTAGCGATCTCGGCTCAGCACGGTTCTCTTAGTTGCGTCCAGCCATTTGATACACGTTGTAGTCTGCGTCCGTCTATGCAACGTTGCCCTTGCTTCAGTGGCGAGGGAACATAAGGCTCTACCTTCGGCTCTTCTTGCCATAGCTGCCTGCGCAAGGTAGCGATTTCTTTTGCGTTCTCTGCGTCCAACTGAGCAAGTTGACGATCAAATCGTCGCTGTTCCGCTGTTGTCATTGGGCGCAGTAGTTCAGTTGTCATGGCTGCTGCTTGTCTGCGAGCATTCCATTCAATCAAACCAACAGCCACAATAATTAGTACAACAAGGCACACTGCAGCCTTGATCCAGAAATCTGAGATGTCAGCTGTGTGGCGTGTCGGCCCACGGTAGGTGCGAGGGCGAAATTCCACCTCTTCCAGACCTGCATTTTTTCCTAATGTCGGCTCTTGGCGTTCCATGCATCCCCCTTAGTAGTCGGGCGCATTGTATCGCCGGGGGTGTAGGGGCATAGCCTCAACGGATAACGCCTTATCCCGCTATCGTTCCGAAGTGGCGGTCGCGCCATTCGCCAAGATCCACGATAACGACCTTGACCATTGGTTGCTGCACCGCTTTGTGCTTTGAGTTCCGTCGACGGGCGGAATCCCGGATGTCGCTCGCATTTGCATGCCAAAGCAATCCGCGCAGCCGGCGTTCTGGGATCCGTTCGCCACTGGGTGCAACGAGGTCGCGTCCAGCCAAGCGCCAGCCAGCCCACGGTCCAGTGAGTTTCACGTGGTTAGTGACGACTCGCCGATGCAGATCTGCCGCGCAGCTATTCGGGCATTGCTCGCCAACAGGCCAGCACGGCGGCCGAAGGTCGAGATTGTAAGTGTCAGTCATGCTGCGATTTCCGTTTCGCTAGGGGAACGGTTGGGCAGGCAAGATTTAATCCTGTCTGACGACCTGAAATCGCCCAACGCTCAACGAAGAACCAGCAATCACCCCACAAGTTCAGTTAGTGGCGGCCTAGTGCACCACCGGAAGGCGCACATCTTCAAACATAGCCCTTAGTGCTCAAAAAAAGCATGTAGAGCTTCTGGATTAGGGATGTTTATCGGGGGGGGGAAGGGGGCCTCGACCCAGATCGGACGCTGTGTTGTGCCGTGGTTTCGTTGACCCTAGCTACGGTGTCCGGGGCCATCCATCCACCGCTGGCGCAGGTCTGTCGCACAGGATGAGATCGTGGCTACCGAAACTTGCCGTCGCACCCTCGCCACTCGAGCGTACCCATGTCCAAACGCGCGTCGCTAATGCCGCGACGCGGCATCACCCACGCTACCGGCTTCGGGCCTGTTCAGCCTCCGCCCCGGCCGCTGCGAGCGCCGGTGGGCGCTGGCGAATGCCGCCGTAGCTCAATCGCCGCCACAGCCACTCCACCGGGCCGATGCTGAAACGCGCCAACCACCAGCGGCTGCTGATCACCTGCATAGCGAACAGCAGCACGCCCAGCGCCAGCGCCAGGTCGAGCGGCATCCGCCCGTACTGGCCCAGACCGAAGCCGTAGAAGATCCATGTGCAGACCAGCGACTGCAGCAGGTATTGGGTCAGCGCCATGCGACCGAGCGGCGCGAACACACCCAGCCACACGCGCCAGCGCGATCGCTGCAGCAGCAACAGGATGCCGGCCGCGTAGCCCAGGGTCAGCGCGAACTTGGCGAAGAAGAAGGTCGCCTTAATCAAGACCCGCAGCGGCTGCAGCGCAAGCTGATTCACCCAGGCATGCAGCGCCTCCTGCGGCACCGCGTTGGCTACCAGCCCGAAGCTGAAGCAAAGCACGAAGACCTGCCGCAGCCGGCGCCGATGCGCGTCCGGCGCCGAAAGCCAACCGCCCTTCCAGGCCGCAACGCCGACGATGAAGAACGGCGCCAGGATGACGAAGCGATTGGCGATACGCATCGGGCCGATCACATGCAGCGTTTCCCACCATCGGTATTGCAGGGCATCGAGCCACCCACCTTGCCCGTAGTGCTGGAGACCAAGGGTGTAGGTTTGCGCCGGCGGCAGATCCGTTGCAAGCGCCTGCATCGGACCGGCAATCACCGCCGAGACGATCAGCACCACCGGGATCGCCCACAACACCCGGCACGCCGACAGCCGCAGGAAGGGCAGAACCATCAAGCTGATCAGTGCGTAGTCGAGCAGGATGTCGACGTTCCACAACAAGAACGTGTGCACGCTGCCCAGCAGGGCGAGCACCGCGCTGCGACGCAGCGCAAACGGCCAGCGCGACTGACCCTTTTCGGACGCACGATCGGCCTGGATGGCGAGGCCAGCACCGAACAGGATCGACAGCAGCGCCGCCGCCTTGTTCTCCAACAGCACCCTAACGAGGTCGCCGGCCAAGCCACCGAAGTCTCCCAGCGGATAGGCGACCCCGGCTTCCCGCGCCAAATCGGCACCGCAGAAGTAACCGATATTGACCAGCAGCACGCCGAACAAGGCCAGACCGCGCAGCACATCCAATTGCAACAACCGTTCGCCGCGAGCGACCGGGTCTTGCGACACAACTTCCGCAGACATAAGTACTCTCTCAGTAAGACACTGACTCAGTTCGCCGGCGCGATGCCGAGCACCCGCGCCGCCATGTTTTTTGCCCGCGTGGCGGGGGTCGGGTTTCCTTCGCGAACCGCGGTGACCACGGCCCCGTCGAACAGCAGCATGAGATCGCCGGCCGCGCTTTCGTCCAGCCCGGCCGCTCGCAACAAACGGGCGAAGTAGGCCTCGAAGCGGTGCTTGTGCGCAGCCGCAGCCCGATGCAGTGCGTGGCTGGGCAGCGGCGTCTCGGCGATGGTGTTGAGGAAGGCGCAACCGCGGTAGTCGGGGCTGGCCAGGCGCATCGCCAAGGCGTCGAACACTGCCAGCGGCCGCAGATTTGCATCGGGCGCCAAGCGCTCGACCTCCTGCTCGAACCAGGCGCAGAGTCGTTCGTCGCGCCGCTCCAGCACTGCCAACGCCAGACCTTCCTTCGACCGAAAGTGCCGATAGAAGCTCATGCGGGCGACTTCCGCGGTGCTGATGATGGCGTCCACGCCGACCGCCTGAATCCCCTGCCGATAGAACAGATTGGTGGCGACATCCAGGATGCGCTCGCGAACCTTGCTCATGATCACTCCGGCGGTGGATTGCCGGCGGATGATATAGACCGGTCGGTATCATTTCAAGTCGAGCGCAGGCCCACGACATCGCCGGGAGCAGGCGCGTCATCGCGTTTGGCTTGGCTGGCCCGGCGCTTGAACTCAGGCGTGTTCGGTGCTGGCGACAAAGGTCCAGGCCTTGCCGTGGATCGTGCTGATCCTAGCCATCACGGAGTACGCGGGGCGGGGCCAAACGTTCGATCGATGTGCTACTCCCCCTGAAGTTCCCTCTTTCGGGCGAGGTCTCGCAGCACTTTCTGAACTTATTCTTCTGGCCGGAAGCGGACCTTTGCCCAACGGCTAGAGTAGGGGAACTGCTATCCAATTTTAGGATTAGGACGATTTATCGGGGGTAGGGGAGGGCCGTTCCCGAACCGGTGCGCAGGCAGTAAAGTGGTGGTGAGGCCAAATCCCAGTGTTTGCTGCTACCTCAGCACTAGCATTGAAAGAAGTGAATGAGAGGCTGAAGTAGGCCGCCCTAAAGGAAAAACGGAGAAAAAGCCACATATGGGCGGAACCAAGCCAAGCAGGAATGAACTCTGTCCGTGTGGAAGCGGCAAGAAGTTCAAGCGCTGCCATGGCGGCCCCAATGTCAACTACGAAGAGATGATCTCGCGAGGCGCCGAGGATGCCCAGCGCAAGGCTGAAATCCATTGGATACAGCAGCAGCGACAACAAGGCCTAGGTCGCCCGATCATCTCATGACTTCCTTTATAGCTACATTCTCGATGTTCTGGGGCGCGACTGGTTCGAAGCGCAGACGCAGCTGGAACAGAACGAACTTCATCCTGTCATTCAGTGGCATGAAAGCTTCCTGCTGGCGTCCAAAGCCGCCAATCTGGCGGCAGGCGAGACACGCCAGACGCTGATGACCGGCGCGATCAGCGCATTTATGACGCTGGCGTATGACCTCTACACCCTGGAACACAACAATGATCAAACGCGCACCCCTCAGCTGCGGAAATCACTGATTGGTCGTTTGAAGTGCCAAGATCAGTTCATTGGCGTGCGCTATGAAATCCGTGTTGCGGCCATGCTGTTGAGAGCTGGGTTCGAGCTGGAATGGGAAGATGAAACCGATCGCCGAACCAGGCATGTGGAATACACCGCCACCTATCCGCGCACCGGCAAAGCCTTTGGCGTCGAGTGCAAGATCCGAAACCAGCATGCTGCGAAGCAGGCGAACCAGCATCTTGGGAGGTTTGCTGGGCTGGTGAGTGATGCGCTGAAGAAGGCAACGCCACATGACCGTTTGATCTTCGTCGATCTGAACACGCAGGCTTATCCCTACGTTCCGGGCGGACCACATGACTGGCGAACGATCGGCATCAACACGCTTCGAAAGTTCGAGGCACAACCCAAGGCAGCGACGCCGCCCCCCGCCGTGGTGTTCATCACCAACTATCCCGACCATCACCACCTTGACACTCAGGTTCCCGATGCTGGAGCCACCGTTGAGGGCTTCAAGATCGATGACTATCGGACCGGTCAGTTCCTGACGCTGCCGCAGAAGATTGAGATGCGCGTACGTAATCCTGAGGTCGAGGCACTCGTGGCATCCATCCAGGAACATATCGACCTGCCTTCCACATTTGAAGGGGAAATTCCTGGGCTGCCATCAAACCGCTTGCTTATTGGGCACCGATATCAGATGGACGATGGTGTGGTGGGCACGTTGGAAGACGCCTGCGTGATGAACGACAACGGCGAGGTTGCGCTGATTATTGATCGGGACGAAGGCGGGCGAGCGGTCTACACCAACCAGCTCTCGCCTGAGGAATTTGCTGCTTGGAAGCGCTATCCAGAGACCTTCTTCGGGCAGATCCGCCAGGGACCGGGTCCGACTCGGGCTGTTTAGGAGGTAACTCATCCTAAAAAAACAGACATTGGTGTCTGACGACCTGAAATCGCCCCATTTGTAGGCCATTGATTGTCAAGAAGTATTTATCCCAAGGCGGCAAGTCGAAGGCGGCAATCTCAGCCAACAAATCGCCCCACGCTCAACGAAGAACCAGCAATTACCCCGCAAGTTCAGGAAGTACTAACAAACTTCCTCGCAGTAGACGGCGCTATCTTTCTTGGTAATTGGGGCGCGCTCGCCGATGTGATGGGTATGGTGATCATGTTCTTGTCGATACTTTCCCCTAGCGCCCCCATTGTGCGCACGCACGTCTGTGCAGTGACCGAGGACACCTGATCCGCGGCTCCTTACTTGTCTCCGGCGGACAGAATAGCGGGGCGGCAAAGTGGGGCAATTCGCAGTCAAGCTCCTCCTGCAGCTTGCACAAGCGGGGGGATGAGCTCTTCGTGTCGTTCGTTCGGAGCTTGCAGCTGCCCCGGGTGCTGCGCCCTGTGTCCTGCCGCCCAGCAAACGCGCACTGCTCTGAGCTGGCCGGGTTGCCCTACTAGTTCCAGAACGGGGGCCATCGACGGCCGGGCCGGCGAGCGTGGAAGTCCAAGTGTGGCATGTAGCGTTGCCTGCAAGCCCTGACGGTAAGCATGCGCAAGCAGATCTTCCAAGGCGAAGGAAAGATGTCTACGTCCCCATATCCGGTCTATGGCGTTAGAGCGCTGCGCCTGCAGAGAGCGGTCCTCGTGCGTGCGCGTCGGGCTCAGATGGGTGGCCGTGTCGTCCAGCACCTGACCGCAAAAGGCAGCTAAACCTGCGTCCACGGTCGACAGGTTGAGCCACGTCGCCGCCCCGCCGCGACCGCGCGGGGAAATGAAGCAATCGGGTCGAAGCAATACGTTCTCCCTCAGGCTTGCGCGTGGTGGAAGATTTTGCGCTTCTGCCAGCTCGACGGGCGTGCCAAGCGTGTCGGGAAGCGCATCCACGACATCTTTGGTAGCCACGCACAGCTTGGGGTACATCGTCACTGGCAGCGGCGCGATGGTCAGCGGCCGCTCGCCTCCCCACACGGCCCACCCCCAGAACTGCCGTGGTGCCGGATCCACGCCGGCGCCGCTATAGAGCTCGATGGGCCGCACATGGCCATGCTCCGATGCTTGCAGCCGGGCAGGGGGCGCAGTCAAGGCGGCAAAACCAGCGTCCCAGTGCAGGTTCGACAGCGGAATGCAGAGCCAGCGTGAGGTACGGCGACGGAGGGCCCATGCCAGGTAGTCCTCGATCCAGGCCTGCGCGCGCGCGCCTGGGAATGTCCACATATCCGCTGACGCCACGACCGGGTCGAAGAGATCATCTCCGCACACGCATCGGCCTAACCATCCCTTCTGATCAAAGCCTGCCCGCAGCGTATGCCCACATCGCGGGCATTGCTGTTCGAGCTGGCAGCCATGCCATGGGCAGCGGGTAATGGACGGCAATTGAAACAGCGTGCAGTGGTAGCCGTAACGCGCGCAGTCTGGACAACGACGGACAGGCCGCGGCTGACGCTGAAACAGGTCCTGCGGTTGCACGGGGCACCAACGCTCGGGCGACCAATAGGCGGCCAGTGCAGTCGCCTGAAGGCCCAACACACGCAACAGCGCATCCCGGGGCTTACTGGGACGCTGGGTGGCCTGCAGCACGTCGGCTACCTTGCGATTACGAAAGCCAAGCCGGCTAACGTGAGAGGGCAGCGAGCAGGTCAGGCGTGTAATGCGGTGGACCAGGCCGAACCCGGACAGGTACGGGAAGGGTTCCAGTTCAGCGCCGAGGGCGGCCGGGATAGCCGGCCGACCTCGGATGATGTCAGGCCAATCCATCAGGCGGCCTCCAGCGCCAACTGGCTGCGCAAATTATCCGGCACCCGCATGCGCGCCCGCACGAACTCCAGACGCAGATAGCCGGTGGCCAGCAGTGCCTGCCGCACCTCGTCGGCGGTGAAGCCCTTGAATCCCTCCCGAAGAGTGGGACCGCTGGTCAGCAGGTGGTGCACGACCAAGGTAAAGGTGGCCATCGGCCAGGCGTGACTCTCGGGGAGCTGATAGGCCTTACGCAGAGCCTGCACCTCACCCACGATCACGCCCGCATCGGCGGCCAACGTCCAGCCCCGGTCGAAGGCGGCTTGGGCGAAGTAGCGAGTGAACGGCATGTCCGGCGTGGGCCAAGTCACGGACTTGTCGTAGCGCGCGAGCGCATGGGTGATTTCCTGCACCCCGATCAACGGCTGAAAGGGCATGGTGTCCATGAACCAGCGACGCACGGTGTGCGAGGGGCGATCCAACCAGTCATCAGCGATGTCCACCCCCTCAGCATCGCTTTGCCGCACCAGCACCAGAAACAAACTCAACTTGTCCTCCATCAATTGCCCGTCCAGATCCTCCAGATAGTGGTACTCGGCATCGGTGATGCGCTGGGCGTTGTCCATAAACAGCACCATGCGGCGAACGCGGGCCTGACCGCAGCGCGTACGAATGAAGTTGCGCATGCGATCTAGGGCCACGCTAGGCTCCACGCGCAGCGCCGTGGTGAGGTCTAGGCGCTTGTTCATCACATACCAGAATGCGCGGTCGCTGCGGCGGATGCCCGTGGGCACCACCATCCGAGCAGCCACTGCCATGGGTTGCTTGTTCGGACCGAGCAGCCAGCGCGCCGCGTTCTCGGTCAGGTACTGCTGTGCGGTGGTCTTACCGAGCCCGCCGCCTCCGTAGGTGGAGCAGCCATGATGTCCCTGGCTGATGCTCGAGACGATAAAGTTGGCCAAGCGCGTTGTGGGCTTGGTATTGATCTGGTAACCGTTGGGAATGAAGATCGGATGCTGATCGTCGGACACGGTCGACTCCTGGATTGGAAACGCAACGAACGGAAAAAAGGTGAACCTTAGTCCTCGTCAAGGCAGATCCAGCCGCCTGGCGGCATGCGCAAGGGCTGCTGCAACGCCGCCACTGGACGCGAAGGTGGAGCGCCGGCATGTAGCTGCTGCATGCGCGCCAGCTGATCCACCGCCTGCTGCGAAGTCGAAGCAGTAGCCCGCAAGAAGTCCACGTAGGCCTGCACCGCGCACTCCGCACCCACGATTGAGAAGTCTTTGCGCAGCTTGGTCCACTGCATGATCATCTTGCGCGTGGTTTCATCGTGCACCGTTCGATTCCATGGCGCCGCTGCACGCACCACGCACAGTGGGGTTGTGGCCGAGCGCATGAGCAGCAACGTGCGCAGGTCGTGGCGATTGATCCGCGCCAACACGCGCTTGCCGACCAACTCCCATTTGTTGTCCAGATCCGGACTGCGATAACGCGTGTAGGCATGGTTCACGTGCGGCATGACGCCGTCATCGCGATTCCCTTTCACGATCACCGGAACCAGCACGCTGCCCATATCCACCGCATCATCCCCATCATTTTCGGTTTCAACCCGAAAATCGAACGCCTGGGGCCGATGCATTTGCAGGAACTGCAACGGGCTGATGTCGCCCAGCGCACTGTGCGGAGTGGCGTTGTAGTTGGCGATGATCACATCCAGCAGTTCTTCGAACAGATGCAGCTGGATGGGGTGATCGCAGGGGGAAAAGTTGCTGATCCGCATTTTGTCCTCGCCCAACCGCGTGGCCGGCTCGAACCCACCAGGCACTTCCCGCAGTGCGCCACGCTCCAACCGCGAGAACAGTTGCTCCACGATCGGCCGCGAGCGCGGTTGGTGGGCCTTGCCAAACACCAGCATGCCGCCGCGAGCGCGACACACGCTCTGCTCCAGATCGATGGCCAGATGCGCCTTTGCGTTGTCCATGGCCACCAAGCGCGAGCGCCAGCCCCGCTGGTGGGTCAGCAAGCCCGAGGGCAAGCCGGCGCCAGGCGCGTAGTCCAATCCAGGAATGGTCAGGACACGACGTGCCCATGGCCGCAGACTCATGGCCAGGCAATGGGCCACGTCCAGGTTGTTATACGCCCGTCCCACCCGCAATGCCCACCCCACCACAGCACGGGATGCAGCCTCTACTTCCACTAACAGCCACAGTGAGGTGATCGGCCGCTGGGCGGTGCCGCCATTGGGCAATCTCACGCCCAGGACGGCTTCGATGTCGATTCGATGACCGTCCAGTTCGGTGCGAGTGAAAGGTGTCTGCAGGAAGATGTCCTGCAAGCGACTCACCGCTTCACCCTGGGTGTCCCAATCGCCTCCGCTCACGATCATGCGGCGATTGCGTAGGAAGCGCAGCAAGGCACGACGGCCCTTGTCGGGCTGATTGAGCGGGTAGCAATCGTGCAAATCCAGACGCTTAAGCTCAGCCGTGATCCGCTTATGCAAGCGCTGGAAGACTTTGGGCGGCCTGCCTGGCGGCAGGGGATGGTCAAACTCATCGACCCAGCCCCGGATGGTGGGTTGGGCGCCCAGCATACCGGTCAAAGCGTGGGCGGCTGCTTGGCGCGGCATCTCGGTGGTCGACTGTCCGAGCGGGCGCCGTTGATAGGTACCCCATGGCACGCAGACCCGGTAGCCAAATGCCCGCCCATCCGGTGCCGTCTCCGACGCCAACCGCACCATGTGGGTTAGGCGTTTGCGGCACAGGCCGTAATCGGCAGCGGCACGGGCGATGGAGCACTGGCCGGTCAGCGCGGCAGTGAGTGCGGCGCACGCGTTGCGAAAGCGCGGCCGCAAATCTTCGGTCAGTTCGCTCTCCTTGGGCATGTACCACGCCTCTAGATCAGCGGGCTCGTAAATCGCATAGGCCTCACGCATGGACCACCTCCAGCACCGCATCCGATGCACCGGGCTGGTAGTCCACCAGGTGCAGACGCCCTTGATGGATCATGGCTGCCACAACGGCACGCACCTTGGTCGGCTCGCAGGTTAGCTGATGGGACAGCACCTCGATCAGAGCGGACAGCCTCATCCGTTCGACTGGGCGCATTTGCTCCTCGATCTGCATGCGAATCAACGAACGGTTAATCAGGCGCTGGTGCAGCCAAACCAACGGCAGCAGTTCGAAAGCCGTTGCCAGCCACAAGCGGCTGGCCAGCAACTGCTCCTCCGTGACGTAATGCAGAATCAGCCCTTGGCGCTCGGCGGCCGCGTCCAGCACACTGCGATCGCGAACGGCGACCGTCCCGCTCGTACTGCCCACCGTGCCGCTGTCGGGGATCACCATCCAGAAGCGCTCCTCCCCGGTTTTGCTGCGGGTCCAGAAACTGATGTCGATCTGCTGCTTGTCGCTCAGTTGTAGGCGACGAGGGCGCTCAACGAAGTGCGTCAAAGTCACATCGAACTCCAACTGCAGCACCATCGCCACATTGACGGTGTCGGCGACGGTGACGATGCGTTGGTTGCGGACCGAGAAATAGACAAATATCTCTCGGCGTCCGCGCTCTCCGCGCGTGAGGCTGCGGGGTTCGTAGGGAAGTGAAGAAGTGGTGGCGTGTTCCTCAATCGGCGTGGCCTGGGTGGCCCGAGTTCCGGCGGTCATAAAAGATCTCCTTTAGGGCAGATGCGCGCACGGACCGGGTCGGCGGTGGCCGGCATAGCCGTGCAGGGCAGGGCTGATCTGCCTACCGGGGTAGGCAGATCAGCGATCAGCACGGGTCAGGCTTAAGCAGCCTGCGCAGGCCTAAGCCGGTGACTGAGAATCGCGCCGCTGTAGCGCTCCACAGTGATCTCCAGGCACAGGCGACGGGCCGGCCGGCTGGGCAGGGCGAACTCGGCCTGCCACAGCAGGTAGTTCTCGCGGCCGGGACAGCGCATGGGCAGCGGTGCCCACGGATCGGCGGTGAGAGCAGGGCTGTCAGCAAACTCAAACGCCTGCTGTTCGGGGCAATGGATCAGCTCGGCCTGACGGGCCGTAAGAACGGAATGCAACATGGGATAGACCTCTTTGGGCTGCTCTCGGGCAGCAGTTGACCGAACCCAAAAAAGGTGCAAAGCTCAAGAGGTAATAGGCCTCTTAACGGCTCTGCGGGACCTCCTGGCCGAGGTCCCGTTTTCTTTTTCAGGGATCGAAAAGGGATAACGCGGGGGCGTATGTCACGGTCTCGTTAGGCAACTCCTTGGGCGGGCTTCGCCCGTTGGCTTCAAGGGGACGGGGGCGGGGCGCCCAGCGCGGCCAGCCATGCCGCCACATCGCGTGTACGGGCGAACCGGCCGCGTCGGCCTGGCAAGGTGAAGGTGATCACCGGCAGGGCGCCTTCGGCCACAGCGCGCTGGAACGAGCGCACGCTGCCAAAGCCCAGGCACTTGTGCAGTGCCTTACCGCTCAGCAGTTCCCCGTGGCGGCGGAGCAGGCCATCCCGAATCTCACTCTCAGTCGAGATTGCCACACGTTCGTTGGTCATAGATTTCCTACTCTGGCCAGCCCTGGCGTTCTCAGGCACAAAGTGGCACGGTTTGCGCGGTTAGGATGGTTGGGGAAATTGTCCTGTGTCCACGAGCCTGCCACCGCCGCCTGGTCGCCCGCCCACCACACTGGCGCTATGTCTCCGGCATAGGCTTTGGGCTGGGATGGTGCAAAGTCTGTGTGCGGTTGCTAGCTGGGAGGCGCTGGATGCCTATTGGCTTCCCCAGATCGACACGGGGTACCCCAGCGAAGCGGACAGTGAGGATCTGCGCGGGCGGCGACGAATCTTTGAAAGCATCGATCGCTATGGCCATGATCCGTCGTCGCTGAGGGGACTCAATGGGCGTTGCCTGATCGAGGTGGTGCATGCCGACAGCCGCATGGCAGATCCCAAGCAGATGTTTGCATCGCGCCTCTGGAACCAGCTCAGCGATATCCCGGGTACGCCGGCGGACATGACGGCCGATTGGAACCACTTGATTGAGCGATGGGGCTCACCGCATTTCCGGTCACTGTTCAAGGCTATGTCACGGTTGCTCGATGCGCAGCGCATGTCGATCCAAGACGTACGATTGCTGGTCGAACACGCCGCCTCGCTGGACAGCTTGTTGTTGCTGAGTTGCGTTCGCGAACGAGGCCGGCACTGCGATGGTCCGAACAGGCGCGCCCATTACGAGGCAGCCGTCTGGTTCTTCCTACATTGCTTCTTGCGCCGCTGGTGCGCGTATTGGTGTACCGCACTGGTCCATCTGATCGCGACGCGCCTGATCAATAAAGACCCCGGCGCCTGGCTAGAGCACGAACGCACCTTGGGCGGGTTTCCTGTCCGGCAGAAGCCTAAGCGTGCCGGGTATGCCGCAAATCCCGCCACTGTGCCAGCCGCGCATCGACTGCCCCACGCGCCATCGGAGCTGCGGACACGCCTGCAGACAGGCTTTTTGGCGACATGCACCCGGCTGGCTGGCTGCACCGGAGGCGTCCGGCCAGAGGGCGATGCCTTTGCATTGCTGGATCCGGCTCAGGCCCTATGTTGGCTGGTCGAACTTCAACCACCACCGCCCCTGCAACGGACGGCGTCATCGCGTCTGATCCCAAGGATCGATGAAGCGAGCATCGGCCGATTTCCCGCGCGCTTTCGACCGCGTCCCGGTCGGCCCAGCACGCTTGCCATCAACACCTCGGCCCAGCGCTCGCTGCCGGTGTGGCAGGCGCAGGGTGGCCGTTTTTCGCAGCAAGGTCGCTGGCTCTCAGCGTAAGGCGATCCTGCTCACAGCGGCAGCCGCGCCGCTGTCCAGTAGTCCCAGCCCATCGGGGCGATATGCTCCACATAGAGTCGTGCCACCGCCGACTCGGGCAGACAGGAAAAAGGGGTGAACATCCCTAGCGCCGGGCCCGCACTGACCAGGTAACGCAAGCGCTTCTTCAGTTCTCCAAAGATCGCCTCGCGGATCAAGGCTGGGTCTTGCGCACACTGTTGCTGAGCCACCGACGCTCCTTGGCGCACCGCGGCCCAGCAGCAGTAGCGCCATCGTGCGATCGGCAAGCCGGAAGCGCTAGCGAAAACAAAACCTATATCACGCGCCCAACGTGCATCGAAGCGATGCTTGAGCAATTGCTGCTCCAGGAAGTGTTCGGTTTCCCATCGGGCAAGCTCATCCCACAGCGCCCTTCGGTGCACCGCAAGCTCCGCATCGCGGGCCCAGTCCTGAAGTTGCTCTTCCACGGCCGGCAGCAAGTGGGTTGGATTGTGCGTTGTCCACGTAAAGGCCCACTGCAAGCCTTCAATGGGCGTGTCCTGCGCGTCGGGACGAATCGTCCATCGATCCGCGGGCCAAGGGACCTGGATCAGCGTCAGAACCCGCAGGGCATCCATGACCTGAAGGGCCGCCGTGTGGGTTGGGGCTACGGGGATGCGCTGTTGCTGGGCATGCAGCAGCGCGGCTAGGAATAACCCTCCGCGCAGCTCCAATGCCTCAATGCTGGCAGGTTGGGATGGGGGGATTGTCTGGATATCCGGCATGCACGGTCCTGCCAGCGTCGGCCCGTCCGCTGGCACACGGGCTGGCAAAAGCATGGGCAGGGAGGTTGCCCAAAGACTAAGGATATCTTAGCCTAAAAGTCAGGGTATATCCGCCATCCTCATGGATTTTCCGTAAGGTGCGCGTTTTGCTCTGTCCGTAGACTCACTACTGACCTTTCCCCGCCACCTGTAGCAAGCCGCAAGCATGTGGGCTTCTCGCACAAGAATTGGGGATTTGGCCGGTCTGGATCCTCACGTGGCCAGCCTCATTAACCGGTACGAGCGTGGCACGCACAAGCCCAAGCTGGAGACCGTCAAACGGCTGGCCTACGCGTCCGGCCGCATTCCTGTGCTCCGACGACGGTCTGCTCACCAAACTACTGCTTCGCTGACCAAGCAGCAAAAGTACGATCTGGTGAAGCAGATCGGAGCTATGCCGGAGAAGTAAGCAAAGTGCTGCGCATTCGCACTGACATGCCCGAGGATGATGAGGTGACCCGCTTGCCAGTACGCTGGTATCTGCTGGCAGCACTGGCCGCTATGGCGGCTGGTCGAACGCTGGCCCATGAGATGATTGTGGCCTGGGCGCCGTCGCTGCCTAGTCGGCAAAACTTCGCAACCGAACGAGCTACGGCTACCCCTAGCGCCGCAGGCAAAGCCCATCCTCTGCGCACGCCAGTGCGGCGATCGTCGTGCGGGCAGGTCTCTGGTCAGGGCGGGGTAGACCTCTGCACTTTGGGGAACGTGCCGGTGAGCAACGCCAGCGCGATCCCCGCTGTACCGAAACTCAGGATGAAATTAGAAGCGCTGACCAGTTGCACCAGAAGAGCCACGGCGTAATCCAAGGTTTGGGTACCAGTGGGCGTGATGTTCTGTAGCTTCGTGGTGACCAGTCCAAACAGCGAGCTGGACACAATGGTCAGCAACACCACCGACAGGCTCAGAGCGGCGCGGGATTGATTGCAATTGCCGATCTTGCGGAAGTACACGAGAGCCAATACGCCCACGGACACGCTCACGGACACCATGCACAACAAGAATGCCCAGTCCAAAACATAGCGCAGCAACGGATGGAGCTGAGTGTAACCCACACTCGCCGCTGCCATCAGTGCAAGGCTTACCGCCACGCCGGCCGTGATCCGCGTCATCCTCAATCCCTTCGTTAAATTGCTCTGGCTGTCTAATGACGATATCGGCACAAGTTGGCTGCACCTAAGCGTTGCAATAGCGCAACAGTGGTACGCCCAGGGTTCCGTAGACACTCAAGACCCTCGTTGCGCGTAGCGCCTTTCAAACTCTACAGGGGACAGGACGCCGGTTGAACCATGACGGCGTGTGGGGTTGTAGAACATCTTGATGTAATCGAACACCTCGGCGCGTGCGGCGTCCTTTGTGGGATAGACCCGTCGCCTGATCCGCTCGCGTTTGAGCAGGCCGAAGAAGCTCTCCACCGGGGCATTGTCGTGGCAGTTGCCGCGCCGACTAAGCCATGGGATGCCAGGAAACTGCGCCAGTCGTCGTTGGTTTAGACCGACCCTTGGTCCGAGTGAACCAGGCAGCCGGAGGCGGGTTTGCGCTGCCACACTGCCGATAGCAGGGCTTGTACGACCAACTCCGTATCGGCCCGATCGCGCATCGCCCAGCCGACCACCTGACTGGAAAACAGATCGATCACCACAGCCAGATACATCCAGCCTTCGTGCGTGCGGATGAAGGTGAAATCACTGGCCCAAGCCGTGTCCGGCTCGGTCACGTCGAACTGCCGATCAAGCAGGTTGGTCGCCGCCATGCACTCTGTCCCGCCATGGGAACGTGGCTTGCGACCATAGGCCACCTGGGCACGCAGCCCCTCGGCGCGCATCAGCCGATGCACGCGATGGCGACTGCAACGCTCACCCAGATCGCGCAGATCCCTGGCAATCTTGCGATGCTCATAGACACTGCCGCTGGCTAGCCAGTGGTGCTTGATCAATCCCAGCAGACGTTCGTCTTCCTTGGCGCGCTCACTCTTGGGCGACTTTAGCCACGCGTAGTAACAGGCCCGGTTCACCCGCAACACCCGGCACATCGCGCACAGACTAAATTCCCAGCGATGAGTCTGCATGAAGGCGTACTTTGCCCCTTGCCAAAGTACGCGGCGGCCTTTTTTTGGATGTCGCGCTCCTCGGTCACTCGGCGCAACTCGGCCTTCAGGCACCGAACCTCGGCGCTCTGGTCCACCTCAGCGCGCCGCACCACTCCAATGGGTTGAAGCGCTTTGCATCTCTAAGTATATTTGTCGCAATTTCAAACAACCAGTGTGCGGGCATGGATTAAGGCCAGCGATGCGCAGATGTTTGGGGCAGTTGCATGATAAACATCAGCGCCCAAGGGCACATCAATTCGACGATGTGAACTTGGTGACTGGTTTGAGGGGAATAGCGATGCGGAAAAATCTCCTCGCAATGCCGAAGAGCCCCGCCCCAGATATTCGCTCCATCAACCATGACGCTAAAGAAAAAATCTAAATTATTTTTCACAAGGAAATCCAAATTAATAACTCATCAAAAATACCTGTGATATTCATCAACGGCCTTATCGGCACTTTGAATGATTTGGAGATTCATAGACAGCTCGGTGATCGGCCCATCCTTGCACCTGACCTTTATGGTTATGGGAACCACCAAGACACACCTATGGGGAAAATTAATATTCAGGGACAGGTAGAACGAATACGCGAAGTGGTCGAAGCCGCGTTCAATGAGTCTGCAGTGAGTCTTGTTGGGCATTCGGTCGGTGGAGTGGTGGCCTATGCATTTGCCCACCGCTACCCACAGCGAGTGAAGAGCCTTGTCAGTGTTGAAGGTAACTTCACCCTGAAGGATGCCTTCTGGTCATCGTCCGTCGCGAACATGTCAGCAGAGCAAGCGGAAACTATGCTGAAGGGATTCCGAGCCGATCCTAATGCATGGCTGGATAGATCCGGAATACTGGAGTCCGCTGGCAAGACAGAAACCGCGAAGACCTGGCTTTCCCACCAACCTTCTTCGACCTTGCAAGCGATGGCCCAATCGGTAGTAGCGGTCACGGGGCGCCCTGACTATCAAACAATCTTAAGGAGCGTTTTCTCTTCGGTACCGGTACATTTGGTGGCGGGTGAGCACTCAATTGGAGGTTGGGATGTTCCTGACTGGGCATATAAGGGAGCGGCTAGTGTCACCATCATGCCTGACGTTGGACACCTGATGATGTTGCAACACCCCGTTGCGTTTGGTCGACTGATTGCAGGCCTGTTAGCTTGAGCGGAAGTTGATGTACTCCAAAACATCAGCCGAAGGCGCCATGCCAAAGCTAGGCCGGTCCATTGATGTGGTAGCAGTTGTCCGCTCTCGTTTGCATGCCACGTCGGCAGGCGCGCGATAACGTCTTTCAAATAGGCATACGCATCATACCCACTGAGCCGCGCGATCAGATCAAGCTCACGATTGTTGTCGCCTGTTTATCGCTACGTTTTTCAAAAAATAGAACGACAGCCGTGTATGACGAGCAAAGCGCCGCCAAAGATAACTATGCCGTCGAGAATTGTTGCGTGTGTGGACTGAGACAGATCTCGTGTGAGGCGCTTCGCAATAAATGGTCCTGGCAGTGCTGACACACCGATAATGCCGGCCATAATCCACGCCGAGATCGGAAGCGACCCAGCAGACTGAAAGACGAGTGTTTTGGTAAGCCCTGTCATCAGGGATATGATGGCGTCCGTTGCAATCACTGCACGCCCGTGCAGCCCGGCAGCAAGAAGGATGGTCAGTAGCATAACGCCGGCACCTGAAGTGCCGCCTGTCACAAGACCATAGCCGAGGCTTGCAGTAGCGAGTCCCTTGTTGCTCAAGTTACCGTGAAGGCGCGTCAATCCCCGCCGTAAGGGCACCAGGCAAATCAGAACTGATCCGATGAGGATCGAGACACCGGCCCCAGACAAGAGGGTGTAGCCAAATGCTCCAACTATGCAGGTAGGGAGAGCCATGGCGGAGACGATGAACGCTTTTCTGCGATCAAGATCATCGAAGAATGCAGCAACGCGGCTACCGTTGGTCACCAGCGATGAGAGGCTAATAATTGGCACGACGTATCGTGGATCTACAATTGTCAGTAAGACAGGAGGCAAGAGCAGTCCTGTTCCGTATCCCGTTACCCCGCCAAGCACAGCCGCCCCGAAGGATGTCGCCATTAAGATAGCACAGAATGCGAGATCAAGATCCGGTGGGAGGTGCCACATTTCCATGCCCTATGATGAAGTTAATCGCAGGTGTCGCTGTGGCAATGCGCCATACTCTTCATTTAATTCATGAAATAAAATCAGATATTAAACCAACTCGCTGGACGTCGGGCCACTTTCTGGTGAAAATACATAATTTTTGAAAATAGCCCTTAGTTTGGAAGCTTGTTAAGTCCGCACCACTTTACTCAGAAAATCCCTAGCTTAGCAACCTCGAAAACCAACCCTTCTTAGGTTGGGCCAACGTCTGGGCCAGCACATAATTCGCACGCACGTCGTCTCTGTCGCTGTGGAAAAGGGAAGTCTCATAGGCAGGAATCGCAGCGGCGTAATCGCCCAGATCAAAATGGCTGTTGGCAAGCATCATATGCAACTGCGCCACCGACAGTTGGTCGTCGCGGGTGATGGCAGCGGTGACCTGCTCGGCGGCACGTTGGCCATCAGCCAGCGTCGCCTGCACATTCTTCAACACATAATGACAATTAGCTTGGTAGTAGCAGGTGTAGAAGTCGAGATAGCCAGTGCGCTCGAGGGCTTCATAGTCATGCAGCGCTTGAACAGGATCGTTCAATAAGTACAGCTGCAGATGACCACGCAGGCTCAGCGCATTGCGATAAGCCCACATGTCTTCGGCTTCTGCGGCCTTGTGCAACAGGGTGCCGTACAACGTGAGAGCATCTGCATACGCCTGCTTGTCCACCAACAGCTTGCAGTGCGCCGCAAGCAGTCCAAGATCCTCGGGGTTTTCCTGCAACGCTTGCTTGATAAGGCCATCGTCCAGATCGGAAGGCTGCAGGCTGCTTAGTCGAAATGCGGCCGGTGCCTTGAGCACCGAAAGTTTTGCGTAGATGGGCAAGCAGTCGCGCTGCTCGGTGTCGGAAAGCGACTGGAATGTTGCATCGGCGGCCTCGATGATTTCCAGAACCTGCTCGCTCTGGCCAACGCGGTTGAGATAGCTGCAGGCGGTCTCTGCACAATAAAAAAACAATGTTGCATCCAGGTCGTACTCCTGCATCAGCGTCAACGAACTCTCGGCCGCTTCCTTATGCATATCCAGGTAGAGGTACGTATCACGCAGGTTCTGCAGCAAATACTGAAATTCATCGTGTTGCAGCCCATGCTGGATCACCTGCAATGCTTCCTGGTGTCGGCGCTGCGCGTTATAGATCCCGCTCAGGTTGTTACAGCACATCGCGAAGGTATTTCCTTCGGCGTTGCTTGCAGGATTGTCCTCCGGAAGCGCGAGCAAGTGTCTATAGAGATCAAAACATCGTTCATATAGCGCAAGCTGCATGCCGGCAAGATACTCGGCATCGTTCGCATCATGAGCGCCAGCCAGCCACGTGCCCAGGGTGGCGCCAGCGCGGTAGTAGTTGCTGGGGTCCTCGTCGCGAAAGTTGAGCGCCAATTGCTGAGGGCTCACACCCGCAGAAAGCGAGGTCATCTCGAACAAGCGAACCTGCAGATCCACTTGAGGCACCAAGGCTTCAGATTGCCGATAGGCGGCGATGGCGCCTGCGTATTCGCTCATCCAATAGCAGGCGCTGCCCGCCAGGCGATGCGCGAGCGCATTGCCGGGCGCGATGACGATGGCATTCTGTGCCCAAGCCAAGGTGGTGCGCAGGACATCAGCACGACTGGCAACGAATTGATCGCCGCGATCCAGATAGATCATACATTGCATCAGCAGTGGCCACTCTCCGCCTTCCCCTCGCTTGGCGGCGTTGCTGCACCGCTCGAACACGCTGGCGGTTGTCGCGTCATCTAGATGGCTGAACACGGTGCTTCCGGACCAGCGCTGGCATAGCTGTGCGTAATCGTCGCGCTGCAGTGCGTCCATCCCGGCCTGAATCAGTGCCTCCATGTCGACATCCAAGGTAGGGCAAGACGCGACCGACTGGAAGTAACTTGGTCACGCTCATGCGAAAGACATAACCGCCTGGAACATACAGTGTCACTGAATCTCAATTGCATGGATCACTCCTCAACGTCAGCGTGCGCATCGCAGCGCACTTTAGGGATACTCAATCCTGTGCGGCACGTTGGCACCAGGCATCAAACGTCGCCCCGTATCGTGTGGCAGCCATTTGCACGATCTGCTCCCCAGTGCGAGGAATCGGTAGCTCGCGTGCACGCACCCATGCCTGGAAGGCGGGATTGACGAGGCTGCCTTCCACATCGTCCGTTTCTGCGTTGTATACCTCTACCTCTTCATTCCAACTGCCCGGGCGCAATTCAGAGTAGCCGATAGCCAGTAATTGCAGGAACTGGTCGATATCACATGCCAACACGGCATTTTCGCCTTCCGAATCCAAAAAAATGACAGGATAACCACCGTCAGGCGCCTTCCACACCGCGAACGCCGACCCATCAGGATTCTTGCCGAATACGCCTAGCAGAGCTGCCGCAGCTTCGCTCACAGGCGTCGCAGGACATGCAAACCACAGCGCCGTGCTAGCAGGGTCTTCGAATGCCAGGGAGAACGCGCCGCTCAAATCGTTGTCGTCCAGCATTCCGTCATCGATTGCTGCAGCCAGCGCATGCAGGGCAGGCGGGATCGATCCCAACGCGCCAAACGCTCTAATCAGGCGCTTGCGGTGCGCGGGAATCAACCCCAGTGCACGCCAGTGATCGAGCGCGAACTCGTCGTTGGCGTCAGGAACAAAACCGTATTCCTGCAAGCGCCGATCAGCCTGCTCCAGCTCCCGCGCAGCGAGGTGGAAAATACGGATCGCCTTGTCAAGGCGCTCCCCCCCGATGAAGTTGAGCATCAGCAGCGGTGCGTCATCGTTATCGGGCTCGGCGTCGAGCTCGATACAGACGCTCTCAGAGCCGTCGACATTGGTCCGGATTTCGTAGAAGTAGCGTTCGCGACGCTCGTGGCCATCCGGCCCGGCCGGCGTGCGAGTGACTCGCAGCATTGCAGGCTGTGGCTTGCCATGGCGTAGCGCACCGTCCTGCCTGAATGCGCAAAAGCACGTGTCTGCCCACACCCCGCACCGTTCGTCGCTGTAGTAGTCGTCATAGGGCTGTACCACCGACAACGCAAGCACGGCCCGCAGCATCTGCGGGGTAACCGCACTGCGCGCGTAGTCTTCCGTGCAGACCGCACGCAGCATGCGGTTCCAGCCATGGAATGCGAGCGCTCGCGCTGCTTCCGGCGTGTCGGCTGTGATCAGATGCCAGGGAGCATCCTCTGTCATCTCACGAAACTCGCATTTCATCGACCACGCCTGCTGCGTCGGTTTCCCGCTCAAGCGGCCTAATAGCGAAGTGGCTGCCGTTCGGCGTTGGCCGTCAGACACACTGCGTAGTCGGGGCTTTCGAAATACACCGCCCGCATCGCGTCATCGTCTTCAATCGACTTACCACCGGAAAGCGCGCGCAAAAACAGCCCCCGATCGTTAAATTTGAAGTGCGGGTATGCCTGCGCTCCGACAATGGCGGGCATACGCGAATGGTTCGCCACCTGCAGCAGATTGCGTGGCGTGATGTCGCGATTCTGGAAAATAAAAGGGATGGCAAGGGTTGGATCCAGCGCATCCGTATTGAGCACAGAATTTCCATCGATCAGAAGCCGGACGACCTCCGCACGGATCAGCGGAACCTCGCAACGTAGCGGATCCTCGGCAAGACAACGCGGATCGAACCACTGCGCGCGCTCGACAGCGTCCACCAGGTCCCAATCGCCGCCATTCCAGGTACGCAGTGCGCTGCAGCCACCATGCAATTGCGTTTGAGTCTCCTGCGACGCGATGAAAAATGCGGCTGAGGTGGTGCCGGCAACTGTCAGGTTGCTGGATACTTGTTCTTCCATCGCATCATTGTTGTCGACCCAGAGCAGACCCGAGATTTCCAGATTGCCGCTGACGTAGAGCGGTCGACCAGCGAGTACCGCGTTATGGGCACGCAGGTTGCCCAGAACCACCAGGCCGGCTGGGCCATGCGTTGCGGTGATGGCGTCAGCGCTGACGCCGGTTTCCGCAATCCAACCGTCCACCTGAAGATTGCCATCCACAACAAGAAGTGCCGGCGACGGCATGCTTGCTTGTCCGTCCGTGTGCAGTTGGGAGAGATCGTCAAGATCGATGTTGGTCAGCGCGACATCGCCTTCGACATAAAGCACCGATAGCGAATTGGATGACAAGACCGGCAACTGTTTCAGCCAAGCAGCGCGGCATTCGTCGGGTAAGCGGCTTGAAGAGGTGGAAAACGTCACTCGCTGAAAACTGGGAGAAGCCACGGGTGTCCTCGCATGATGCCGCGCTCGCCGATGACGGTGGCCGCAGCGACGAATTTTATCAAGACCATCTATTGTGTCAACTTACTGACAATCGAAACTCTACACCTGGGCGATTTATACTCGCCAAAGCCATGCAGTCATTTCTCAGACGGGCATTCGCTTTTGCTTGCTCGCCTTCGTTCAGCGCGCCAGATCAAAGCGTGTTGCACGAGCAGAACGCTCATCCCCGCGGCGTTCGGTCAGCACGTGGTACAGCTCCGGACGCCGGCCTGTCATCCAGCGTTGACCGCTGCTGCTTGTCACCAGACCGAGATCCAGGTCGGCGACAACCACGTCGTCATCGATCGCCGTGCTTTCAGCGACGATGCGTCCATAGGGATCCAGGATCATGGCATTGCCGGTGCGCAGCTCATCCTGGTCACGGCCCACGCCATTGCTGAAAACCACAAACATGCCGTTGTCATGGGCCCTGGCAGGTAGCCAACGCATCAGCCAAGCTTTGCCATTTGGACCCGCAAAAGCTCGGCGTAGGGCATCGGGGTCGGTTGCTCTACGTTCCCATAAGGCCAGAGGGATTGGTTGCATCCCGTGGGGGCTGCGCGAGTCGGTTCCTCCGGTCTGGTGCGGGGCGAGTAGGACCTGCGCGCCCTTCAACGCGCATGCACGCGCGTTCTCCATCAAGTTGTTGTCCCAGCAGATCAAGATCGCCATCCGCACGCCCCAGGGCGTATCGAACACTGTGTAGCTCTGACCACTGCAGATCAGTGAATGCTCGAATGCATGCAGCTTACGATGTGTGTTGCTTGAACCGTCAGGCAGGCAAAGCCGATAGGCGTTGTAGAAACACTTGTCGTCGGCTATCTCTAGCCAGCCGATCCCGATAGCGATACCTAGCAAGGTCGCAAGCTCGGCGACCGCTCGCACCGAGGGACCATCTCCTGGTTCGGCCAGATCGGCTAAGCCTGCAGCGTCGAGCCGAGGAACATGCCAGTAGCCGGTAATACACATCTCGGGCATTAGCACCATCGTTGCCCCCTGCACCTGAGCGCGGAGAGCTAGAGCCGCTATTCGGGACAGGTTGTAGCGCTTGTCGCCTGCACGATGTTGGAACTGCACAGTGGCGACACGCAGACTGGTTTGCATTCCGAAGTTCCTTCGCGGTTGTTCGGCTCAGGATCACGGGTTGAGCCCATGAAATCTAATGAAAGCTGGGCGGACTTGTGATAACAATAGGGAATGGATCTACCGCATCTGCGCGCATTCGTCGCGTTGGCTGAGCTACAACACTTCGGGCGTGCCGCCGACCGCCTGCATATCACCCAGCCCGCACTGACCAAACGGTTGCGGCTCCTGGAGGATGTGATCGGCGCTCGACTCTTTGAGCGCGACCGTACCGGAACAGTCCTGACCTCAATCGGAAGGACGTTGCTTCCGGACGCGCTGCGGATCATTACCGAAGCCGATGCACTGCTGATTCGCGCCCGCCACGTCGTGCAAGGTACGGCAGGCCAACTGGATATCGGGTTCGGGCTTTCGAGCATCGACTTGGCACCACGACTGGTCAGTGCCTACCGAAGCATGCATCCGGCAGTGGCGGTATCTCTCAACGACTTTTCCTCGGCCGAGCAGATCAAGCGCCTTCAAGAAGGGCGCCTAGATGTCGGCTTCGTGCGGCTTCCCTTGGCCTCTACCGGGTTGGAAAGCAGATCGCTGGGCCGGGACACATTGGCATTGGCTTGCCCAAAAGGCTGTCCATTACGCGGAAATCTGTCAGACCATGATGCATTGAACGCAATTGGGTTTGTCATGCTCAATCGCGAGCGCGGCCCCGGATTGCGCTCGCAGATCGGACTTTGGTGTGCCGAGGTTGGCCTGGAACCACGGATCCTGCAAATCGCTGACGATCTCCAGACCGTCCTCGCCTTGGTAGCTGCAGGCGCAGGTCTTTCGCTCGTCCCACAACAGGCCATGCGTCTGTCAGGAATGGAAGTGGAGCTCTTTCCATTAACGGGGAAGCACGCAGAATGGGCTATCGGTGCAGTTTGGCGCCCGGACCGAGACAACCCGGCCCTTTGGAGCTTTATCGCCTTGATGGAGCACGTAGCTGGCTGACCGCCTCCGAAACGTTGGACGGCAGCAACCGCAACTTGGCACATTGCTCCCTGAGCGTTAAATCAGCTCTAGCGCCGGCGGCGACATCCAATATCTATCGCCAAGGCTGGTCGCGACGCCGGAGAAAACTCACGTAAGTGCACAGTCCGGGAGCGAATGGGAAGGAGAAAAGCAAAGTTTTCCTTCCAAGCTGCCCTGAGTGAGCCTGAGCCGCCGCGGCAATTCGCTGCTTAGCGTGGACTTCAACATCTCGACGTTGCCAGGGTATTGCAAGGATATCGACGCCATGCTGCGCACCGCTGCCCAGCACGCATAATGCCAGTGTCCCAGGCTGTATCGTGAGTCATACGGCATGAGTAGCCGGGCCAGCTCCACAAGGAAAAAATCGGGAAACTGGTGAATGCGTAATTGATGCCGAAGATAGGCGGTCACGTCCTGCGGCACCAGCTCCTGCCAGACCTTTAACCACATCTCTGCATAAGGGGGCTCTTGAGCCTCACTTTGCAGGTAGTCCTTGAGCCGCACCTCCAGTTCTCCGAAGGGGACGTGTGGCCAAGTGTAGGACCAGTAATCTTGTCACCGTCGATCGTGTAGCTATCCGGGCCGGACTCCGGCTCGACCCGGATAACCCCCAGCGCATCCAATACCGAAAGAACACTGTGAGTGCCCTCCACCGTGGACGCCACGCGTGTTCGCGCGTGGCGAGCTTGTACCAAAGCCAGAAGATAGAGGGCGCCACGACCGCCTAGATGACGGACGTCGCTAATAGTTGGGGCGTCAAGACGCCCTAGATCCCGAGGCTGCGGTTTTGAGTTGTTCATTTTTTAACGAAGGACACGGAGCGGTCGATCCAGGGTCGCGGGCTGCTTGCTGGCCGTTGCCATGGCATCTAAGAATATCTTAGTATCCAAGCGCCGGGCACTTCCGCCATGCTTAACCCTCCTTGAGGGGGTAAAAGTGAACAGGCGGACGGCAGAACATCCGGTTTTTGCGCTGCGGCTAGCACAGGCGCGCGAACGAGCCGGGCTATCTCAGAAGCAGCTCGGCATCCTCGCCGGCTTGGATCCCGCCGTGGCCTCTCCACGTATCAACCAGTACGAACGCGGCAAGCACGAACCCCAGATCAAGACAGCCAAACAGTTGGCTGAGGTGCTTGGCATACCCGCGGCGTTTCTCTACACCGAAGACGAGCTGTTGGCCCAACTGCTTCTGCAGTGGAACGACCTATCCGTTCGCCAGAAGAAGGATCTGCTCAAAAGCCTTGAGAAAACTCCGGCGAAGCGGGAGCCTCGCAAGGGCCGATGACGCATTGGCCCGCGCGCTAGAGATCAATTAGTCGAGCCGCTGGGTTGCTTGACGCGTCACCGGCCTGAAAGTAGTCGATCGCCTGCGCGACGGAGCGATGCTCAGTCAGCGCCATTAGGGCGGGCATGGCGATTCCTGGCGACCGTCCTCGGTGGACTTGCTTTTGCGCATCGTTGGTCTTCTTGGGGACTAGTGTGCCCGGAGGCCTCTCTCTATGGCTGGATCAATTTTACGGGAAGCTGCCACCAAGACCAGAGTCTCGCCTGAGGCTGGACAGGGCGCGGAGGCGCGTCGCCTTGAGGCCAAGCTGCGTCGGGACATGGAGTGGCAGTACATTAAAAAAAGTCCGCCGCGTAATTTGACAAGACGTGCGGATTGAAAGACGCGTTCATGAAAGACCACACGCATTAGTTCCGGTAGGTAGCGATGTGTCAGGTGCTGGGCATCCCCCGCGGTGGCTAATATCCTAGCTGAAGGCACCGCTCAGCGAGCGTGCGAAGGAGGATGTGTACCTTATATGGATATGCAACGTTAGGTCGCCCAGGTGCACAAGGAAGTGGGGGAGGTGGCGCTAAGGCCTCCTGCATGGCCGCGGGTGGGCGAGCGCGGACGCGGCGCGGACTGAGAGTCGTTGCCTTGACACCTAAGAATATCTCAGCATACAAGGAGCCTTCACATCCGCCATCCTTAGCCCTTCCTCGAGGGGCCGATAGTGACCAGGCGGACGGCAGAGCAGCCGATTTTTGCGCAGCGACTCGCGCAAGCGCGCGAGCGCGCCGGGCTACTCAAAAGCAGCTCGGCGTACTTGCCGGCTTGGATCCACCGTGGCCTCGCCACTTATCAACCAGTACGAACGGGCGAATCACGAACCCGAGCTTAGACCGCCAAGCAATTGGCGAAGATCCTCGGCATCCCGGCGGCCTTCCTGTACACCGACGACGAGTTACTCGCCAAGTTGCTGCTGCAATGGGGTGAACTGACCGTTTGCCAGAAGAAGTCCTTGCTCAAGAGCATCGAGAACCCGGCTAAGCGCGAGCCGCGCCAGGCGAATGATCGGTAGGCTCCAAGGCACTACACGAATGTGCTGTAGCTCCACACACCGGCTACTAGCATCGGACCCACACATAAATGCGGAACATTCTCTGGGATAAATTTATTCGAAAACAACAAGTTAGACTCAATTAATCGATACAGAGCGAGCCGGCTGGTGAGAGCCACGCTTGGAAATCCTTGGCCCCTGGCGAGGTTCGCCAGTAGACTCTGCCCATGGCCACCGTCCCCCTCCCAGAAACAATCCAATTCTCAGGTCACGAGACATTCCCGCTGCGTCAACTATGGCTGCGCAAGGCCTACGAAGCGGCCACAACACCCGAGTATGCCGGCAATCCCAAGGCCGCCTTCGCGCCCGAAAACGGCATCCGGAAATTCGGAGTGGGTAAGAATATGGTATCGGCCATCCGGCATTGGGGTTTGGCCTGTGACGTGCTCGAAGAGCAGGGCACCGGTAAGCTCGGCGTGGGCAACGTCGGCCGGGCGTTGTTTGGTGGCCGCGGCTTCGATCCTTACTTAGAAAAGCCCGCGAGTGCATGGTGGGTGCATTGGTTGCTTGCCGGACGGGCGACCCGCTCCACTACATGGTGGTGGGTGTTCAATCGAATCACGCAACAGACCTTCGATACCGAAGCGATCGCAGACGCATTGGGTCATGCAGCGGCGCAGGGCGGACACCGGGTGTCGGCGGTCACGCTCAAACGCGATATCGAGGTCTGCCTGCGCTGCTATGTGGCCCGACGCGATGGGCGTGAGGCAGACGATGCCGCCGAGCCCTTACTTGCCGATCTCGGCCTGCTAGCCGAAGGTCCTGCAGGCACTTTCCGCTTTCAGCGCGGTCCGCAATCGTCCCTGCCCGATGGTCTGTTCGCCTTGGCGCTACTGGAGTTCTGGGAAACTAAGCAGCGCGCAGAAGGCTCGGGCCAAGCCACCTTGTCCTTCGAGACCATCGCCCACGAGTTCGGGGCGCCCGGCCGTATCTTCAAACTTGACGAAAACTCCGTTGGTGATCGCTTGGTCGGTTTGGAAGATATTTCTGAGGGCCAATTGCGCTGGAGCGATTCGGCGGGTGTGCGCCAAGTCAGTCTGCTGTTCAAAGAAACACTCAACGCCCTCAAGCAACGATTACTGAAGCAAGCTTATGGCAAGTAACGCCGACCTGCGCCTACACGTCACGCCGCGATTCCAACGCTCGGTGCAACTGGAATCGGATCAGGCCCGCGAGGACGCGCTCGATGGCTACATCTGCCAAGCCAGCGCACGCAACGCCCTGACCATCGTCGCGCGCCACCTCAGCGAATCGCAGCAGCGCGCTTTTACCTGGACCGGGCCTTACGGCGGCGGCAAATCGACCCTTGCTTTGGCGTTGGCCCAACTGGCCGGAGGCACTCCCTCCGTCAGGAAGCGCGCCCAGCAGGCGCTACTGATCGAGAACGAGGACGAGATCTGGAAGGCTTTTGGTAGCAAGAAGCCGTGGCTGGTCGTTCCCGTGGTCGGGCGCCGGCAGTCCATCGAAGATGCCATCGGTCAGGCGATTGACAAGCATGCCCCGCAACGCGGCGCCAAGCGCCTGCGTAATGGCCGGCGCGACGTCGTGGCCGAACTGGTGCGACGTTCGGAAGCGTCAGAGCACGGCGGTGTGCTGCTCCTACTCGATGAGATGGGCAAGTTGCTGGAGGCTGCCGCCGCCGCAGGCGAGGACATCTATATCTTCCAGGAACTGGCCGAAGCGGCTAGTCGCAGCCAAGGCAAGTTGGTGGTCGTGGGTGTCCTGCACCAGGCCTTTGATCAGTACGCCTCGCGCTCGGGCCGCGGTGTTCAAACCGAGTGGGCCAAGGTGCAGGGCCGGTTTGTCGACGTGCCTGTGATTGCCGGCACTGATGAAGTCATTGCCTTGATCGGCGGAGCGATCCAGAACCAGGAAACTCACGGCGCCAGCAAGGCCATTGCACAGGCAATTGCCAAGACCATCCAGCGCCGCCGGCCCGCCTCGCCGGCGAGCTTGGCCGATGCGCTGGATCGCTGCTGGCCCCTACATCCTGTCACTGCGGCATTGCTTGGGCCCTGTTCGCGCCGACGGTTCGGCCAGAACGAGCGCAGCGTGTTCGGCTTCCTGAGCTCGGCCGAGCCCTTGGGGTTTCGCGAATTTTTGGCCGGCCACACCCGCAAGACGATCGGCTACTACGAACCAGCGCGCTTCTGGGACTACCTGCGCGCGAACTTCGAGCCGTCCATCCTGGCTTCTGCCGATGGCCATCGCTGGGCCACCAGTGCAGAGGCCATCGAACGTGTGGAAGCCCGCTTCCGTGAGCCTCACGTGTCGCTGGCTAAGACGATCGCGCTGATCGAGCTGTTCCGCAACGGCTCGGGCTTGGCGGCCAGTAATGAGGTGCTTGAGCAAGCGGTCAGCGAACACGCCCCCAGGGCGATCCAGACCGCCTTGCGAGACTTGGCATCGGCCAGCATTGCCGTTTACCGCAAGCACAATGAAGCTTGGGCCATCTACGCAGGCAGCGACTTCGATATCGACGCGGCCGTGGACAAAGCCAAGACCGAAAGCAGCCAAAGCATCGACGATCAACTCAAGCTGCTGGGCATGTTGCCGCCGCTGACCGCGCGCAAGCATTATTCCAAGACCGGTACATTGCGCTGGTTCGAACGGACGGTCACCACACCCCAAGGGGCCGTCAAACTGAGCGATCAGCGCAACCGTTCCCAGACCGGACGCTTTGTATTGCTTGTGCCGGATGAAGAGACCTCGACAGAACAACTTGAGCAGACCGCTCGCACGCTGGCCAAGCAGGCCGCCGATCCCCTGAGCCTTTTTGGGGTACCACGCGGCCATCATCGCCTGGCCGAGTTTGCCAGTGAACTGGCGGCACTGAATCACGTCGCCGATTTCACCCCAACGCTGGAGAACGACAGCGTTGCCCGGCGTGAGATCAGTGCACGCTTGCAGCAACTGCGTGGCCTGCTTGAAGCAGCGCTGCGGGACGCCTTCGCCACGGCGGCGTGGTTCAGTGCCGGCAAACATCACCAGCCGGCCGCCGATGAAGGACTCTCGCCGACCGCCAGCCGAGTGTGCGATGCGGTGTTCAAGCAGGCGCCGTACATTTTCAGTGAGCTAGTCAATCGCGATGTGCTGTCCTCCAACGCAGCCAAGGCGCGACGCCAGCTCATGCACCGGATGTTGTCCAATGGGCACCGACCAGAGCTGGGCTACACCGGATACCCGGCCGATGCGGGCCTGTACTACACAGTCCTGGCCGCGCTCGGCTTGCACCGGACTGTGAAAGGGCACGGGGTCTTTGCCTCGCCAGAGAAAGTGCTGGACTCCAGTGGCCCTGAAACCCTTTCGCCGCTGTGGCAACACTGGCGTCAGCAGCTGATAGAGGCCGACGAGGCCGTATCGCTGGCGCAGTGGTATGAAACTGCCCGGCAGATACCCTATGGCGTGAAGCACGGCGTGCTGCCGATCCTGGCACTGGCTTTCCTGCTCGCGCACCGTAGCGAGATCGCGGTGTACGTCGATGGCGTGTTCTGTCCAAACTTGACCGACGCCGATGTGGACGAGTGGCTTCAGGATCCATCACGCATCGGCTGGAAGTGGGTGCGGATGGATGCCTCCGCCAAGCAAATGCTGACCTTGTTGGCAGCGCGCCTGGAAGAAGCCGTCCGGCGCCCCGTCTCGGCCGACCCCCTCGACTCTGCGCGCGCCCTGGTGGCGTGGACGCTTGCCTTGCCTCAGTGGACTCAACGCACGGCACGGCTGAGCGAGCGGGCACGCGACACGCGAACGCTGCTCATCCGGGCGTCGGATCCGGTCAAAACCATCTTTGCGGACCTGCCCGAGATTCTTCGAACCGGTCGCGACGGCAAAGCCCTTGTAGCCGAGGTTGGGGCTGTTGTTGAAGAGCTAACGCACGCCTATCCGCTGGCACTGAAAGCACTAGCGGCTAAGATGCTTGATCGCATCGATCATGATGGTCCGCTTGCACGCCTGCAGGCGCGTGCCAAAGACGTGCGCGGCATCAGCGGTGATTTGAAGCTGGAAGCATTCATGGGCAGGTTAGCGACCTATAACGGCACCAATGAAGACATCGAAAGCCTGGCAGCCCTGGCGGTGAACAAGCCGGCGCGGGAGTTCAGCGATGGCGATCTTGACCATGCCGCGGTGCAGCTCTCGCAATGGGCTTTTGAATTTCGTCGCATCGAAGCCCTGGCCACAGTGAAGGATCGGCCTAGCGGGCGGCGGGCATTGGCGGTGGTATTCGGTGGTCAAGAAACGATGTCCGCTACTATCGACGTCGCCGAGGCGGACGGACCGGCGATCAAGCGCCTCCGCGATGACCTGATCGGTCGGTTGCGTGCGAAAGGCGTGAAGCCGGATCTGCTGCTTGCCGCTCTGGTTGAAGCTGGCGCCCTGGTATTGGAGGAACTACAAGCTGAGGAGGTAAGTCATGGCTGACCGACATGTTCTGGGCATTTCCGGCGGCAAGGACAGTGCGGCGCTGGCGGTCTACATGCGCTTGCACCATCCTGAGTTGGATCTGCAGTACTTCTTCACCGATACGGGCAAAGAGCTGCCGGAAGTCTACGAATTTCTGGGCAGCCTGGAGGGCTTCCTCGGCAAGCCGATCTTGCGGCTGAATCCGCAGCGGGATTTCGATTTCTGGTTGCGGGAGTATGGAAACTTCCTGCCATCCCCGCGAACCCGCTGGTGTACACGTCAGCTCAAGCTAGTGCCATTTCGTAGCTGGATCAAGCCTTGGCTGGATGCTGGTGATCGTGTTCATAGTTACGTCGCTATTCGCGCCGATGAGCTGCATCGTGAAGGCTATGACTCTGGACATGAAGGTCTTACCGTCCATCTACCATTTCGCCAAGCCCAGATTGATCACGCGGGAGTGCTAGATTTGCTTAGGGGTGCTGGTATAGGTCTGCCCAAGTATTATGACTGGCGCTCACGAAGCGGTTGCACATTTTGCTTCTTCCAACAAAAGATTGAATGGGTACGTTTACGCGAGCGTCATCCTGATCGTTATGAAGAAGCCAAAAGTTACGAGAAGAATGCTCTAGAACACGGTTCTCCCTTCACATGGAGTGACAGAGAATCATTGGAAGAGCTTGAGCAACCCGAACGTATGGAAGCGATCGTTAGGGAGCACGAGCTGCGTCGAGCTCGTGCGAAGGCAAAGATCCGCAGCAATCCATTGCGCCCAATCACGGAGCTCGATGAAGAAGAGGACATCTTCGCCTCGGGCAAAGCCTGCCTCTTATGCCACAAGTGACCCAGCCGGCCTCGCTACCGCTTTATCTGGATCACCCCGCATCCACGCGTCCAGCAGAGGAAGTGATCGACGCGATGTTGCCGTGGTTACGTGAGAGCCATGCAAATCCACATGCCGATAATATTCACGGGCAGCGCGCTGCGGTTGCTGTGGAAGAAGCGCGAGCACAGATCGCAGAATGTATCGGCGCTGACACGTCGGAGATCGTGTTTACTTCCGGAGCGACTGAAGCCAACAACTTAGCACTGCGCGGCGTTTGGCCAAGCTCAAGCATTCGCGGACGACTTGCGATCAGTCATATTGAGCATAAAAGCCTGCTCGAGACAGCGAACGATCTGGCCAGCGCAGGCCTAACGCTGATTGAACTTCCCGCAGACCATCGAGGCAACATTCAGTCACTCGTCCTACGCGAGCACGTCGGCTCGGCGAAAGATCCGTTGTGGGTTACTTGCGCCCACGCCAATAACGAGCTAGGTGTTGTGCAGGATGTGGCGGCAATTGGTCGTATCGTAAGAGAGCAGGGAGGTCATCTGCATGTCGACGCTGCGCAAAGCCTAGGCAAACTAGCGGTGAGTGTGATCGAGTGGGACGTGGATCTGGTTAGTCTTTCTAGTCATAAGATCTATGGACCCGCTGGAATAGGCGCTTTGTTTGTAAGTACTTCGTTGCGCGGACGGATGCGACCCCAAATTACAGGAGGAGGCCAGGAGGGCGGATTACGATCAGGTACTGTTCCTGCCTTTCTAGCCGTAGGGTTCGGCAAAGCGGTGGAACTGGCTAACAGTCGACGGTCCAAGGATGCTCACCATTTGGAGGCGGTAGTGCATGCCTTTACAGCAGAGCTTAAAGCTATGGGCGTGGCTCATGAGACCCTGAGTCCGAGCGCCGCAGGCCTCCCCGGCTTGGTATCGCTACAGTTGACAGGCATTGACGCAGCCGACCTCCTGGATCGTCTGGCACCGCAGATCTCAGCCTCCACAGGGTCAGCGTGCAGCGCGGGTGAGTTGCGTGCCTCGCACGTACTTCGGTCGATAGGAATGGAAGAGGCGCAAGCTAGGGAGGTCATGCGATTGGGCTTTGGGCGAGACAACACACCTGCGCAGGCACAATGGGTAGCACAGCAGATTGCACAACGCGTGAAGCATATTCATGCCATAGCCTGATGGCTGGTAGCACATGGGAATGGGGGACAACGACCAATGATAAAGGGATTTCGAGTGGCGGCCCGGGCTTTGCGCCAACTGGGCGCGGAGTTGATCACTTCAGACGATGTAGCCCTCAACGAACTGATTAAGAATGCCTTTGACGCAAAATCTCCACGCGTTGAAGTACGAATCACTTCCATTGTAGACACGCATGCCTTGGCGCTAATTGAGCAGCGGCTTGAGGATGGTCAGTTCACCGTAAGAGAAGCGCGTGAGCATGTCTCTCGAGCTATATCTGCCGAGATCGGTTCCGCCGAACGCGGAGCGTTGATCAATGAGATACAAGAAGCATCTGGTAGCGGTAAGGCTCACTTCCGAGAGTTCTTGGGTCGACTGCGCGCTCGTCAGATGATCGATGTGATAGATACAGGAAAGGGCATGTCGAAGGAGGATCTCGCCGACTCTTTCCTCGTGATCGGCACAGCCAACAAGATGATTGAGCGAAAGAAGGGAGGCGATAACGCCCCGACTCTGCTCGGCGACAAGGGCATTGGCCGTCTTTCTATGATGCGGCTTGGTAACGCCGCCACAGTACTGTCGACTCAAGCTTCTTCAGGAACTCGAAACAAGATTCAGTTCGATTGGACCATCTTCGATAACCCGAACCTCTTTCTAGAGCAGGTCAGCGTACCGGTGTTGCCGGCGGGGTCGGCACCGCCAACCCAGCAGGGCACCCATATCCGTATCGAACAGCTACAGGCCAACTGGAACAAAGCCAAAGTTGACATATTCATACGAATGTATATGCGCCGCCTCCAAGATCCCTTTGCTGACAACCGCCGCCCTTATCCTGTTGATATTTTGCTCAACGGTCGTCGGCAAGCGATCGGGACTCTGCCCAAATGGCTGATCGAATGCTCACAGTTTCGCGCAGAAATCGTGTTCGATCCTAAAGGAATTGAAGGTGGTGACCAGATTTTCCAGCGTTCCATTCAATGGCGTGGAAACTCCAGCAAAGAAGTTCGCAGCTGGAGCTTGAAGGATTTGGTAGGCGAACTTGAAATAATCCCCTCTACCTTCCGTGACTTGGGCCGCTTTACCGCCAACTGCTTATGGTTCAACCGAAACATGCTTACCCTTGGGGAAGTTGATCGGTCTCGCAAAGAGGTGGCTGACGAACTTAACGATTGGTGCGGAGGGTTCGCTGTGTATCGTGACAATTTTCGAGTTGGCAAGACTGGCGGCATGGACGACGACTGGCTCGAATGGGATAGCGGTGCACTGCGCGCGAAGGGCTTCGCATTGAACCGTTATCAGACCGTCGGAAGCATCGCGATCTCATCTAAAACCAACCCGGCCCTAGTCGATTCTGCAAATCGCGAACGCCTGATTGCTTGCCCAGAGCAGGAACTACTCAAGCGCCTGATGGGCGAGGTGCTAGTACGCGATCTTCGTATGCATATTAATACCGTGCGCGAAGCCGAGGTTAAGGTCGCGATCGCCGAGGAATCTACGACTGAGTCGCTTAAAGCTTCAGAGGAAGGCCTCAAGCGTACTATTCGTGACATTGATCTTATTGGCAAATTACTGCCGCGGGAAGAGCGCCACCGTGTCACGGAAATTCGACAGTCACTGGAAGGTCAAGTCGAGTACGTCAGGACGATGAAAAATGCTCTCGCCATAGCCCGAGAGACTCGGGTGGAGTTGCTTGAGCTTGCCAATATTGGGCTCGTGGTTGAAATCGTTATCCACGAGCTGTCGCGGCTGACCGAGCGCACAGGTGAGCTGCTATCCGATTTTGAGAAATCTGGAAGTAAGGGAAATGCGGTAGACGTTGTGGAGAACCTGCGTAAGCAAATCGTAGCTACCAACAAGCGCATTCGAACAGTTGATGCGATGAGTCCTTCTGGACGGCAGCGTAAAGAGCCCTACGATGCTGTGGCACAAACGCTGACCATTGGTAAGGGATTCAAAAATCGCTTTGAACGTCATGAGATCGCGTTCAAGGTAACCGTGGATGACGAGCCTTCCGATAACTGGACATTGGAAGTCAATATGGTTAAAGGCCTGATAGCTCAGGTCCTGGAGAATCTTCTTACCAATTCTGTCTATTGGCTCAAGCAGGGAGTACGTCAAGGTGACAAGAATCGACGAATCGATATCAATATTGATTCCGTGGCTCTAACAATGTTCATCCGCGACAACGGCCCAGGCATTGATCCTCGCTATGTTCACGAGATCTTCCGTCCGTACTACTCGACCCGCCACAAAGGCAAAGGATTAGGTCTTTACATTGCGTCAGAGTTGGTGGCCTACCACGGCGGCAAGCTCTATCTTGATCCCAATCCAGAGACTGACGGTAGATTGCGCACTTTTATGCTGGAACTTCCCAAGGAGTAGGTGATGTTTCCTTTTGACGAATCAGCACCTCAAAGCGAGCCAGCCGCTGCTTCCGTATGCGCGAGAGCGAAGCCGGAGGCTGTGAACACGAACAACGCCTTAATGCCCCCGAAAGATGGCGAACAAGTGACTTCCGACGTCATTGCGATCGTTGGGGCACCGGTTGGAAGCAATAGCCCTGCAGGTAAGCCTGAAACAGTAAATGCGGCAACATCCCCATGGCTAACTAAAATCGAAGTCGATGGAACGGCGGGACAAAAGCCAATCCTTAACGTGCTCGTTATCGATGATGAACTCACTGCACTCACGTCCGCGCATATGCGTGAGTACACAGCTGATTTCTTTGCTGAAATCGCGGACATCAACAGTGAGACTACAGAAGCAGTCTGGGAGATCGTACGCGCACAAGTGGCGGGGAAGAAGCCCTATGACGCTGTCACGCCGAATGAAGTTGCGGACTTTTTTGCATCTCAAGATTTTATATCGGTGGTGCTCAGTGAAGCCATGCGCAACGCCGAGTTTCCTGCGGCGGGCATGCTTACTTCCTTTCACGAGTATGCCGACAGCGTGACAGCATTGCGGAAGCTGATTGAGATGGCTTATCCAGAACCCGACTTTAAGCTGACCTTTCAGGCCACGCGGCCGGAGCCACCAAATGCTTTGCGGGCATACGACCTGGTCATCCTGGATCTTGTTCTGGCGAACAGTGCCGCCGCCGTGGACGAGCTGGTTACCTACCTAAAGCGACTTGCCAACGACACAGCTCCACTCCCTTGCTTGATCGTTCTATCCAGTCGCGAAGAAATGATCGACAACCGTCCGCGCTTTTCTTCGGACTCGCAGATCAGTGCCGCCGGCCTTCTACTGCTACAGAAACGTGAAGTGCGGAAGCAAGCATTCGGTGTGGTGGGACTACAGTTGAGTTACGAGCAACTCAATCGGCAGCGTTCCGTTGCACAGCATACACGCGTGTTCGTGCGAGCTTGGATTGAAGGGCTTGCCGCGGGACAGCAGGCCGCAAGCCAGACTTTATGGAATCTTGATGCTGCTGCGATGCAAGAGATCCATTTAAGCGCCAATAGCGATGATGATCCTTACGATGCACACCTTAATGAGCTAGTTGCTCGAGAGTACCTTTGGCATGTAGAGGGTGTAGAAGCTGTTGCCACCGCCGTTGAGGATCTGGATCTTGCTTTCCAATCGCATCTGAAATCTGACGGAAAAAAGATCAGTATTGGTGAACGGTTTGTTGCACCGTATGCAGACCCAAAACCCGGCCGGAACCTGGTTTCTCACTACAACTGGACCGGCTTCAAGCCGATCGGCTCGCTGCGTAACGTCAGCGCCAACGAACTAGCTAGGAAGTTCAATCGGCTAGTGCCCTTCGGGGCCGTAATTGCTCCGGAGACATTGGCAGTCGGCACACAGTGCTGGGTTCATATAACTCAGCAATGTGATCTTAACGGCTCCGTTCGAGTGGTCTCGCCTGGAGAAGTTCCTAACAGCAGCCTGTCCGCGACACTAGCCATGGCCACCGCTATTGAGGTCAATGATCGCACAGTCCCCACACATGACACGCAAGACTTAGTCGCTCGTGGCCTTCGCGTGGATGAGCAGGAATTTGACCTCAGATTCGTCAGCGGCCGAACCGTGTCGGTGCCGATAAATTTATTCATCAAGCTTGCACGCCGAAAGGGACAAAGAGTGGTCGGTCGCCTGCGTCACGATATTGCCACGCAGTTTCTTAACGCTACCGCAAATCACATGACGCGCCCGGCCCAGCTTAAAGCCACAAGAGTTCAGATGCGTCCGGGGCGATTGTATCTCTGGGGTAAGGGCTACAACTGCGACAAACCGCTGGGGTACTTAAATGAGGATGGGGACATCAGAACCCTGCAGGTCGCCTTCAACGACAAGCAGTGCTATCTCGCTGATGAGGCGAGCCTACCAGTTGCCCTTTGGCTGGCTGAAGAGGCACGAGCAAAGCTTGGCAAGTCTGTAGACACCACCAAACTCTACAATCTCGTAAGAGGGGGGATGACGAAGAACGGCAACGTCGTCAGCGTAATTAATTTGAGAATTGAGGAGGGTGCATTCGCCAACATTGACGGATACTTCCGTAACGGCATTCCGGACAAGCCGACGTTGATTCTCTTTACCGAGGTAAAGCCGACGTAAGCCTCTTCCAGCCGATCCTGCTGAGTAGCCTCTAACTCACAGCAACTGATCACAGCTCGGTCTCAAGCAGCCGCAGCCGGATTGGCTTCATCACTGCTGGCCTGGAAGTAACAGATAGCCTGCATCACTGAGCGGTGCTCGGTGATGCAGACCATTAGGGCGGGCACGGCGATGCCGTGGTGGCCACCCTCGGTGATGAGGCCCGAGCGCAGGCTGCGGCCAGCAAAGTCCCCGCTCAAATCGTCTAGCACCGCCCGTCGCTGGACGATGGCGGCAACGGACTTGGGTTACAGGCCTGGACCGATGTGACCTCCTCCCTATAACTTAGGCCGGCATGTCCTGGATGTTTGTGATGTTCTTGGAGAACGCGCTGGTCTGGTCGATGGCCTCGGTGACATACATACGCACGATGCCGTTGGCGTCGATCAGATCGGCCAGATCCTGCACTGCCTGGTTGGCGCCAGGTATAGAACCGTCATCCATAGGCTCGGATGACGGCTGTTTTAGAACTTCCCAACAACTCAAAGGGAGCGCGGCCGATAGATGACGAAGTCCCCGTGGCACAATCTTAAGTTGCCGGGCGCGGGACCAAACGGTCGCTCAACCCGTGCGACGCCTGAGCAGTGTCGTGCCGGTGCCGTGCAGGATTCGACTTCCGCTGTCCTGGCGGTGCTGCGTTTCATGTAGTGCGACCGCTCTGTCGATACCCAAGTCCATGGACATAGCCGAGCTGCGCCTTCACCTTGAACGCCTGGATTCCGCAGTGCCCGCCCTGCGGCCTTCTTGCTCGTCTGAGCGAATCGCCACAGCCGAGCTGCCGGCAATTCGCTGATGACTTTGGCGACGTTCGTCCTTCTCTTGCCGTTTCCGCTAAAACCAGGGGGCCTGTGCGAAATGGCACACACGGCTGAAGGTGTCTGCAAGGAAGTGGTTGTCGATGGCGTCGAAGGTTCTGGTGGGTCTGCTTTGGGTTTTCGTGCCTCTGTTACTGGCATAGCAGCAGAGTTGGTCGGCCGCGCAACGGTCACAAATGTGAGGGACCGCTAGACCGTCTAAGGCCAGCCTTGGCACGCATTGCATTACCATTGGGACTCCACCGCCCCAAGTACCACTGGGCTAATTCTGTGGGCAATCCAGAAAGATCTTGCAACTTTAAGTATGCACGCTCTTTATCCTTAAATGCTGCATGCTCTCGGTGAAGTCGAACCGATGAAGCAATGTCAGCATAAAGCGTGCGCGCTCGAGAAAGAGGCGCCAGGAATTCCGCATATTGTCCCGACGGCACCACTCCAATTCGTACTGCAGCACGCGCTTCCCGATTGACATTGCTAAGCCTAGGCTCACTGGCCGCTAGTGCGTCAATACACCAATGAATATCAGACGCAGCTCGCGAGATGAACAACTCGACGGACTCCATCCTCGACACGAGTGCATTAGTCTGCGCAAGCGGAACCAACTCCTCCTCAATCCTTCTAATCTTGCTTTCAAATATTGATCGATCTCGCGGATACAGCCCACCGCGTATCTTTTTTATGGAGGGGCCCAGCATTTCAAAGCATTGATGTAGAGCTTGAACGGCTCCGAGTGCGGATGCTTCGACCAGACTGATGTATCGATTGAGCGCGGCCAGGGATTGGTCGCACTCGCCGACAGCACGCCCGATAGAGTTGACAAATTTGGATGTCGCCGGGAGAGAAAACTGAGCGCGTAGGCAGGTTGCAAGATCGCGAAGCCTAGCTTGGGCAGGATCAAGCTGCAGTTCCGGGCGACCCCAATATCTTTCTAGGCGCTCTAGATAGGCAATGACCTCAGTAACAGCTCCGCCAGTAGCGAAATAAGCTAAAAAGCCTTTGGCTGTCGCCAGGGGAAACTCCTCATTGGTTGAGCATACGCGGACGCGGTGTTCACGAGGTTTTTTACGCATGATCCTTGTTCATTCTCTTTTTTGGGAAAGGATAGCCGGCGTTTACAGGTGGTGATTGTCCCAGCGCCAGCTCGCACCTCTCAAGCGAACGCTCTCTCGATCCGATCTCAAACCTGGTTTTCGTCGAGAAGGTTTGCAGCTGGATTTTTCGTGGCGCTGCCCGTCTGAAAGTAGCCGATCGCCTGCGCGACGGAGCGATGCTCAGTCAGGGCCATTAGGGCGGGCAGGGCGATGCCCTGGCGACCACCCTCGGTGATAAAGCCAGAGCGCAGGCTATGGCCGCCAAAGTCCCCGTTTAACCCTGCCTGCAATGCCCGCCGCTGCACGATCGCTGCAACCGCCTTCGGCGACAGGGCAGGGCCGACGCGTTCACCCCACAGGCGGCGGAAGAGGGGACCCTCTTTGATACCGGCCGCGTTCAGCCACGCAGCCAGGGCGCCCCCTGCACGGCCAAGAACGGGTTTGTCGGGTGTAGCAGTGGCGCTCGGACCAGCCTGCTGGGTTTTGCTGTGCTCCAGCCGATAGATGAAAGTGTCTTCGCCGATACGGCGCAGGTCCTGCCAGTCGGCCGCCGCGATCTCACTACGTCGGCGTCCGCCACTGGCAAAGCCAAACAGCAGCAATGCTTTATCCCGAAGCCCCTCCAATGAGTCGTCACAGGTCGCCAATAGTGCCTCTAGCTCTGGACGGGTAATGGCTGTCTTCTTGTGCGGTCGTTCACCGCGCTTGACCGCCGCCCGACGGCCGCGTTTGAGCAGCTGGCGCACCGCAGGCGCTTCACACGGGTTAGCGGCTTTGTGCGCCTGATGGGCGGCCGAGAGCACGGCTACGCGGTGAACGACAGTGCTCAGCTTGAATGCACCGGGCTTCTGCTTGAGGCCGGCGGCGACCAAGTGCGCGTCCAGTGTAGGCGGCAGTTCCCAGATCAGGCCGTTCTTGCCGCGCCGGGTCAGGTGGTCGACCACAAACTGGACCACCGCCGGCTCGGGCACCGGCAACGTGATCGGCTGGCCAAAGCGGCCCTGGAACCAGGCCGCCCAGTAGCGCAGGGCGGTGGCATAGCTGCGGGTGGTATTGGCTGCGGCTGCCTCGGCCACCAGTTCACGCACGGCGTCGGCGGCCTGAGCCGCGAGACGATCCGGAGCAAGGATGGTGAGGGCAGGGACACTTGGAGCGATTATGTTAGATTTCATATGTCGTACGTATTAAATACTACGTTACAGGGCATCTACTGCCGATAACTATCTGTTATCGGACGTGGGTTGGCAATGGGGTAGGGCGTTCGTGTCGGAGGGCATCCAGATGGCCAAAGGAATCCAAGAAAACGAAGTGTTTGAGGCGGCCGATGCGTTGCTCGGCGCCGGCGAACGGCCGACCGTCGAACGCGTGCGCCTGCACCTGGGCCGCGGTTCGCCGAATACGATCGGGCCGTTGCTGGACGCGTGGTGGACTCAGCTCTCCCAGCGGCTCGAGCACCGGCTGGCGCTGCCGGAGGTTCCGGAGGATGTGGGCGTGGCCTTGGCCAAAGTGTGGGAATTGGCGTTAGCGGCCGGGCGTGGACAAGCAGACGCTGCGCTGGCGCCGGAGCGCGCCTTTCTGGCCAATGCCCAGGCCGAGATCGAAACCCGCGTGACCGCCGAGCGCGAGCGCATGGCCGCCATTGAGGCACAACGCCAGCAGGCGGTAGTTGCTGCTCAGATCGCTGAGGCGGCGTTGGCCGTCTGCGAGCAGCGAGCTGGCGAGCTCGCCGTACAGGTGGTCGCGCTGCAGCGGCAACTGGAGGAACTGAGCGGGCGCCGAGATGCCCTGGAAGCGCAGTTGCACAGCGCCCAATCCCGTCTGGAGCAGGAACGAAGCACGGCTGCGGGCGAACGCGAGACCCTGCAGACGCACCTGCGCCAGGTCGAGGACCGGGCTTACACCGAGATTGATCGGCTGCGTCAGGAAACCAAGGCGCAAAAAGCCCAACTGGCTACGCAGGCCCGCGAACATGTCGCGGCACTGCGCGAGGCCGATCAAGCCCGACGTGCGGCCGAACGGGCCCAGCATAGCGCCGAGCGTGAGAGTGCCGCAGCCCAGGCACGGGCCCAAGCGCTCGCACAACCACGGCCAGCCAAGGCGCGGCCTGCCATCAAGAAAGAGGCTGCTCGTGCCACGCGCAGGGTAGCCAAGCGGTAGGCTGCGCCCTCGCCGCTGGCACGCGGGCGGGGCTAAGCGCTACGCTAAGAATTCCTTAGCTTTGGTGAGTATTCGCATGACCCTGCCTGACGAGCGTACTCGCAACCTGCTGCAGGCCGGAGCGTTTCTCAAGGAACTCGCCGGCAGCCAAGCCGTACCCAAGTCCGTGCGCGAGGAAGCCTATCGGCTGTTGCGTCACTACCCGACACTCAGTGATGTGGAAGCCATCGCCCAACATGAGGAGCGGTTGCGGGACCTCACACAGTCGGCGTTTGTGCGGCCTTACTTGACCTCGCAGTTCGAGCAGGACTGGTTCCGCAGTTACCCCAAAGGTCCTCATCGGATTTGAGCGACGGCACGTATCCTCGTAGGCAATCGCCTGCATCGTCAGCTCAACGGGCCTTCGCCCGCAACGAACGCCTGGATCAGCAACTGGCGACGTTGAACGTGTGACTGGAAGCGCAGGGGGCGACAGCACCAGCGGGAGCGCGGGGAATTTCGGAACCGGGTTGGCGCCACCGGAAAGCATGCGCTGGGCAAGGTCGATCAGGCCCGCCATTTACGTTAAGCGATCTGCCTCAGCAGCTGCGCGGGCCATAGAGCCCAAAACCCGTGACAGGCAGCGGCAAGCAAGGACGCCAAACGCCGGGCCACCTTCAATTGTTCGCCCCCCAGAGTGCGCGACTGGGAAAACCAGGCACTCATTACTTCGTTCCCGGAACTATAGGCCCCCTTGACTGCGTTAAATGGATACTCAGAGTGCGTCGGTGGACCATCAAAGAGTGCGGTGCCCACCGCAGAGAGTTCTGTCGTCGAATTTGGGGCAGCTTGCCGGTAGCGCTCTGAAAAAGAGGCAATTTGTTGGAGGCCTATCGACGTTGGGGCATTTGTCGGTGCCAGTTGGGGCATATGCTGGCTGCCAGTGGGGCGATTCAGTGTCGGCAATCAATTGGGCAGGCAAGATTTGATCCAGAGCCAGATCCACCAGATCCTATTTCGCATAATGTATATTATGTCAAAGCGCTTGCGGCGCTTGCTGGGTTCGTTTGCTGCTGCGCTCACGCAGCGGCGGCGACGATGGCACGCCGAATGGAGTTCGGCACATGCGTAATCGGACACTGACCGGCCAATGGGCCGGTTTTTCGTTTCAGAACGGCTACCTGGTCACGCCCGAAGGTCGAGGCATGGAGCCTGGACAACTGAGCTACCTGGCGCTGACCTGCACCATCGCACGGGAATGGTCGAACATGATGAGCGAGGAACGAAAAGCGCGAGGCCTCGAGCTCAAGAACGCTGGAAAGCCTTGCGGCGCAAAGGTTTCAAAAAGTGATTCGCAGATCTGCGACGTAATCTACCTGCGGGACGTGCTGCGGCAAAGGCGCGAACAGCGGTCTTCAGTGGGTGGCTGATGCGGGGTTCGCCGTGGGTGCGGGTGTGGGCCGGCATTGACCAGGCCGACATGTCCGTGGCGCGGGTGAGGCGTTATCCGTAGGGGCGCTGCCCCTACACCCCTAGAATGCCGGCATAGACACAGACAGGGGGCGAGATGGATAAGGCTGGATGGCAAATATCGACGTTCGCAACAGGACTAGCGCTGATAGGAACCACGTTCGGCATGGTGGCCAACAAAAGCGCATTGACACAGGAACGCAACGATAGGCAGCCCTGCCCCACGGCTGAAGTACAAACGCACGTGATCACCGAGACTCGGAGCGTCGAGCTACCGAAGGACGTCATGTATCGGCCGGACACGGTGCGATGCCAAGGTGGCAGGTTGCTGATCAAAACAGAGCACGGCTTTGAGTCACTGACGCGGCAAGGCTCAGCAATGCAGTGTGACAATTAGTTGGGAAATGCGCGTTCCAGCGCCGGCAATAGGCCATAGATCGCAAACCCAATCGCGGCCCAAACCACAGCAGCCGCAACAAACCAGCGCATCGCATAGTGACGCATCACGATTTCATCTCCTGAGCACGCATGCGCAGATCCGCCAGTAGCTTGAGCGCGTAATCAGCCTCGCCGCGCGCCATCGCATCACGAAGCGCGTCGATCATTGCGGCATCGGACACGTCCTTTCGCCATGCCGCGTGCGCATCGTTCTTGCGATTGCGGCGATATGCTGCGGCGCGTTCTGCAGCAGACATAGCACCGCTACTGTACTTGGGCGGCCTGCCCCGCTTGGCGGGAAGCGGCATTTCAAGGGTGCCGGGGTCCTTTTCGTCACGCACAACATTAACCTCGCTTACGGCCAGGAGTGCTGGCGGCCATAGATGCGAAAAGGCACCCAACCAGCGCGCCGAGGATGTAGAAAAGCGTTTCCTGATCCATTGCCGTGCCCCTTGACTTGATGCATCTATATTATCGTGACGCGTCACGAAAATCTAATGACTTGTGATTATGTGACGCGTCACGAAATAGCCGGCCTGAGCGCCACGACTGCCAACAGCGCAAGGTGGCCAACGTAGTAGGCATAGAACCCCCACCGAGTGCGCGGGACAGCGCCGCAGGCTTTGCCAGCGACTTCGCCAAGGGCAATGACAGGAATGGCAAGAAGCGCCCACAGGCTGCCGTTGAACCAGCATAAAGCGAGCAATGCGGCAACAACAGGCAACGGTGTACGCATGACCTTGGCGTAATAGGCCCAGGCCGCTACCACCAACGCCACGCCCGTCCACTGGTAATCCACCAGCAACGGCGCAGGACACGCGCAAAGCACCGCCAGCAGCCATTGGCGCCGCTGGATGCACCACACCAGCGCAGCAGCCAGGGCGAACGCCAACAGCACGTTGACGGGCACCCAGTAGCCGAACGCCCATGCGTGAAATGGCTGAGCGAGCACGCCCCAGGCCACAAGCCGGCGCACCGACTTGGCCACGTCAGCTCCAGGCTGCGCAAGGTTGTAGGCCATGACAAGTGCAAACAGCGGGAACGCGATACGACCGAGCTCAGACAACACAGGCACGTATCCGGAATAAAACACCTTGGCCACATGATCAAACGTCATGCAGATGAGGGCGACCCACTTCAGTAATTCTCGTGTGCTGCTGCTCATCACAGATCCCGTGTTGTCGGCGCGGTGTAACTGTTGATTTGGTAGCCAGGCGACTCTGGAAACGTGCCGAGCGCACGTGTGCCCTTGGGCAATGCAGTGCTAACCGCCCCGCTCTGCTCAACCTCTTGCGGCTTAGGCTGATCGGCTTGGGCCGGCGCTGCTGATTGCTGCGCCTGTGCGACGTTGTGCGGCGGCTTGTACGGGTTGTAAGGTTCGCCCCACCTAGCGATATCGCGACAGACGTCATCGCGCATCGCCACGCGAGTATTCTGCTCGGTCACACACCGACAGCTGTTGTGCGTTGACATGCAATACATGTGCGGATCGGAGACCACAGCACGATCCACATAAGCAGGTGCGGACCATGGCACATCTGCAACCAAGGGCTGTAGTTGGCCAACGTAGTCTTCAGCGCTGACAACCTTGGGGCGAGCTGGTCCACCCGCAGACGCAGTGCCCGCCAGCGACGGCCCCGAGGGGGCCGTCTTATTGGCGGGCGCAGCGTCTGCTTTCTTCGCGAACATCGTGTCGCGGTAGACGGCGTACCACGCACCGCAAGCGAGAATGGCGACAACAGGCAGAATCATCAATGCCTTCTTCACCAACGCCGGCATCTGATACTTCATCGTGTGAACCTCAGCCGACTTGTAGAACTTGAAGCACTCTGTTGGCTGCTTCCACACTTCGTAGTCGTATAGCTTTTTGATGCGCGGCAACGGCGAACGCACCTCTTCGATGATCTGGCTATTACGGAAAATAAAGGTCTTCTGCTTGCCGCTCTGACGCAGCAGGTGTTCGTGATAGCCGACCAATCCACGCAGATACGTATCGAGGTAGTTAGGCTGCTGCGTGGCAAGCACCAGGCGCACGCCATCGTGTCGAATCGTGGACATGGCCTTGATCGTTTCAACCGGATCACCGCCGCGCCGCGCCGGGAAAAAATGCTGCGCCTCATCAACGAAGAGAATGGACCCAGCCGGTAGATCTTGCCACTTGTGTGGATCCGCCCATGGAGTGGTGCCGGGCACAGAGATGCCGTCGATATTGCACACGTAAACGTGCGCACCCTTGTCCATGAGATACCGAATCGCCTGAATAATGCGCAAGCTCTTGCCAGATCCTGGCAAGCCGGTGAGCAGTGAAATAGAGGCGGTGTCGCCGATCATGTGGCTTGGTTCCTACGTTGAATAAACATGCGCTCTGCGCCGCGAATACCGTAGGCACTGAGGATGATCGACACGCCTGCATCGATGCCCAATGCATGCACCCATGCAGCGATGCCGGCAGGCACGGATGACCAAGCGTTCTGCGCGTATTCGATAATCGGGTTATAGATGAAGTGCTGCGCTACGAAGGTCAACCCGACAGCGGAAAGAAGCCGACCCAGCCAAATGGCTGCCTTGAGCTTGACGAGCTTGTGCACCGCATCGGCGGCGTTCTCGAAAAAATTGTTGGCGAAATCACGTGCCCAATCAAACATCAGATGTTCCTCCCAACCACGAACATCGCAATCACTGTGCACATGGCAATGATGACCAACTTGACTGCGGAAATTGCGTCGTAAAAGCCTTGCGGCACTGTCCAGGCGTGGCCCTCAATCTCGACATCGGGAAGCAAGCGAGCATTGCCACCACCGCCAACATTCACAAGGTCCTGGCGAAGCGTTAGCCCGCTGCCACCAGCTTGACCAACCCAAATTCCTTCAACAACTCCAGCATCATCGCCATTACTAATACCAGCAGCGCGAGTAGCCATGCCCTGCCCCATAGCCTCAACGGCGCAACGCTGCTTCCACTGCTGTAAGACTTGGGAATACGCCTCAGCTTTGCATGACTTACCGGCACAAACGGGCACATCACCCTCACCGCAGCCATCACCCTTGGTGATCTGACTACCCTGCGTATTGCAATCAATTTTCCACGTAAATTTCAACTGCAAGCACTTCAAGGTGTCACCCACGCAGATAGGCGGAGCATCGCAATTTCCGCTCTCAGTAGCGCTGTCCTCTTTGCCGTCATCGTCTTTACCGCCATCACCCTTGCCAGGGGTGCCATTGCCTGACGAATTGCCAGACCCATCAGCGGCGTTATCGCCGGAGCCATTCTTAGAGGTGCCAGCGGGCACACTGGTGTAGTTGGTGACGTTATAAGTCTTGCATGTGTCATTGACACACGCGGTCTGCTGATGCCCCTCCTTTCGCTGCCAATCTGGATTTTCAACGGTGACATTAGGAGGCGTAACAGGCTCGCCCTTAGGCGACTTGACTTGCGCATCAGCACCATCGGTTTTTTTGCCTGTTTCAGCAGGCGACCAACAGAATGTCTTCCCGCTGGACGCGGTGGCACAATACTCACCGTTGGACTTCACGCAGCCAGTTTGCCCGCTGCCAAGAGCAACGCATTCGGGAGGTGACGGCTTAGCTGCCTCAGCTTTCTCGCCAACAGGATCGTTAGTTGGCTTTGTTCGCTTGCACACATCACCGGTGTAATAGCGGCTGGTCATCGTGACCACACTCACGCCGCCCATAGTTGAGCTGCCCCACTCACCACCGACTTTGCAACTACCTACGCACGTCATGTAGTCGGCGGAATGGAAGTCTTTGGAATCGGCAAGGTTGCCCGGCCGAGTGCTGCAATCTTTACCGTCGGGATAAGCAGTTGAGCCACAACCGGTATTAGGCGGACCAGAGCCACCACCCCACGGAAACGTGCACTGAAACCAGTACATGCCCGCGGCCATAACGGGATCCTTCGTACACGTCGCATCGGGATTGAGGCCGAGACAGAGCATGTATGCCTCGCCTTCGTCCTGGCCGATAGCTTGCTGTGCATGCGCACACTGAGACAGCGCAGCAAATAGCAGTGCGACGACCACATATGCGATGCGCCGGACCACGGCGCGTGCGAAATAGCGCGCGAACCACCGCATCAGTTCCAGCCCGTAGCGCACACGTGCGCGGCATGGATGAGAAACGCCAACACGATCAGACCTTCCATTGCATCACCCAATTGAAAAAGGGAGGGTTTCCCCTCCCCTGCTATGCGACTGATTGGCTCACTTACCGCCGATCAGGCCGAGTGCGCGCAGCGTCCAGCGGCCCAGGGCGAATGCGGCCAGGATGGTCACGCCGATGGCCGTGTAGGTGACCACCTTGCTGACAATCTCGCCGCCGTCGAAGTCGCCGCCACCACCGGAGGCGAAAGCGAAACCGGGCATTGCCATCAGAGCGGTGCTACCGACAACTGCGGCGGTCTTCGCGTTGGAAGCGGCCGACTTGGCCTTGGTGACGATGGTCGAAATGTTCTTGTCCATTGATGCTATTCCTCTATGGATTTTGGGTTGAGCAGTCCTTTGATGACTGCAAGGGTCATCAGGCCGACGAAGTAAGCTCCACCGACAAGCGCGGCCTGTTCGATTGTCGGTAGTGGTGTGGTCCAGTCGGATTGGTCAACCCATGCCTGGACCTCGCATTGCTGCGTTGAATCGTTGTACTGCGTGCAGGTCAGTACCTTTGCCACGGATCACGCAGCAGCGCGTGCAGACGTGGCCTGGCGGGACTTGAGCTTGGCGAACTTGCCGAGCTGGATGTTGCCCTTGTTGACCTGCAACATCGAATCCACATCGAGGTCGTAATCACCAGGCAAATACCCCTTCTCGCCCTCTTCCAAACGCGCCTCATACGGGTAAGCAAAGCCACCGGCTTCGATACGGCACTTCTGCTTGCGCGTGGTGTACTTACGTTCTTTGCCTGCGTCATCGACGAAGGTCCCTTCGCGCTCTTCGACCTGCGCACTCAACACGGTGACTTTGATTCCGCTCATGGTGTAACCCTTTTTAGGTTTGATTGATCCCGACAATCCGGGTGATTTGCTTGACCACATTTGCTGTTACACACGTCGGTGGCCATAGCGACGTGCAGCTAATTTGTTAGGCGCAATCAGGGAATAGCTCGTCCAACTGGTTGACGATGCGGACCTCTAGATCCAGCTGCTGCAGGTTCTTGAAACGCCCAGGTACACCGTCGTGCGATAGGTACTGATCGAGCACAGACTCGGCATATTCAACACCGCGTGTTTTGAGGGCATTCCAGAGAACACGGAGGGCGCTGCCTGCTTGCGTATCAATGAAATCGATCATGGCTTTGACGGACGGATTAACCATGCGTTCTTTCAGCTGCAGGCGAGTCAGCTCACCGATGACCAGGTCGGCCAAGACCGTGTAGGAACTGGCGAAATATTTGCCGGGATCGACCAATGCGCCGAGGGGCAGATCAATGCGCTTGGCGTAGAGACGCAATTCGCATCGTGTCCAATCACTTTCCGGGTCGCCGAGCTGCTTGCCCTTCTCGTAGATGCATAGCTCTTTGTGGCCTTTCTGGCCGACATAGAACGTGCAGCCCTTGTTGTTGCCCTCATCGCTGATGTGCTTAGCGTGCGGAGGACGGCCGTTATTGGTGAACAGCCCTTCGTGGTAGGCGTCGCGGAACTGCTCCACGTCAAACCACTTGCCGGTGTGGTCATCGATGGCGATATCGACGCGAGTGAGGTGGCCACCCAGATCCTGGGCGATGCGCTCGGCATACGGCCAGCTGGTGACATGGCTGCACCCCTGCCCTGTCAGGCTGATGCAGACCTCGCCGGTGTCTGCCACACCAATGCGGCCACAGACGCTCGAGGTCTCATCGATCAGCATGGCGCTACGGTGGTAGTTAAAGTTCCAAAGGCGCTCCTGCAGGGGGCCAGCCACGATGCTGGCGGAGGTGCCGAACACGTAGGCCACCATCTGCTGGGCGTTCATGCGCTTGAAGAAATTGACCGCCTTGTCAGAGTCAAAAACCAAGGTGCAGAAATCGATGATCGGCTTCGAGAGACCTTCGAGGGTGTGAGACTTTTGGCCCGTGTTACTGCTCGGGCCAACCGGGTGCGCCGGCCGATTGCACAGCTGCGCCGGTGAAAAGGGTACGCAAGGAGCCACCAGGAGCGTCACAGAGCCACCGCCGGGGTGTTGCCGATCAGCTGGATGCGCTGCTCGATCATGAGCTCGTAGGTTTCGACCAGGTCGGCGTTGCCGCACTCACGCGACCAGCTGACCAGGTCAAACAGGGTGTGCAATTTCATGCCGGGGATTTCGACCAGGTCGCGGCTCATAGCGCCCACTCGGCTTCACACATCGTGGCGTCGGCAAGACGTTCCGCACGTAGCTCAGCAGCCACGATGTACGGGTCGAGATAGTCAGCGGCGGCAATGCGGTCCTCTTCGCGCTGGCGAAAAATGCGAGCATCGCGCTTGGCATTCGCAACCAGGCAGGCTGAGCGGTAATTGGAATCGACCAGGTCGAAACGACGCTGGCGGGTGTAACGGACATAGCCGACGACGCCACGCAGGTATGCGCAGGCGATCAGCACCAGCAAGCCGGTCAGAATAAAGTGATGCGTCACGAAATGTCCCCTGTTGCTGTCGCTTCGAGGCCACTCGCTAGAGCGGCCGCTACCCTACCCTGACCCGTGACCCCCGGGGGGTACCGGGGGGCGGGGATGTAACGAATTCCGTTACATCAGGGCGCATGTAAACTCAGGGGATACACCCATGTCAATCAGAACGTTACATGACCACGCTAAATAAATTGCTTGACAAAGCGCGCAAGGCATGTCCTCGCGATAGCGACTATTCGTTATCGCAGGAGCTCGGTCTGAGCCGAATGGCGGTTTCGCGATGGAGAAACGGGGCGAGGATCTCGCAAACGGAGCTCGCGAAAATTATCGATATGGCTCAGGCAGATCCTGCGCTGGCTGTTCAGGTGCTGGCCGAACAGGAGAGTTCGCCAGAGGAACATCGGATGTGGAGTGCAGTGTGGGACAGACTGTCCCCGGTCACTACGGTGATCGGGGCGATGGTTCTGGCCATCGGCATGATACCGGCGACGGGTCGGACAAACCCGATTAATATCAATAACTTGCACGTCCCGACCGCGCATAGTCTGTATATTATGTAAAATTTAGATCGCTACGTAAGAAATTCCCGCCCAGAACGCCAGATGGGTCACATAGTAGAAATAGAACATCCTGTGCGTGCGCGGAACTGGTAACGGCATTCGCCCTACTGCGATTAGTGGTAGAGCGAGCAGCGCCCAGAAGTTGTGGTTGACGACGTACAAGGATAGTGCTGGCAGCACAAGCAACAACATCGCGGCGACACCTGGTTGTAGCCCCCATTGACGTGGGTTCCGCCAGAATGTCCACGCGCCTAAAACCACTGCCAGGCCGCTCCATTGATAGTCCACGAAAAACGGGGCCGGCACGCTGCAAATTGCCAGGAATACCCACTGACGACGCTCGATTGCCAAAATGCAGGTTGCAGCCAGCGAAAACGACAAGAGAACGTTGAGCGGCAGCACGTTCTGGAACGCTATGGCCGCAATGGGTGCGGCGACAATACCCCAAAAAAACAGGCGTTTTACCGACTTCTCGATGTCGGTTCTGGGTTGCGCAAGGTTGTACGCCAGGATGAGCGCGAAGAGTGGAAAGGCGATCCTGCCCAGTTCTGTGATGACTGGAACGTAGCCAAGGTGCAAGATTTTCGATGCGTGGTCACCTGTCATGAAGAGGACAGCAATCCACTTCAAAAACTCCCGGCCACCACTAGTCACGGGCGTGCATCGCTGAGTTCTCTCGCAACTTAGTCAGACAATGCAGCGATTGGTAACAAAATTCAGTTCCCGCCACGGCCCACTGCTCCCCTATCCTCCTGCAACTCCCGCTTGAACGGCACATCCGGCGGCGGTCTTGCGGTCGCTGGTTGGTCGTTGAGATTCGGGTTGCTCAGGCCGCAGCCGCCGCCGAACTGCAGCAGCGACACCACGCAGCTGATCTTGGTGGTCGTTCCCGGGATCGGGATCTCGATCTTCTTCAGGCCGCGGCGCACCCATTCCTGCAGTAGCGACTGGTTCGGCATCCAGTACTTGTCCAGCGAGGTCGGCGTGTAGCCGTATGGCGGACGTTTGAGCCAGGTACCGCCCTGGGCGATCTGGTCGCGGGTCCAGGTGTCGGTGTCGCTGCCTGGCGGCCCGCGTTCGCCCGCGCCGTTGCCTGCATCGCCGGTTCCGGCGGCAACGCGCACGCTGCCATCGGCGTTGAACATGCCGTCGCGTTGGCCATTGGCGCCGGTCGTTTTCCCGTCACGGTTGCGGTCGGATTTGCTCCAGTCGTCGGCCTTGGTTGCCACATCCCAGCCACCGCTGCGATCAGCCAGCTGCGGGCCGGCGTTGCTATTGGTTGCAGGTTTGCTGGATGAAGATGCTGCTGCCGCGTTGGTGGATTGTTCGGATCGCGATTGGGTCGCTTGCGATGGTGTGGACGGCGCAGTGGAAGGCGTCGGCTGCGCCGCAGCGCTAGCGGCCGATGCTGTCGGCGACGGAATGGTCGGGGTCGATTGGGCAGGCACCGCAGGTGCCGGCTGAAGCTGCGGCGCCGGATCCGACACACTCGGCAACTCCGCCGTTCGAACCGCTATTTCCGGCATGCGAACCGTCGGCGTGAGCTCGCGATTGCGCACAACCGGCGCAGCGATCTGAGGCTGATCCGGCACGACGATTTCGCGTTCTCGAACCGCTGGCGCATCGGCAGATCGCACCGCAACGTTGGTTGCCGGACGTTGCAATTCGCGCAACTGCGGCTGTTCGGTCACCGTCTGAATCTCACGCTGACGCACCTGTATCTGAGGCGCTGCAGCCTCGATCGGGCGCGGAGCCACGGTGATCGTGGGCGGTGGCGGCACCACGAAGTCGTTGGTGGCTACTGGCGTTTCGGTCACTTGCAGCGGCGATTCGATCGTCACCGGCGACACCTGCACCCTCACCTGCGGCACATCCGGCGTCGTTGGCTCGCTGACATCAGCCACGGGTTCGGGCGCGACCTGCTGCGGTTCGGCAGCACTGGAGCGATCGACTGAATCTGTCGCTTGCGGCGACGTCGGCGTTGCCGAAGCAGTCGGATTACCACTCGCCGCATTTGCTTGCGACGCTGTAGACGCTTCACCCGACGCCGCCTGCGCAGCAGCAGGTTCCCCTTCACCACCGCCCTGCTCCGCCGCACCTTCGCCGATGAAGCTCATGCGCACGCGCGATTCGTCACCTTGTTTGGTTTCATCTGGCGCCCAGCGCACGCTGACCACCCAGATCAACAGGGCGATGAAACCGAGGTGGATCAGAAAACTGCCGAGCAGCGCCAGCCAGTGCAGCGGGCGTTCGTCTTTCCGGCGCGGTTCCCAGTGTTGCCACCACAGGCTGCGAAAGGCCTGAAATGGAGACAGCAGCGCAGCAGTCTGTAAGCCGTGCGGTAACGCTGGCCGCGCCAGCAGCACATCGGTCACCTGGCCGCGGTCGAACGGCGCAATCACGCTGTCGCGGTTGCGCATCCAGGTTGCCCATCCGTAAGGCAGGCCAGTGCGCCGATCCAGAATGAGCTTGCTCGGCATGCGCGCGCGCAGTGCCTGCAGCAGATCGGCGGCCGTTGTCACCGGTGGTGCGGAATCAGGCCGCGCTGTCGCGCGGGATATACGGCGCGTCGCCGGTGGCGTGGTCGGTCGCGTCGCGCACCGCAATCACGCCGGGCACGCGTCCCATCAAGGTCTTCTCGATGCCCTGCTTCAAGGTCACATCGGCCATGCCGCAACCGTGGCAACCGCCGCCGAAGCGCAGCAGCACCACACCATCGGCCGAGACCTCCTGCACTGCCACGCGGCCGCCGTGCGAGGCCAGCTGCGGGTTGATCTCGTTCTCCACCACCCAGCGCACACGCTCCACCATCGATGCCGAATCAGCCGGCGCTTCGCCCTTGATCTTGGGCGCCTTGATGGTGAGCTGCTGGTTGCCGGTGGACTGGGTGACGTAGTCGATCTCGGCGCCATCTACCCACGGCACACTGGCGGCGACGATATATAAGGTGAAGCCGTCGCAGTCGATCGCCCATTCGTCGCCGCTCAGGTCCGCCGGTTCGGCGAACTCGAGGCGGGCGTCGGCGCGCGGGGTACCCGCATACACCGCGCTCAGGCGCACGCCCATGCCGGGCACGCCCTCGCGTTCGATGAGCTTGCGGAAATAGGTCTGGGCTTTGTCGGATATCTGGATCATGCGGGTTATTCTACCGCTCAATGCGCCCGCGCTCATGGAACACCGTGATCCCGCTGGGCGCGCTGTCCGCCACCCCTGCGAGACCGTCATGACCGATCTGATTCCCCTGGAGCAGGCCCATTGCCTCCCGCGCAAAGGCAGCGACCACAAACTTGGCGAAGCCCGCCTGGCCGAGCTGTTCCCCCAGGTGCCGGGCTGGGAGCTGGCCGAAGCGGGCACGTCGATCACCCGCACGTTCCGCTTTGCCGACTATTACCGCACCCTCGCCTTCGTGAACGCGCTGGCCTGGATTGCCCACCGTGAGGACCATCACCCCGATCTAGGCGTGCATTACGACCGCGTGGTGGTGCGCTATTCCACCCACGACGTCGGCGGGCTGAGCGAGAACGACTTCATCTGCGCGGCCAAGGCTGCGCAGCTCTACGATCAGGGAGCCACTGCATGACCCGTTACCGCACCGCCCTCGCCTGCCTATTCGTTGCCGTCGGCATCAGCGGGTGTGGCAAGTCGTCCCAGCAGGCGTCCGCGCCAGCGGTTGCACCGACCGAGCTGGCCGCCTTGAAGACGCCGCCGCCGGAATACTCGCCGCAACTCGCCTGCGCCGGTGTCGGCGGCACCTCCGTGCTCAGAGTCGTGATCGGTACCGAAGGCACCCCCACCGACGTGTCGCTGGCGCAAAGCAGCGGTCAACCGGTGCTGGACGAGGCCGCGCAAACGCGCGTGCGCGAATGGAAGTTCAAGCCTGCCACCCGCAACGGGCAGCCGGTGCCGCAGACGATCCAGGTGCCGGTCGCGTTCAAGCCGCCGGTGCCGCGTCCGGACGAATGCTTCGCCATCGAAGAGCGCGCACGTCGCGGCGGCTGAGCGTTGATGGAATCTCGAAGGTAGCGCGTCGCCAGACAGGCGACGCTGGGGAAACGGACAGGCGAATGGCGCATGTCCGTTTCCAGCAGCAAACGCATTCGTTTGTTTGTCCGTAATCGTTCTGCCCATCGCACCAGGCACCACACGTTCGTCATCCAGGCATGACCATCCTGCAATCGAGGGTGGCCGTGCGCCTATCGCGCAGCAATCGCCACGCTCCCCGCAGAAGTGCGTTCCATTCCACGAGGTCGTCGCGTCACATGCTCGAAGTGTCATCACAGAACGTCTGGACCGCGTTTGCGGTCACTCTGGCCGCCGGACTCGCTACCGGCCTCGGCAGCCTCATGGTGGTGTTCTCCAAGAAGCCCAATCCGCGCTTGCTGGCATTCGGGCTGGCATTCGCTGGCGGCGCGATGGTGTACGTGTCGCTATCGGAGATCCTCAACAAGTCGATCGCCTCGTTCTCCAACGCCTATAACGACAAGCTCGGCTTTACCTTCGGCACCTTGGCGTTTTTGGCTGGCATGCTGCTGATCATGGTGATCGACCGCCTGGTGCCCAACCCGCACCAGAGCCTGTCCAGCGACGACCCGCAGTTTCGCGACGACAACCGCGCCTACATCCGTCGGGTTGGCCTGATGACGGCAATTGCGATCACCGCGCACAATTTCCCCGAAGGCCTGGCCACGTTTTTTGCGACGCTGGAAAGCCCCGCAGTCGGCATGCCGCTGGCGTTCGCGATCGCCATCCACAACATTCCCGAAGGCATTGCGATTGCAGTGCCGGTTTACTTCGCCACGCGCAACAAGTTCTATGCCTTCGGCGCCAGTCTGCTGAGCGGATTGGCCGAGCCGATCGGTGCCGGCATCGGCTATCTGGCCTTGTCCAATGTGCTGTCCGAGGCAGTTTTCGGCACTGTCTTCGGCTTGATTTCTGGCGTAATGGTGTTTCTGGCGCTGGATGAATTGTTGCCCGCCGCCAAGCGCTACGCGAAAGGCCATGAGACCGTCTACGGCCTGGTGGCCGGAATGGGCACCTTGGCGATCAGCCTGGTGCTGTTCCGCTTTGCGACACCCTGAGGCTGACGTGGCCTGCGGTGGCTTCGTTTAGCGACCCAGCCGGTCCAGCGCTTCGGCCAGCTCCGGCGCCAGCGGCGCATTCAGCACATACGGCGCATTGCCGGCATCCAGTGCGAACTCAAGCGACGCCGCGTGCAGAAACAACCGCTTCAGGCCGAGCTGATCGCGCAGGCGCTTGTTGACCTCCGCCTCGCCGTACTTGTCGTCGCCCGCCACCGGGTGCCCCAGGTGCTGGGCATGCACACGGATCTGATGGGTGCGGCCGGTCTCGATGCGGACTTCGCAATACGAGTGCCCGCCGCGTCGCTCCAGCAACTTGAAGTGGCTCAGCGATGGCTTGCCGATCGCGTTCACCTGCACATGCCGCTCGCCGCCCTGGCGCAGGCCGATATGCAATGGCGCATCCACCGTCATCACCCCGTCCGGCATTCGCCCGACCAACAGGGTCAGGTAGCGCTTGGTGATACCGCGGCCCTGCACGCGGTCATCCTCGCGCATCAGTGCCTGCATCTCGGTCAGCGCAGAGCGCTTCTTGGCCACGATCAGCAAGCCGGAGGTGTCGCGATCGAGCCGGTGCACCAGCTCCAAGCTCTGGTTTGGGCGTAACGCGCGCAAGGTTTCGATGGCGCCGAAGCTGATCCCGCTGCCGCCATGGCTGGCGACGCCCGACGGCTTGTTGAGCGCCAGCAGGCGCGCGTCTTCGAACACGATCGCCGCCTCCAGCCGGGCCATGAACGCGGACGGCGGCGCTGCCTTGTCGCCCTCTTCATTGACGCGCACCGGCGGGATGCGGACTTCTTCCCCACCCTCGAGCTTGCGCTCGGCCTTGGCGCGGCCGCCATTCACCCGCACCTGACCGCTGCGCACCAGCTTGTAGATCAGGCTGCGCGGCGCACCCTTGAGCTGGCCGAGCAGGAAATTGTCCAGCCGCTGCCCGGCACGGTCTTCCGGAACTTTGAGAATGCGCACGCCTACACGGTCGGCAGGCGGCTGGGGGGACTGGGGGTCGGTCATCTGGCTCTTTATTCTGTTACACTCGGCGAGCGAGATAAGGGTTTGATTTCGTTGGAAGTTGATTGGCCAGAAGCCTGACTTCCGATGATTCCGGCACAGTGCGCGACCACCGCCCCCGGGGCGGCCATGTTAGCGGCTCACCGGCCTGCCCGGCCATCGCCGTCGGTTTTTGGACCGTCGCGCTGAACATGTCCCGTGCGCTGCCCCGGTTCGTCCGGACGCGGCTGCCGGCCCTGAAACACCTATAAAACTTAAAGACAAGCGCTCCCGCGGCCTGCCGTGGTGTTGCAGCGCTGGAAACCCTGGTCAGGCCTGTCCGCGCGTTGCGCGAAGGGCCGACAAGCTGTTCCAGAGGCGAAACGTCACGGCGTTCCGCGCGGTAGAGCGCGTGAGGAACGCAACAATGAAGCGAATGCTGATCAACGCAACGCAGGCTGAAGAGCTGCGCGTAGCGATTGTGGACGGCCAGACCCTGTACGACATCGACATCGAACAGCCGTCCAAGGAACAAAAGAAGTCCAACATCTACAAGGGCCGTATCACCCGGCTCGAGCCCTCGCTGGAAGCGGCGTTCGTGGACTATGGCGCCGAGCGTCATGGCTTCCTGCCGTTGAAGGAAATCTCCCGCGATTACTTCCAGGCTGGCGTCGACCACAACAAGTCGACCATTCGCGAGCTGTTGCGCGAAGGCCAGGAAATCGTGGTGCAGGTCGACAAGGAAGAGCGTGGCAACAAGGGCGCTGCCCTGACCACGTTCATCTCGCTGGCCGGCCGCTACATGGTGCTGATGCCCAATTCGCCGAGCGCCGGTGGCGTCTCGCGCCGGATCGAAGGCGAAGACCGTGCCGCGCTGAAGGAAGCGCTGGACAAGCTCGACATCCCCGACGACATGGGCGTGATCATCCGCACCGCCGGTGTCGGCCGTGACGCCGAAGAGCTGCAGTGGGATCTGGATTACCTGCTGCAGACCTGGAAGGCGATTGCCGAGGCGGCGCTGAGCAAGCCGGCCGCCTTCCTGATCTATCAGGAATCGCGCCTGATCATCCGCGCCCTGCGCGACTACCTGCGCGCCGACATCGGCGAAATCCTGGTCGATACGCCGGAGCTGTACGCCGATGCCCAGGAATTCATGCAGCAGGTGATGCCGCAGAGCCTGCGCAAGCTCAAGCACTACACCGACGACATTCCGCTGTTCAACCGCTTTCAGATCGAATCGCAGATCGAAGGCGCCTATGAGCGCAACGTGCGGTTGCCCTCGGGCGGCTCGATCGTGGTCGACCAGACCGAAGCGCTGACGGCGGTCGACGTCAACTCCTCGCGCGCCACCAAGGGCAGCGATATCGAAGAAACCGCCTTCCAGACCAATCTGGAAGCGGCCGAAGAAGTGGCCCGCCAGTTGCGCCTGCGCGACCTGGGCGGCCTGGTGGTGATCGACTTCATCGACATGGCCTCGACCAAGCACCAGCGCGAAGTCGAAAACAAGCTGCAGAACGCGCTCAAGTACGACCGTGCGCGCGTGCAGCTGGGCCGTATCTCGCGCTTCGGCCTGATGGAAATGAGCCGCCAGCGCCTGCGTCCGAGCCTGGGCGAATCCAGCCAGATCGTATGCCCGCGTTGCGACGGCCATGGCCGCATGCGCAGCGTCGAGTCGTTGTCGTTGTCGATCATCCGCGTGGCCGAAGAGCACGCGATGAAGGAGAACACCGGACAGGTGCTGGTGCAGGCCCCGGTGGAGATCGCCAATTACCTGCTCAACGAAAAGCGCAGCGCGCTGCGCGAGATCGAAAATCGCCATGCCTCGCCGATCATCATCGTTGCCGACGAGCAGCTGCACACCCCGCATTACGAAGTCACGCGCCTGCGTGAGAACGAGCTGGGCGAAGACAGCGGCAAGCCGAGCTATCAGCGTGGTACGCCGCGCAAGTTGCCGGTGCATGCGCTGACCAAGGCGCAGTTGAACATCCCGGTTGCGCCGGCAGTGACCTCGATCAAGCCGAGCCAGCCGGCTCCGGTACGTGAGGAAGCCCCTGCCCCGGTCGCTGCAGCACCTGCGCCGGCTCCGGTCGTCGCACTGCCACTTCCTGCGCCGGTCACCGGCGTGGTCGGTTGGCTGAAGCGGATCTTCGGTGGCGTCGAGCCAGTGGCTCCGGTCCCCGAGTCGACCCAGCGTCCGCGCCAGAGCGACCCAGCCCGTGGCAACCGCAACGAGCGTGGCGATCGTGGTGGTCAGCGCCGCGATGGCCGTGGTGAAGCGCGTAACGGCGGCAATCAGCAGCGTGGCAATGGCGGTAACGGCGGCAATGGCAACGGTAATGGCGCCAACAAGGAGCGTCGCGATGAGCGTCGCCAGCCTGCCAATGGCCAGAGCGCGCAGAACCCGCAGAATGGTGGTCAGGCGCAGCAGCAGGTGCAGGTCGCCAAGCCGCCGCGCAACGAACCGCAGGCACCCAAGCAACCGCAGCAGGGCCAGCAGCAGCAAAAGCAGAAGCCGCAGAATCAGGCTCCGCGTCCCCCGCGTGCATCTGCACAGCAGGACGGCGCACCGTCCGAGAGGCAGCAGCGCCCCGCCCGTCAGGACGAAGGCACGGCTTCCGCACAGACGCTGACCGCAACTGCCGCAACCGCCGCAACCGCGACGACTGCCGGTGTGGTTTCGGCAATCGCCGAAACCGCCGCGCCGGTGACGACGCACGTTCCCGCCAATGAAGCCAACCCGGCACACCCGGTCGACGTCATCGTGACCGAAGCGCATGCCGACCGTGGCACTGACGCCAGTGCAGACGGGCAGGCACCGGATGCAGCAGGCGATGATTCGGCCAATGGCGAAGGCGGCAGCCGTCGTCGTCGTGGCCGTCGTGGCGGCCGTCGTCGTCGTCGTGGTGCTGGCGCAAATGGTGAAGGTGGTATCGGCGCCGATGGCCTGGAAACAGACGATCTGGATGGCGATGCCGAAGGCGATCTCGATGGCGACAACGAGAACGAGGGCGACGAAGCCGGCACGCAGACGCATGCCTCCGCTGCACCGCGCGCCGGCCAGCCGGAATTCGACTTCGACGATGAAGCCGCGCCTGCAGCAGCTGTCCGCGCCAAGCCGGAGTCCAGCGCTCCAGCAGCAGTGAAGCCGCGTCCAGTGCCGAAGGAGCGTTCGGAAAGCCAGCTAGCGGCCGACACCACGTCGACCACTGCACCGGTCTCCAATGCCACGCCGTCCTTCGAACGGCAGGCTGCGGCGGCTCCGGTTGCAGCTGCAGCCGAGCAGGCGCGTGGCGATGCTTCAGTTGCCTCTGCGGCACCTGTTGCGCAATCGGCACCGGCGGCGACACCTGCTCCGGTTGCAGCTCCGACGCCGACTCAGGCTTCGGTTGCTACTCCGGCTCAAGTTGTGGCTCCGTCTTCGGTCGCCGCCTCGACGCCGGCTGCCACCTCGACCCCCGTTGCAACTCCTGCCGCGGTCGTGACGCCTGCTCCTGCAGCTGCGCCTGTCGAGCGTGCCGCTACGACGACGTCGGCGACTGCGCCGGAGTCGGTTACGCAGCAGAGGCAGGTGTCGTCGGCATCGACTGACGTTGCAGCACCCGCTGCGGTCAGCCCGGAACGCACTGCACCCTTCGCGGCCCCGGCACCAGTGCAAGCGGAGTCGGTGAAAGCCGAGACAGCTCCGGCTGCTGCTCCAGTGCACACGCAAGCGGCACCTGCGCCTTCGAGCGTCCCGGCTGCCCAGGCAGAAGTGGTCACCGTCAAGCCGTCGCAAGCAGCGCCGTCCAGCGCTACAAGCCCGGCTGTGGATGTCGCAGTGACCTCCACCACGACGGTGCCGCAGAGCACTCCGGCTGCCGACGCTGCTCCAGTGACTCAGGCACGCAAGCCGTACGCACCGGTGCAGACGACGCTGCTCGACGCATTGGCTCCGGCCGATGCCACAGCACCGGCATCGTCGGCCTCGGCGCCTGCTGAAACGCCGGCACCGTACAAGGCGCCTGAGCAGCCTGCAGCAGTCGCCCCCGTAGCTCCTGCGAACGTGCAGAAGCAGGCAGACGATGAGCACAAGCCGACGGTTGTCGTCTCGGAAGCTGTGAAGCCGGTGGCTCCGTCGACCACAGCGACTGAAGCTCAAGAGCAGGAAGACGACACCAACAAGCCGCGTAGCGATCACTGATCGCTGCATCGCCTGTTTCGACCTTGCCTGACTAATCAGGCAAGGTCGACGTCAAACAAAGCGGCCTTCGGGCCGCTTTGTTTTTGCGTGCAAGTTGCGAATAAGACAACTGCGAGGATGCGCACCAGCGCGTTAGCTGCTCAGTGAGTCGCTTCGTTCTGAGGTATCGCTTGTCAGGAGCGAGCCCAATCACCAGCGCTGACCTACATTGTTTGCGCGGGATCGGTCAGACCGTATTGGTTGGCCAGACGCGCCAGCGCGATGCTGTCCTGGATTCCAACCTTTTCGAACAGGCGCGCCTTGTGCGTATTGATGGTCTTGGCACTGAGGTTCAAGCGCTTGGCGATGTCTTCCTGGCGCAGCCCCTGCGTCAGCAACAAAGCGACCTCCAGCTCGCGTGGCGACAATGCATCGAACGGCGAGCCGCCACCTTCAAGATTGGAGAGCGCAAGGTTCTGCGCGATGGTGTTGCCGAGATAGCGCCGCCCCAGTGCGACTTCACGCACTGCACGCAGCAGTTCCTGCGCATCGCCGCCCTTGCCGACATAGCCGGATGCACCGGCTTCGAGCAGACGCTTGGGCAGAGGGCCATCTTCCAGTACCGACACGATGACCACGCGGGTGCCGTAATCGCCCTTGACGATGCGCTCGGTGATTTCCAGACCGCTGACGCCGGGTAGATGCAGATCGCACAACACGATCTCGGGCTTGAGCTGGCGGATTTGCGGCAACGCCGACTCCCCGCTCTCCGCCTCTCCCACCACATCGATGTCCACTTCCTTGGACAGGATCATCTTCATGCCTGTACGCACGAGTGCATGATCGTCAATCAGAAAAACTCTGATGGTCATCCTTGTTGTCCTCGCTATGCGGCTGGCTGGTGCAGCCTATCTCCGTGAATAATTCAGGGCAAGCACGATGCGACGTATTACTTTCAAGTCAGAGACCAAAGCCTCTCGCCGCGGTGAGGCATGACGCGCATGCGGGGCAACGTTGCATCGTGTTTGCATGATCCGAACACGCGCAGTGCGCGAATATCGGGAAATTCACTCGCGCCCGGTCAGATTTCCCCGGCCTCGGTGCTGCGCTCGGCATCCACCAGTGGGCGCAGTTCGGGATCCAGCGCGACACGCTCGTCGAAGACGAAGCAGCGGCCGTCATAGCCTTCGCCGCCGACCTCTTCGAAGTAGCCCAGGATCCCGCCTTCGAGCTGCAACACGTTGTCCATGCCATCGGCCTGCATCCACAGCGCGGCTTTTTCGCAGCGGATGCCGCCGGTGCAGAAGCTCACCACTGTGGCATCCGCCAGCGCAGCGCGATGTGCTTCCAACGCGCCCGGCAACTCGGTGAACTTGTCGATCGGCAACGTCAACGCACCCTGGAACGTGCCATATGCCACTTCCTGCGCATTGCGCGTGTCCAGCAGCACCAGCGGGCGACCGCGATCGTCGTGTCCTTGTCGCATCCATTCGCGCAGCACGCTTGGCGTCACTGCCGGCGCACGTCCCTGCAGAGGCGAGGCATCGTCGCGACGGAAACTGATGATCTCCGGCTTGCGCTTGACCTTGAGCCGCGCGAACGGCTGCTGCGCGCTCAGGCTGTACTTGATGCGCATCTGCGCAAAGCGCGAATCGCTCTGCAACCACGCATAGAACGCGCCGACCTGCTCGGCCTCGCCCGCCAGAAACAGATTGATGCCCTCCTCGGCCACCAGCACCGAGCCCTTCAGCGCCTGCTGCTCGGCGTGGCGAAGCACGCTGTCGGCAAGCTGTTGCGGGTCCTGGATGGCGACGAATTGGTAGGCGGCGGTATTGGTGATCATCGGGTCATTTTAAGCCCGATGGCGCCGCAATGGGGTCAGCCGCGCAACAGCAGAAACGGCAGCAGCACCAGCGAGGCGACCACCAGCATGCCGATCAGTGTGGCGATCACGAACAGCGGACGCTTGCGCAGCAGCGCAGCGAAGGTTTCCGCGGTGCCCGATGCCAGTGCCTCCTGACGCTGCGCGCGTGCGACCGCCCCGCGTTGGGCCTGATAGGCATCCATCGCCGCCTTGGCGCGCGGGTAGTCGGCATCGTCGCTGAGCCAGATGCCACCGGCGGAAATGCCCCAATTGCTCGGCCGCGTTTCGTAGATCTGCACCAGGTTCTCGCGCATCAGCGCTCGCACCTCGTCGGCTTCGTCATCGGGAACATTGCGCAGATTGAGCAGTAGCTTGGCCATGGGCGCGATGATAGCCGGAGCCAGATGCGATAATGGCGACCTTCCTTCATGGACCATCCCATGCGCCTTCTGTTGACGCTCTGTGTCGCCTTGTTGCTCGCAAGTTGTGCGCCTGCCCTGCCGCCGTCCGGTGGCACGATTGCTACCTTCGAGCGGATCGACCGCACCGTCGGCACCGGCGCAGTGGCAACGCCCGGCGCGATGGTTACCGTGCACTACACCGGCTGGTTGTACGACGAAAAGGCCGCCGACAAGCACGGCAAAAAGTTTGACAGCTCGCTCGATCGCGCCGAGCCATTCCAGTTCGTGTTGGGCGGCCATCAAGTCATCCGCGGCTGGGACGATGGCGTCGATGGCATGCGCGTGGGTGGCAAGCGCACCTTGATGATTCCGCCCGATTACGGCTATGGCGATAACGGTGCAGGTGGGGTGATTCCGCCTGGCGCCTCGCTGGTGTTCGATGTGGAATTGCTTGGCGTGCAGCCACGCTGAGTGCCTGAGCAATGACGGATGTGAGCAAGCGGCGGCTGGCGGTGATCGGCGGCGGGCCGGCCGGCTTGATGGCCGCAGAAGTGGCGTGTGCGGCCGGCCTTGCGGTGGACCTTTACGAGGCCAAGGGCTCGGTCGGGCGCAAGTTTCTGATTGCCGGCAAGGGCGGTTTGAATCTCACCCATTCGGATCCGATGCCGCTGTTTGCGCAGCGTTATCGCGAGCGTGCCGAACCGGTGGCGGCCTGGTTGCGGGACTTCGATGCGGACGCGCTACGCGATTGGGCGCGCGGGTTGGGGGTGGACACCTATGTCGGCAGCTCCGGGCGTGTGTTTCCGATGGATCGCAAGGCGGCGCCGTTGTTGCGTGGCTGGGTGCGTCGACTCAAGGAACAAGGCGTCGCGTTTCATGTGCAGCATCGCTGGCTTGGGTTGAGCGATGACGGTACGTTGCGCTTCGACACACCGACCGGTGACATCGAGCGCGCTGCAGACGCGGTGGTATTGGCGCTCGGTGGCGGCAGTTGGCCGCAGCTTGGCTCGGATGGTCTGTGGCAAGCGCCACTGCAGCAACGCGGCATCGCGGTTGCGCCCCTGGTGCCGGCCAACTGCGGTTTCGACATCGGCTGGAGCGCGCATTTTGTGCAGCGGCATGCCGGTGCGCCGCTCAAACCGGTGGTGGCGCACTGGCAAGATCGCCATGGTGTGCAACACGAACTGCAGGGCGAATGCGTGGCCACCGCCACCGGAATCGAAGGCAGCCTGATTTATGCGGTGGCTGCAGACTTGCGAGAGCAGATCGATGCGCAAGGCGTGGCCGAACTTGGCCTGGATCTGGTCCCTGGACGTTCCCTTGAGCGCGTGAGCGCCGAACTGGACAAGCCGCGCAATGGACGGAGTTTTAGCGAGCATTTACGCCGACAGGTCGGAATCGATGGCGTCAAGGCGGCACTGCTGTACGAACACCTGGGCAAACAGGCCGGCGACGATCCTGTGCAGGTGGCACGCACGCTCAAGCAGTTACCGTTGCGCTTGCTCAGGCCGCGCCCGCTTGCCGAGGCGATCAGTTCGGCCGGCGGCGTGCGGCTGGAAGCGCTGGACGATGGGCTGATGGCGATCGCACAACCTGGCGTGTTTTGCGCAGGAGAAATGCTGGATTGGGAGGCACCGACTGGCGGCTATCTGCTGACCGCCTGCTTCGCCAGCGGATTACGTGCCGCACATGGCGCGGTGCACTGGCTGCAGCAGCAAGACGGGTGCGTTACAGACGATCGTTGACCGCTTCGCGCGGCCAAACCGATTTGACGTCGTAAATCACCGCGCCGGGTTTGCCCAACGCGGCGATGCGCTGGGCGTCGTAGTCGCGGTACTGCGCATGCGCCACCGCCAGCACGACCGCGTCGTAGGCACCTTCGTCCACAACCTCGCACAGCTGCACGCCGGCATGCTGCAGGGCTTCTGCCGGGTCGGCCCACGGGTCACAGGTATCGACCTGCACGCCAGCAGCTTGCAGCAACTGCACCAGTTCCAGTGCACGGCTATTGCGTAGATCCGGGCAGTTTTCCTTGAAGGTTGCGCCCAGCACCAGCACCCTCGCCTGCGCGAGCACCACGCCGCGCGTGGCGAGCATGCCGCAGACGCGCTCGGCAACGTGCCGGCCGACACGGTTATTGACCTGCCGCGCGGTGTGGATCAGATCGGGGTGATAGCCCACGCTCTCGGACTTGTGCATCAGGTAATACGGATCCACGCCGATGCAGTGGCCCCCGACCAGCCCGGGCCGGAATGGCAGGAAATTCCACTTGGTTCCGGCCGCTTCCAGCACATCCAGCGTGTCGATGCCGAGCTTGTCGAAGATCAATGCCAGCTCGTTGACCAGTGCGATGTTGACGTCGCGCTGGATGTTTTCGACCACCTTGGCAGCCTCGGCCACGCGCATCGACGGCGCGCGCCAGGTACCTGCGGTGATGATGCTGGTGTACAGCGCGTCGACCGCGTCGGCAGCTTCTATGGTGGAGCCTGAGGTGATCTTGCGGATATCGCGCAGACGCCGCTGGCGGTCGCCCGGATTGACGCGTTCGGGGCTGTAGCCGCAGAAAAAATCGTCGTTAAAACGTAGCCCCGATGCGGCTTCGAGCAATGGCACGCAGACTTCTTCGGTGGTGCCCGGATACACGGTGGATTCGTAGATCACCAGGTCGCCGGGCTTGAGCTCGGCGGCGATCAAGGTGGTGGCGCTGCGCAGCGGCTCCAGGTCGGGTTGCTCGAAGCTGTCGATCGGCGTCGGCACCGTGACGATGAAGATGCTGCACGCGGCCAGGTCGGCCGCGTTCGCGGTGTAGCGCAACCGGGTGGCGGCAGCCAGTTCGGTGTCGTCCAGTTCCAGCGTGGCGTCGTGGCCATCGCGCAACTGCGCTACCCGCTGCGCATCGATGTCGAAGCCCAGCGTGTCGCGCTGCTCGCCAAAGGCAACCGCCAGCGGCAGGCCGACATAGCCCAGCCCGATGACGGCGATACGCGCTTGAAGCGGTGCGAGAAGCGTGGTGCGGGACATGCGGTTCCTTCGATCGTGCGCGGGCGGTTTTCCGCGCGGCTATACAGCGGCAGGATAGCGCAGGCCGCACAGGCGCCGGCAGTGCAGCAAGACATACGCACAGAGATTCACAATCGGCGCGCAATCAGGCACGCTATCGCAATGCCCGGGTGGCGAAACTGGTAGACGCAAGGGACTTAAAATCCCTCAGCTGCAAGGCTATGCGGGTTCGATTCCCGCCCCGGGCACACTCTTCATCCATCTCCATCTGTCGCGCGCTCGCAGCCGTGCTTGGCACGAATACGTTGGCAGATGTCGCTCGGACAGGTAGGCCAGACGAAGTTGAAGGCGTCGATGATGTCCAGCACGCGCGGCGACCAGCTCGATGACGGCATGCAGTTCGTGCTGTTGAACAGAGGCACGCCTCCAGCGAGCGATCCAGGCATCGATTCGATCGAGGCATTGCACGCGCGTTGGCAGTACGCCCTGCCCTGCCTGGGCGGCGGCAGTTTGATCGTGCAGATCATGGCATTCGAACTTGCGCAGTTTTCGCTGGAAGCATTTGGTCTCTGCAACATCGCATGCCCTGACACGATTGCGCGTAGCGTCCGAAAACGCCAGGCCGAGTATTTCTTCGGTCGACTGGCTGCGCAACAAGCCTTGCAGCATCAGGCACTGGTCGCCGCCGGTATGTGCCCCGACATCGCCACCGGCAGCTCGCGTGAACCGCTATGGCCAGCGCAGGTGATCGGCAGCATCTCGCACACCAATCGCCTGGCCGCGGCGGCGGTTGCACCACTTGGCAGATGGCGCGGTATCGGCATCGATCTGGAGCACGTGGTCGGTGCTGACGCACGTGAGGCGTTGTTGAGCACTGTCGTGGATGGCTCGGAGCTGGCGTTGCTGCAGTCGATCTGCGCGTCCACCCACGTACCGCTGGAAGTGTTGCTGACCATCGTCTTCTCTGCCAAGGAAAGTCTGTTCAAGGCGAGTTTTTCCGCAGTAGGCCGCTACTTCGATTTTTCCTGTGCGCACCTGGTGGCACTGGATCCCATTGCGGGAGTCGTCCGTTTTCAGCTCAGCGAGCAGCTCTGCCCGGATCTACCAAACGGGCATCTGTGCGATATCAGTTTCGGTTTTGTCGATTCGCAGACGGTGATCACCTATCGAATCTGGTGAGTCTGGCCGAAGAACGTCGAGCCACGGACGCGGGAACAGAGTGCCTGCACAAATCCAACGCAACAAAAAAGGGCCGTGAGACCCTTTTGAGTGATCAACTGAATCGTCGGATTCAGTTGTTCTTATTTGGAGCGGGAAACGAGACTCGAACTCGCGACCTCAACCTTGGCAAGGTTGCGCTCTACCAACTGAGCTATTCCCGCGTGGAGCGAAATTGTACAGCTTGTCACATCATTACGCTAGCCCTTTCACACCACCAGCTCGCTGTTTCTTGCGGAGCCACCCGCTTGCGAACCGACACTTGGATGCGGCTAGAACAGCGTGCGATGTGGAGGCCTGGGCCGGAATTGAACCGGCGTACGCGGATTTGCAGTCCGCTGCATAACCACTCTACCACCAGGCCGAACATCGCATTCCACAACACTTGCTTTGCAACAACAAGGCCCCGCAAACGGGGCCTATGCGTCTCAAGACAGCAACTGCACGCTAGTTGCATGCGTCCAACCTATTGTGTTGCAACAGGTTTTTCGCCATCCCTGCCCTGGAACGGACGCCATTGTAGCCTTGTTTGGCGTAGACGCCAAGAGGAGTGATCGGGCGCGCCACAGTGCGCTGGCGCCTGCAACCGCCGGACGCGATGTCCAGGCATCGTCCACCTTTGCGAGATCGAGTCTGCCTACTGGATCAGGCGCGCAGGGCTGATCGATGTCTCACACATCTGCTCCTCATCCACAGCGTACCAGCCCCATGACGGCGCATCTGCAAGGGATCCAATGTCCGGCCTGTCGTTTGGCCAGTAGAGGCGCACCGCGTCTACAGCGCCTGCTCTATCCGGGACGACCTGCAAGTTTATGCGATGCAATTCACACACCTACATCGACCGGATCCACATGAGGTAAGACGCTTGCCATACAACAAAGCGAATGACGCAACACAGATCACATCGGCTTGAAAAGCATCGGGAGAAGTGATTCGTTAAATTAACTTCATAACCAAAGTAAATGGAACATTGATAATAGTTAGATTATCCAGCTAAACAATAAATCCGCGCGAATGTAATAAATCCTTCTCGAATCGCGCCTATGGTGAGCCGCACACAAGGAGACTCATCCGTCACCCAAGGACGTCCGAACCTCCGCAGTTTTGCGATGGATATCTCGTGTCCAACCTCAGTAGCGCTGTGCTTTGCGGTTTTCAACGTGACTTCTGACTCCGAAGCAGTAGTGATCGGCGCCGCCACTGCTTCATCGCGGCCTGCCATCGAGCCAGGCAACTCGATGCTCCCCCACCCTGACACTTCGCAGGCGCAGTGCGCGCTTGAGGAGACTGCAAGTGCATTTGTCTGGTCACGCTGGCAGGCCTTGCCAAGGTCGGCAGAGGCCGAGCGACTGGAACGTCTGCTCGCTGCAATGGCGATCTACCTGGCGCGGACCTGCGAGCAAGTGCCCTTGCAGATCAGGCTGCGCTATTCAGACCGCACTCGTCAGCTGACATTGCATCTAAGCGTGCACGACACCTGTAGTGCGATCTGCGAACAGGTGCACGCCGCATTGGATGAACGTGCACTCCGTACTGCAGGCCAGGAGGATGCGCAATCGAAAAAGGCGCAACGTGGTGACGTTACACATGCATGGCCGAGTTTGATCGAGATCGGTGTAACGAACGACAGTGGGGTGATTGTTGGCACAACCGCGACACCGCAGCTGCAATTGCAGATCTGCCAGTTACGCAAGCGATTTCGTTGCGGATTGCATAGCTCGCATTCGACACGGCGGCAGGCCTTGCGCGTCGGTGCACGTCTGAGATGTCTACTGACGGCTCTTGAACGTGGCGAGGCACAGCATAGCCCTGCAGGGTTATTGCCGCTGCTGCCAGCGAGCGAGCGCCGTCGCTTGCTACAGACATTCAATTGCAGCCACACGCGGTTTCCGCAACGTGGCATGGCAGTGTTGTTTGCCGAGCAGGCCGCGCGCGCGCCGCAGGCGACCGCGCTTGTGTGCGGCGAGACACAGTTGAGTTACGGCGAGTTGGATCTGCAGGCCAATCGTCTTGCCCATCATCTGTGCGCGCTTGGCGTTGGCCCGGATTGTCTGGTTGCGATCAGTGCGGCACGCAGCCCTGCGTTGGTGATCGGCTTGCTGGCGATCCTCAAGGCCGGAGGTGCGTATCTGCCGCTGGATGCCGATGCGCCTTCACAGCGCTTGAGTGCGTTGCTGGACGATGCGCGTCCATGTGCTGTGCTCGCCGATGCAGATGCGTTGCGTCGTTTGCCGCTGCCCGATACGTTGCCGGTGTGTCGGCTGGATCAGGTCAATCCCGCGTGGAGCGATTTCCCTGGCACCGCACCCGACGTGCCAGCGCTGCAGCCGCATCATCTGGCCTACGTGCTGTATACCTCCGGCTCCACCGGCGTGCCCAAGGGCGTGATGGTCGAGCAACGCAACGTCGTGCGCCTGGTGTGTGCGCCCGACTATGTTGATTGCGATGGCTCGCAGCGTTTCCTGCTTGCCGCGCCGCTGGCCTTCGATGCGTCCACGTTCGAGCTATGGGGGGCGTTGCTCAATGGCGCGCAGTTGGTGCTTGCCCCGCCCGGCGCGCTGGATCTGGATGCGATCTGTGCGCAGGTGCAGCAGCATCAAGTGACTACGTTATGGCTGACCGCTGGCTTGTTCGAGCTGCTTGATCCTGTGCAGCTGAGCCAGTTGCACAGCCTGCGTCAGCTATTGGCTGGCGGGGATGTGCTGTCGCGTGCCGCTGTCGAACGTGTCAACCAAGCCTTGCCGCACTGCCAGTTGATCAACGCGTACGGGCCGACCGAGGCGACCACCTTCAGTAGCTGTCATCGCTTCGACAAGGCAGCGGTGACTTCGGTACCGATTGGGCGCCCGATCGCCGGTACGCGGATCTATCTATTGGATGACCAGCGCGAGCTTGTGCCGATCGGTGTGCCTGGCGAGATCTACATCGGTGGCCCGGGTGTGGCCCGTGGTTATCTCAATCAGTCGTCATTGACCGCTGAGCGTTTTGGAGAAGATCCGTTTTTGCCAGGTGGCCGGCTGTATCGAAGCGGCGATCTGGCGCGGTGGCGCGAGGATGGCAGCCTGGACTTTCTGGGCCGTGTCGATCAGCAGCTGAAGGTGCGTGGTTTCCGTATCGAGCCTGGCGAGATCGAGGCGGCGTTACGCAGGTGCGCCGGGGTAGCCGACGCGGTGGTCGTTGCGCGACAGGAAGGTGCGGCGGATAAACAATTGGTGGCATATGTCATCGCTACATCGCAGCCAAGCGACAGCAATGGCAGCGACATCGACGCACTGGCTCCCGCCACCTTGCGCGCGGCGCTTGCCCAAAAACTGCCCGAGCACATGCTGCCGTCGGCATTTGTGCGGTTACAGCGGTTACCGCTGACTGCCAGCGGCAAACTAGATCGACGCGCCTTGCCGGCGCCGGATCGTGCTGCAGTCGCGGTAGCCGGCTATGTGCCGCCGCAAGGCGCAAACGAGTGTCTGCTGGCCGCAGTGTGGGCCGAGCTACTTGGGTTGCCGCAAGTTGGCCGGCACGATCATTTTTTTGCACTCGGCGGGCATTCGTTGCTGGCCATGCGCGTCTGTGGCCGGCTGCAGACCGCACTGATGCGGCAGGTGCCGATGGCGCTGCTGTTTGCGCATCCGGTGTTATGTGAACTAGCGATCGCATTACAGGGCAGTGCTGGCGATGCGCTAGGCGCAATCCCGCACCTACCGCGCGACCAGCCGTTGCCGCTGTCTTTCGCACAGCAGCGGCTGTGGTTCTTGGATCAACTGGAAGGCCCTAGCGCCACTTACATCATGCCGATGGGCCTGCGTCTGCGCGGTGCGCTGGATCGTGGTGCGCTGCGGGCGGCGCTGCATGCGATTGTTGCGCGGCATGAAGCCTTGCGCAGTTGCTTCAGGCAACGCCGCTTGCCGCAAGAAAACGGCGATATCGCAAACGCTCCGCTATCCGCCTGTCTGCTGCCCACGTCGTGTCTGGCCGAGCAGGTCCAAGCAGAGAGAGTTCATGGCGAACAGGTGCATGTCGAACTACTGCCGCCCGAACAAGCCTTGGTGCTGCACGAGCAACTGCTTACAGATCACGCACTCAACAATCACTTCGATCCAGACGCCGAACTACGATGCTGGATCGCGTATGAGGCAAGCACGCCGTTCCAGCTCGATCGCGATGCACCGATACGTTTCCGTCTGCTGCAGCTCTCACTCGATGAACACGCATTGCTGATCACCCAGCATCACAGTGCTTCGGACGGCTGGTCGGTGGGTGTGTTGTTGCATGAGCTGTCTGCGCTGTATGCAAGTTGCCTGCGCGGCCAGCCAGGCCCGTTGCCGTCGCTACCGATCCAGTATCCCGACTACGCCGCCTGGCAGCGTCAGTGGCTGGAGGGGCCGCGCCGGCAGCAGCAACTCGATTATTGGCAACGTCAGCTTGCAGGCGCGCCCAGCTTGCTCGATCTGCCGCTGGATCGCCCACGCCCGGCGCAGCAGGATTTCACCGGTGCCGAGGTCGCCATCCACTTCGATGCCGATCTCAGCCACGCGCTGGAGACTTTGGCGCGCCGCCATGGCTGCACCGTGTTCATGACCGTGCTGGCGGCATGGGGCGCGCTGTTGTCGCGTTTATGTCGCCAGGACTGCGTGCTGGTCGGCATCCCGGTTGCCGGGCGCACGCGCGCCGAGCTGGAGCCGCTGATCGGTTTCTTCGTCAACACGCTGGCGATCCGTTTCGATGCCCCCGCAAGCGTGAGTACTGCCGCGCTGTTGGCGCAGGTTCGCCAGCAAGTGCTCGATGCGCAGGCGCATCAGGAGGTGCCGTTCGAACAGGTGGTGCAGGCCGTACAACCCGTGCGCAGCAGTTCGCATACACCGTTGGTGCAGACGTTGTTGGCCTGGGAGCAGGACGCAGTGGCTGGCGTGGTTCCACACGTCTCTGGTGCAGATGCTAACCATCCAAAAATCGCGGACGATCCCTGGGACGCACTGGATCCGCAACGGCTGCAGATTCCCGCCAAGGCCGCCCGCTTCGATCTCACCTTGCAGTTGCGCAGTGGTGACGAGCCAGTGGGACAGCGACACAGCGGCAATCTCGCCGAATCCTGTGTCCAAGGCACGCTGAGCTATGCCACTGCCGTGTTCGATGCCGCGACTGCCAACCGCATCGTTGGCTATCTGCAAAGCTTGCTGCGCGCCATGGCTGCCGACAGCACCGTGCCACTGGACACCTTGGCATTACTGGATGCGCACGAACGCCAGCAGTTGTTGGTCGACTTCCAGCCGGCTGCTGTCATTTATCCCTGCACGTTGTTGCATGAGCTGATCGAGCAGCAAGTCCAGCGCACGCCGCACGCCATCGCGGTGGCCCAGGACCAACTGCAGTTGGACTATGCCGCGCTGGATGCGCAGGCCAATCAGCTTGCCCACCATCTGCGCCAACTCGGCGTTGGCCCTGATGTACGCGTGGCGATTTGCGCGCAGCGCAGCCCGATGTTGGTGGTCGGGCTGCTCGCGATTTTGAAAGCCGGCGGTGCCTATGTGCCGCTGGATCCCGAGTACCCGGCCCAGCGTTTGGCCGACATGCTCGCCGACAGCCAACCGCTCGCCCTGCTTGTCGATACGTATGCGTGCGAACACCTCCCGCTACTGGCTAGCGACGCGCTGCACCGCGTCTCGCTGCTTGATACCGAGCTAGCGGACAGCGTGCTGCTCTGCAAAGGACTGCCGAGCACATTGGCGGTTTATCAGCTGGATCAGCCCAATACGCCCTGGGACCACCAGCCCACCACTGCCCCGCACGTGCCAGCGCTAGAGCACGACCACCTGGCCTACGTCATCTACACCTCCGGCTCCACTGGCACGCCCAAGGGCGCGATGAACACCCATCGCGGCGTGGTCAATCGGCTGCTGTGGATGCAGGACACTTATGCGCTCACTCCAGACGATGTGGTGCTGCAAAAAACGCCGATCAGCTTCGATGTCTCGGTGTGGGAATTGTTTTGGCCGCTGTTGAGTGGCGCGCGTTTGCAGCTGGCGCGTCCTGGTGGACACAAGGATCCGGCTTACCTCGGCGCAACCATCGCCGAGGCTGCAGTGACAACGCTGCACTTCGTGCCTTCGATGCTCGACGCCTTTCTGGCAACCGACGCACCGCAACACTGCAGCGGACTCACCCGCGTGATTTGCAGCGGCGAAGCTTTGCCCGGGCAACTGATACAGCGCTTCCGCACCCAGCTACCCGGCGTGCAACTGCACAATCTTTATGGCCCGACCGAAGCTGCCATCGACGTCAGCTTCTGGGATTGCACTGCCAGCAACGATATCCCCGACAACACGCCGATCGGCACGCCGGTCGCCAACACGCAGCTCCATGTGCTCGATACGCATCTACAGCCAGCGCCAATCGGCGTGGCGGGAGAGCTACATATCGGCGGTGTGCAAGTTGCACGTGGCTATCTCGATCGCCCTGAGCTCACTGCCCAGCGTTTCATTCCCGATCCTTTCCGCCCCGCACCCGATGCGCAGCTCTACAAGACGGGTGACCTTGCGCGCTGGCGTGCCAATGGCGTCCTCGAATACCTCGGCCGCAACGACGATCAGGTCAAGATCCGTGGCCTGCGCATTGAACCTGGTGAGATCGCTGCAAGGCTCGCTACGCACTCCGATGTGCGCGATGCAATCGTGCTTGCACGCAAAGATCAATCCGGCCAGCTGCGCCTGATCGCTTACTACCTGGCCGCTAAGCTGCTGCCGATCGAAACACTGCGAAGCCATCTCGCCGCGCAACTCCCCGACTACATGGTGCCAGCGGCTTACGTGCACCTGGACGCGCTGCCACTGACGCCCAACGGCAAGCTCGATCGCCGCGCCCTGCCCGCGCCAACCGAAGACGCCTTGACGAAGCAAGACTTCGTGCCCCCACAAGGACCTATCGAATACACCATCGCAGCGCACTGGTGTGAGTTGCTCGGCGTACATCAGGTCGGTCGCGACGATCAGTTCTTCGCGCTCGGCGGACACTCGTTGCTGGCGATCCATCTGATCGAACGCTTGCGCGCCGATGGGTTGCACGCCGAAGTGCGCAACCTCTTCGCCAGCCCCACCCTGTCCGGTTTTGCCGCAAGCCTGCACAACACGACAACTGCCAACACCACGCTAGTCATCCCACCCAACCGCATCACCCCCAACCTAACCCAACTCACCCCGCAACACCTGCCGCTAGCCGACCTCACCCTGCAAGACATCGACCGCGTGCTGGAACAGGTTCCCGGCGGCCTCGCCAACGTGCAGGACATCTATGCACTCTCGCCGTTGCAGGACGGCCTGCTGTTCCATCACCTGCTTGCCACCGATGGCGATCCTTACCTGTTACGCCTGCGGCTGCGCTTTAACGATCGCACCGGATTGGACGCCTATCTGACCGCACTGCAAACCGTCATCGACCGCCACGACATCCTGCGCAGCGCGGTGCTGTGGGAAGGCCTGAGCGAACCGGTACAAGTGGTCTATCGCCGCGCAACGCTAGCGATCGACGCACTGGATTGCGGTAGCTTCGATCCACGACAACCGTTCGAAGAGCAACTAGCCACGTTCCCACAACTGCGCCAGTTGGATCTGCGTCGCGCACCGCTGCTGCACGCCAGTGTAGTTGCCGATCCTGATAACCAACGCTGGCACCTCTTACTACTGCAACACCATCTGATCGGCGACCACACCACGCTGGAAACCATCCAGTCCGAGATCCAGGCGCTGCAAGCCGGACGCGGCGCTGAACTCCCGCCGCCGCAACCGTTCCGCAACCTTGTGGCACAAGCGCGCCTGGGATTGCCGCAAGCCGCGCACGAAGCGTTTTTCCGCGAGCGCCTCGGCGATCTGGATACGCCGTGCGCACCATTCGGCCTGTTGCAGGCGGCCGATACCGCGCCCGGCGAACACACGATGGTGCTGGATGCTGCATTGGTGGCACGACTGCGCCAGGAGGCGCAACGATTGGGTGTCAGTCTTGCAAGCGTGTGCCATCTGGCCTGGGCATTGGTCGTGGCCCGCACCAGCGGCTGCACCGACGCGGTGTTCGGTAGCGTGCTGTTCGGCCGCATGGGGCAGACCGCAGCTGGAGCACTCGGACCGTTTATCAATACCCTGCCGCTACGCATCGCGCTGGCCGAGCCGATCGGCGCCGAAGCGGCCGTGCGCCGCACGCATGCCGATCTGGCCGCGTTACTGCGTCACGAACACGCCTCGCTGGCACTGGCGCAGCGTTGCAGCGCGGTGCCGGCACCGGCGCCGCTGTTCACCGCCTTGTTCAACTACCGGCACAATCGCGACGGCGGCGATGCTGCTCTGCGCGGTGGCGAGGAGCGCACGCACTATCCGATTCATCTGGCCGTGGAAGACGATGGGCATGGTCTGGCGCTGACCGCGCAAGTCTGTGCAGCGCTGAACCCGCAGCGGTTGTGCAGCTATCTGGCCACCGCTCTGAGCGGGCTGCTCGATGCGTTGGAGCATGCGCCGCAGACGCCGGTGCAGCGATTGCCAGTGTTGCCCGAAGAAGAGCAAACGCAGGTACTGGAAAGCTTCAATGCCAGCGTCACCGCGTTTGCCCCCGGCATCTGCCTGCATCAGCTGTTCGAAGCGCAGGTACGGCTCACGCCCGATGCCATCGCGCTGGAACTGGATGCGCGCTCGTTGAGTTACGCCCAGTTAGAGGCACAGGCCAACCAGTTGGCCCATCACCTGCGCAGTCTCGGCGTGGGTACGGAATGTCGCGTGGCGCTGTGTCTGCAGCGCAGTCCGGAGCTGGTGATCGGCCTGCTCGGCATCCTCAAGGCCGGCGCTGCCTATGTGCCATTGGATCCGGAGTATCCGAGCGAGCGACTGGCCTACATGCTGGCCGACAGCCAACCGCTGGCGGTGCTCTGCGATGGCTATGGCCTGGCAAGAATTCCGCAACTTCCCGAAGTCACTCACTGTCGTCTGGATGCACCAGACCTGCCGTGGAACGCGCAGCCCGCTAGCGCACCGCAGCTGCCCGACCTGCATCCAGACTGCCTGGCCTACGTGATCTACACCTCCGGCTCCACCGGTCAACCGAAGGGAGTGATGAACGCGCATCGCGGCGTGGTCAACCGGCTGCAGTGGCATCAAACCATGTTCCCGCTGGGGCCGCATGATCGGGCGCTGCAGAAGACGCCGTTCGGTTTCGATATCTCGCTATGGGAGATCTTCTCGCCGCTGCAGGCCGGCGCACGCCTGGTGCTTGCGCGCCCGCAGGGGCATCAGGATCCGCAGTATCTGGCCAGGTTGATCGAACAACGCGGCATCACCCAGGCGCACTTCGTGCCGTCGATGCTGCAGCTGTTTCTTGATCAGGCCGAACCGCCACGTTGCCCCAGCCTGCGTTGGCTGCTGTGTAGTGGCGAGGCGCTGAGCGATGCCTTGCAGCGGCGCTGTCTGCAGGCGCTGCCGCATGTTGAATTGCACAACCTCTATGGCCCCACCGAGGCGGCGATCGAAGTCAGTCATTGGCAGTGCGATCCGCAGCTGCACCCCGGGCTGGTGCCGATCGGCCGGCCGATCGCCAATACCCGCTTGTACGTGCTCGATACCCACGGCCAGCCGGTGCCGGTGGGCGTGCCCGGCGAGCTGCAGATCGGCGGCGTGCAGGTGGCGCGCGGGTACTGGAATCTGCCTGAGCTCAGTGCCGAGCGCTTCGTCGCCGACGATCATTTCGACGTACACCACGCACGCCGCTACAAAACCGGCGACCTGGCGCGTTGGCTGCCCGATGGCAACCTGCAGTACCTGGGACGCAACGATCATCAGGTCAAGATCCGCGGCTTGCGCGTTGAGCTGAGCGAGATCGAATCGCGTCTGCTCGCGGCCCCCGGGGTGCGTGAAGCGGTGGTGCTGGCACGCGAAGACAGCCCGGGCCTGACGCGGCTGGTGGCCTATCTCACCGCGCTGCCCGATGTCGATGCCGGGGCTTTACGGCCTGCCACGCTGCGTGCCGCACTCGACCGCGCATTGCCCGAGCACATGCTGCCGTCGGCCTGGGTGGTGCTCCCCAAGCTGCCGCTGACCGCCAACGGCAAGCTCGATCGCAAGGCCCTGCCGGCGCCGGAAGGCCAGGCGTTTGCGCTGCGCCCCTACAGCGCGCCGACTGGCCCCACCGAATGCCTGGTAGCCGCGCATTGGTGCCGGCTGCTGGGGTTGCCGCAGGTTGGCCGCGACGACGACTTCTTCGCGCTGGGCGGGCAATCGCTGCTGGCGGTGCGCTTGCTGGCGCAGTTGAGCGAACAGGCGCAGGTGCGGTTGCCGCTGTCGGCGGTGTTCGAGTTCCCCACCCTGGCCGCCTTCAGCCGCCGGCTGGCGCTGGCACAGCTGCAACGCCTGGCGCCCGACGCGCTGGCGCAACTGAGTGCACTTACGGAGATGGATCATGTCGCACGATAAGTCCACCGCGCTGGACGCTCTGGACACCGACGCACTGGAACGCTTGCTCGCGCTGGCGCAGCAACAGCACCTCGCCCCCGCACCGGTACTGGACACCTTGGTGCCAACCGACCACAGCGGCCTGCTGCCGGCCTCGTTCGCGCAGCAGCGGCTGTGGTTTCTGGAGCAATTGCACGGCTCCGGCACGAGTTATCTGATGTGCGCCGGGCTACGCCTGCAGGGTACGCTGGACCGCACCGCACTGATCGAAGCACTGCAGGCATTGCTGGCACGCCATGGACCACTGCGCAGCCGCTTTGTGCCCGACGGCGAGCAGGTGCGGATGCAATGGTTGCCTGCCGACCAAGCACTGCGACTCAGCGAACACGATCTGTCCACGCTTGATGCTGTGCAGGCCGATGCAGCGCTGCAGCACTGGCTGGACCACGAAGCCAGTACGCCGTTCCAACTCGAACAAGGCCCACTGATCCGTTTCCGCCTGCTAAAGCTGGCGGACGATGCACATGTGCTGCTCAGCACGACACATCACAGCGCTTCGGATGCCTGGTCCGAAGCAGTGCTGCAGCGCGAACTGGCTGCGCTTTACAACGCCTTCCACGCACGCCGGCCGAACCCGCTACCGGCGCTTGCGATCGACTACGCCGACTACGCCGCCTGGCAAGGCCAGTGGCTTGGCGCGGGCGAAGGCAACCGCCAGGTCGACTACTGGCGCGCGCAGCTGGCCGACGCACCGACTCTGATCGACCTGCCAATTGATCGCCCGCGCCCGCCACTGGTCACCAGCGATGGCGGCGAACTCAGGTTTGCGTTCGACGCTGAGTTCAGCGATGCGTTGGACGCGTTGTCGCGGCGGCATGGCTGCACGCGTTTCATGACCTTGCTGGCCGGCTGGGGCGCGCTGCTGGCGCGGCTGTGCCGGCAATCCAGCGTCTTGATCGGCAGTCCGTTCGCAGGCCGCACGCGTGCCGCGCTGGAGCCGCTGGTGGGCTTTTTCGTCAACACCTTGCCGGTGCGCGTGGATGTGGACCTCACCACCGACACCGCCACGCTGCTGGCCCAGGTCCGCCGCAATGTGCTGGCGGCGCAGGACCATCAAGAACTGCCGTTCGAGCAGTTGGTCGAACATCTGCAACCGGTGCGCGATGCCGGCTATACCCCGTTGGTGCAGGTGATGTTTGCCTGGGAGGAATCGCACGCTGCGCCGGAACAAGGCGCGTGGGCAGCACTGCAACCGCAGCCACTGGCGCTGGCCGAACGCAGCGCAAAATTCGATCTGACCCTGACCCTGGCGGCGACCCCGCAAGGGCTGTGCGGACGGCTCAGCTATGCCACCGCCTTGTTCGATGCATCGACAATCGCGCGGCTGGTGGGCTATTTCGAAGCGCTGCTGCGCGGCATGTTGGACGACGAGCGGCGCGCACTGGCAACGATCGAACTGCTGTCGCCTGCCGAGCGCCGACAGTTGCTGCACGATCGCAATCAGACCCACATGACGGTACCGGCCGGCAGTGTGGTGCAGTGGTTCGCGGCACAAGCTGCAGCCACACCGGATGCACTTGCGTTGGTGCAAGGCGAACAGCAGCTGAGCTACGCGCAGCTGGAAGCGCAGGCAACACAGCTCGCACGGTATCTGCGCAGGCTCGGCGTGATGCCGGATGCGCGTGTCGCGGTGTGTTTGCGGCGCAGCCCGCAGCAGGTCATTGGCCTGCTGGCGAGCCTGCTGGCCGGAGCCGCGTATGTGCCGCTGGACCCGGAAGATCCAGGCGAGCGCCTGGCATTCCTGCTTGCCGATTGCCGGCCCAGCGTGTTGCTGGCAGACAGCGCCACGCTGTCGCATTTGATGCCGCCCACCGATCTGCCGATCTGCCGGATGGATGACGCAGTGCCTGCCTGGGCAGAGGCTTCGATGCTGGACGAAGCGCTCGCGCCTGCGCAGCCACAGCATCTGGCCTACGTGATCTACACCTCCGGCTCCACCGGCACACCGAAGGGCGTGATGGTGGAACATCGCGCGCTTGCGAATCTGGTGCACTGGCATCAGCAGAGCTTCGGCCTGACTGCAGGACAGCACACCGCAGCCACTGCGGCGATCGGCTTCGACGCCAATGCATGGGAACTGTGGTCAGCCTTGTGCAGCGGCGCCACCTTGCACCTGCCGCCAGCGACCACCGCGCGCGACCCGCAGGCCCTGCTCGACTGGTGGCGGCAGCAGCCATTGCACAGCGGTTTTCTGGTCACGCCCATCGCCGAGCTGGCGCTGGAACAAGGCGCGCTGCCGCCGTCATTGCAGCAACTGTTGATCGGCGGCGACCAGCTGCGGCGGCTACCGCGGTTGCCGGCCGGCCTGCGCCTGAGCAACAACTACGGGCCTACCGAAACAACGGTCGTGGCCACCTCCGGCCTGCTGGCCGATGGCGATCACCCCGCCGACATCGGCCGGCCGATCGCCAATACCCGCGTGTACCTGCTCGACGCCTTCAAGCAACTGGTGCCGCACGGCTGCGTCGGCGAGCTGTACATCGGCGGGCACGGTGTTGCGCGTGGTTATCTGCATCAGCCGGCGCTGAGCGCCGAGCGCTTTGTCGACGATCCATTCCAGCCTGGCGAACGCTGTTACCGCAGCGGCGATCTGGCGCGCTGGCGGGCCGATGGCCGTCTGGAATTTCGCGGGCGCGCCGACGATCAGGTCAAGATCCGCGGCTTCCGCATCGAGCCCGGCGAGATCGCCGCGCGGCTCGCCGCCTGCCCTGGCGTGGCCGAAGCCGCAGTGATCGCCACCGGCAGCGGCGCGACAGAAAAACGCTTGGTCGCCTACATCACCGCGCAGCCCGATACTGACGCCGACACGCTCGCACCGGCCCAGCTGCGCGCCGCACTCGCCGCTCAATTGCCCGACTACATGCTGCCGGCCGCGTACGTGCTGCTGGACGCGCTGCCACTGACGGCCAACGGCAAGCTCGATCGCCGCGCCCTGCCCGCCCCCACCGACGACGCCCTGGCCGCGCGTGCGTTCGTCCCGCCACAGGGACCGACCGAATGCGCCATCGCCGCGCACTGGTGCGCATTGCTCGGTGTGCAGCAAGTAGGCCGCGACGATCAGTTCTTTGCACTCGGCGGGCACTCGTTGCTGGCGATCCGCCTGGTCGAACGGCTGCGTGCCGATGGGCTGCATGCGCAAGTACGCAATCTGTTCACCGCGCCCACCCTGGCCGGTTTCGCCGCCAGCCTGCACGGCGACAACAGCGCCGCGCTGGTGGTGCCACCCAACCGCATCACCCCTGAGCTGACCAAACTCACGCCGCAGCAGTTGCCACTTGCCGAGCTCACCCAGCAAGACATCGACCACGTGCTCGAACACGTGCCCGGCGGCCTAGCCAACCTGCAGGATGTGTACGCGCTGTCGCCGCTGCAGGACGGCCTGCTGTTCCATCACCTGCTCGCGCCCGATGGCGATCCGTATCTGCTGCGCCTGCGCCTGCGCTTTGCCGATCGCGCCGGGCTGGATGCCTATCTGGCCGCACTGCAGCGCGTGATCGATCGCCACGACATCCTGCGCAGCGCAGTGCTGTGGGAAGGCCTGAGCGAACCGGTGCAGGCGGTCTATCGCCATGCGTCGTTGCCGGTCGAAGCGTTGGATTGCTCCAGCTTCGATTCACGGCAATCGTTCGAAGAACAGCTCGCCGCGCACCCGCAGCTGCGCCAGCTGGATCTGCGCCGTGCACCGCTACTGCATGCCAGCGTGGTCGCCGACCCGGATGGCCAACGCTGGCATCTGCTGTTGTTGCAACACCATCTGATCGGCGACCACACCACGTTGGAAACCATCCAGTCCGAAATCCAGGCGCTGCTGGCTGGGCGCGGCGATGAACTCCCGCCACCGCAACCGTTCCGCAATCTGGTCGCACAAGCGCGGTTGGGCTTGCCGCAAGCTGCGCACGAAGCGTTTTTCCGCGCGCGTCTAGGCGATCTGGACACGCCATGTGCACCGTTTGGCCTGCTCGATGCCACTGGTGCGGTGAGCAGCTGCGAACACGCGTTGCCGCCAGCGCTGAGCGCACGCCTGCGGCAACTTGCCAGCCAACACGGTGTCAGTCTGGCCAGCCTGTGCCATCTCGCCTGGGGATTGGTGGTGGCACGCAGCAGCGGTTGCGCCGAGCCGGTGTTCGGCACCGTGTTGTTCGGTCGCATGGACCAGGCCGATGCCAGCACTCTGGGCCTGTTCATCAACACCTTGCCGTTGCGTCTGCGGCTGCAGCAACACACTGGCGTGGCAGCGGCGCTGCAGCACACCCATGCCGAACTGAGCGCACTGCTGCGCCACGAACACGCCTCGCTCGCGCTGGCACAGCGTTGCAGTGCGGTGCCGGCTCCTGCGCCGCTGTTCACCGCGTTGCTCAACTATCGTCACAACGCCGGCTCCAACGCGGTGGCCGAGCCTCCGCAAGACGGCGCCTTGCTGAGCGCCGAGGAACGCACGCATTACCCGCTGGCGCTGTCGGTGGGAGACGATGGCCGCACGCTGGAGCTGAGCGCGCAAAGCGTCGCGCCGCTGGCACCGGAGCGGCTGTGCGCCTTCATGGAGTCGGCATTGCAGGCGCTGGCCGCTGCGCTGGAGCGATCGCCGGACACGCCGCTGACCCAAGTCGATGTGCTGCCGCCAGACGAACGCCGGCAGGTGCTGCACAGCTTCAACCAGACCGACGCGCCCTGCCCCGACGACACCGCGCTGGCCGCACTGTTCGAGCGTCAGGCGCAGCGCAGCCCTGCCGCCATCGCGGTGGTCGATGGCGCGCGCCAGATCGATTACGCCACGCTGGATGCGCAGGCCACTGCGCTGGCCCGGCAGTTGCGCGCTGCCGGCGTCGGCAACGGTGAGCTGGTGGCCATGTGGCTACCGCGCAGTGCGGAACTGGTGCTGGCGCAGTTGGCCATCCTGAAAGCCGGTGCCGTCTATGTGCCGCTGGATCCGGACGCGCCGTGGACACGCAGCGCCAGCATTCTCGACGACTGCGCAGCGCGACATCTGCTGCATGCTGCCGGACGCGCGCCGCAAGCACTGGCGGCGACGCTGCAATTGCATGCGGTCGATCTTGATACCGATGCCGCTGCGGTCACCAGCGTCTCGCCACGTCCGGCAAGCGCCACAGCACTGGCCTATGTGATGTATACCTCCGGCTCCAGCGGCCGGCCCAAAGGTGTGCAGATCACCCAACGTGCGGTGATCAATCTGGCCTGCAATCCGGCCTGCGGCAATTTTACCGAGCAGGACCGCGTTGCCTGGGTCGGCAATCCCGCTTTCGACATCAGCACGCTGGAAGTGTGGGCACCGCTGCTGCATGGCGCGCGCCTGGTGGTGGTCGATCACGCGCAGACCTTGCAGGCCGACGCGCTGGCACAGCTGCTGCGTCGCGAAGCGATCAGCGTGCTGCATCTCACCGCAGGCCTGTTTCAGCAGCATGCACGCGCCCTGGGCGATGTCATCGGGCAGCTACGTTTATTGATGGTCGGCGGCGATGCGGTGGATTCGAGCGCCATCGATCACGTGCTGCGCCAGCACCCGCCCGGGCAGTTGCTGCATTGCTATGGCCCCACCGAGACCACCACCTTCGCCACCACCTGCGTGCTGCGCCAACCGCTGGACGGACAACGGCCACCGCTGGGGCGGCCGATCGGCAATGCCCGCATCTACCTGCTCGACGGCGAACTGCAGCCGGTGCCGATCGGTGTGCCGGGCGAGCTGTGCATCGGTGGCATCGGCGTGGCGCACGGTTATCTCAACCGGCCGCAGCTCACTGCCGAGCGCTTCCTTACAGACCCGTTCCATCCGGGCGGGCGAATCTACCGTAGCGGCGATCTGGGGCGTTGGCTGGCAGACGGCAGCCTGGAATTTCTAGGCCGTGGCGACCAGCAGGTCAAGATCCGCGGTTTCCGCGTCGAGCCGGGCGAGGTCGAAGCGGCGTTGCGCCAGTGCAGCGGTGTGGCCGAAGCCGCCGTGATCGCACGCGAAGATGGCCCAGCCGGCAACGGCAAGGTGCTGGTGGCTTATGTCACCGCAACGACGAACGCGAAAGACAGCGAGCTTGTTCCTGCAACGCTGCGCGCGGCGTTGGCGATGCGGCTGCCCGACTATCTGGTACCCGCCGCGTTCGTGCGCCTGCACAGCCTGCCGTTGACGCGCAACGGCAAGCTGGATCGCAGCGCGTTGCCGGCACCCGACAACAGTGCGTTCGCCACCCACGCCTATCGCGCGCCCGAAGGCGCCACCGAAGTCAGCCTGGCTGGCCTGTGGGCCGAGCTACTGGGGCTGCCGCGCATTGGCCGCGACGACGACTTCTTCGCACTCGGCGGCCACTCGTTGCTGGCGATGCGCTTGAGTGCGCGGGTGCAGGCAAGCTTGGGTCGCCCCATGCCGGTGGCGTTGCTGTTCGCGCATCCGGTGCTGCATGCGCTGGCAGGCGCTCTGGATGCCGGCACCGTGCAGGCGCTGGCACCGATCCAAAGGCACGCGCGCAACCAGCGGCTTCCCTTGTCCTTTGCCCAGCAGCGGCTGTGGTTTCTGGATCAGTTACAGGGGCCTGCTGCCACGTATCTGATGCCGATGGGTCTTCGCCTGCACGGCGCACTGGATCGCGCCGCGCTGATCGCAGCACTGCAAATGTTGCTGGCCAGACACGAGGCGCTGCGCAGCTGTTTCGTGACCAGTGACGGCGACGCGCACGTTGCGCTACTGGAGCCGGAACACGCGTTGGTGCTGACCGAGCACGCGTTGCACGACCTCAGCGCCGACGCCTCCGAAGCGGCCGTGCAGCAGTGGCTGGAACAGGAAGCCCAGACTCCGTTTCAGCTGGATCGGGAGGCGCCGATCCGCTTCCGTCTGCTGCAATTGGGCGCAACCGAGCATGTACTGCTGATCACCCAGCACCATAGTTGCTCGGACGGCTGGTCGGTGGGCGTGCTGCTGCAGGAACTGTCCACGCTGTATGCCAGCTGCCGCCACGGCCAACCTGATCCATTGCCGCCGCTGCCGATCCAGTATCCGGACTACGCCGCCTGGCAGCGCGAGTGGTTGCAGGGGCCACGCCGCCAGCAGCAACTCGACTATTGGCAGGGCCAGCTCGCCGACGCACCGACGCTGCTCGATCTACCGCTGGATCGTCCGCGCCCGTCGCAGCAGGACGGCATCGGCGCAGAAGTCCGCTTCGAACTGGATGCCGCGTTGACGCACGACCTTGAAGCGTTGTCGCGCCGCCATGGCTGCACCTTGTTCATGACCTTGCTCGCGGCCTGGGGCGCGTTGTTGTCGCGGCTGTGTCGCCAGGACTGCGTGCTGGTCGGCATCCCGGTGGCCGGGCGCACACGGGTGGAGCTGGAACCGCTGATCGGGTTCTTCGTCAACACACTGGCGATCCGCTTCGACGCACCTGGCAGCCTCGACGCGACCGCATTGCTGGCACAGATCCGCCAGACCGTGCTGGACGCGCAGGCGCATCAGGACCTGCCGTTCGAACAGGTGGTCGAAGCGCTGCGGCCGCCGCGCAGCACTGCGCATCCACCACTGGTGCAGACGATTTTTTCTTGGGAGGACACGCTGGCAATGACCCAGTGGGATGGACTCACGGTCGAGCCGATGCCGGTGGCCAACACCACTGCCAAGTTCGAGCTTGGGCTGACCGTTGGGCCAGCAGGCGATGGGTTGGTCGGCCAGCTCAACTACGCCACCGCGTTGTTCGATATGCGGAGTGCGCAACGTTTCGCCACGCATTTTCAAGACGTATTGCGTGCGATGACCGTGCAGCCGGCTGCCATCGTGGGCCAGGCGCAACTGCTGAAAAGCAATGAGCGCGATCGCTTGCTGCAAACATTCAACTGCAGCCACATGCAGTTTCCGCAACGTGGCATGGCAACGTTGTTCGCCGAGCAGGCCGCACGCGCGCCGCAAGCGACTGCGCTGGTGTGCGGCGATACACAGTTGAGTTACGGCGAGCTGGATCTGCAGGCCAATCGTCTGGCGCATCATCTGCGTGCATTGGGCGTTGGCCCCGATTGTCTGGTTGCCATCAGCGCTGAACGCAGCCCCGCGCTGGTGATCGGTTTGCTCGCGATTCTTAAAGCAGGTGGCGCTTATCTACCGTTGGATGCTGAGGCACCGCCGCAGCGTCTGCGCGCGTTGCTGGACGATGCTCGCCCGCTGGCTGTGCTTGCAGATGCTCAGTCACTGCGTCGCTTGCCGTTGCCCGATGCGTTGGCGGTGTGTCAGCTGGATCAGATCGATCCTGCCTGGGCCACGTTGCCCACCACTGCACCTGCTGTGCCTGAGCTACAGCCGCATCACCTGGCCTACGTGCTCTATACCTCCGGCTCTACCGGCACGCCCAAGGGCGTGATGGTCGAGCAGCGCAATGTGGTGCGACTGGTGTGCGCGCCTGACTACGTCGACTGCGATGCATCGCAATGTTTTCTGCTCGCTGCGCCGCTGGCCTTCGACGCCTCCACCTTCGAACTGTGGGGCGCCCTGCTCAATGGTGCGCGGTTGGTACTCGCGCCACCCGGCGCGATGAACCTGGATGTGATCTGTGCGCAGGTGCTACAGCATCAGGTCACCACGTTGTGGCTCACCGCTGGCCTGTTTGAACTGCTTGGTCCTGCGCAACTGGTGCAATTGGGTAGCTTGCGCCAACTGCTGGCTGGCGGCGACGTGCTGTCACGTGCAGCAATCGAACGTGTAAACCAGGCGTTACCAAACTGCCAGTTGATCAACGCGTACGGGCCAACTGAGGCCACCACCTTCAGCACCTGTCACCGCTTCAACAAGACAGCGGTGACCTCGGTACCGATTGGGCGCCCGATCGCCAACACGCGTATCTATCTGCTGGACGATCAACGCCAGCTAGTGCCGATCGGCGTGCCTGGCGAGCTCTACATCGGCGGGCCCGGCGTGGCTCGCGGTTATCTCAATCAGCCGGTCCTCACGGAAGAACGCTTTAGCGAAGATCCGTTCGTGCCCGGTGCCCGGATGTACCGAAGTGGCGATCTGGCGCGTTGGCGCGAGGACGGCGTCCTGGACTTCCTGGGCCGCTGCGATCAGCAGCTGAAAGTACGCGGCTTCCGCATCGAACCCGGCGAGATCGAAATGGCGCTGCGCAGTTGCGCTGGAGTGGCCGACGCGGTGGTGATCGCGCGTCAGCAAGGCGCAGCCGACAAGCAGTTGGTGGCGTATGTCGTTGCAGCGACGAAGCCACAGGCGAGCAGTGACGATGGCATCGACCACGCGTTGGATCCGGCAATGCTGCGTGAGGCGCTAGCCAAGCACCTGCCCGAGCACATGCTGCCATCGGCGTTCGTGCGCTTGCAGTGCCTGCCACTTACCGCCAGCGGAAAAGTCGACCGTCGCGCGTTGCCTGTGCCCGATCGCGCTGCAGTCATTGCGGCCGGCTATGCAACGCCGCAAGGCGTCAATGAATGTCTGCTGGCCGCGTTATGGAGTGAGCTACTCGGGCTGCCGCATGTTGGCCGGCATGATCACTTCTTCGAACTCGGCGGCCACTCGTTACTGGCCATGCGCGTGTGCGCCCGCCTGCAGACCGCGCTTGCACGGCACGTACCGGTAGCGCTGTTGTTTTCCCACCCGGTGCTATGCGACCTGGCGCTTGCGCTGCAAGACGCTGAGGAGGATGTCTTTACACCGATCCTACGCCTGCCGCGCGATCAGCCATTGCCGCTGTCTTTCGCGCAGCAGCGGCTGTGGTTCTTGGATCAGTTGGAAGGCCCCAGCGCGACGTACATCATGCCAATGGGTTTGCGTCTGCACGGCGCATTGGATCGCGGTGCCCTGCGTGCGGCGCTGCAGGCGCTGGTCGCACGGCATGAGGCGTTGCGCAGTTGTTTTCGGCAGAGCCGCCTGCCGCACCAAAGCAGCGATATCGCCGATGCCATGCTACCCAGTAGTCTGGTTCCGGCGCCGTGTTTGGCCGAGCAAGCGCATGTAGAAAAGGTGCGTGGCGAACAGGTGCATGTCGCGTTACTACCGCCCGAACACGCCTTGGTACTGCACGAGCACCTGCTCACTGATCGCACGCTCACAGATCACTCTGACGCAGACACCGTGCTGCAGCAGTGGATCGCGCATGAGGCCAACACGCCGTTCCAGCTCGATCGCGATGCCCCGATCCGTTTTCGTCTGCTGCAATTGTCGGCCGATGAACATGCGCTGCTGATCACTCAGCATCACAGCGCCTCGGATGGTTGGTCGGTCGGTGTGCTGCTCCACGAACTGGCAGTCCTGTACGTCAGTTGCCTAGGTGGCCTGCCAAACCCTTTACCACCGCTGCCGATCCAGTATCCCGACTACGCTGCCTGGCAGCGCCAGTGGCTGCAAGCAGCGCGCCGTCAGCAGCAAGTCGAGTACTGGCAACGCCAGCTCGCCGACGTACCCACCCTGCTTGATCTGCCGCTGGATCGTCCGCGGCCGCCGCAGCAGGATTTCAGCGGCGCTGAAGTTCCTGTTGCCTTCGACGCCGACCTTGGCCAAGCACTGGAAATGCTGGCGCGCCGCCATGGCTGCACGGTGTTCATGACCGTGCTGGCCGCATGGGGCGCGCTGTTGTCGCGATTGTGCCGGCAGGATTGTGTGTTGGTCGGCATCCCGGTCGCCGGACGTACGCGCGCCGAGCTGGAGCCGCTGATCGGCTTCTTCGTCAACACGCTGGCGATCCGTTTCGATACCCCCGCAAGCTTGAGCACTGCCGCGCTGTTGGCGCATGTAAAACAGCACGTACTCGCTGCGCAAGCGCATCAGGATCTGCCATTCGAACAGGTAGTCCAGGCCGTGCAGCCCGTACGCAGCAGTGCGCATACGCCGCTGGTGCAGACGCTGATGGCCTGGGAGCAAGACGCGATTGCTGGCGTGTGGCCCACTGCTGTCGACGAGCATGCCAATCATCCGGGAACCACGGACGAACCTGGTGAGTCGTCAGAGATGACAAACGACCCTTGGTTCGCGCTGAATCCGCAATCGCTGCAGATTCCGGCCAATGCCGCGCGTTTCGATCTCACCTTGCAATTGCACAGTGGCGGCACTTCAGTCGGGCAGCTCGCCGATGGCAGCCAGGGCGTCAGCATCCACGGCACGCTGAGCTATGCCACCGCAATCTTCGATGCCGCCACTGCCATCCGCATCGCCGGCTATCTGCACGCTCTTCTGCGCGCCATGGTCGCCGACGGTGACGCGCCACTGGACACTGTCGCATTGCTCGATCCACGCGAGCGCCACCAATTGCTGGTCGAGTTCCAGCCCGCGCCGGTGGTCTACCCCGCCGCGCTCTTGCACGAGGTGATCGCACAGCAGGTGCAGCGCACTCCACATGCCATCGCCGTCGCGCAAGACGACCAGCAACTTGACTACGCCGCGCTCGAAGCAAAGGCCAATCAGCTGGCTCACCATCTGCGCCTACTCGGCGTTGGCCCTGATGTACGCGTGGCGATCTGCGCGCAGCGCAGCCCGATGCTGGTGGTCGGCCTGCTCGCCATTTTGAAGGCCGGCGGCGCCTATGTGCCGCTGGATCCGGAGTACCCGGCCCAGCGTTTGGCCGACATGCTCGCCGACAGCCAACCGCTTGCCCTGCTCGTCGATGCCCATGCGCGCGATCACGTGCCACTGTTTGCCACCGATACACTGGATCGCGTGTCGCTGCTAATCACCAACGGAGCAGACCGCCTGCCACCACTCGCTACCGATGCGCTGCACAGCGTGCAGCCACTCGCAGGACTGCCCATCTGCGATCTGGACCAAGCCAGCCCACCGTGGGCGAAGTTGCCCACCACCGACCCACACGTGCCCGAATTACAAGCGCATCATCTCGCCTACGTAATCTACACCTCCGGCTCCACCGGCACGCCCAAGGGCGCGATGAACACGCATCGCGGCGTGGTCAATCGCCTGCTGTGGATGCAGGACACCTATGCGCTCACCCCAGACGATGTGGTGCTGCAAAAAACGCCAATCAGCTTCGATGTCTCGGTGTGGGAACTGTTTTGGCCGCTGTTGAGTGGCGCGCGTTTGCAGCTGGCGCGTCCTGGTGGGCACAAGGATCCGGCTTACCTCGGCGCAACCATCGCCGAGGCTGCAGTGACAACGCTGCACTTCGTGCCTTCGATGCTCGACGCCTTTCTGGCAACCGACGCACCGCAGCAGTGCAGCAGACTCACCCGCGTGATTTGCAGCGGCGAAGCTTTGCCCGGGCAACTGGTGCAGCGCTTCCGCACGCAGCTACCCGGTGTGCAACTGCACAATCTTTATGGCCCGACCGAAGCCGCCATCGACGTCAGCTTCTGGGACTGCACTGCCAGCAACGATATCCCCGACAACACGCCGATCGGCACCCCGGTCGCCAACACGCAGCTCTATGTGCTCGATACGCATCTGCAGCCGGTGCCAATCGGTGTGGCGGGAGAGCTGCATATCGGCGGTGTGCAAGTCGCGCGCGGCTATCTCGATCGCCCTGAGCTCACTCCCCAGCGTTTCATTCCCGATCCTTTCCGCCCCGCCCCAGACGCGCAGCTCTACAAGACCGGTGACCTCGCCCGCTGGCGCAGCGATGGCGTACTCGAATACCTCGGCCGCAACGACGATCAGGTCAAGATCCGCGGCCTGCGCATTGAACCAGGCGAAATCGCTGCACGACTAGCAACCCATCCGCAGGTACGTGATGCAGTGCTGCTGGCCCGCACCGATCAACCCGGACAACTCCGATTGGTGGCCTATTACCTCGCCACCACGGCGCTACCAATCGAAATACTGCGAAGCCATTTGGCCGGGCAACTCCCCGACTACATGGTGCCAGCGGCTTATGTGCATCTGGATGCGCTGCCACTGACGCCCAACGGCAAGCTCGATCGCCGCGCCCTGCCCGCCCCCACAGAAGAAGCCTTGGCAACGCGCGACTTTGTGCCTCCGCAAGGACCAACCGAAAACATCATCGCAGCACATTGGTGTGAGCTACTGGGCGTGCAACACGTCGGCCGCGACGATCAATTCTTCGCCCTCGGCGGTCATTCGTTACTGGCGATCCACCTGATCGAACGCTTACGCGCAGACGGGCTGCACGCCGAGGTCCGCAACCTCTTCGCCGCGCCCACGCTGACTGGCTTTGCCGCCAGCCTGCACAGCAACACAGAGACCAACGCCGCACTGATCGTCCTACCCAATCGCATCACCCAAGAGCTCAACCAACTCACCCCGCACCACCTGCCGCTGGCCGACCTCACCCAACAAGACATCGACCGCGTGCTGGAACAGGTCCCAGGTGGCCTGAAAAACGTCCAAGACATCTACGCACTCTCGCCATTCCAGCACGGCCTGCTCTTCCATCATCTGCTGGCAAGCACAGACGATCCCTACATCCTCAGTGCGCAATGGGCCTTCGCCGATCGCCTAGCAGCGCAGCGTTTTCTGGCGGCACTGCAGGCCGTGATCGACCGCCACGACATCCTGCGCAGCGCGGTGGTGTGGGAAGGCCTGAGCGAACCGGTGCAAGTAGTGTTGCGACAGGCGCAACTGCAGGTGGAAGTTCTCGACCCTGACACTCTGGAACCCAACGATCAGACCAGCGCACAGCTGGACGACCACACCACCCCGCTGCGCCATCGCCTGGACCTGCGCCACGCACCGTTGATGCATGCCACGTTGGTGCACGACAAACACGCGCAACGCTGGTTACTTGCGCTGCGCTGGCACCACATGGTCGGCGACCACGCCACGCTGGATCTGCTGATGGACGAGATCCAGCAGTATCTTGACGAACACGCAGCGCAGCTGCCGCCGCCCTCGCCGTTCCGCACGTTGGTGGCGCATACCCGCCAACCCGAAGTGGCGGTGCAGCAACAACACTTCTTCCGCCGCCTGCTCGGCGATGTGGACACCGCCACCGCGCCGTTTGGCCTGGTCGGCCTGCATCCGGAGGGCGCGCCGGTTCAAGAACAGCACCTGCCGCTGGATCCGGCGCTGAGTGAGCGCCTGCGTATCCAGGCCAAGGCCGCCGGGGCGAGCCTGGCCAGCCTGTGCCATCTGGCCTGGGGGCTGGTGGTGGCGCGCGCCGCCGGCGCCGACGATGCCGTGTTCGGCACCGTGTTGCTGGGGCGCATGGGTCAGGCCGACGCGCAGTTGATGGGCCCATGCATCAACGTGCTACCGGTCCGCGTGCGCAGCAACAGCGATGGTGTGCGCACGGCCCTGCAGCAACTGCACCTACAGCTGGCCGAACTGCTGCTGCACGAACATGCATCACTGAGCATGGTGCAACGCTGCAGCGGTGTGCCTGCGCCTGCACCGCTGTTCAACAGCCTGATCAACTACCGCCACCAGTCACCGGCACGCGCACAGCACTCGTTTGGTGGCGCACAACTACTCCATGCAAGCGAACGCAGTCCGTTGCCGTTGGTGATCTCGGTAGAAGATTTCGGCACCGCATTGGGCCTCACCGCGCAGGCCTTACCCGAGATCGACGCTCTCCGCGTGTGCCGCTTCATGCAGAGCGCGCTGCTGCAGCTGGTACAGGCACTGGAACAGGCTCCCGACACCCCATTGCATGACATCGACTTATTGCCCGCAGAAGAAGCTGCGCGGCTTCGCAACCGCGGCAGTACCGCACGGCCAATCGACGAACATGCTCTGCACCGCTGGTTCGAAATCCAGGCGCAACGCACTCCCGAGGCCCTTGCAGTGGAATGCGGCGCGCAGCGGCTGAGCTATGCCGAACTCGATCTGCAGGCCAACCGCCTCGCGCACTATCTGCAAACCGCGGGTGTGGCGCCGGAGCGATTGGTTGCAGTCATCGCCACACCTGGCCCGCAGGCGATGACGGCGATTCTGGCCACACTCAAGGCCGGCGGCGCCTATCTGGCGCTCGACCCATGCCTGCCCACGGCGCGACTGATGCAACTGCTCGCCGACAGTGCACCGCTGCTGGTGCTGGCTGACAGCGCGGGCGTGCAGCAACTGGGCGCGGCGCATGACCTGAAGGTCTGCGCGCTGGACGATCCCGCGCCAGCCTGGAAGAACCTGGCAACCACAGCGCCAGCGCTACCTGACCTGAGTCCGCACCATCTGGCCTACGTCGTCTACACCTCCGGCTCCAGCGGCGTGCCCAAGGCGGTGTTGGTGGAACATCACAGCACTGCCAATCTGGCCGCCGCGCAGTTGGCAGCGTTCGACACAAAACCTGGCGACCGCGTGGCACAGCTGGCACCTCACGGCGTGGATACGCACGTGTTCGAGTGGCTGCTCGCACTTGCCAGCGGCGCCAGCCTGCATGTGCCGCCCGCCACGCAAGCGCGCAGTGGCGAGTCGCTGCATCAATGGCTTGCGCAATCGCAGATCACCCACGCAGTACTGCCGCCAGCCGTGCTGCAGTCGCTGCCGCGCGCACCGCTGCCACACCTGCACACCCTGATCGCGGCCGGCGACATCCTGCCCGCCGCACTGGCACGCCACTGGGCAGCGGGACGCCGCCTGTTCAACGCCTATGGCCCCAGCGAAGCCACCGTGTGGAGCACGTTGCACCAGTGCTACGCAGACGAACACACGCCACCAGCGATCGGCCTGCCCATCGCCAATACCCGCATCTATCTGCTCGATGCCGCTGGTCGTTTGGTGCCGGATGGCACACCCGGCGAGATCTGCATCGCCGGCCGCACTGTCGCACGCGGCTATCTCGGGCACACGGCATTGAGCGCGGCTGCGTTTGTGGCTGATCCGTTCGATGCCGGCGAACGCATGTACCGCAGCGGCGACCTGGCACGTTGGCGCAGCGATGGAATGCTGGAATTCCTCGGCCGCCGCGACCGGCAACTCAAGCTCAGCGGCTACCGGGTCGAACCCGGCGAAATCGAGGCCGCATTGCGCGAAGCCTGCACCGAGCTGGCCGAGGTCTTGGTCACGCTGCACAACACCGATCAAGCCGAGCCAGTGCTGGTGGCGTATCTGGTCGCACGCCCCGAGGCAGATCGGCAGTCGCTGTCTCCGGCTGCACTGCGCGCCATGCTGGCGGCTCGCCTGCCCGCCCACATGGTGCCAGCGGCTTATGTGCAGTTGGATGCACTGCCGTTGAGCGCCAACGGCAAGCACGATCTGCGTGCTTTACCTGCACCACAAGCAGCCGATCGCGCCATCGCCGCCTTCAGCCCACCTCGCGGCGTCATCGAAACCCAAATCGCCACGCTCTGGGCCGAGCTGCTCGCGCTGCCGCAGGTCGGCCGCGACGATCCGTTCTTCGCCATCGGCGGCGATTCGATGCGCGCCATTGCTTTCCTTCAGCAGGCATCGCGACTGGGCCTCTCGTTGGATCTGCGCCAGCTTTACCAAGCCCCCACCCCGGCCGGTCTGGCCGCGCTGTTGCAGACCGGTAACGACGCAAACGCGGCCCACGCCAGCACCACAACCGACCTTCCCCCTGTCCCATCGCACCACGTCCGGAGCTCTCCATGACCACCTCGCCACTACAGCAAGCCGATCCGACCCCGCACTACAACGGCATCGACCACATCGCTCTGGCCGTGCAGGATCTGGAAGCAGCGGTCGACTTCTTTCAGCACCGCCTGGGTTTCGAGCTGATGGGGCGCCGGCAGATCGCCGGCAAGCACACCGGCATGATCTCGGCGGAGATGCGTCAGGGCGAGATCACCTTCGTGCTGTGCCAGGGCACCGAGCCGGAATCGCAGGTGTCGCGCCTGATCGAACATCACGGCGTCGGCGTCGCCCACATCGCGCTACGCGTGGACGACGTACACGCCACCACCGGTCAGCTGCGCGAGCGCGGGCTCGGTTTCGACACCAGCGTGATCGAAGGAAGTGGCTTGAAACAAGCCTTTTCCAGCCGCGACAGCGTGACCGGCCTGTGCTTTGAACTGATCGAACGCCATGGCGAAAGCGGATTCCAGGACGCCTCGGTCAACGAACTATTCGCCCAACTCGAACGCAGCGGTGCGTATTGAGCGCCATGTCTGCAATGCAGCTGCCACCGCTCAACACCACCGCAACCACTAGCGATCGCCTGGAGGTAATGAACTTCCTCAACGAGGTCTCCGCGCGCTATCCGCAGGCGATCTCGTTCGCCTCCGGCCGCCCCAGCGATAGCGGCTTCGACCTGCAGGCCTGGCTGCACACGCTGCCGCGCTTTGCCAGCTATTTTGCCCAGCGCTACGGCCTTGCACCGCACCGCGCACTGGAGCTCATTGCCCAGTACGGGTGCACCCAAGGCATCCTCGACGAACTGATCGCCGCACAGCTGCGGCATGACGAACAGCTCCTAGCCACGCCCGAGCACATCATCGTCACCGCCGGTTGCCAGGAGGCCTTGTTGTTGTGCGTCACTGAACTGTGCCAGGCCCCCGGCGATGTGATTCTGGCGCGCAATCCCAGCTACATCGGCATCACCGGTGTGGCCGACACGCACGGCATCGAGATCGTCGCCTTCAATCAACACGAATACAGCGACGCGCACGCCGATGCCAGCGCCTTGCAGAACACGCTGCTGCAACTGCACGCAGCCGGCAAGCGCGCACGCGTGCTCTATCTGGTGCCGGATTTCGACAACCCCACCGGCACGCAGCTCGCACGTGATGCGCGCGAAGCCATCCTGCAGGTGTGTGCCGACCACGGCATCGTGATCCTGGAAGACAACCCGTACGGCATGTTCGGCTTCGAGGCCGAGCGCGTCGCACCGATGGCGGCACTGGACCGGCACGGCTGCGTGATCTATCTGGGCACTTATTCAAAGACGCTGTGCCCGGCATTGCGGGTGGGCTTTGCGGTACTGCCGACGCAGCTGTTCGGCGATGCAGACGCTGCAACTGCATTGAAAGAGCGGTTACTACGTCGCAAGAGTTTCTACAGTTTGAACACCAGCCAGATCGGCCAGGCCATCGTCGGCGGCGTGCTGCTCGAACACGGCGGCAGCCTTGAGGGCCTGATTGCCGCATCGCGTGCGCTGTATCGGCACAACCGCGATCGCATGCTCCACTATCTGCAACAAGAACTCGGGCAGTTCGCGCCGCAAGTCCGCTGGAATACGCCAGCAGGCGGCTTCTTTCTGGTGGTGACACTGCCGTTCGCATTCGCTGCCGAAGAAGCGGAAATCTGCGCGCGGCAGTACGGCGTACTGGTGATGCCGCTATCGTTCTTCGCCATTGATGGCGGTTGCAGCATGCAACTGCGGTTGGCCTACAGCAACGTCGCAAGCCAGGACATCGCGCAAGGCATCGCGCAGTTCGCCGCGTTTGTCCGCACGCGTCTGGATGCGGGCGCAGTGACTGCAATGGCAATCGGCGCACGCTGCGCATGACGCAGCAGCAACTCAGGGCCAAGAGCGGCTAACAACACGACTGCGCTCACCGTCAGGCGGGCGCGGCCAGTCCTTGGACTCGGCATGTACCACTCGTACACTCCGCTTCCTCCGCGCCATCCACGCCCCACCTGACAGTTGCTTGCTACGCTTGTTAGCCGCTCTGAGGAAGCAGCACGCTGGCGTCGATATCCGCAATCTGCGGCCTGCCGCACAACCCCATACTCAGCTCCAGCTCGCGCTGGATCAGCCGCAGTACCTCGGTCACACCGGCCTTGCCCGATGCGGCCAGCCCATACAGCCAGGCACGCCCGATGTAAGCGCCGCGCGCGCCAAGCGCCAGCGCCTTGAGCACGTCCTGGCCGCAGCGGATGCCGCTATCCAGATGAATTTCGACATCGCCACCGACCGCAGCCACGATCGCCGGCAACATGCGGATGCTGGACGCCGCCCCATCGAGTTGGCGCCCGCCGTGATTGCTCACCACCAGCGCGTCCGCGCCTGCAGCGACGGCCTGCCGCGCATCGTCCACATCCAGGATGCCCTTGACGATCAGCGGGCCACGCCAGCGCGCCCGCACCCAGGCCACATCGTCCCAGGTCAGCGCGGCATCGAACTGACTGGCGGTCCATGCTGCCAGCGACGCCAGATCACCCTGGCCATCCATCTGCCCGGCAAGATTGCCGAAGCCATGCTGACGGCTGCCGAGCATGCGCAGACACCAACGCGGATGCGTCGCGAAATCGCGCAGCGTCGCCAGGCTCAAACGCGGCGGCACGCTCAACCCATTGCGCAGATCGGCATGCCGCTGCCCCATGAACGGCACATCCAGCGTCAGCATCAACGCGCCGCAGCCGGCCGCTTGCGCGCGCGCGATCAACGCGGCGGAGAATCCGCGGTCGCGCATCAGATAGAGCTGAAACCAGCATGGCGTCTGCACGCTGGCGCAGACCTGTTCCAGCGAACAGATACTCATCGTCGACAGCACAAACGGCACCCCGAATGCCTCGGCCGCGCGTGCGGCCAGCACCTCGCCATCCGGATACAACAGGCCGGCCAAGCCGGTCGGCGCCAACGCAAGTGGCATCGCCACCGGCATTCCCAACAACGTACTCGCGGTACTGCGCCGGGCCACATCGATGGCAACGCGCTGACGCAGCCGCAACGCGTCGAGGTCGTCGCGATTAGCCTGCCGCGTGGTCTGGCTCCAGCTGCCCGCCGCAACGTAGTCGTAAAGCATGCGCGGCAGGCGGCGTTGCGCCAAAGCCTGCACATCGTCGACACATGCAATCGCACTCATCCGCACAGGCTAGCGTCGGCCTGTGACAGTTCTGCGTGTGTCGCATTTTGCGTCCTAGTCATCGCAGCATCATCTGTCTGCGCGAGCATCTGCCTTCCTCAGTGCCAACGAGTCCGCATCGATGCAGCACGACATCCAGATCGAACGTGCATGCGAGCAGCATGCCGACGGCGTGTGCGGGCTCTACAACGCTCCCGAGGTGGCGCGACAGCTGCTGGAGCTGCCGTATCGCGGGGTCGCGCAATGGCGCCGGCAATTGCTGCACGAAGACGAGCGGCAGCTGGCACTGGTTGCGTTGCACGGCGCGCAGGTCGTCGGTGTCGGCAGCCTGGGCAGCCAGGCACGGGTACGTCGCGCGCACGTCGGCGGCATCGCGCTGGCGGTCCGGCCGGACTGGCATGGCCGTGGTGTCGGCACGCGCCTGCTGAGCGCGTTGCTCGACGTCGCCGACCGCTGGATGCAACTGCACCGGCTCGAACTCACCGTTTATGCGGACAACACCGCAGCAGTGGCGCTGTACCAGCGTCATGGCTTCGAAGTGGAAGGCGAACTGCGCGACTACGCCATGCGCGATGGCGGTTTCGTCAGCGCTTACAGCATGGCGCGGCTACGTCAGGCAGGCATCGCGATCAATGCACCAGACGGCATCGCCACCAATACCTGAGACGAACTGGTGCACATCGTGCATCAACTACCTTGTGCAACCTGTTGCTGATCGCCTTTGCAGGTAACTCCACGGCATCTAGAGCGGCGCGTAACCCAAGCGTTCCAGCATCGGATTCGCCCGCCGCCCCAGGCTACGCAACAGCTCCGGCGGCCACGCATGCCAACTCGGTACACGCGCGCCAGCATCGATCGCAAGCCCGCGCTGCGCGGTCAGGTTGTCGCCCATAAACGGCCGGATGCGTTGTTGCGCCATGCGCGGCAGCACCTGCTCAGACCATGGTTCCCCAAGAAATTCGAACACGCGCGCCCCGACCACCTCCGGCGTACGCGAAAGTTGGTCATAACCCAGTTGCAAGCAGCGATCGCCCGCACGTTCGGCAAAATCCAGCGCCGCTTCGTTGGTGGCGACCCACTCGTCGAGATACTGCATCAGATACAAGCCGGAACGCGGATTGCCCGGCAAACCATCGCGGCGCACGAAGCGCTGAAAGCAAGACAGCGCCACATCCAACCCATGACGATGCAGAAACAGAAACTTGCCGCGAAAATCGAACATCGCATCGATCACATCGAGCCGGCTGGACGAAAACAACTCCTTGGCGATCCAGCGCTGCCGCCCGAAGCGCTGCGCGTACTCGCAATGCAACTCATCGATCATGCGTCCCAAGCGCGGGTACAACCCGCTCTGCGGCAAGCCCAGATGCGGCAGCACCATGCTGCCGAGCCGCAACAAGCTGTCGCACTTGGCCAGCTCCCCGCACAACATGTTTTCCGGCAGGCTGCAGATCGTCTCGCTGGCATTGACCAGATACGCCAGCAACGTGGTGCCGGAGCGGCGATTGCCGATGATGAAATGCGCACGATCCCCGAACGGGTTATCCGGCAGACGACTGGTCTTGTGCAGATCCGCCATCAGATCGTAAGCCAACGCAGGCGACGTCCCTTCCTGCACCAACGCAGCCCGTGTCTGCACCAGGCTGCGCTCCAGCAATGCGTCCACCCCATCCAATTGCGGCGCCAGCGCAGGCGCTGCTGCTCGCACGCGCTGCAGTTCGTCCGGCAGACTGGACAAGGTCGAAAGCAACTCGCTCAGGTCGGCTTCGTTCATGGGTCGGTGGTCCCCACAGGCAGGTACCGCGATGGGCAAATGCACCGATGCATGCCCTGCCAAACAAGCATCGGCACGCACCAGCACAAACCGAAGCCAGTCGCGCTCGGTTACCGAAATGCTAGGCAACGCGTGCGACCTGTGTGTGACAACAAGGCCGCTGAAAACCACTGAAACGGTTCAAAAGCTACGATGACGGCAGTTATCTCGCTAGCTGCAATGAGCCTGCAACACCTTCGACGACACGACCGCTCCTCCCTGCGAGAGCGTTATCCGCAGGCACTGTCCGAACGGGTTTACCGTTGCGAGTGTGGGCGCCACTGAGAACCATAATCCCCGCAACTTTACTGAGAAGTATCGGGTAACGGCCCTGGCGTACTGCAAATGCGTCGCAAGGCATGCAGTGTGTCGATGCTGCGATCTGTAACAGCGTGCTCTGGCGGCCAAGCTTCAGGCTCTGGGCACGCAGATCCATTTCATAGAAATACGTGGTTTGGAATGGATTTCAGCAGACTTGGCTAGATGCTCCACAGGCAAAACCCACTGTGTTATCGAACCCCGATGGACTTCAGCAGAAGTCCGAACATCAAGACCTGGAGCGGGAAACGAGACTCGAACTCGCGACCTCAACCTTGGCAAGGTTGCGCTCTACCAACTGAGCTATTCCCGCTTGGGAGGCGAGATTCTACAGCGAACAGCAGGGCTGTCAACCATTGCCTTCGACTTTTTTTGGCTTGCTGCTGATTGCGGCTTTTTCGTCGGCGCGCAGGCTCGGCCATGCGGCCTGCAGGTACTGAAAACCAGACCACAATGTCAGCAGCGCGGCGATCGCCAGCGTCCAGTAACCGGCGCGGAAGATCAGATTGCCGAACCAGATTTCGTGGGTGGGCATCTGCCCCGGCGTGACCGAATAGAGCAGGCACAGCAGCGCGACCATCTGTGCGGTGGTCTTGATCTTGCCGATCGCCGCCACGCGCACCTTGGCACGCTGGCCGATCTCGGCCATCCACTCGCGCAGCGCAGAGACGGCGATTTCGCGGCCCACAATCACCGCCGCCCAGAATGCCATCCACGGTGTCGGGTGGCCCTGTACGATCAGGAACAACGCCACCGCGACCATCAGCTTGTCGGCCACCGGATCCAGAAACGCGCCGAAGGCGGAATACTGGTGATACCGCCGTGCGACCCAGCCATCCAGCCAGTCGGTGATGGCAGCCAGCCCGAACACGCCGGCAGACGCGAAATTGGTCCACGTGTACGGCAGGTAGAACACCACGACCAACACCGGGATCATCAAGATCCTCAGCAGTGTCAGCCACGTGGGGATGGTCAACTTCATTACGGACTCGACTCGCCTGCCGCATCGGGGAGCGCCAGCCCATGCAGGTTAGCGTAGATTCGCGCGGCGAGTGCGGCATTGACCCCTTCCACGCGTGCAATCTCGGCCTCGCCGGCGGCTTTGAGCCCGACCAGACCGCCGAAATGCTTGAGCAGGCTCGCGCGACGGCGCGGGCCGATGCCGGGGATATCCTCCAGCTTGCTGGTCATGCGCGCCTTCTGGCGGCGACCGCGGTGACCGGTAATCGCAAAGCGATGCGCTTCGTCACGCACCTGCTGGATGAACTGCAGCGCCGGCGATGCCGCACCCGGGCGCAGCTCGCGGCCGTCGGCCATGACCAGCGCTTCGTGCCCTGCCCTGCGCTCCTCGCCCTTGGCCACGCCGACCAGCAGCACATTCTCGATGCCCAGATCGGCCAGCGCGCCCTTTGCCTGCGCCAGCTGGCCGGCGCCGCCGTCGATCAGCAACACATCCGGCAGCACACCGTTTTCTTCCACTGCACGCCGAAAGCGCCGCTCGATGGCCTGGCGCATCGCGGCGTAGTCGTCGCCCGGCGTGATCCCGGAAATATTGAAGCGCCGGTATTGCCCGCGCACCGGGCCGCTGGCATCAAACACCACGCACGAGGCCACCGTCGCCTCGCCCATGGTGTGACTGATATCGAAGCACTCCACCCGCTTGACCTGCTCGGCAAGCCCCAGCATTTCGCGCAGCGCTTCGCTGCGTGCGTGTTGCGCGCTCTGGCTGGTGAGTTCGGTGACCAGGGTCAGCTGTGCGTTGCGCGTGGCCAGCAGCAGGTAGCCGGCACGCTCGCCGCGCACGTTCCATTTCAACGTCACCTTGTACTCGGCGGCGCTGCTGAGCGCGGCTTCGATCAACTCGGCATCGGGGATTTCGCGATCGAGCAGGATCTCGCGCGGCGGCGAATGTTCGGCGTAGTACTGCGAGACGAACGCACCCAGGATTTCGTCAGCGCTGTCTTCGCCATTGGTCTTGGGGAAGAACGAACGCGTGCCCAGGTTGCGGCCGTCGCGAAAACTCAACAGCAGCACACAGGCCTGGCTGGCTTGCGTGGCGCAGGCCAGCACGTCCAGGTCGGCCGCGCGGCCGTCCACGTACTGGCGGTTCTGCATGCTGCGCAGCGAGGACAGCAGATCGCGCAGACGCGCGGCGCGCTCGAACTCCAGCGCTTCGCTGGCCTGCTGCATCGACTGCATGATCTCTTCGCCAAGCTGGTCGCTCTTGCCTTCGAGAAACATCGTGGCCCGGCGTACCGATTCTGCGTAGTCGGGCGCGGCGACCAGGTCCACGCACGGCGCGCTGCAGCGGCCGATCTGATATTGCAGACACGGCCGCGAGCGATTGCGGAACACGCTGTCTTCGCAGCTGCGCAGCTTGAACAGCTTGTGCATCAGGCTCAAGGTTTCGCGCACGCCGGTCACGCCGGTGTACGGGCCGAAATAGCGCCCCTGCACCGCACGCGGGCCGCGGTGCAGCGCAATGCGCGGCCAGTCTTCGCGCGTCAGCAACACATACGGGTAACTCTTGTCGTCGCGCAGCGACACGTTGTAGCGCGGCGACAGCGACTTGATCAGCTGGTTTTCCAGCAGCAGCGCTTCGGCTTCGCTGCGGGTCACGGTGACGTCCATGCGCGCCACCTGCGACAGCATCGAGGTCAGCCGCGCGTTCTTCGGCGTGCCGTTGAAATAGCTGCCCACGCGCTTGCGCAGCGCGCCGGCCTTGCCCACGTACAGCAGCGTGTCGTCGCCCGCATACATGCGGTAGACGCCGGGCGCGGTGCTCAGTTGGGCAGCAAACGCCTTTCCATCGAAATCAGCTTGGGGCCTTGCGCTCATTCTGCTATCGAAACATCGCTCAGTTCGCCGCTTGCAAGGTCGTAACGCAAGACGGCATGGGCATCGGTCTCGGCAATCCAGACCGCACCTGCGGCAACCGCCAGCCCGGCCGGGCCATGCAGGCGGCGCGGCAGCTCGACCGTGGTCAATTCGCCACCTCCAAGACGCAGGCAACGCAGGCGACCGTTGCCGGTGTCTGCGATCCACAGCAGCGGCGAATCGGCGGCCAAGGCAATCGCTTGCGGAAACTGCAGGCGCGCGGTGCCGCGTGGGCCATCCTCGTCGCCGAACAGCCAGGTGCCCTGCCCGCCGACCAGGGTCTGCACCAGATCGCCGCGCAATTGCATGGTGCGGATCGACGAACCCAACCCGTCGCAGACGTAGGCCACCTGTTGCACCGCCGCCAATCCGGCCGGTTGCGCGAACGCGGCCAGATGGCCGCTGCCATCGCGGATTTCGAGCGAGCCGGTGCCTGCGCGCGCGGTCAATGCGGCGCTACCCAGGTGATAGCTCCAGATGCGGTTGTCGCCGGCCATGGCGATCAACACCTGGTTGTCGGCGATGGCCAGACCTTGCGGATAATTCAGCGCAGATGCGCTGGAGGACGCCAGCGGGCCTTCGACCGGCTCGCCGGAGCGGCCGGTGCCGCACAAGGTATCGACCTGCCCGCTGCGCAGATTGATGCGGCGCAGGGCGTGATTGCCGGTGTCGGCGACATAGAGCTGGTCGCGCTCCAGCGCCAGGCCTTGCGGACGTCGAAACGCCGCTTCACCGACGCCACCGTCGATCAGATCGGCATTGCCATGGCCGAACTGGCGCAGCACGCGCCCGCCATGCGTGCATTCGAGCACGCGGTGATGGCCGGTGTCGGCGATATACAGGCGGTCTTCGGTGGCGGCCAGGCCGGTCGGAAATTGCAGTTCCAGGCGCGGTTCGGCTTCGCGTTCGGCCACGCCATGCAGGTCGATGTCCGACGGCGGTTGCTGGCCTTCGCACAGCGCCACCAATGCCTTGTCCAGATCGCCGGTCACGCCCACCAGACGCTGGCGCTCGCGGCCGTAGGCGTCGAGCAGCACCAGCGTGGGCCAGGATTCGATACCGAAGCGGCGCCAGGTTTCCCAGTCCTTGTCGAGCAGGATCGGCGCACTCACACCATGCCCGCGTAGTTGCTTGAGCGAGCGTTGCGGCAAGCGCTCGCTATCGAAACGCGGCACCTGCACCACGATCACCTGCAACCGCCCCGGGCTGCGCGCCTGCCAATGGGCCAGCTCGGCCAGGCGCTCGGCGCACCACACCGAGCTGGCATTGACGAACGCCAGCACCAGCGCGCGTCCACGATGCTCCTGCAAGGTGGATGGCCTGGCGTTGAGCCAGGTAGGGAATTCCGGCAGTTCCTGGGTGAGCTGGGCAGTCATCCGGTAATTATGCCCAAGCCCGATTAGCTGCGGGTGAGCCTGGCCACGGTCTGGCTTGCAGCGGTGTCGACCAGTTGCCAGGCACGCTCGAAATCGTCCATGCCGCCGGTGTAGGGGTCGGGGATCTCGTCGCGCTCTGCAACGCCCGCCCACGGCAGCCAGAGTGCGACCTTGTCGCGCAGCGGCGCCGGGGCAAGCCGCTGCAGATCGCGCAGATTGCTGTTGTCGGCACACAGCACCCAATCGAAGTGTTCGAAGTCCGCTGCACGCACCTGACGGGCGCGCAATCCGGAAATATCCACGCCATGACCGCGTGCGCAGCGAATGGCGCGCGGGTCGGGTGGCTCGCCGGCATGCCAGTCGCCGGTGCCGGCCGAATCGACCTCGACACGCCGCGACAACCGCGCTTCGTCCAGCCGCGCACGCAAGGCGCCCTCGCCCATCGGCGAGCGGCAGATGTTGCCCAGACACACGATCAGTACCTTCATGCCGACGCCACCCGCGTCTGCGCACGCGCCAGATCGTCCGGCGTATCGATGCCGGGCGGAAACTGCTCCGGCGTCAACGCCACCGCGATGCGGTAGCCGGCTTCTATCACGCGCAATTGTTCCAGCGATTCGATGCGCTCCAACACACCGGGCGGCATCGCCGCAAAACGCTGCAGAAATCCGGCGCTGTACGCGTAGATACCGATATGGCGCAGCCACTGGCCCTCACGGGGCAAGCTCTCACGCGGATTGGCGAAGCTGTCGCGATGCCAGGGAATCGGCGCGCGGCTGAAGTACAGCGCATCGCCGCGCGCAGTGCGCACCAGCTTCACCACATTCGGATCGAACAGCTCGTGCGCGCTGTCCACCTGCGCGGCCAGCGTGGCCATTTCGGCGCCGGAGTGCAGCAGCAGCTCGGCGACTGCGCGGATACCGGCAGCGGGCGCGAACGGTTCGTCACCCTGCAGATTCACCACACAGGTCTCGGCCTCCCAGCCGGCGATCCGCGCGCATTCGGCAAGCCGGTCGGTCCCGGACATGTGCTCGCTGCCGGTCATCGCCACATGCACGCCGGCCAGGCCTTCGATCGCCTCGGCAATCCGCGCATCGTCGGTGGCCACCCAGACCTCGCGCGCCCCTGCCAGCAGCGCGCGCTCGGCCACATGCTGGATCATCGGGCGATCGCCGATCAATTGCAGTGGCTTGCCCGGCAACCGCGTGGAGGCATAGCGCGCGGGAATGGCGACGACGAAATCTGCAGGCGTTGTGGTGGTCATGCGTGCGCGCTCTGGGATGCAGGAAAAATTGGAGAAACGAGATAACCGAATCGCATGCTGTATCTATGTAATTGAGCGAAATAACAGTATTCAGTTGGAGCAGCGATGCGCTACATCAGCACTCGGACGCCGCTGCATGCACTGCTCGCAACCATGCACACCGACACTCTCGACTGGCCCTTGCCCGCCCACCGTCGCGGGACCTTACGCGGCATGGATGCCGCGTAAGAGCCTACATGGACGTACTTGCGGCGTGTCCCGCGACGGTGGGCGGGCAAGGACCCTGCAGCCAAATCAAGATCACCATTGCCAGAAAAACCGCACTCACACACCCTGCCGACTCGCCAACTTGTCCAGACGATCCAGCAGACTCACCCAGAACGCGGCCGGCAACTCCGCCTTGAGCGGCACGCTGTACAACCACTCGTCGGCAAACGGCCTGCACTTCACTGCGTCCTTTTCGGTCATCAGCACCGGCAAGCGGCTGCCGAAACTGAAATCCGCAGCGCGATACACGTGATGATCTGGGAAGGCATGCGGCACCACGCCAATGCCGCGCGCGCGCAGCATCGCAAAGAAGCGTTCCGGATGCGCGATCCCGGCCACCGCGTGCACACGTTGCCCGGCAAGCATGCTCAACGGCTGCACACGCTTGCCATCCATCGGTTGCACGCTGTCGATGCTCAGGCGCATCTGCCACTCGCCGAAACCGGCGTCTTCAGGTGTCTGCGGTGTCGCCGCAGCGCTGCCCTGCCCCAGATTGACCACACGGAAATCGCAATCGCGCGCACGCGCTGCAGGTTCGCGTAGAGGTCCGGCCGGCAGCAGGCGCCCGTTACCGTAGCGGCGTTGACCATCGACCACTTCGATTTCCACATCGCGCGCAAGCCGGTAATGCTGCAACCCGTCGTCGCAGACGACGATGTCGCATCCGGCTTCGACGAGTGCGCGTGCCGCGGCCAGACGATCGCTATCCACGCGCACCCGCGCGCCGGTTTTCCAGGCGATCAATACCGGCTCGTCACCGCCGAGCGCCACAGGCGTGTCCGCTTCGACCCAACGCGCCGTGCCCGATTCGTCGCGGCCATAGCCACGACTGGCAACACCCGGCGTCCAACCGGCTTCCTGCAATTTGGTCACCAAGGCGATCGTCAGCGGCGTCTTGCCGGTGCCGCCGGCAGTGACGTTACCCACTACGATCACCGGCACTGGCACGCCGTGGCGCTTGCGCCAGCCGCGGAGATACAGCGCGCGTCGCAGCGCGATGGCGGCACCGTAGACCGGCGCAAGCATGCGCGCCGATAGCGGAATCGGCGCATTGTCGTACCAATAGCCCGGCGTGCGGGCGCCGCGCTTGCTCATGCCTGCCGTTCGCGGAACTGCATGCCGTGCAGGTGCGAATACAGCCCGCCCTGCGCCAGCAATTCACTGTGCGTACCACGCTCGACGATGCGGCCCTGATCCATCACCAGTACCTGGTCGGCATGTTCGATGGTGGACAGGCGGTGCGCGATCACCAGCGTGGTGCGGTCCGGCATCAGCTTGTGCAAGGCATCCTGCACCAGCCGCTCGGACTCGTTGTCCAGCGCGGCGGTGGCTTCGTCCAGAATCAGGATCGGCGCATCCTTGAGCATCGCGCGCGCGATCGCCAGGCGCTGGCGCTGCCCGCCGGACAGACGCCCGCCCTTGGTGCCCACGTGCGATTGCAAACCGTCTGGCAACTGCGCGACGAACTCCATCGCATTGGCACCCAGAATCGCGCGCTCCAACTGGCTCGCATCTGCGCTGCGCATTTCGCCATAGGCCACGTTGTCGGCGATGCTGCCGTCGAACAACATCACCTGTTGGCCGACTAGCGCGATCTGCCGGCGCAGATCGGCCAACGAGTACGCCTGCACCGGATGACCGTCGAGCAGGATCTGCCCGGCCTCGGCCTCGTAGAAGCGCGGAATCAGCTTGATTAGGCTGGATTTGCCGCTACCCGAGCGCCCGACAATCGCCGTCACCGTGCCCGGCTGCGCAACAAAACTCACCCCCGCCAGCGCCGGATTCACCTGACCCGGATAGCGCGCGGTGACATCGCGGAATTCGATCAAGCCCTTCGCACGCTTGAGCGGGATGGCGCCTTGGTCCGGCTCGTCGGGGCTGTCGAGCACCGAGAACAAGCGCTCGGCCGACGCCAGGCCGCGTTGCACCATGTTCTGCACATTGGTGAGCTGCTTGAGGCCAGGAATGATCGTCAGCATCGAGGTCATCAGCACCACGAAGTCGCCTGCGGTCAGCCGCCCCGCCAGTGCCTGCGCACCGGCCACGAACAACAGCGCCGACAAACCGATCGCGCCGATCATCTGCACTGTGGCAGTGGAAATGCCACGCGTGGATTCGACCTTCATCGCCAGACGCAGATTGCGGTCGGCCAGCGCGCCGTAGCGCTCCATTTCGGTCTGTTGCGCGCCGTAGATCTTGACCTCCTGATGGCTGGACAAGGTCTGATCGGCCGCCTGCAACAGGTGCGCGCCGCTCTCCTGGATGCTGTGGCTGATGCGGCGATACCGCCGCGCCACCTTGTCCATCACCCACGCCAGCACCGGTGCCAGCACCAGGATGGTCAGCGTGACCTGCCAGCTATGCCACAGCATCAGCGCCAGCGCACCGATCACCTGCAACGACTGCTGGATCATCACCTTGACCGCATCCACCGCCGCCTGCGCGACTTGGTCGGAGTCCGAGCCCAGGCGGATCAGCATCGACGGCACCGGCTCGGAATCGAACCGCGATCCCGGCAGGCGCAGATACTTGGACATCACCTTGACCCGCAGATCGCGCGCGATGCTGCGTGCGGATTTGCCCATCGCCATATCGGTGATGTAACCGGCAATGCCGCGCACCACAAACAACAGGATGATCTGCACCGGCAGCCAGCGACTGACTTCGGCGTTCTTGTAGATGAAGGTTTCGTCGGTGATCGGCTTCATCAACGCCAGAAAGCCGGTGGTGCCCGCCGCTTCGACCAGCGCGGCAATCAGCGCGGCGATCAGCAACAGACGGTACGGCTTGGCGAAGGCCAGCAGGCGACGGTACGTGCGCCAGGACGATACTGGCGCCGGGCGGTCGTTGGAGATGTTCACTGGCGGGTTCCGTGCTTGCTTGTCGTGCCGGTAGTACCGGAAGTGCCGGTTTCGGGCGCAGTCGCAATCGCGATGCGCCGAAAGCCGAGTTGCCCCAGGGCATCCTGCGCGGTGACGACAGCCTGGTACGGCGTACGCGCATCGGCGCGCATCAGCACTGTCTGCTCACGATCATCGCCGGCGATCTGCGCGATGGTCTGCTTGAGCGAATCGACATCCGAACGCAGCACTTCCTGGTCGTTGATGAAGTAATGCCCATCGGCATTGACCAGTACGCTCAACGCACGTGGCGGCGCACTGGTGTGTTGGTCGCTGGCAGTCGGCAGCTGCAATTGCAGCGTGGAGCGTGCGTCGAAAGTCGTGGTCACCACGAAGAAGATGATGAGGACAAGAATGACGTCAATCAATGGCACCAGGTCGATATGCGGCTCGTCCTGGCTTCGGTCACTGCCGATGCGCATCCGTCAGCCCTTTGCCATGACGGGCTTGGTACCCGCCGCAACCGGCGCCGCAGCGACCGGCATCGCACGTCCATCCATCGTATCCAGCAACAACGTGGCTTCCTGCTCCATCTCGATGATGTAGCCGGCGATGCGGCCCTTGAAGAAGCGATGCGCCATCAATGCGGGTACCGCAATGATCATGCCGGTGGCCGTGCACACCAACGCCTTGCCGATGCCGCCAGCCAGTTGGTTCACATCGCCAACACCGTGATCGAGGATGCCCATGAACATCTGGATCATGCCGACCACGGTCCCCAGCAGACCCAGCAACGGCCCAGCCGAGGCAATCGTGCCCAAGGCATTCAGATAGCGCTCCATGCGGTGCACCACATGTCGGCCGGTGTCCTCGATACGTTCGCGGATCAACTCGCGCGGGCGGCCACGCACGTCCAGCGCGGCCGCGAGCAAGGCGCCCAGCGGCGAATTGCGACGCAGCGACTCGATATGGCCGGGATCCAGCTTGCCACGCGCGGCCCAGTTGCGGACCTCTTCGCCCAGACCTGGCGGAGTCACTTCGTTGCGGCGCAGGCTCCACAGACGCTCCAGCACGATCGCCAGGGCGATCACGCCCAGCAACAGCAACGGCACCATCGGCCAACCGCCCGCCTTGACCAGCTCCAACACAATTCGATTCCTCCGGCAACGCGGCCGCCTATTCGCTGGCCGATAGGATAGCAGCCGACCGCCGCCGTTCTGCAGCATCCCACAGCCGCGGCTGCCAGCGCCGTCGCTCGCGGACCTGCAGGCCGTCGGCGCCCAGCCAGACCCGGATCGCGCCGGCCTGCGCGGTGTCGAGCAGCTCGGCGCCACTGCCCTGCCAGCGCTGCACCACCTCCGCACGCGGGTGGCCGAAGCGGTTGCCGTGCCCGGAGGACACCAGCGCCAGCCGCGCGCCGGTCGCGGCAATGAAACCGGCATGCGAGCCATCGGCGCTGCCATGGTGCGGAACGATCACCAGATCGGCGCGTAGCTCGGACAGATGCCCATGCATCAATCGACGTTCGACGATCTCGCCGATATCGCCCGGCAGCAGCGCGCTTGCATACCGCGTCTCCACTCGCAGCACGCAGCTGGACTGATTGCGCAGATACGGAAAACCGGCACTCGGATGCAGGAAGCGAAAGCGTACGCCGTCCCATTCCCACTGTTGGCCGGCATGGCAGCGCGTGCTGACGTCCAGCGGTGCATCCGGCGGCGCAGTGGTGATGGCAACCGGCAATCCCGCACGCACTGCTGTATAGCCGCCGGCATGATCGGCATCGGCATGACTGAGCACGATGGCATCCAGGCGGCGCAGGCCGAGCGCACGCAATGCCGGCAGTACCACCCGCTCGCCGGCGTCGAAGCCATCGCGCACTGCAGGGCCGGTATCGAACAACAGCGCATGCCGTTGCGTGCGCACCAGCACCGCCAGGCCCTGCCCCACGTCCAGCACCTGCACATCCGCCTCGCCGGCTGCAGGCAGTTCGCGGTCCGGCCATAGCAGTGGCAACCACAACAGCACGGCCAATGACTTGCCGGGCGTACCGCGCGGCAGCAACAGCCAGAACGCGCCGAGCAAGGCCAACACCAGCGCTATCGCATCGGATTCGGGCACCCACCACAACGCCATCGGGGTCTGCCCGAGCCAGACGAAGCCCGGCCAGGTCAGCTCGAAACACCAGCCGGCCAATCGCCATGCCCAGACGCCCGCGCCTGGATGGAGCGCTTCCAGCGCAGTACCCAGCAAGGCGAGCGGCACCACCACGAAGGTCCACCATGGGATCGCAACAAGATTCGCGAATGGCCCGACCAACGACGCCTGCCCGAACAGGCTGACCGTCAGCGGCAGCAGGCCCACAGTGGCGACGGTCTGCGCCGATAAAAAGCCACGCAGGATGGCGCGATCGTCGGACGGCAGGCACCACACCAACCAGGCCACACCGGCGAAGCTGAGCCAGAAGCCGGCGACCAGCACGCTCAGCGGGTCCCACAGCACGACAGCCAACAAGGCGAGCGCAAGGATCTGCGCGGTCGTGGCACGGCGGCGCACAACCCGCGCCAGCGCGACCACGGCAATCATCAACACCGTGCGCACGGTGGGCAGCGCCAATCCTGCCAGCACTGCATACGCAGCGGCGGCGAGTAATGCCGCGATGGCCGCGGCGTGGAGGCGTGGAAGGCGCGTTCCCAGACCGGGCCACACTCGCCAGAGTCCGGCAACCAGCATCGCGAAGAACGCGGCGACCAATCCGACATGGAATCCGGAGATTGCGATCAGATGGCTGAGCCCGGTCGCACGCAGCGTCGCCCAGGCCGCATCGTCCAGCCCGCGCGTGTCGCCTAGCGCAAGTGCGCGCAGATAAGGCGCTGAAGGCCCGGGCACGTGCTCGGCAATCCGCTGCGACATGCGTTCGCGCCAGGCGTCCACGCCACGCGGTGGCGCGATTTGCCTTGCGGCAGCAGGGACGCGCACGTAACCGGTCGCGGCAATGCGCTGCGCCAATGCCTGACGTTCGGCATCGAACCCACCAGGATTGCGCAAGCCACGCGGCGCCCGCAGCTTGAGGCGCAATTGCCAACCTGCACCGGCGCGAAGTGCTGCGCGTGGACCGATGTGTTCGGCACCGAAGTCGTCGTACCAGGCCAACTGCACTAGCTTGCCGCGTAGCGATGCTGGTTGTGTGTGGTCGTCATCCACCCGCAGCTGAAAGCGCGTGCGTCGTTGCTCGGCCACCGGCAGTCCTACGATCTGGCCGCGCACAGCCAGCTCGCGCGCTTCGTCTTGCGGGAGCAGCTGCGCCTGCAAGGTGCTGGTGACTTGCCAGCCCATCAGACCGAAGCCGCACAGTGCCGTTGCCGTTGCCGTTGCCAGCAACAACAAGATCCGCTGCGGCCGCAGCCACAGGGTCAAGCCGATACCCAGCCCACCTGCACACACAAAGATCGCGTAGACCGCACGCGGCAACACCGCAGGCGACCAGGCGCACACCACCACGCCCAGCAGCAACGCCGCTGCAGCGGCGACCGCCGATCCTGCGCGCGTCGCCGACGGCACTGGTGCTGACACATCCATGCTGCCGGTCGCCTCCCGTCCGTGGTCCATCCACCGATTCAAGCTAATTGATCGCACAGCTGGACCACAGCGGCGATCGGCGCATTGGCGGGTAGGAAGACGGCTGTGCACGCGACACACGCATCACTCCGGCATGCATTCGCCTCGATTTCATGGCCGCAGCGCTATGTTCAATGCTGTCTTCGAGGAGCTCCCCCCATGCGTAAAGGCATTGCATTGATTGTCGGCGTGACCGGCATTTCTGGTTACAACCTCGCCAACGTGTTGGTCGCCGACGGTTGGACCGTCTATGGCCTGGCGCGGCGTCCGCTCGCCCAGGACGGCGTGATTCCGGTGGCAGCCGATCTGCTGGATGCCGAGAGCACCGCCAACGCGCTACGTGGCTTGCCGATCACCCACGTATTTTTCTGCACCTGGACACGCCGCGATACCGAGCGTGAGAACGTCGAGGCCAACGGCGCGATGATGCGTCATCTGTGCGAGGCGCTGAGCGATGCACCGCTGCAGCACATGGCGCTGGTCACCGGCACCAAGCACTATCTGGGTGCGTTCGAGAACTACGGCAGCGGCAAGGCCGAAACGCCGTTTCGCGAAAGCGAGCCGCGCCAGCCTGGCGAGAATTTCTACTACACGCTGGAAGACCTGCTGTTCACGAATGCTGAGCAGCATGGCTTCGGCTGGAGCGTGCATCGCTCGCACACCATGATCGGCATGGCCAACGGCAGCAATGCGATGAACATGGGCGTGACGCTGGCGGTGTATGCGTCGCTGTGCAAGCACACCGGTCAGCCGTTCGTGTTCCCCGGCTCGCAAGCGCAGTGGAACAGCCTCACCGACCTCACCGACGCCGGCCTGCTTGGCCGGCAGCTGGCCTGGGCCGGCTTGAGCCCGGCCGCACGCAATCAGGCCTTCAACACCGTCAACGGCGATGTGTTCCGCTGGCGCTGGATGTGGGGCCAGATTGCCGACTTCTTCGAACTCGAAGTTCTGCCCTGCCCCGAAACGCCGGCACCTCTAGAAGCACGCTTGAGCGAGACCGCGCCGGCCGTGTGGGCAGAGATCGCCAAGCAGCATGGTTTGGTGGAAGCCGACGTCAACCGACTGGCATCGTGGTGGCATACCGACGCCGACCTGGACCGCGAGATCGAGTGCGTCAACGATATGACCAAGAGCCGCGAGCTGGGCTTTCTGGACTTCTACGACAGCCGCGCCTCGTTCCTGGAGCTGTTCACGCGGCTGCGGGCGCAGCGCGTCATTCCCTGATGCGCAAGGTCGCCGTCACATTCGTGGCGGCGACCGCGTGTTGTCGAAGCGACGGTTGACTCGATAGCGCTTGCGAGCACCACATCGTGAGCAAGCGTGTTGCTGCGCTAGCCGGCTAATGCATCGCGCCGATACATCGGCAACCGGAATCAGGATTTTCAAACTGAAATCCGGAGTTCAACACGGCCCAGCCGCCAGAGATTCCGACGGCTGGGCGTGGCTTACACCGCAGACGGCGCCAACTCGCGCAGCTTGCCCTGATGCAGCTCCAGCACGCGATCCAGACGACGCGCCAGGCTGCGATCGTGCGTCACCAAGACCAGACTGGTGCGCTGGGCACGATTGAGTTCCAGCATCAGCTCGAACACGGTCTCCGCCGTCTTGTCGTCCAGATTGCCGGTGGGCTCGTCACCGAGCACGCAGCCCGGCTTGTTCACCAGCGCACGTGCCACGGCAGCACGCTGGCGCTCGCCGCCGGACAACTCGCTGGGCTTGTGCTCGATGCGATGCCCCAGCCCGACCGATTCCAGCAACTGCAATGCCTGCGCCCTGGCCACCGACACCTCTTTGCCGGACAACAGCACCGGCATCATCACGTTTTCCAACGCGGTGAATTCCGGCAGCAGATGGTGGAACTGGTACACGAAGCCCAACGCCTGATTGCGCAGCTTGCCGCGCTCGCCATCGGACAGTGCCGACATGCGCCGACCGGCCACATACACCTCGCCCGAGGTCGGAATATCCAGCCCGCCGAGCAGATGCAACAACGTGCTCTTGCCCGCGCCGGACGCACCGACGATCGCCACCGTTTCGCCGGTCGCCACCGACAGGTCCAATCCATCGAACACCGGCGTGCGCATCTTGCCTTCGGCGTAGGTCTTGGCCAGACCCTCGGCGCGGATCACCGCCTCTGCTTGACCTGACTTTTGCACGGCCGATTCCCGGTTCTCATTCATAACGCAGCGCCTCCGCCGGCTGCGTACGCGAGGCGCGCCATGCCGGATACAAGGTCGCCAGAAAACTCATCACCAACGCCACCACGGTGATCACCACCACGTCCTGGGTCTGCATATCGGTCGGCAGACCGGTGATGTAATACACGTCCTCCGGCAACAGCTTGACGCTGAAAATCGTCTCGATCACACCGAGGATGCGCTCGAGATTGAGCGTCAGCACGATGCCGCCGATCACGCCCATGATCGTGCCCATGAAGCCGATCAGCGAGCCCTGCACCATGAACACCTGCATCACGCCCGCAGGCGACAGGCCCAACGTGCGCAGGATCGCGATATCGGCCTGTTTGTCGGTCACCAGCATCACCTGCGAAGACACCAGATTGAACGCGCCCATCGCCACGATCAGCGACAGCAGGATGCCCATCACGGTCTTTTCCATCTTCAACGAGTGGTAGAGATTGGCGTTCTCCTGGGTCCAGTCGCTGACCCGGTACGGACCATGTAACTTGATCGCAAGATCACGCGCCACCGTCCAGGCCTGATCCATGTCGTGCAGCCGCAGCCGCACGCCGGTGACCCCATCCATGCGCAGTACGCGGGCCAGGTCCTGCATGTTGACCACCGCCAGACCGCGGTCGATCTCGTTGTAGCCCGCCTCGAAAATACCGCTGACGGTGAAGCGCTTGAGCCGCGGCATCGCGCCAAGCGGCGTGGCCTGGGTGTCGCTGAGCAACACCACGATGCTGTCTCCCACGTCCACACCCAGCCAGATTGCCAGCTCCTTGCCGATGACGATGTTGTAGGAGCCGGGGGTCAGACTATCCACCGAGCCCTGCTGCATCTTCTTGGCCAGCACCGAGACCTTGCCTTCTTCGGCAGGAATGATGCCGCGCACGATGGCCGGCTGCTTGCGCGGGCCCTGCAGCAACGATTCGGTTTCGATGTAAGGCGCGGCACCGGCGATACGCGGGTCAGCGGTGGCGACCTCGACCGCGTGTTGCCAATCGCGCATCGGTGCGCCGTCCGCACTGACCGTGGCATGCGCGGCCATCTGCAACAGGCGATCGCGGATTTCCTTCTGGAAACCGCTCATCACCGCCAGCGTGGTGATCAGCACCGTCACCCCCAGGGCAATGCCCAGGATCGATGCCATCGAGATAAACGAGATGAAGCCATTGCGCCGTTTGGCACGCAGATAGCGCAAGCCGATGGCAACCGGGATAGGTTTGAACATGCGGTTCAACCAGGAAAGGGACGCCATGGTGCCACTTGCGGCGGCCCGGACGAAATGGCGTGTGCCTGAGCGGCCAGACGCAGTTCACGTCGTTGCGCTACCGGCAGCGTATCCGGCCAGAAATGCAGGCGCTCGCGGCGTGCATCCAGACGCGTCCACGACACCACGGCGATCGGCCCGCGCCATGCGACCTGAAGGCTTTGTACCTGCGCGCCGTCAACGCTGGCGGGCGTTTCGCCCCAGGGCACGATCACTTCTCGCACTGGCGAACGCAACAGCATGCGCAACGTTCGCCCACCGGCCAACAGCGCGTAGGCAGACAACGCCGCTGCCAGCCACAGGGGCACCCCGCTACGCCATACCGCCCACAGCGCCAGCGCGTTCAACACGCTCAATGCGCAAACCAACCCGCGCGAGGGCCGCCATTCAAGCTGGCAAGGCGCGGATATCGGTAATGAGTGCGGCGTTGTCGGCATCGGGGCAGGCCTCGTATCCCATGAACCAGCGCCACAACTTATCGTCTTCGCAATCCAGCAGCTGTAGGAAAACCGCGCGCTCGGACTCGGACGCCTGCGCCCAGCGTTGATCCAGATAGCGCCCGAACAATTGATCGAGCTCGCGCATACCGCGCCGGCAGCGCCAGCGCAGTTTTTTCAGTAGGGTTTCTTCGTCCATCTCACTCTCCTCGCCTAACGCGACGGCGAAAACGACAGCGGCACCAGACCAAGGGCCGGTGCCGCTGTGAACCACCTCCCCGCCAAGGCGGGGCGGCATTGCCTTGCGATCAGGCGCGGCGCGCCATCATCAACTTCTTGATTTCGGCAATCGCCAGCGCCGGGTTCAGCCCCTTCGGACAGGTCCGCGCGCAGTTCATGATGGTGTGGCAGCGATACAGCTTGAACGGATCTTCCAGATCGTCCAGACGCGCGCCGGTATCTTCATCGCGCGAATCGATGATCCAGCGGTACGCCTGCAGCAGGATCGCCGGGCCCAGATAACGCTCGCCATTCCACCAGTAGCTTGGGCAGCTGGTCGAGCAGCAGGCGCACAGGATGCATTCATACAACCCATCGAGCTTGCGGCGATCTTCCGGCGACTGCAGGCGCTCGCGATCCGGCGGCGGCGGCGTCTGGGTACGGATCCACGGCTTGATCGACGCGTACTGCGCGTAGAAATGCGTCAGATCCGGCACCAGATCCTTGATCACGCTCATGTGCGGCAGCGGATAGATCGGCACTTCGGCCTTGCCGCAGGCATCGATCGCCTTGGTGCAGGCCAGCGTGTTGGTGCCGTCGATGTTCATCGCGCACGAACCGCAGATGCCTTCGCGGCACGAACGGCGGAACGCCAGCGTCGGGTCGATCTCGTTCTTGATCTTGATCAGCGCGTCCAACACCATCGGGCCGCACTTGTCGAGATCGATCTCATAGCTGTCGGTACGCGGGTTGGCGTCGCCATCCGGATCCCAGCGGTAGACCTTGAAGGTGCGCGTGTTCTTGGCGCCCTGTGCAGGGTAATGCTTGCCCTTGCCGATCTTTGAATTCTTGGGGAGGGTGAACTCTGCCATAGCTGCTCTCGTTGGCTCAGGCGATGCGCGGTGCGAACGACAGCCGCACCGTGCGCATGAAGGTAAAGACGATGGATCCCGCCACCGAAGCGGCGGTGCAGCGACCGGCGTAGTGCCGGCGCTGCCCCTGCGTGATGAAACGCCCCGACCGCTGCAAGCGATTGCCGCTGCGCCAGGACAACCCGGCGACAGGCTTCAATGCAGCGAGGGAGCGTTGCATACGCATCGATTAGTAGACGCGCGGCTTCGGCGGGACGACATCCACGTCCTGACTCAGCGTGTACATGTGCACCGGGCGATATTCGAACTCGCACTTGCCCTTGTCGTCGACGGTGACCAGCGTGTGCTTCTGCCAGTTGACGTCGTCGCGGTCCGGGAAGTCTTCGTGCGAATGCGCGCCACGGCTTTCCTTGCGCTGCTCGGCCGAATTGATCGTCGCCACCGCATTGAGCAGCAGGTTGTTCAACTCGTAGGTCTCGATCAGATCCGAGTTCCAGACCAGCGAGCGGTCGGACACCTTGACGTCTTCGAAGGTGGCGAAGATCTCGGCCATCTTGTCCACGCCTTCCTTCAGCGTCTTGCTGGTGCGGAACACCGCAGCATCGGACTGCATGGTGCGCTGCATGTTGTCGCGGATCACCGAGGTCGGCGTGGAGCCGTTGGCGTAGCGCAACTTGTCCAGCAGGCCGAGCGCCTTGTCGCAGGCATCCGACGGCAACGTCTTGTGCGGCTGGTTGGGCTTGACTGTCTCGGCGCAGCGGTTTGCCACCGCACGGCCGAACACCACCAGATCCAGCAGCGAGTTGGAACCCAACCGGTTGGCACCGTGCACCGACACGCAGGCGGCTTCGCCGATCGCGTACAGGCCCGGCACCACCGCATCCGGGTCGTCGCCCTGCTTGCGCACGACTTCGCCGTAGAAATTGGTCGGAATGCCGCCCATGTTGTAGTGCACGGTCGGCAGCACCGGGATCGGCTGCTTGGTCACGTCCACACCGGCAAAGATGTGCGCGCTTTCGGCAATACCGGGCAGTTTTTCGTTGATGACTTCCGGGCCGAGATGGGTCAGGTCGAGCAGGATGTGATCCTTGTGCTCGCCTACGCCACGGCCTTCGCGGATCTCCACCGTCATCGAGCGCGAGACCACGTCGCGCGATGCCAGATCCTTGTAATGCGGTGCGTAGCGCTCCATGAAGCGCTCGCCGTTGCTGTTGCGCAGTATGCCGCCTTCGCCACGCACGCCCTCGGTGATCAGGCAGCCCGCACCGTAAATGCCGGTGGGATGGAACTGCACGAACTCCATGTCCTGCACCGGCAGGCCGGCACGCATCACCAAGCCGCCGCCGTCACCGGTACAGGTGTGGGCGGAGGTGGCGCTGAAGTAGGCACGGCCATAACCGCCGGTGGCCAGTACCACGCCGTGGGCGCGGAACAGATGCAAGGTGCCGTCGGCCATGTCCAGCGCAAGCACGCCGCGGCAAACGCCTTCTTCGTCGAAGATCAAATCAAGCGCGAAGTACTCGATCATGAAACGCGCGTTATGCGCCAGCGACTGCTGATACAGCGTGTGCAACATGGCGTGACCGGTACGGTCGGCCGCCGCGCAGGTGCGCTGGGCAGACGGGCCTTCGCCGTACTTGGTGGTCATGCCACCGAACGGGCGCTGATAGATCTTGCCCTCTTCGGTGCGCGAGAACGGCACGCCGTAGTGCTCAAGCTCGATGATGGCCGGAATCGCCTCGCGACACATGTACTCGATCGCGTCCTGGTCGCCCAGCCAATCGGAGCCTTTGATGGTGTCGTAGAAGTGGTAGCGCCAATCGTCTTCGCCCATGTTGCCGAGCGCGGCGGAAATACCGCCCTGCGCTGCCACGGTATGCGACCGGGTCGGGAAGACCTTGGTCAGGCAGACCGTCTGCAAGCCCTTCTGGGCCAGGCCGAACGTGGCGCGCAGGCCGGCGCCACCGGCGCCCACCACGACCATGTCGTACTTGTGTTCTGTAATCTTATAAGCGGACATCTAATCTGGATTCCTGTTCTGGGTGCCCGATGACTCAGGCACCGCCCAGCGCGATGCGCGCCACTGCGAAAATGCTGACGATCGCACCGAGCGCGGCGACGAACTTGACCGTGGTCTGCAACGCCAGCGCCAGCAACGAGTTGTGGATGTAGTCCTCGAGCACGACCTGCAGACCGATCTGCGCATGCCAGAACATCGCCACCAGGAAACCGACCAGCAAGATCGCGTTCCAGGGTCTGGACACGGCCGCAACGGCGGTCGGGTAGTCCGAACCGAGCAGGCTCAGCACGAAGACCAGGAACCAGATCGACAACACCACCAGCGCGGTGGCGGTCAGTCGCTGCAGAACGAAATGCTCGGTGCCGGTCTTGGCCGCGCCCAGACCACGCACATTCTTCAGCGGGGTGCGGTAACGGTTCATGCGCCAGCTCCAATCAATACATAGGCCCAGATCGCAGCGGTGATCAGCAGGCTGACCACAACCGATGCCCAGCCGCTACGCACGAAGGCGGGAATGCTGTAGCCATACCCGAAGTCCTGCACGATATGGCGGATGCCGTTGGACAGGTGGTAGGCAAATGCCCAGGTCCAGCCGAACAGGAACAGCTGGCCATACCAGGCGCCAAGCTGCTGGGTGAGGCAGGTCCAGTGGTCCTGGCCGAGCATCAACACCAGCAAAGCGGCGGCAATCACCAGCGCTCCTCCTGACAGAATGATGCCGGTCGCTCGATGCAGGATCGAGGTGACCATTTGTATCTGCCAGCGGTACACCTGGAGATGCGGGGAAAGAGGACGTTCTCGGATCGCCATTCGCTGGGCTCATTATCTCGGCTGGGCGGCACTAGGCCGCTGTGGCTAAAAGCTGATCAGAAATCGATGCAGCGTCCATTTTTTTCCCAGTCGCCGTAGCGCGTTGGCTCAGGGCCGTCGCGCCCACCAATCTCCTTGGGCAGTGGCTGCTTCTCGGGAATGTGCTCCTGAGAAGAAGGCTGCGTTTCGGAATCCTGCGCTGGGGTGGGGGTTGGATGGCCTATCATAGTGGTCTCACAACAGTGCGATTTTAGTCCTCCCCTTCCGTGGCTGACAACCTGAATCTTATTCCGCAGGGTTTTGGCTCCCTGCACGACATGCAATACGTCCGCTTGATCGGGACGGATGCAGTGGCGTTCGCGCATGCGCAATTTGCCAACGACGTACAGGCGCTGGCGGTTGGGCAGTGGCAGTGGAATGCGTGGTTGACTGCGAAGGGGCGCGTGATTGCCATCTTCGCACTGTTGCGTGAGGACGACACACACGTATTGATGCTGTTGCCCGACGGCAACGCGGCCGAGATCGCCTTGCAACTTGGCCGTTTCGTGTTCCGGCGCAAGCTCAAGATCGTTGTTGCAGCGCTATCTGCCTACGGCGGATTCGAACCGGCGCAACGCGCGCAGGGCGCACAGGCCGATATCGGAACGCAGCGTATCGAATTGGATATGGGCACGACCGCCCTGCCCCGCACCTTGCTGTTGCACACCGACCAGGCATTGGCAGCGCCTATCGAAGTGCCAGGCGTGGATGCGCAGTGGCGCCGCGCCGATCTGCAACTGGGATTGGTACGCCTGCCCGATGCACAACGCGAGCAGTGGACACCGCAACAGCTGGCACTGGATCGCCTGCACGCCTTCAGCGTGAAAAAAGGCTGTTATCCCGGCCAGGAAATCGTCGCGCGCACGCACTTCCTGGGCAAGGCCAAACGCGCCTTGCAGCTATTGGAAGTCGATGGCGCCATCGAGGCGGGCAATGCGGTCACGCTGGATGGCACGGCTATCGGCACGCTGGTGAGTGTTGCCGGCACTCTTGCGCTGGCGGTGCTGCCGCTGGAGCTGACATTGGACGCCACCACCGCACTGCAAGCAGGCGCGCACAGCGCACGCCCACTTGCCTTGACACCCGGATTGGAGCGTTAAGCCGGATCCAGCCGCTCGCCGGTGGCCGGGTCGAAGAAGTGCAGCGCCTCGCTGCGCAACGCCAGGCGCAGTGGCTCACCGACCGCCGGCAAAGCCTGCGGCGCCACGCGGATGACCAGCGGCTGACCGCCACGATCCAGGTTGAGGAAGATCTCGTTGCCGACCGGCTCGATGACTTCCACCTTCGCCTCGAAGCCCAGCAGCGCATCGCTCGACGGCTGCAGATGCTCCGGGCGCACGCCGACGATCACCTCGCGATCGAACCAGCTGCGATCCACCCGCGCCGCACCCAGTGGCACACGCCAGCCGTCGGCCATGACCAGATGCAGGCCGTCCTGCTCGTCCAGCCGCCCCTGCAGCATGTTCATTGCCGGGCTGCCGAGAAAGCCGGCCACGAACAGATTGGCCGGGCGGTCGTACAGCGCCATCGGGCTGTCGATCTGCTGGATCACGCCATCCTTGAGCACCACGATGCGCTGGCCGAGCGTCATCGCCTCGACCTGGTCGTGGGTGACGTAGATCATGGTGGTGCCGAGCTTGCGGTGCAGCTGCGCAATCTCGGTACGCACGCTGTGGCGCAGCTTGGCATCCAGGTTGGAGAGCGGCTCGTCGAGCAGGAACACCGACGATTCGCGCACCATCGCCCGGCCCAGCGCCACACGCTGCCGCTGGCCGCCGGACATCGCCTTGGGCAGCTTGTCGAGCATCGGGGTCAGGCCGAGCAGTTCGGCGGCGTTGTTGACGCGTTCGGCGATGACCTGCTTGGGATGGCCGCGCAGCTTGAGACCGAAGGACAGATTCTCGGCCACGGTCATGTGCGGATACAGCGCATAGCTCTGGAACACCATGGCGATGTCGCGGTCTTTCGGTGCCACATCGTTGACCACGCGCTCGCCGATCGTCAGCGTGCCGGCACTGATGTCCTCGAGCCCGGCGATCATGCGCAGCAAGGTTGACTTGCCGCAGCCGGATGGCCCCACCAGCACCATCAGCTCGCCATCGGCGACTTCGAAGCTCGCACCCTGCACCGCGACCTGGCCATTCTCGTAGACCTTGCGGACACCTTCCAACTGCACTTTCGCCATCTTCGGCCTCAACGTAAGTTGTGCGCCCTGCCCTCGGCCCTCCCGACGGCGGTGACGCCACATGCGCTTTCAAGGAAATCTCCTGCAAGCGGATGCATTGGTTTATTCTGACATGTAATCGTTTTCACATGGCAACATCGATCTCGGGAGGGACCATGACGCCAGTTACCCACGCCGCTGTTTCAAGCGGTGCAGCCTACCGTGCGAGGCCAGGCATTTCGCCACGCATGTGCAGGTCTACCGCCGCAGCGCTAACCGCTGACGGCCACTTGCTGCAACAATCGGGGATTGGGCGTGCGCGTCCATCCTCCGCTGCGCGCACGTCAGTGTCGCTCAGGAACAGACGTACCGACCGCCGGCTGTCCGGCGCCTTTCCGACAAGCTGCTGATAACGATGTCTCCAGAATCTGAAATTCGGTCCATGCACAACACCCTGATCCTGTTCGGCGCCACCGGCGATCTTGCCCAGCGCTATCTGTTTCCTTCCCTGTTGCGGTTGTTCGTCGACGGCCTGCTGCCGGAGGATTTCCGTATCCGCGCGCTGGCGTTGTCGCCGCACGACACCGAGGCCTTCCGCGAGGTGCTGCGGCCGCGTCTGACCCAGGCCTTGCCGATCGCCACGCCCGAACAGATCGAGACGCTGCTGCAGCGGGTCGATTACCGCTCGGTGGATCTGCGCGACGCCGAATCGGTGGCCAATGCCGTGCGCGAGCTGTCCAGCCGCCAGTGCGTGAGCTATCTGGCGATTCCGCCGGGCCTGTACATCAGCACCTGTCAGGGTCTGGCCCTGGGTGGTGCGCTGGCCGCCCCGCATCGATTGATGCTGGAAAAGCCGATCGGCCACGACTCGGACAGCGCACGAGAGATCCTGCAGTCGATCGGCGCGCTGATCGACGAAGACCGCGTGTTCCGCCTCGACCATTACCTGGGCAAGGCGGCGGTACAGAACCTGATCGCGCTGCGCTTCGGCAATACGCTGCTGGAGGCGGTGTGGAACCGCACCTACATCGAGTCGGTGCAGATCCTGGTGGCCGAAAGCGAAGGCGTGGACGGGCGCGATGCCTATTACGCCCGCTCCGGCGCGCTGCGCGACATGGTGCAGAGCCATATCCTGCAACTGCTGTGTCTGGTGGCGATGGAGCCGCCGGCGTCGCTGGAAGCCGACCGCATCCGCGACGAGAAGGTCAAGGTACTTCGCGCCCTGCGCCCGATGACCGCCGAACACGCCGCCCATGACAGCGTACGCGGCCGCTACACCGCCGGCAGCATCAACGGCCAGCCGGCGCAGGCCTATCACCCGCCGGAAGGCAGCGATGTAGAGACCTTCGTCGCGGTGACCGCGCATATCGACAACTGGCGTTGGGCCGGCGTGCCGTTCCACCTGTGCACCGGCAAGCGCCTGGCCGAGCGCTCCACCCGCATCGTGGTCACGCTCAAGCCGGTGACGCATTGGTTGTTCGAGCGCCCGGATCGCCAGAACGCGGTGCCTAATCGTCTGACCTTCCAGCTGCAGCCGCAGGAAAATATCGAACTCGGCCTGATGAGCAGTCTGGCCGGCCCGGAATGGGGCGCGATCGAACTGCAGCCGCTGGAACTGGAATTGTCGGTCCCCACCGGCCTGCACCGCCGCATCGCCTACGAGCGCCTGTTCGTGGATGCTTTCAACGGCAACCCGGCGCTGTTCGTGCGCGACGACGAGGTCAAGGCCGCCTGGGCGTGGATCGACAGCGTCAGCGATGCCTGGAAAGACGCGCAGTTGCCGCTGCAGACCTACCCGGCCGGCAGTTGGGGACCCGAGAGCGCGGCGCCCTTCCTGCCCCCGGCCACCGACGCACAGGGACACACCGCATGACCGCTCCTTCCAAGCCGGTGCTGGTTGCCGATATCGGCGGAACCAATGCGCGCTTCGCGCTGGCCGACGTCGACGCCTCGGTGCCGCTGCTGGATGACACCTCGCGCGAATTTGCGGTGGTCGATTTCGGCTCCCTCGGCGAAGCCGCACGGTACTACCTCGACCAGATCGGCGTGCAGGCTACCCAGGGCGTGTTCGCCGTGGCGGGCCGCGTGGATGGCGACGAGGCGCGCATCACCAACCACCCGTGGGTGATCTCGCGCTCGCGTACCGCTGCCATGCTGGGCTTCAGCACGTTGCACCTGATCAACGATTTTGCCGCGCAGGCCATGGCGATCAGCCTGCTGCGCCCGCAGGACGTGGTGCAGGTGGGCGGCGCCAGCTGGCGGCCGGCGGCGATCGATCAACCGCGCAATTACGGTGTGATCGGCCCCGGCACCGGCCTGGGTGTCGGTGGTCTGATCGTGCGCAACGGGCGCTGTTTTCCGCTGGAAACCGAAGGCGGCCATGTCAGCTTCCCGCCGGGTACTCCGGAAGAAATCCGCATCCTGGAAATCCTCTCCGAGCAGTTCGGCCGGGTCTCCAACGAGCGCCTGATCTGTGGCCCGGGGCTGGTCAACATCCATCGTGCGCTCAGCGAGATTGCCGGGGTCGACCCGGGCCCGCTGCAGCCCAAGGACATCACCGCGCGTGCGGCTGCGGGCGACCCGCGCTCGTCGCGCACCATCGACCTGTTCTGCGCCATCTTCGGTGCGATCGCCGGCGACATGGTGTTGATGCAGGGCGCCTGGGACGGGGTGTTCCTCACTGGCGGGCTGGTGCCCAAGGTGCTGGATTCGTTGCAGCATTCCGGTTTCCGCCAGCGCTTCGAACACAAGGGACGCTTCTCCGCAATCATGTCGCGGGTACCGTCGCTGGCCGTCATGCATCCGCATGCCGGCCTGCTCGGCGCCGCCGCGTATGCGGTGGATGCGCAGCGTCAGCATCCAGGAGAGCAGCGATGAGCCTGCAGGACAATCCGCGCATCACCTTGGTGCGCTACGAAGACCCGGCCGAATGGACCGAGGCGGTGGCCAGCGAGATGGCCGATCTGCTGGAACAGGAGATTTCGCGGCGCGGTCAGGCGCGCATGCTGCTGTCCGGCGGCACCACGCCGGCGCCGGTGTACGAATCCCTCGCCCACCGTTCGCTGGACTGGTCGCGGGTGGAAGTGGGCCTGGTCGATGAGCGCTGGCTGTCGCCGCAGGATCAGGACAGCAATGCCTGGCTGGTGAATCACAGCTTCCTGAGCCATGCGCCGGCAGCGACCTTCATCCCGCTGGTGCGCACAGGCAAGCAGTTGCCCGAGTGCGTGCACACCGCGAACCTGCAGGCCACGCACGCCGAACCCGCCTGCCTGGCGGTGCTGGGCATGGGCGGCGATGGGCATACCGCCTCGCTGTTTCCCGGCGCCACCGATCTGCCCAAGGCGCTGGCCAGCCCGCAGCCGTATGCCTCATTGGATGCCACCGGCTGCCCGGGCTCCAATCAGTGGCCGCTGCGCATCACGCTGACGCCGGCCGGGCTCGCTGCGATCCCGACCCGCCTGCTATTGCTGCGCGGAAAGCAGAAGCTCGACGTGCTGCAAGCCGCATTGGCGGGTGACGATGTCAGCGAATATCCGATCCGGGTGGCGTTACAGCAGCCGGGTCCGCGTTTGCGGGTGCATTGGTGTGCTTGAGTGCGAATCATTAATGCGAGTCCCTCGCAACAGCCCGCACATCCGTGTGCGGGGAATTAAAACAGCATTTTCTTCCCCCCGTTTCTCATAGCCGGTAGCCAATGAGCCTGCATCCGAATATCCAAGCTGTCACCGACCGTATCCGCAAGCGCAGCGCGCCGTCGCGCGCGGCGTATCTGGCCGGTCTCGATGCCGCCCTGCGTGAGGGCCCGTTCCGTAGCCGTTTGAGCTGCGGCAACCTTGCGCATGGGTTTGCCGCGTCCGAGCCGACCGACAAGTCGCGCCTGCGTGGTGCGGCCACGCCCAACCTCGGCATCATCACCGCCTACAACGACATGCTGTCGGCGCATCAGCCGTTCGAGCATTACCCGCAGCTGATCCGCGAGACCGCGCGGGCGCTCGGTGCCACCGCGCAGGTCGCCGGCGGTGTGCCGGCGATGTGCGACGGCGTGACCCAGGGCCGTGCCGGCATGGAGCTGTCGCTGTTCTCGCGCGACAACATCGCCCAGGCCGCGGCCATCGGCCTCAGCCACGACATGTTCGACAGCGTGGTGTATCTGGGCGTGTGCGACAAGATCGTCCCGGGCTTGCTGATCGGCGCGCTGGCGTTCGGGCATCTGCCGGCGCTGTTCATGCCGGCCGGCCCGATGACGCCGGGCATTCCGAACAAACAGAAGGCCGAAGTGCGCGAGCGCTATGCCGCCGGCGAAGCCACCCGCGCCGAGCTGCTGGAGGCCGAGTCGTCGTCTTACCACTCGCCCGGCACCTGCACCTTCTACGGCACCGCCAACTCCAACCAGGTGTTGCTCGAAGCGATGGGCGTGCAGTTGCCCGGCGCCTCGTTCGTCAACCCGGAACTGCCGTTGCGCGATGCGCTGACGCGTGAGGGGACCGCGCGTGCGCTGGCGATTTCCGGATTGGGTCAGGACTTCCGCCCGTTCGGCCGCCTGATCGACGAGCGCGCCATCGTCAACGCCGTGGTCGCGCTGATGGCCACCGGCGGTTCGACCAACCACACCATCCACTGGATTGCGGTGGCGCGCGCGGCCGGCATCGTGCTGACCTGGGACGACATGGATCTGATCTCGCAGACCGTGCCGCTGCTGACCCGCGTCTACCCGAACGGCGAAGCCGACGTGAACCGCTTCCAGGCCGCTGGCGGCACGGCATTCGTGTTCCGCGAGCTGATGGACGCCGGCATGATGCACGACGACATCCCCACCGTGGTCGAAGGCGGCATGCGTGCCTACGCCAACGAGCCGCGGCTGCAGGACGGCAAGGTCGTGTACGTGCCCGGCACTGCGACCACCGCCGACGACAGCGTGGCGCGTCCGGTCAGCGCCGCATTCGAATCGCAAGGCGGGCTGCGTCTGCTGCGCGGCAATCTCGGCCGCTCGCTGATCAAGCTGTCGGCGGTCAAGCCGCAACACCGCACCATCGAGGCGCCGGCGGTAGTGATCGATACCCCGCAGGTGCTCAACAAACTGCATGCCGCCGGTGTGCTGCCGCACGATTTTGTGGTGGTGCTGCGCTATCAGGGCCCACGCGCCAACGGCATGCCGGAATTGCATTCGATGGCACCGCTGCTGGGCCTGCTGCAGAACCAGGGCCGGCGTGTGGCGCTGGTCACCGACGGCCGTTTGTCCGGCGCCTCGGGCAAATTCCCGGCCGCGATCCACATGACCCCGGAAGCCGCACGCGGCGGTCCGATCGGGCGCGTGCGCGAAGGCGACATCGTGCGCCTGGATGGCGAAGCCGGCACGCTGGAAGTGCTGGTCTCGGCCGAAGAATGGGCATCGCGCGAAGTCGCACCGAACACCACGGTGGCCGGCAATGACCTGGGCCGCAACCTGTTCGGCATCAACCGCCAGGTCGTGGGCCCGGCCGACCAGGGCGCGATCTCGATTTCCTGTGGCCCGACCCATCAGGACGGCGCGCTGTGGAGCTACGACGCCGAGTACGAACTCGGTGCCGATGCTGCCGCAGCTGCCGCGCCGCACGAGTCCAAGGACGCCTGATCCCCTTCCCTCTCAGCGACCGCCTGGCGGTCGCCGTCTAACGGAGTTGCAATGACGATTGCCCAGACCCAGAACACCGCCGAACAGCTGCTGCGCGACGCCGGCATCCTGCCGGTGGTTACCGTGGACACGCTGGACCAGGCGCGCCGCGTCGCCGATGCGCTGCTCGAAGGCGGCCTGCCCGCGATCGAGCTGACCCTGCGCACCCCGATCGCGATCGAAGCGCTGGCCATGCTCAAGCGCGAGCTACCCAACATCGTGATCGGCGCCGGCACCGTGCTGAGCGAGCTGCAACTGCGTCAGTCGGTGGATGCCGGTGCGGACTTTCTGGTCACCCCAGGCACCCCCGCGCCGCTGGCACGCCTGCTCGCCGACGCGCCGATCCCGGCCGTGCCTGGCGCGGCCACGCCGACCGAACTGCTGACCCTGATGGGCCTGGGCTTCCGCGTGTGCAAGCTGTTCCCGGCCACCGCCGTGGGTGGCTTGCAGATGCTCAAAGGCCTGGCAGGTCCGCTGTCCGAGCTCAAGTTGTGCCCCACCGGAGGCATCAGCGAAGCCAACGCGGCAGAGTTCCTGTCGCAGCCGAACGTGGTGTGCATCGGCGGCTCGTGGATGGTGCCCAAAGACTGGTTGGCCCAGGGTCAGTGGGACAAGGTCAAGGAAAGCTCGGCCAAGGCGGCGGCGATCGTTCGACAGGTGCGTGCGGGCTGATTTCTGGGCGCCGCATCCAGCGGCTTGTAAGGCCGGGCTTCTGCGTGAAGAAAGCTGGTTGCTCGATGAAAGCCTGATTGGCTGGCGCCTTGATCTTGTGCGTGGGAGCGGCCCGCGGGCGCCGGGGCAGGACACGCCGTGAACCCATCCATGGGGGCTCTTACACGACATCCATGTCGTGTAAGGTCCTGCCCCGGCGCCCGCGGACCACTCTTCGAATGTTCCTGTGTTGGCGGAACGTAGAGCAGCGATTACTGTCGGGCACGCTCCGCCGCCAAGCTTTGAAAAATTGCCTTACCTGATCAAGATCATGATGGCGACTCGCCGAGGCGGCAGCGTGGCTGGGGATTGGCGGAGAGCGGCACAGGGATGTGCCGCGGCGGCGAGTCAGACAGGATGTCTGACCGAGCCGAGGAGCCGATCCCCGGCCGCGCTGCTGCCGCTTACCGAAGCCAGTAATCAACTGCCGCGGACTTGGCAGTACGCGACCGTACCCTCACCCAAACCCCTCTCCCGGCGGGAGAGGGGCTTCAGGCGGCTCATGACGTTCAAGACTCGAGCGCTACGTGGCGGTGGCGTTTTCGGCGTACCACGACACACCAACAGATCCCTGATCTGCTGCTGTCATCGAGAATCCCGTAGGTCTTGAAACAGGATGGAGAATTCGCTTGCCTTGACTAGTGCATGACAGCGACTTGCCGAGGCGGCAGCGTGGCCGGGGATTGGCGGAGAGCGGCACAGGGATGTGCCGCGCGGCGAGTCAGACAGGATGTCTGACCGAGCCGAGGAGCCAGTCCCCGGTCGCGCTGCCGCCACTCACCGACGCCAGTAACCAACAGCCGCGCACTTGTCAGTACCCGGGAACCGTACCCTCACCCCAACCCCTCTCCCGGCGGGAGAGGGGCTTCAGGCGGCTCATGACGTTCAAGACTCTAGCGCTACGTAGCGGTGGCGTTCGACGCACCACGACACGCCAACAGATCCCTGATCTGCTGCTGTCATCGAGAATCGCGTATGTCTTGAAACAGGATGGAGAATTCGCTTGCCTTGACTAGTGCATGACAGCGACTTGCCGAGGCGACAGCGTGGCCGGGGATTGGCGGAGAGCGGCACAGGGATGTGCCGCGGCGGCGAGTCAGACAGGATGTCTGACCGAGCCGAGGAGCCAGTCCCCGGCCGCGCTGGCGCCGCTTACCGAAGTCCGCGGCTCGCAGGCGAGGGCCTGATCGTACTCTGGAAAACCGTACCCTCACCCCAACCCCTCTCCCGACGGGAGAGGGGCTTTATGTACCTGGCGTTGTTTGAAGACTCCAGCACACTGGTCGATGACTTACGTCATGACAGACCTCAGCACGATTGACTGCTCATGACTCCAAAGCAGCGCTCGCCTGCGGCGTCTTCGGCACACCACGCGCACGTCGCACCAGCGCTGCTGCGCCGTTGCTCATGTCGTCGAGAATCGCGTAGATCGTCGGCAGGAACAGCAGGCTCACCACCGTCGAAAACGCTAGGCCGCCCGCAATCGCGCGGGCCATCGGGAAGTACGGTGGGCCATCGCTGAACATCGTGGTGCTGGTCAGCGAGATCGGCACCATCGCCAGGATCGCCGTGCCCATTGTCATCATGATCGGCCGCAAGCGCTCGCGTGAGCCTTCGATCAACGCCTGCGTGCGGCCCATGCCGCGGCGGCGCAGATTGTTGATGTGCTCGATCATCACGATGCCGTTGTTCACCACCACCCCCATCAGCACCAGAATGCCGATGAAGGACATGATGCCGAACGAGGTGCCGGTGATCCAGAACAGCCAGAACACCCCGAAGATCGAAAACAGCACACCGCTCATGATCGCCGCAGGAAACAGCAGCGACTCGAACACTGCCGCCATCACCACGTAAATCATCACCAGCGCGATCACCAGATTGAACACCATCTGGCCCATCGCTTCGCCGTCGTTCTGATAATCGCCGCCGTCGAAGGTATAGCTGTAACCGGCCGGGAAGCTCATCGCTTTTAGCGGTTTTTCCATCGCTGCACGTGCCTCCGGTACGGTCACTTTTTCGGCCAGATTGGCCTTGATGGTCAGCGTGGTCTGGCGATTGGTGCGGCCGATCTGCGTCGCCGCCGGGCGAATCTGCACGTCCACCAGACTGAGCAACGGTACGCTGCGGCCATCTTTGGTACGCACCGTGAAGCTGGCCAAGTCTTCCGGCTTGCTCTGTTCGGCGCCGGCAAACCGCACCCATACCGGCACCTCGTTGTCGCCGCGGCGGAACTCGCGCAACGGTGTGCCGCGCAGTGCCAGCCCGACGAAGCTTGCCACCTGCTCGGCACTGAAACCGAAGGCCGCCGCGCGCTCGCGGTCCACCCGGATCGCCAACTCGCTGGTGCGGTCGCCGGTGTCCACGTGCACATCGCGCAATTCCTTGCGCTGTGCCAGCAATGGAATCACGTCGTCAGCCAGCGCCTGCAATGCCTGGGTCGAATCACCGACCAGCTGCACCTGCACACCTTGGTTGCCGCTGCCGCCATCGCCCTGGTTGCCGATGCTGTAGTCGGCGCGCGCCGAACGCGGCAGGGCCTTGCGGATCTGCTCAAGCAATGCGGGCAGGTCTTTGACCTTGCTCGCGTCAAAGGTCACCGTGGTGCTGCTGCCTTCCACCTCGCTGAACCACGAATACACCTGGGTGATGTGGTACTTGTCGCGATTGGCTTCCAGGAAATTTTCGACTCGCCCGATTTCCTCGCCGAGCTGTTCATGCGTGTACGAGCCTTTCCATTGGTACTGGATGAAGGCCTCGTTGCCGCCATCGCCACCGAACATGTCGACCTTGGTCAACTTCATCGGCACCAGGCTGATCGCGCTCACCAACACGATACCGGCCACGCTCCAGCCGCGATGGGCAAGCGTCCATGCCAGCACCTTGGCATAGCGACGCTGCAGCCGCGCGATCACGCCATGTTCGGAGGTCACCATCGGCGGTGTCTTCATGCGCGCCGACAACATCGGGATCAGGCTGATCGCCACCAACCACGAGGCCAGCAACGACACCGAAATGGTGATCGCGATCTGCGCCATGAAAATGCTGATGTTGTTGGTCTCGCCGAACAGGTTCGGTACGAACACGATGCAATGGCACAGCGTGCCGGCACTGAGTGCGATCGCCACGCTGCGTGTGCCCAGCAGCGCAGCCAGCTGCGGTTGGCCGGGCATGCGCTCGCGTTCCTGGTAGATGCTTTCCACCACCACCACCGCATTGTCGACCAACATGCCGACCGCCAGCAGCAAGCCCATCATCGTGAGGATGTTGAGCGTGACGCCGACGAAGTACATGAAGCCCAGCGTGATCGCAAAGCAGATCGGAATCGCCAGCGTCACCATCAGCGTCGAGGGCCAATGCCGCAGGAAGAAGAACAGCACCGTGATCGACAACAGCAAGCCCACTGCACCGGCTTCGGCCAGTTCGGCCAGCGATGAGGTCACCGCCTTGCCTTGGTTGTCGATCACCTTGACCTGTACATCGCGCATCGCAGGCTCGGCGCGGATATCTTCGACTTCCTTCAAAGCCGCTTTGGACACGTCCACCAGGTTGGCGCTGCGCTCCTTGTAGACATCCAACCCGATCGCCGGGCGTCCATCTAGACGACGCCCGTAATTCATCCGCGTCGGCTTGAGCCGCACCTCGGCGATATCGCCCAAACGCAGTCCTTTTGCGTTGAGCACCAACTCGCGTAACTCCTGCAGATCGCGCAGTTCGCCGATCGGCTGCACGCGGATGCGCTGGCCGTTGTCATCGATCTGGCCGGCAGATACCGAGAAATTGAGCTTGCTCAGACGCTCGCTCAAATCGTTGAGGCTGAGGTCGTGCGCGGTCAGCCGGTCCGGCGCGATGGCGATCTCGACCTCGTTCGGCGGTGCGCCGGAGATCTCCACCTTGGCCACGCCGGGAATTCGCTCGATACGCCGCTTGAACTCGCGGTCGAGCATGTCGTACGCGCCGGTCAAGTCGGTCTGGCTGGCCAGGCGCACCTTGAGTACCGGCTCGTCGCTGCTGGACCACTTGAAGATATGGAAGCGCTGCAGATCCTCCGGAAAATCATCGCGAATGGCATCCAGCCGCTCGCGCGCATCCGATGCGGCGATGGCGATGTCGCGGTCCCAGTCGGAGAACTCGATGAAGATATTCGCGCCATCGGCGGTGGCGGTCGAGCGCATGCGCTTGATGCCGGTCATCGTCGCCAGCGCTTCCTCGGCCGGCCGCACCAGGTTGCGTTCCACCTCGTCCGGCGTAGAGCCGGTGTACGGCAGTTGCACGAACAGGAACGGTGCGGAAATGTCCGGCAGTGCTTCCAGCGGCAGCCGGAAGGCGGCGATCAACCCCACCACCACCAGCGACACGAAGCACATGATGGTGGTGACCGGGCGACGGATGCTGAAGGCGGCAACGCTCATAGCGCCTCCAGTCCGTCGGTGTTATCGCGCGCCTGCGCCTGCTGCCGCGCCATGCGCCGGCCGCGCTCCAGGTAGTACGCGTCCGCGCGGCGATCCAGCAAGTCGTACACCACCGGAATCACCAACAGCGTCAGCAGCGTGGACACCAGCAGGCCGCCGATCACGGTGATCGCCATCGGCGCGCGCACTTCCGCCCCCTCGCCCATCGCCACCGCCAGCGGCAAAAAGCCGAACAGCGTGCACAGCGTGGTCATCACGATCGGCCGCAAGCGCGAACGCGCGCCTTCGATCAAGGCCTCGCGCTTGGGCACGCCCTCCTCGCGCAACTGGTTGACCTTGTCGATCAGGATGATCGCATTCTTGGTCACCAGCCCTACCAGCAGGATCAAGCCGATGAATACCACCACCGACACCGGCTTGCCGGTCATCAGCAAGGCCAGCACCGCGCCGACCATTGCCAGCGGAATGGTGAACAGGATGACGAACGGATGCAGCAGCGATTCGAACTGCGAGGCCATCACCAGATAGACCAGAAAAATCGCCAGGCCGAACGCGAACAACAGCGACTTCACCGACTGCGCCAACTCTTCGCCCTGCCCGCCGATATGCATGCCCACCCCGGCGGCCAGCGGATTGTTGCGCACCATCGACTCGACCTCGCGCACCGCACCGCCCAGATCCATGTCATGCAGGCTCGCCGACACGATCGCCACGCGGGTCTGATCGGCGCGATGGATCTCGCTCGGCCCGGTCGTCGCCAACACCTCGGCCACCGCCGCCAGACGCACCGGTCGACTGCTGCCCGGGTTGACGATCAGCTGCCGAATTGCCTCCACGCTGGCGCGGTCGCTGTGCTGCGCACGCACCAGCACATCGATCTTGCGATCGCGAAAGCTGTAACGCGTGGCCACATCGCCGCGCACCTTCTTGACGATGACATCGGCGATCTGACGCGTGGTCAACCCCAACGCACCGGCACGTTCCTGATCGAAACGGATCTGGATTTCCGGAAAGCCTTCTTCCACTGTCGATTTGACGTCGGCGTAGTGGCCATTGGCACGCAGCATCGCCGCCAACTTCTGCCCGGCACGTTCCAGTTCGCCCAGATCCTGCCCACGCAGCTCCACTTCCAGCGGCGTGGAAAAGCTGAACAATGCCGGCCGCGCAAAATCCACCTGTGCCCCGGGATGCCCGACCATGCTGCTGCGCAGCCGCTCGGTGGCCGCAGCTTCCACTTCAGGACTACCGCCGCCGGCCATCACCACGGTGAGCTTGCCGATGTTCTCGCCGCTCTCGGTAGGGTTGGCATCCAGCCGCGTGCCGCTGCCGCTGACGCCATACAACGAGGCGATGCCCGGATCCTTGTCGTGCGCCAGCTGCAACTCGCGCACCAACGCATCGGTTTGCGCCAGCGGCGTGCCGGAAGGCAGCTTCACCGTCATTTCAAAACGGTCCTGCGCCAGCTGCGGGATCAGGTCCGCGCCCAGCATCGGCACCAGAAACACCGTGCCGATAAACGCAGCCGCTGCCAATCCCAGTACCAACCCGGGTCGACGCAACGCCGCCGGCAGCATCGCCAGATAACCACGCTCGGCACGCCCATACGGCGCCATCGCCAGGTCGCTGGCCTTGCGCATCACCGGCGACACCACCCGCGCGATGCCACGCCAGAGCTTGACCACCGCCCACGCCGCACCGAAGAACGCATAGCGCACGCTCGCACCCGCGCCACGCCGGCCTGCGGCCACCGGTTTGAGCCAGCGCTGCTCCGGCTGCCACTGCGGATGGCTCGGCTCGTCCGGGAACGCCATCGGCGGCGCACCCTTGAGCGAACTCAGCATCGGAATCAGCGTCATCGACACCACCAGCGAGATCGCAATCGCGATCGCCACCGTCATTGCCTGGTCGCGGAACAACTGCCCGGCAATCCCTTCGACGAACACCAGCGGCAAAAACACCGCGATCGTGGTCAGCGTGGAGGCCATCACTGCCATGCTCACTTCACGGGTGCCGGCAATCGCCGCATCCAGCACGCTCAAGCCGCGTTCGCGCGCCTTGGCGATGCTCTCCAACACCACGATCGAATCGTCCACCACCAGGCCGGTCGCCAGCGCCAATCCGCCCAGCGACATCACGTTGAGGCTCAGTCCCAACTGGCCCATGAAGAAGAACGTGGTGATGATCGACACCGGCAACGACAGGCTGATCACAAACGTGCTCCAGCCATCGCGCAGGAACAAGAAGATGATCAGGATCGCCAGCACGCCACCGATCACTGCATCCTTCTTGACGTCGCTGATCGCGTGCTCGATGAAGTGCGACTGGTCCTCGATGGTGGTGATCTCCACATCGCCGGGCACGGTCGCCTTCAACTGCTCCAAGCGCTTGCGCAATGCAGCCGCCGTGGACACGGTATTGGCATCGCCTTCCTTGTAGATCGCCAGTTCCACCGTTTCCTTGCCGCCCAGGCGGATGATCGCCTCGCGTTCCTTGTAGCCCTGGCGCACCTCGGCCACATCTTTCAATCGCACCGGCATGCCGCCGGCAATGCTGCTGCTGGCCGACGACGAGGTGCTCTGCACTTCGGCCGCCGCAGCCAATGCCGCCTGCGAGCCGGTGGACGCGGCAATTGCATACATCTGCTGCATCGCTGCTTCCGCCGCGCTGCCGCTGCTGCTTTGCGTGGTCACCAGCATGTTGCGGATCTCGTCCAGATCCACGAACTGGTTGACGGTGCGCACCAGATACCGCTGCGAGCCTTCTTCCAGGCGGCCGCCGGAGATGTTGACGTTCTCTTCCTTGAGCCGGGTGATCACGTTGTCGATCGGCAGATTGAGCTGGGCGAGTTTCTGCTGGTCGATATCGACCTGGATCTCGTCTTCCAGCCCGCCGCCGACCTTGACCGCGGCCACGCCGGCCACCGGTTCGAGCTTCTTCTTCAGATCCTCGTCGGCATAACGACGCAAGCCGGTGAGCTGACGAATCGCATCGCTGTCGGAGGCCGGCGCCTGCTTGGGCGACAGCGCAAGCCGCATGATCGGCTCGGTCGAGGGATTGAAGCGCAACAGCACCGGCGGCTTGGTTTCCAGCGGCAGCGACAAGGCTTCCATCTTGTCGCGCACTTCCAGGCCGGCCTGGTCCATGTTGGTGCCCCAGGCGAATTCCAGCACCACATCGCTTTGCCCGGTGCGCGAGATCGACTTGAGCTTGCGCAGGTTCTTGACCACGCCGACCGCTTCTTCCACCGGCTCGGTCACCAGCGTCTCGATTTCCGCCGGCGCCGCACCGGTGTACTCGGTGCGCACGGTCAGCGTGGGATAGCTCAGATCCGGCAGCAGATTGACCTTGAGGCTACGCAGCGCGATCAGCCCGAACAGCAGCATGGTCACGGTGATCATCGCAATGGTCACCCGCCGCCGCGTGGCGAAGGCCACCAAACCGCCACCACCTCCGTGCAATGGCGCATGCGGGTCGTGCACGGGTCCGTGCGCGTTGCCGTGATCGCTCATGAGCGTTTCTCATCGCTGCCGGTGTTGTCGCCGGCTGCCGCTGCCGCCGCCACCGGCTTGCGCTCAGGCTGGCCGATGATCTGCACCACGGTGCCATCGCGCAGCGCCACCTTGCCGGCGGTGACCACCTGGTCGCCTTCCTTCAGGCCTTGCCGCACTTCCAGCCACGGACCTTCGGCATAACCCAGCTTCACCGGTACCCGGCTGGCCTTGCCATTGCGCACCACGAACACCGCCGGTTCGCCATCGTCCAGCAGCGCCAGGCGCGGGATCACCAAGGCATCCTTGCGCTGGTCGTAATCGATGCGAATGCGCCCGAACATGCCCGGCTGCAGCGCTTCGGCGCCCTGGCCGAACGCACACACCACGCGGAACGTGCCACTGCCCGAATCCACCACCGGCGCGATGCGATCGACCTTGCCGATGAATTGCTGGCCCGGCAATGCGTCGGCGAGCAAGGTCACCGGCTGGCCGGATTTGAGCGTGGCCAGTTCGCGCTCGGGCACATTGAGCGTGGCTTCCAGCTGCGAGTCGTCGACGATGCGGAAGATCGGCGTGTTGATCTGCACGAAGTTGCCGGTCTTGATCGAACGCGAGGCGATCACCCCGGAAATCGGCGCCTGTACCGTGGTGTAGGACAACTCGAGCGATGCGAGCCGGTACTGCGCGCGGCTGTTTTCGACATCGAACTTGAGCTGGTCGACATCGGCGGCACTGACCAATTGCTGGCCGACCAGTTGCGTGGCACGGCGATAGCTGTTTTCCAGCTTGCGCAATTGCGCCTCGCTTTGCGCCACCGCCAGATGCGCGCGGTCCGGGTCCAGCCGTACCAATGCCTGGCCAGCCGACACTTTTTGCCCCTCTTCCACCATCACCGCCAACGCCACGCCGGACGTCTTGGCCACCACCTGTGCTTCGGCACGCGGCTCCAGCGCGGCGGTGCCGGTATAGCTGGCCGCCACCGCACGACGCGCGGCCTTGGCGATTTCCACCGGCACCGCATCGACGGTTTTCTTTTCCTCGGCGGCCTTGGCCTCGCCGTCTCCGGTCTTGCAACCGCCCAGCAGCAGGCTAGTGGTGATCAACAACGCGGCGGCGCAGGTTCCGCTGCGGCCGGGCAAGAAAGAGAGTGGCGACATCGTCGTGTCCTAGTGGATGCGTGAACAGGTGTTGTAGGCAAGTAAACCACCCGAACGATCATGTCGCCAATGCGCCAAAGGTCATGGTCCGTTCAAGTTCGCCTATTCACCCCCGGTTTGCGTCGCGCCAAATCGCAGGCATACTCGGACCGGTTCGTCACGCCCCCACGTGCGGACGCTCAATCAGTCTTCCGGATACGAAACCATGCGCCCGCAGCCGCTCGCCGCTTGTCTCGCTCTGGTCGTCTTCCTGCCGTTTGGGGGCGCATCAGCGACACCGTCAATCCCGCCTGCAGTTCCGTCCACGCCTGCGCCCGCCGCGGCAGTGGCAGCACCTGCAGCGCCCACCGGCAATCCGTCGAATGGCCGGCTACTGGCTTATACCTGCCAGGGCTGCCATGGCGTGACCGGCTACAAGAACGCCTACCCCAGTTATCGCGTGCCCAAGATCGGCGGCCAGTCCAGCCAGTACCTCACGCAGGCGCTGACCGAATATCGCCAGGGCAAGCGTAAACACCCGACCATGCAGGCACAGGCGCAGAGCTTTTCCGAGCAGGATATCGCCGATATCTCCGCCTACCTGTCCACCCTCAAATAAGCGCCCACATGACGAACGCCCTGTACGCTCCGCGTCTAGCCATCGCCCTGGTCGCTGCCCTGATGCTGGCGGCCTGCTCCCAATCCCAGGTGGAATCCACCGATCATTCTGCCGGCGATGCCGGCCACGCCAGCGGCGAGCACGGCTCCGGCTCGTCGGCCGGCCTGCCGACCGGCCGCGCTGCCGCCGGCGACAAGCTGGCTCACGCGAAAGGCAAAGCCACCGGCCAGAGCTGCGTGGATTGTCACGGCGCCGATGGCAATGCGCCGATCGACCCCAGCTACCCCAAACTCGGCGGCCAGTACGGCGACTATCTTGCGCATGCCTTGCAGGCCTACCGCAGCGGTGACCGCCAACACGTGTTGATGACCGCGCAGGCCACCGCGTTGAGCGATCAGGACATCGCCGATCTGGCCGCGTATTTCGGTGCACGGCAGACGCAGTTGCGCGATCTGCACGGCGTCAATTGAGTCATAGCGTGCGTGCCGTATCGGGCGCACGCTCCGTCTCATTCCGAATGAAAAACCACTTGCGCGAACCTTAACCGGCCGCTATCATTTCGTTCTCAGTTTCGTGGGGCCATAGCTCAGCTGGGAGAGCGCCTGCATGGCATGCAGGAGGTCGGCGGTTCGATCCCGCCTGGCTCCACCACTCCTGGCATTAGGCCGTCAGGATGACAACTCAGGTTTTGATACGCGTCCCCATCGTCTAGAGGCCTAGGACACCACCCTTTCACGGTGGACACCGGGGTTCGAATCCCCGTGGGGACGCCAATCATCTGAAAGCCTCGGCATTGCCGGGGCTTTTTTTTGCGTGTTTTTACTGCGAGCACTGCGGGCGAGCAGATGCATTTAGTCGATGCACCCAGCGGCAGATGCGTCCGGCAAAATTTTTCTACGAATCACTTCCCAAGCGCTCCCGATATCGCTATGATTGCCGGCTCGCAACACTGCGGGGCCATAGCTCAGCTGGGAGAGCGCCTGCATGGCATGCAGGAGGTCGGCGGTTCGATCCCGCCTGGCTCCACCAAATTCTAGACATAGGCCGTCTGGAATCTACAACCAGGTTTTGATACGCGTCCCCATCGTCTAGAGGCCTAGGACACCACCCTTTCACGGTGGACACCGGGGTTCGAATCCCCGTGGGGACGCCAATCATCTAGAAGCCCCGGCACTGCCGGGGCTTTTTTTGCCTGACGTTTACGTGTGCGAACGTCTACGCAAAAAATTGCGTCAGGTCTGCCCGTCATCCAATGCCTTGCGACCTTCGTGGGTGAGATCGATATCGCCGTCTTCGGCCTGCGTCGCGTAGCCGGCGCGCACTGCCCAATTGGCTTCTTCGTCGGCGACCGGCGTGGTGTCGTGGATGTCGCGAAGAATGCGCAGTTGCTGCGAAGAGTCAAAATCCATGGAGGCCACCTGCTTGTAAAGAGCCTTCCACGGTACGGACCGGGCGTGATGGTTGCGTGCCTGCACGTCGCTCGACGCGTATCGAGATCATCTCGCGTGCATGCGCTCGCACTGCGCAACGCCATGCCATGCCGATCATGTGCCCGCCCGCGCGAACAGAACGCACTGCGCTACACCGCAGACATGCGCCACATCGCACGGTTCGACCGCGGGGTGCGAAAAAAGCCCCCGCACGCGATAACCTCAGCGTGCGTCATGAAGCACATCAGCAACCCAGTCGCGCCTTCTCCATCACCACCGAACCACGCAAAGCAAAAAGCCCCTCCAGATTTCGCCGGAAGGGCTTTCGCTTGTACTGCAGTAACTTGGTGCCGAAGGTGGGACTCGAACCCACACGCTTTTAAGGGCGGCGGATTTTGAATCCGCTGCGTCTACCGATTCCGCCACTTCGGCGTGGCCGCGCAGTATAGCGAGTCGCGAGCGAAACGAACAGTGTCAGAACGTGGCTGACGAATTCAGCTGCAAGCGGGGTCTGCAACCCGTGGGCGAACCGGTGTCGATATACTGGCTGACTTACGTGGAGGAGTGGGCAATGTCGGTGTTGCGTGGAATTCGGGTACTCGTGGTCGAAAACGATGACATGAATGCCATGCTGCTCGAGTTGCAGCTCGTCCAGGCTGGCGCCGCCGTGCTGGGCCCTGTTGGAGAAGTCGCCGAAGCGTTGCAGCTGATCAATGCCGACGCGCCCGATATTGCAGTGCTGGATTACCGTCTCGGCAATGGTCAGACCAGCGAGCCGATCGCTCGGCTATTGTCGGAGCTCGGAATTCCGTTCGTGCTGGCCACCGGTGTTGCCAGCGGCAGCATCCCGAGCGGCTTCGAACGCGGCGTGATCCTGACCAAGCCCTATTTGTCCGAAGAACTCGTCGGTGCCCTGTCCAGGGCGCGGCAGCTGAGCGACGCAAACAGCTAAAGCAGCGAACAGCAACAGCGCAAAGCGAGCGCGGCCGCCGTTCGAAATCCGCGGGTTTCCACCTATGTCGCAGTCTGTGCGTGCCCGCATCTAAATGGTGGGCACCTGCTGCGCTATCAGCTGGTCCAAAGCAGTCGCTACCACCCTGGTTGCCACTAGAATCGTGGATTGAAGGTTTACAGGCGGGCCGCCGGATGGATAGCGCCGTGTTGCCGTTTGCCGGCCTGCTGCCGGAGACGAGCGAAACTGCCATGTTGTTGCACGCCTCTACGTGCGCTGCCGACACGTTGTTGCGCAATAGTGCGGCGTTGCGCACCACCTTGTCGGTGTGTCTGCACGCGCAGGTTCCGATGCTGCTGGTCTGGGGCGAGGCATCGCATTGCGTCTATAACGACGCCTGCATTGCGTTACTGGGTGAGCGCCACCCGGCCGCATTCGGACAACCGCTTGCAACACTGACGCTTGTAACACCGATCGACGCGCGCACCTCCAACGGCGTGCGTGTCGAAGCGACGCCTGCACTGAATCTGGCGGCATGGTCGTGCAGCCCGGTGTTGGATGCCGGCGAACGCGTGGGCTCGTTGTATGTTGCCGGCACGCCGGCCGCCAACATCCGCGCTGCCGGCAGCGACCCCGAGCCGCTTGCCGTGTCCGCGGCACTTGATCAATCGCCCGCCTTCATGGCGGTGCTGCGCGGACCCGACTACATCATCGAAAGCGTCAATCAACGCTTCCACGAACTGGTTGGCGAGCGGCTGCTGATTGGTCGTCCGTTGGTCGAAGCGATGCCGGAAATCGTCGACCAGGGCTATCTGGGTCTGCTCGATGAAGTGCGTCGCAGTGGCCAGCCCTTCATTGGCGAATCGATGACCGCCTACCTGCAGCGCACGCCCGGCAGTGCGCTGGATGAAACCTTCGTGGATTTTCTCTATCAGCCGATACGCGATAGCGAAGGCTGTATCGATGCGATTCTGGTGCACGGATTCGACGTCACCCAACAACGCCGCGGCGAGAGTCGCGACAGTTTCCTGTTGATGCTCGAGGACGCGCTGCAGCACGTCTCCGATCCGCGTCAGATCATCGACACCAGCGTGCGTTTGCTCGGCGAACATCTGCAGGCCAATCGCTGTGCGTTCGGTCTGGCGGGTGCGGACGGCAAGACCATGCACGTGATCAGCGACCACGTGCAGGACATGCCGAGCCTGCAAGGCGATTTCCCATTGGAAGTGGCGCAAGGACTGCGCGATGCCTTACTGGAAAATCGCCCCTGGTTCACCACCGATGCCACCGCGCCCGGTGCACCGGACTATGTGGCAGAGCAATATCGCCGCTCCGGCCTGCGCGCATCGCTGGCCATTCCGTTGCACAAACACGGCCGCCTGGTCGCGGCGATCGGCGTGCATCAGCGCGCACCGCGACGCTGGTTGTCGACCGAGATCGAACTGGTCCGCCTGGTCGCGGCACGCTGCTGGGAATCCATGCAACGGGCCAAGACACAGCAGCAACTGACTGCCAGCGAAGCACGTCTGCGGCGCCTGGCAGACACGCTGCCGCAGATCATTTTCATTGCCGCAGCGGATGGGCATCCGCACTACTTCAACCAGCGTTGGTACGAGTACACCGGACTGAATCCCGCAGACAGCGAAGCGGCTGCATGGCAGCAAGCGCATACCGCCGATGGCCTGCAGCTGTCCGCGCAGGCGTGGACGCAGGCATTGCGGGGCGAGCGCGCTTACGAGGTCGAATGCGAACTGCGGCGGCACGACGGCCAGACGCGCTGGCATCTAGCGCGTGCGCTGCCGGTGCGCGGTGACGAGGGCAGCATCAGCGAATGGATCGGTACCTATACCGACATCCACGACCGGCGCGCGTTCGAGCAGCAATTGCGCGAAAGTGAGACGCGCTTCCGCGCCTTGTGCGAGACCGTGCCGGCAATGATCTGGATGTCCGACGCGCAAGGCGACTGCGTGTACTGGAATCCGCGCTGGTACGACTTCACCGGGCAGGCCGAAGACCAGGCCATGGATCAGGGCTGGTGGGATGTGATGCATCCCGACGATGCCGCGCGCGTGCGGGATGCGTTCGAACAATCGCTGCAGCAGCGCGGTGAATTTCTGGCCGAATACCGCGTGCGTCGCCATGACGGGCAATACCGTTGGTGCATCGATAACGCCTCGCCGCACTTCGCCAGCGATGGACGTTTTCTGGGCCACATCGGCTCGCTCACCGACATCTCCGAACGCAAGCACATCGAAGATGCCACTGCCTCGGACCGCGCCATCCTGAGTCTGATCACCACCGGCGCGCCACTGCAGGTGGTGCTGGACGCCATCGCCTTGAGCGTGGAAGCGCGTAGCGAGATCCCCTTGTATTGCGCGGTGATGGTGCTGGATGAAGTACGAAAAACACTGAGCTTCGGCTCGGCGCCGCATTTTCCAATCGAGTACCGCGGGCCGTTCGAAGCATCGCCGATCGGGCTGAGCGGGCCGCCCTGCGCGCGCTCGGCCTATCTTGGCCGGCAAGTGATCTGCGAGGACATCCAGGCAGACCCCAGCTTCAGCGACCATCACGCCGTCTCGTCGGCACTGGGCATCGTGGCTTGTTGCGTGACGCCGATCCTGGACAGCAATGGCCAGGTGTTGGGCACGCTCAACATCTATTACGACCGCACTCACCTGCCCTCGCTGCGCGAACAGGCGATGGCGCGCTCTGCATCGCATCTGGCCGGCATCGTCATCGAACGCACGCGCGTGGATGCCAAGCTCAAGCTGTCGCTGCAAGCGGAAACCACCGCGCGTGGCCAGGCCGAACATGCCAGCCGGGTCAAGGACGAGTTTCTGGCCACGCTCAGCCACGAATTGCGCACGCCGCTCAACGCCATCCTGGGCTGGTCGCGGCTGATGCAGTCGGACATCTTCGAGCCGGCCAATCTGGGCAAGGGCATGGTCATCATCGAGCGCAGCGCGCGCGCGCAAACGCAGATCATCGACGACCTGCTGGACATGAGCGCGATCCTGTCCGGCAAGCTCCGCCTGCAGCCGGAGCATTTCGACATCGCCGGGCTGGCGCGCAGCACGGTGGAATTGATGCAGCCGGCCGCATTCGCACGCGAGATCAGCTTGGAGCTGGATGCGCCCACGCAGGGCGAATTGTGGTTCTTCGGCGATGCCGGGCGCCTGCAGCAGGTGCTGACCAACCTGCTCAGCAACGCGCTCAAATTCACCGCCCCCGGCGGCACGGTACGGGTGGCATTGGACATCGAAGACGAGCGACTGCGGCTATGCGTGCAGGACAGCGGCATGGGCATTGCGGCCGACTTCCTGCCACACGTGTTCGACCGTTTTCGGCAGGCCGATGCAGGCACCACGCGTCGTGTCGGTGGGTTGGGCTTGGGTTTGTCGATCTCGCGCCAGCTGGTGGATCTGCATGGCGGCAGTCTGGGCGCCTCCAGCGAAGGCGAAGGCAAGGGATCGACCTTCACCATCGTGCTGCCGTTTCAGCACGGCGTCAGCGATCTACGTCCGGCCTCGACAGAAACCAAGCAGGTCGGCCCGTTGCCGGCCGATTGCCATGGACGATTGGAGGGCGTGCGCTTGCTACTGGTCGACGACGACCAGGATTCACGCGAGGCGGTAATGCAGTTCCTGATGCACGCGGGCGCGCAGGTGCATGCGGCCGGCTCGGTGGACGCCGCCGAACAGTGCCTGGCACAAGGGCAATTCGACGTACTGGTCAGCGACATCGCGATGCCGGTACGCGATGGCTACGATCTCATTCGCACGGTGCGCTCCGGCTGCGCCGACCTGCCGCAGCATATTCCGGCAATCGCGCTGACCGCGTATGTGCGCGAAGAAGACCGCGACCGCGCCGTCATTGCCGGGTTCGACGCGCATATGGGCAAGCCGGTGGAACCGCCGGGTCTGGTCGATCTGATCGAACGTTTGATAATGCCGAAGCGCGCGCTACTGGACGAGGTTTGATATCGCTAAGAGCTGGTGACACGACGACCTTGTTTACCATCAGGGGCGCACTGACCATGTCCCTCCACTTCGTGCGCTACTCGGCTATCGCGTTGCGGAGATAGGTCAACGCCTAGTAGATCAAAAGCCTAGTGAGTCGAGCGCGCGGTGCCCTCGCCGCTTGCGGGACACGCCGTGAATCCGTCCTTGGAGGCTCAGTGGCGGCATCCATGCCGCCACATGGTCCCGCAAGCGGCGATGACACCGCACCAGAAAGTTAGTCGGTAGCTGGTTTAAAAAAAGCGCAATCTCGCGGGTTGCTCTGGCTTGCTTGTGCATTTCGCAGCACTAGATGAAAGCTAGCGAGTTAAACCGTCATGCACTTGCTCGCAACCGGAAACACCGACCATCCCGACTGGTCCTTGCCCGCCCACCGTTGCGGGACCTTATGCGGCATGGATGCCGCATAAGAGCCTACATGGACGTACTTGCGGCGTGTCCCGCAATGGTGGGCGGGCAAGGGCCCTGCAGCCAAGCTGCAGATCAGCGGCTCTACAACTGATCTATCCGCACAGTTGATCCATCCGCAAGGTACAACGCCCCAAGACAGCAACCTGACAACATCACTCAAGTGCGCTTTGCGCGTGCAAACGCGGCTGCCAGCGCGTTGTCGGCCGGCGGTGCAGTGGTGCGCGGCTTGTTGTTGCCCTGCCCCGGGCCTCGCCCACCACCACCATCGCGCCGGCCCTGCCCTGGGCCGCCATTGCCGCGCTGATCGCGTGATTGGGCTGCTGCATCGGCCGGCGGCGGCGCGTCGGACAGGCGGCAGGTCAGCGCGATGCGCTTGCGCGCCACGTCCACTTCCAACACCTTGACCTTGACGATGTCGCCGGCCTTGACCACATCGCGCGGATCCTTGACGAAGGTGTCCGACAACGCCGAGATATGCACCAGCCCATCCTGGTGCACGCCGATATCGACGAACGCACCGAATGCGGCCACGTTGCTGACCACGCCTTCGAGCACCATGCCGGGCTTGAGGTGCTTGATGTCCTCGATGCCTTCGGCAAACTGCGCCGCCTTGAACTCAGGGCGCGGATCGCGGCCGGGTTTTTCCAGCTCCTTGAGGATGTCACGCACGGTCGGTACACCGAACTGCTCGTCGGTGAACAGCTCCGGCTTGAGCCCGCGCAGAAAGCTGCCGTCGCCCAGCAACGCCTTGATCGGCTTGCCGGTGCTGCCGACGATGCGCTCCACCACCGGATAGGCTTCCGGATGCACCGCCGATACGTCCAGCGGCTCGTCGCCATCGGCGATGCGCAGGAAACCGGCGCATTGTTCGAAGGTCTTGTCGCCCAGGCGCGGCACCTTGAGCAAGTCCTTGCGGCGCTTGAACGGGCCATTGTCGTCGCGATGGCGCACGATGTTTTCCGCCACCGTGCTCGACAACCCCGACACCCGCGACAGCAGCGCCGCCGAGGCGGTGTTGACGTATACGCCGACCGCATTGACGCAGTCTTCCACGCGCGCTTCCAACGCCTTGGCCAGACGATATTGATCCACGTCGTGCTGATACTGGCCCACGCCGATCGCCTTGGGTTCGATCTTGACCAACTCGGCCAACGGATCCTGCAGACGCCGCGCGATCGACACCGCGCCGCGCAGCGATACATCCAGATTCGGAAATTCCTTGGCCGCAAATTCGGACGCCGAATACACCGACGCACCGGCCTCGCTGACCACCACCTTCTGCAGCTTGGCCGCGCCGCACAGCGCGATCGCTTCACCGGCCAGCTTGTCGGTCTCGCGGCTGGCGGTGCCGTTGCCGATCGCGATCAGTTCCACGTTGTGCTGCAGGCACAGCTGCTTGATCGTCTGCAGCGACTGATCCCACTGCCGCTTGGGCTCATGCGGATAGATCGTCTCGGTCGCCACCAGCTTGCCGGTGGCATCGACCACGGCAATCTTGCAGCCGGTGCGGATGCCCGGGTCGAGCCCGAGCACCACGCGTGCGCCGGCCGGCGCGGCCAGCATCAGGTCCTTGAGGTTGTCGCCGAACACCGCGATCGCCTCGGCCTCGGCCTTTTCGCGCGCCTGGTTGAACAGGTCCAGCAGCAGATGCATGTGCAGCTTGGCGCGCCAGGTCAGCCGGCAGGCGTCCAGCAGCCAGCGGTCGGCCGGGCGGCCCTGGTTGGACACGCCGGCGCTGAGTGCCACCCGGCCTTCGGCATACTGGTGGCCGGCCTCGGCGTCGCTGCCCGGGTCCAGATCCAGATACAGAAATTCCTCGCGGCGCGCGCGGAACAACGCCAGCAAGCGGTGCGAAGGAATCTTTGCCAATGATTCGACATGGTCGAAGTAATCGCGGTATTTGGCACCGGCCTCTTCCTTGCCCTCGGCCACGCGCGCGCGAATCACGCCGTTGTCATTCAACCAGCTGCGCAGCTCGCCGACCAGGGCGGCATCTTCGCCCCAGCGCTCCATCAGGATGGCGCGCGCGCCTTCCAGCGCTGCCTTGATGTCGGCAACGCCCTTCTCTGCATCGATGAACGGCGCGGCGGCCACTTCCGGCGCCTGGCTCGGATCGGCCAGCAACCCATCGGCCAGCGGCTCAAGGCCGGCTTCGCGCGCGATCTGCGCGCGGGTACGGCGCTTGGGCTTGTACGGCAGGTACAGATCTTCCAGCCGCGACTTGGTGTCGGCCGCGCCGATCTCGTTACGCAATTCGTCGCTGAGCTTGCCCTGTTCGCCGATGCTGGACAGGATCGCTGCGCGGCGCTCTTCCAGCTCGCGCAGATAGGTCAGCCGCGTTTCCAGATTACGTAGTTGGGTGTCGTCCAGACCGCCGGTGACTTCCTTGCGGTAGCGGGCGATGAACGGAACGCTGGCGCCTTCGTCGAGAAGGGCGATGGCGGCGCGCGCCTGAGCGGGTTGGGCACCGATCTCGTCGGCGATGGTGCGAGCGATCTGCTGGGCAAGCTGACTATCGATCATGACGGCGCGGTAGGAACCGCTTCACTGAAAAAAGCATTTTCGCAGTGCTGGCCCGCCGCGGGAACCCGTTGACACGGCACCCGTAAACCTATGCCGACGCGCTCAGCTGACGCGGCGCGCGTAATGGGTGGCTGCGCGCTCGACCAGAATGCTTTCGTGCAGCGATTCGAGCGCCATCACACGGATCTTGCCGACGTCTTTCAGCGGCACCATGCGCTCCACATAGACCTCCGGGCCGGCATCGGTCATCGCACGCGACTTGCTGAACCCATAAGGCACAACGCCTTTGTCGCCATCTTTGCTGCCACCGACGTACAGAACGATCGACATACCCACACCCTCGTTAACAACTGTGACTACGTTAGTGGCGCGAGCATAACGACCGTGCCGTGAGGAGCTTTCCACGCACGTTAACGCCGGCTGTTTGCGGTTTGGTGACGGCCGCAGGTCTGCTCGATCTGCACGACCGCTTCACCCCGCTTGGCCGTCAAATTACAGACCGCCCGCTCTCTGACGACACCGCATGGACCTCAAAAGTGGCTACCCGTTCTGGTCGATCCGCAACGGATTGATGCGCGCCTATCCGCGCCTGGAACAAGACACCCACTGCGAGGTCGCCATCGTCGGTGGCGGCGTCACCGCAGCCCTGATCGCGCACGAACTACTCAAGCACGGGCACGACGTGGTGGTGGTCGAACAACGCGAGATCGGCTGGGGCAGCACCTCGGCCAGCACCGCCTTGCTGCAATACGAAATCGACACGCCGATGATCGAGTTGGCCAGGCAACACGGCATGCCGGCGGCCGCGCTCGCTTACGGCGCGTGTGCGCAAGCCATCCTCGACCTGCAGGGTCTGTGCAATACGCTGGGCGGCTGCGATTTCACCCGCCAGGACAGCCTGTATTACGCGAGTCATGCACGCGATCTGAGGGATTTACGCAGCGAGCTGGAGGCACGCCAGGCGCATGCCTTGCCGGTGGAGTGGATCGAGCGCGCACCGCTGTGGCACAACTACGGCGTACGCTCGGAGGGCGCGATCCTCAGCCGCCTGGCCGCCAGCGTCGACCCGTACCGGCTGTGCTATCGCCTGTTCGCCGAGTGCGAGCAGTACGGTGCGCGCATCTACGACCGCAGCACGATTGCCACGCTCGAACCTCACGACCACCACGTGGTATTGCGCACGCAGGACGGTGTCAGCCTGCGCGCGCGCCACGTGATCATGGCTGCCGGTTATGGCAATCAGCAGTGGCTATCGCAACGCGTGGCGCGCAATCGCAGCAGCTACGCATTCGTGACCGATCCCTTGCACGACAGCGAGATGGGTGCGCTCAAGCACACCATGATGTGGGAAACCGCGCGTCCGTATCTGTACTTGCGCAGCACGCCGGATGGGCGCGTGGTGGCCGGTGGCGAAGACGACAACGTCGATATTCCCGCACGTCGCGATGCGCGCGTCATGCGCAAGCTGAAGACCCTGCTGAAGAAGATCCAGCAGACGATGCCGGATGTGAGCCTGCGCCCGGTGTTTGCATGGGGCGGCACCTTCGCCGAAACCGCGGACGGGTTGCCGTTCTTCGGCACCCACCCCCAATACGGGCCGCGCGTGTCGTTCGCAATGGCCTACGGCGGCAACGGCATCACCTATAGCGCGATCGGCGCCGGGTTACTGCGCGCACAACTGGAGGGCAGATCTCATCCCTTGTCCGAGCTGTTCGGGTTCTCGCGACTGGGCTGAACCCACCACGGCCACCACCCGTGGCCGTGCATCGCATAGTGATCGGCAGCCCGCTCCAGCGGATTGCGCACATGGATGCCGCCGCACAGGACATAGACCGGCAAGAACAGCGGCCCGAGCAGCATGTATTGATAGACGTGTGCACGTTCGTGATCGCCGAGACGCACCGGCGGATGCTGGCAGCGGCCGGCGGCATGCGCATAGGTGCTGCACTGCAGATCAAGCGAGGCACCTTTCAACAGGATCACATTGCCCAGCGTCATCGCCCCGCCCGGCCCCCACGGCCAGGCGTGGAAGACCAGTGCCAGCTCCTGGCTAGACCAGCGCGGGCGTGCGCCGAAACAGCTGCCCACCGCACCGATCACGATGCCAAGCACGGTGTTGGGCAGCGTCCACAACGCGCCCAACACCTGCACTGCGGGCCACCCGCGGGCGGCGGGCGTCAATCGGCCTGATTGGGGATCAGCAGCCACAGGATCAGATAGACCAGGATGCCCGGGAATGCGGCAGAAGCGATCGAGACGATCACGAACAACACGCGCAGCAAGGTGGAACTCCAGCCGAGCCGGCGCGCGATGCCGCCGACAACGCCAGCGATCATGCGATCGTTGAGAGAACGGGACAGCGTGGTGCTGGTGGACATGGCAAGGCTCCTGCAAACGTTGCGTGTAGTCTAAAAAGACCGGCGACAGCGTGTGGTGATGGCGACAGCGGCATGCTTGATGGCAGGCGTCTGGATCACGCCCTCGCGCCGCATCAGGCGTTGCCGCCACGCTCCTGCAGCCAGCGATGGATCGCCACCGGCACTTCGCGCTGCGCACGTCCGGAGACGTAGATACCGATATGCCCGCCGCGAAAACTCAGCTCGCTGTAATCGTCGCTGCCGACCAGGCCACGCAGCGCGCGCGAGGCATCCGGTGGCACCAGGTGATCGTGTTCGGCGTAGATGTTCAGCACCGGCATGTCGACGGCCTGCAGATCGACCGCCTGCCCGCCGATGCTCACCTGCCCCGTCACCAGGCCATTGCGCTGATAGAACAGCTTGACGAACTCGCGGAAGGCTTCGCCGGCCAGGTCGGGCGAATCGAAGATCCACTTTTCCATGCGCAGGAAATCTTCCAGCGCCTGCTTGTCGTCGAGGATGTCGAGCAAGCCGACATACTTCTGCAGATTCAGCCGGAACGGCTTGAGCATCAGGTAACTGGCGTTCATCAGATCCGCCGGCACGTTGCCCATCGTGTCGACGAACAGGTCCACATCGACCATGCGCGCCCAGTTGGAGAGCATGTTGTCGGGGGTATGGAAATCCACCGGCGTGACCATGGTGATCAGGTTGCGCACCTTGGGCCGTTGCAAGGCGGCGTAGCACAGCGAGAACGTGCCGCCCTGGCAGATGCCGAGCACATCGACCGCTTCCAGACCTGATTGCGCGCGCAAATGGTCCACTGCGCCGTCGATATAGCGCAGCAGATAATCCTCGAGCGTGAGGTAACGCTCGGAGCGGTCCGGGTAGCCCCAGTCCAGCACATAGACGTCCTGGCCATGACTCAACAAGCCCTTGACCAGCGAGCGGTCGGCCTGCAGGTCGACCATGTACGGGCGATTGACCAGCGCGTAGACGATCAGCAGCGGCGTCTTGGCCACCGGCGCCTGTTCGCCGACGAAGCGATACAGCACCACCTTGCCGTCGCGCCAGATTTCTTCGCGCTCGGTGACGCCGTAATCCACGTCTTCCACACCGGGCAGCAGCTTGAGCCCCTCGCGCAGCTTGCGCTGCATCGACAGGGTTTCCTGCATCAGGTCTTCGGCGCTGAATCCCAACGGGCCTTTCATGCCTGCGCTCCACGTGGCTTGCGTGCGGCCGGCTTGCTAGCGGGCTTGCCGGTTGCCGGCCTGGAGGCCGTTTTCGAAGCGGTCGTTTGTCTGGCCGGAGACTTTTTAGCTTCAGTCTTTTTCGCTGCGGTCTTTTTGACGGCGCTCGCTGCATACGCTGCTTCGGACACTGCGCTCGCCCTGGACGACGACGCACGCTTGGCCGTGGCCGATGCCACCGGATCTGCTGCCGGCGCTGCCGCAGGTTTGCTCGCCGGGCTGGCTGCAGTGCGCAGCATCCGTCGCACCGCGCGCTCCAGCTCGGCAATGCGGCGATGCGCGGCATCCATCTCCGAACGGGTCGGCATGCCGAAGCGTTCGCTCAGTTGCTCCACTTCTTCCTGCAGCGCGGCACGCAGGCGCATATGCGCGTTGGCAAAGCCGCCGTACACCTCGCGGAAGCGGTCGGACAACGCAATGTCTGCGTAAGACTCTTCGGCCGCTTCGATCCACAGATCGAACAAGGCGCGCGCACTGGTCAGCTGGCTGCCGCTGCTTTCGTGCTCGCCCAGCTTGGAGGTAAAACGCCCGAACGCCTGCTCGATGGCCGACTTGAGTTGTTCGCCATAGGCCTGCGACTGCGCCTGATACTCCTGCTGCGCGCGTGCCAGCGTCTGCAGGCGCGCTTGATGATTGCGGTTCAAGCCGAATGCCGGCATCTGCAGCCAGGGCGCGTTTTCCTGCTGCCACTTTTCCAGGGTCTGCGCTGCCTGCTGCAGCCACGGATCGAACCCGCCCGGGCTGCCGCCGCGCAACGAGCCCAGCGTCCACTGCATCAGTTGTTCGCCCTGCCCTTGCACGGCCTGTCGCCAGGCATCGGAGACTTCGTTGGCCGAGGTATCGCGCCCGGCAAACTGCGCGGCCACCTGTTGCATGGTGCCGAACCAGTCGCCAGCCTGATTGCGGAAACGGTCGATCGCCTCCTGCGCCTGCGGCGCGGCCTGGGTGGGCAACAACTGCGACCACCAGTCCATCGCCTTGCGCCAGTCCTGCGGTGCGTCCGTGCCCGGCCCCATGCCTGGAACCGCACCCGGCGGCGCAGCGGAGCCGGACTGGCCGTGGCGCATGGCATCTCCCCAGGCGTTCCAGTACTGGCGCGCCTTGTCTTCGTTGCCATTGTCCGAACCGCTGCTTGCCATCATCCCTTCCTGTGCCTGTTCACCGAGCCATCCTACCGCGTGTGTCCCGGCGTGCCGGTCAGGGTTTGGGAATACGCAGCGTCTTGCTGATCATCAGCGAGCCGGAGACCGCAAACAGCAGCACCAACGGATGCAGCTGCCACGGCCCGAGCTGCCACTGGCCCCACCACAGGCTTTGACCGATATGGCCACTACTGGCGGCGATGGCGAGCAGGATCACCAGCAGCAGACTGCTGGGAATCGGCGTGCCTTCGAAATACGGCACCTTGTCGGCCTCGCCTGCGATCTCTTCGGCGGTCACGTTGTAGCGCGCCAACCGGCTCACGCCGCAGCAGACGAAATAGCTCAGCACCAACCAGTCCCAGCCGCCGCGCATGCCGCAGGCATAGCCCAGCGCCGCCGGCGCCACGCCGAAGGAGATCACATCGGCCAGCGAATCCAGCTCGCGCCCCAGCGTCGAGGATGCTTTGCGCCAGCGCGCCACGTGCCCGTCCAGCGCATCGAAGACGAACGCCAGCGGAATCAGCGCCATGCCAAGCAGCAGGTCGCCGCGATGGCCTTCCTGCAGAAAGCGCATCGAGGCAAACACCGCACCGGTGCCGCAGAAGGCGTTGGCCAGGGTGAACCAGTCCGCGAGTTGGAAATCGCGCAGCATCGAGAAATGGCGTTTCATGCGCAGCCTGAGGTGATTGAGGCGCAAAGGGTAACGCGCGCGCGCCACGCAGGCGACCGTTTCGCGGGACTCGGCTAGTCTGGCGGCCAGCGTTGCCGCCCTGGCCGCGCACGATTCCCGAGAAGGACACCCGATGCGCAGCATCCTGATCACCGGCGCAGGCAGCGGCATTGGCGCCGGCATCGCCACCGAGCTGGCCGCCGCTGGCCACCATCTGATCGTCAGCGATATGGACCTGGCGGCCGCCGAGCGCACTGCGCGCACTCTGCGCGACGCCGGCGGTTCGGCCGAAGCGCTGACGCTGGACGTGACTGATGAAGATAGCGTTGTGCGTGCGCTGGCCAGCGCATCGCGCGCACCGCAGGTGCTGATCAACAACGCCGGGCTGCAGCACGTGTCCGCGCTGGAAGACTTCCCGATGCAGCGCTGGGCGTTGCTGGTGGAGGTGATGTTGACCGGTGCCGCACGGCTCAGCCGTGCGGTGTTGCCCGGCATGCGTGAAGCTGGCTACGGGCGCATCGTCAATATCGGCAGCATCCACTCGTTGGTGGCCAGCCCTTACAAGAGTGCGTATGTCGCGGCAAAGCATGGCCTGGTCGGGCTGGCCAAGGTCATCGCGCTGGAAACCGCCGACTGCGACATCACCGTCAACACGCTGTGCCCCAGCTATGTGCGCACGCCGCTGGTGGAGCGGCAGATTGCCGACCAGGCACGCACGCGCGGCATCGCGGAGGATGCGGTGATCCGCGATGTGATGCTCAAGCCGATGCCCAAAGGCGCCTTTATCGCGTACGACGAACTGGCCGGCACGGTCGCGTTCCTGATGTCGCATGCTGCGCGCAACATCACCGGGCAGTCGATCGCCATCGATGGCGGCTGGACGGCGCAGTAATCGCGACTGGCGAAAATTTCACCAGTCGACTTGACAGCCTTGCGCCGCAAGGCGCGTGCACAGTTGTCCACAGACTTGCGCAGGTTTCATCCACAGCGGATGTGGAGAAGTGCTCGGTGCGACAGCTCGGTTCAACGCAGCCTTGATATGGGGTGAAAGCTCCCGCTTGCGCTCGCTAAGCGCACCATGCGCTCAGATGCGCGAGTACGTCCACGATTGCATGCGCCCGTCGCGATACGGCATCACGCCATGGAACGGACGCGGGTCGCCATCGAACACCAGCGGCAGGAAATTGCGGTCGCCTTCCCACATCGGCAGCTGCTCCATGCGATCGAGTGCCACCCACTCCAGCGTGCCTTCAGGGTTCGAGGCCTGCGGCTCGCCTTCGAAGCTGTGGATCAGGAAGACAAAGCCCAGCCAGTCTTCGCCGTGCTTGCCGAAGCCGGGCCAACTGATGGTGCCGCGCAATTGCATCTGGCCGCATTCCACGCCCGCTTCTTCGCGAATTTCGCGGCGCATGCCGGCCAGCACGTCTTCATGCGGCTCCACCTTGCCGCCGAGCCCGTTGTACTTGCCCAGGTGCTGATCGCCGGGGCGGGCATTGCGGTGGATCATCAGGACCTGGCTGCCGTTCGGCGACAACAGGTAGCCAAGTGTGGCGACGATAGGGGTATAGGGCATGGCACGCGATCTGACACGAAGCACATCAGTATGACCGATGCGCCATCAACAGCGGACGCGTCGTCAACAACGAGTGGGCACGGCAGCGACGCGCCCGCTCAGCCGATCTGCGAATTGGCGCGCGGCGGTGCAACGTAATCGTGATCCCGGCGCAGCGTGGCGACACCGTGACCGCGCTCGGCCAGATAGTCCAGCCACTTGCCCAGGAACGTATTCATGCGCATGCGATGGCTGATCAGCTCCGCCGGCGGCGGGAACATGCCCATCACGTCCTGCCAGCGGCGGCCGACATAGCAATGCGTGGTCTCGGCCTGGCGCGCATCTCGGTACAGGCGCACATAGGCGGAAGGATCGGGCTCGCCGGTCACCGGGTCGCACAGGTCGTAGGTCAACCGCAGCTCCACCGTATAGCGGTGGCACTCGATCACGTCCAAACGCAGATTCAGCCCATCGCCGATCGACGATACATAGGAACCGGGAGCGAGGTCGGCCGGCGCGAACAGCCGAGTCAGGTGCTGGAAGTTTTCTGCGTACAAGCCCATCAGCCAGCCAAATCGGCTCAACTTGGGGATGCGTTCGAGTTTGCTCAGTGCTTGCGCCATAAACCGATCCTACACGCTGCGCTGCCGCACGGGCAGCATTGACGACTGCCCATCGGCAGGCCTACTTTATTCGAGCATTGTCCCGCCCGCTTGATTTCGCTTGGGTTGCCAGCAAGCCGTGAGCCGTGTCGCGGCAGCACCCGGATTGTGTGTGAACGCGCCGCCTGCTTGCCCAATCCCGAATCCCGCCCCACCAATCCCGGCCTCAAAACATCTCGCGCTGCAGCCCCAGCGTGGACAACACCTTGCTGGAGATTTCCTCGATCGAGGTATTGGTGGTGCTCAAGGTTGGAATCCGCTCCATCTGGAACATGCGCTCGGCGGTGGCGACTTCACGCCGGCAGGTCTCCGCCGCGCTGTAACGCGAATTGGCGCGCCGCTCCTGACGGATCTGCTGCAGCCGCTCCGGGTCGATGGTCAGACCGAACAGCTTGCTGCGGTAGTTGCGCAAGCGCGGCGGCAAACGTTCGTTTTCCAGATCTTCTTCGGTCAACGGATAGTTGGCGGCGCGGATGCCGTAATGCAATGCCAGATAGATGCAGGTGGGCGTCTTGCCCGCGCGCGACACTGCGACCAGGATCACATCGGCCTCGTCGTAATTGAGCGCGATGCCGTCATCGTGGCTCAGCGCGAAGTTCATCGCATTGATGCGGCGGTGATAGGTCTCGAAGTCCACCATGCCGTGCGCGCGGCCCACCAGCGAGTGCCGCGGCGCGTTGAGCTCGCGCTCCAGTGGCTCGATGAAGGGCGCGAACACATCCAGCATCAACGCGCCGCTTTCGGCCAGGATCATGCTCAATTGTGGGTCAACGCACGAATTGACCACCACCGGGCGCACCTGGTACCGCTCGCCTGCGGCACGAATGCGCAGCGCGGCATCGCGCGCTTTTTCTGCATCGTCAATGAACGACATGCGGTCGGTGACAAAGTTGAATCCACTGAACTGGGTGAGCAGGCTATGCCCAATCGTTTCAGCGGTGATACCGGTTCCATCGGAGACGTAGAACACCGGTCGAATTGTTGACATCAAGGCCACCTCTTTGAACTGGTGTTCAAAACTTACGGGTTCATGCTTGTGCAGATTCCGCTGTGCACTGCATCATAGCGGCTTCTTCCTACGGTCGCGGCCATCCAGCCCGCTCGGGCGATGGCCTTACGGAGCATCGCGCTTGAACGAGAATATCCTGTGGTTGCATGAGCTACGCCTGGTCGATCTGGCCCGCGTAGGCGGTAAAAACTCCTCGCTTGGCGAGATGATTGGCAACCTGGCCGGGCTTGGCGTTTCGGTTCCCGGTGGATATGCGACCACTGCGGAAGCTTTCAAGGACTTCATCGCCCACAACGATCTGTCCAAGCGCATCTTCGACAAGCTGGCCACGCTGGACGTGGAAGATGTCACTGCGCTCACCATCGCCGGCAAGGAAATCCGCGGCTGGGTGATCGATGCGCCGCTGCAGCCGGAACTGGATCGCGACATCCGCACCGCCTACGAACAGCTGTGCGCCGAAAACGGCGGCGGCGAAGTGGCGGTGGCAGTGCGTTCGTCGGCAACGGCCGAAGATCTGCCGGATGCCTCGTTCGCCGGTCAGCAGGAAACCTTCCTCAACGTGACCGGCGCCGACGATGTGGTGCACAAGGTCAAGGAAGTGTTCGCCAGCCTCTACAATGACCGTGCGATTGCCTATCGCGTGCATCACGGCTTCAAGCACGAAGACGTGTTCCTCTCGGCCGGCGTGCAGTTGATGGTGCGCTCGGGCGTGGGTGCGGCCGGCGTGCTGTTCACCCTGGACACCGAATCGGGTTTCCGCGATGTGGTATTCGTCACCTCCAGCTTCGGACTGGGCGAGATGGTCGTGCAAGGCGCGGTCAACCCGGACGAGTTCTATGTCTACAAGCCCACACTCAATGCAGGCAAGCCGGCGATCCTGCGTCGCTCGCTCGGCAGCAAGGCGATCCGCATGGTGTATTCGGATGTGCCCGGCGAGCGTGTGCGCACCGAGGACACGCCGGTGGAACTGCGCAACACCTTCTCGATCAGCGACGAAGACGTGCAGGAGCTCTCCAAGCAGGCGCTGGTGATCGAAAAGCATTACGGCCGCCCGATGGATATCGAGTGGGCCAAGGACGGTGTCAGCGGCAAGCTGTTCATCGTGCAGGCGCGCCCTGAGACGGTGAAGTCGCGCAGTCATGCCACCCAGATCGAGCGTTTTTCGCTGGATGCCAAGGATGCCAAGATCCTGGTCGAAGGCCGTGCAGTCGGTGCCAAGATCGGTAGCGGCGTCGCGCGCGTGGTGCGCTCGCTGGACGATATGAATCGTGTGCAGGCCGGCGATGTGTTGATCGCCGACATGACCGATCCCGATTGGGAGCCGGTGATGAAGCGCGCCTCGGCGATCGTCACCAACCGCGGCGGCCGCACCTGCCATGCGGCGATCATCGCGCGCGAGCTCGGTGTGCCGGCCGTGGTCGGCTCGGGCAATGCCACCGACATGATCAGCGATGGCCAGGAAGTGACGGTGAGCTGCGCCGAAGGCGATACCGGCTTCATCTACGACGGTCTGCTGCCGTTCGAGCGCACCACCACCGATCTGGGCAACATGCCGCCTGCCCCGCTCAAGATCATGATGAACGTGGCCAACCCGGAGCGTGCGTTCGACTTCGGTCAGCTGCCCAATGCCGGCATTGGTTTGGCGCGTCTGGAAATGATCATCGCCGCGCATATCGGCATTCATCCCAATGCGCTGCTGGAATACGACAAGCAGGACGCCGACGTCCGCAAGAAGATCGACGCCAAGACCGCCGGTTACGGCGATCCGGTGAGCTTCTACATCAACCGCCTGGCCGAGGGCATCGCCACGCTGACTGCCTCGGTGGCGCCCAACACGGTGATCGTGCGGTTGTCGGACTTCAAGTCCAACGAGTACGCCAACCTGATCGGCGGCTCGCGTTACGAGCCGCATGAAGAGAACCCGATGATCGGCTTCCGCGGCGCCAGCCGCTACGTCGACCCTTCCTTCACCAAGGCGTTCGCGCTGGAGTGCAAGGCGGTGCTGAAGGTGCGCAACGAGATGGGCCTGGACAACCTCTGGGTGATGATCCCGTTCGTGCGCACGCTGGAAGAAGGCCGCAAGGTGATCGAGGTGCTGGAGCAGAACGGCCTGAAGAAGGGCGAGAACGGCCTGAAGATCATCATGATGTGCGAACTGCCGTCCAACGCGCTGCTGGCCGATGAGTTCCTGGAGATCTTCGACGGCTTCTCGATCGGCTCCAACGACCTGACCCAGCTGACCCTGGGCCTGGACCGCGATTCCTCGATCGTGGCGCATCTGTTCGACGAGCGGAATCCGGCGGTCAAGAAGCTGCTGTCGATGGCGATCAAGTCCGCGCGCGCCAAGGGCAAGTACGTCGGTATCTGCGGCCAGGGGCCGTCGGATCACCCGGAACTGGCCGAGTGGCTGATGCAGGAAGGCATCGAATCGGTGTCGCTGAATCCTGACACCGTGGTCGATACCTGGTTGCGTCTGGCCAAGCTGAAGAGCGAGAGCTGATGGGACTGTTGGGTGTGGTGTGGGCGGCGGCTGCAGGAGCAGTCGCCGCAAAGCCGGCAGCGGCGGCCACCAAGGCGGCGGAGCCGGCGTTCAATTGGGCCAACATCCCGTGGGCGCAGTACGCGCTTAACTGGGGGTTGGCGCTACTGATCGTGGTGGTCGGCATGTGGCTGGCCAAACAGCTCAGCCAGTGGCTGCATCGTGCGCTGACCCGCGCGCGTATCGAGATCACGCTGACCAACTTCCTGCGCAACGTGCTGTATGCGTTGTTGCTGGTGCTGGTGTTCGTGAGCGCGTTGAGCAAGATCGGCGTGCCGCCGACCTCGCTGATTGCGGTGCTGGGTGCGGCCGGTCTGGCGGTCGGTCTGGCGTTGAAGGACTCGCTGTCCAACATCGCCGCAGGCGTGATGCTGATCGTGCTGCGACCGATGCGCGATGGCGACCATGTCGTGATCGCAGGCCAGGAAGGCATCGTGGACGAGATCCGGATCTTCCAGACCCGGCTGCGCTCGTTCGACGAACGCATGATCACCCTGCCCAACAGCACGATCACCACCTCGCCGATCGTCAACTACAGCACCCTGCCCAACCGTCGCCTGGAAGTGACCGTGGGCGTGGGCTACGGCGACGATCTGAAAAAAGCCCAGCAGCTGTTGCTGCAGATCGCCAAGGAGAATCCGAACCTGCTGGATTCGCCGGCACCGTTCGTGCAGGTCACCAACCTGGGCGAGAGCACGGTGGATCTGATGTTGTTTGCGTATGCCACCAACGGCAACTTCGGCGCGGCCAAGAGCACCACGCTGGAGCAGATCCGCAACCAGCTGCTGGAAAACGGACTCAATATCCCGTACCCGCAGCGCGACCTGCATGTGTATCACCACGATGCGGACGGCAAGCCGATCTCCGATCTGCTGCTGAAAGGCATCGCCGATGATGGCGATTTGAGCAAGGGGCCGTCGTTGGCGCGTTGAGTGCGTTTTCGCGTGTAAAGCAATCTGTCATGCAAAAGGCCGCATCCAGTGATGCGGCCTTTTTGTTGTGTGGCGTCTCCGGCGCTTGCTGCATCGAACAGAGGAGTCTGAAGATACGCAACTTCCAACTCGCAACGTTCGCTGCACACCAGTCGCAGCACGCCGTCGGCGTGCCGCGAACCAGGACGGCCCTTATCCCTGCGCGCCACCCTGGTTGGCACCGCCCAACGCGCCCATGAACTGGCGATAGTGGCGTAGCTCGTCGATCGAATCGCGCACGTCGCTCAGCGCGGTATGCGCCGAGCTTTTGGCAAACCCATTGGCCACCGTCGGCGCCCAGCGCCGTGCCAGTTCCTTGATGGTGGATACATCGAGGTTGCGGTAATGGAAGTAGCGCTCCAGGCGCGACATCTGCCGGTGCAGGAAGCGGCGATCCTGGCAGATCGAGTTGCCGCACATCGGCGAGGCGCCGGCGCGGATCCATTCGCTCAGGAACGCAACGGTCTGCGCTTCGGCCTGCGCATGGGTGACCTGGCTATCGAGCACGCGCTGCCATAGGCCCGAACGGCGGTGCTGATTGCGGTTCCATTCGTCCATCGCTTCGAGTTTTTCCAGCGGGTGGGCGATGGCCAGTTCCGGCCCCTCGGCAAGCACGTTCAACTGCGCATCGGTGACGATGGTGGCGATCTCGATGATGGAATCGCGATCGGTATCCAGCCCGGTCATTTCCAGATCGATCCAGATCAGTCGGTCGTTGCCCGCAAGGTTGTCTGCCATATCGCCGTCCTGTGGAGGGCCGTCGCCGGCCAGATGCTGAAGGGCGCGCATCATACCGCGGCCGCGCCGCTCAGGGCGCGAGGGGCGGCTTGCCACGCTTGGCCCTGAAGTAATTGGTCAGCCGCAGGCTCGCTTCTGCTGCAAGCACCCCGCCGCTGACCTGCACGCGATGATTGTGACGCGGGTCGGCCAACAGGTCGAACACGCTGCCGCAGGCGCCGGTCTTGGGGTCGCTGGCAGCGAACACCACCCGCGCGATACGCGCATGGATCATCGCCATCGCGCACATCGCGCATGGCTCCAGAGTGACGTACAAGGTGCAGCCGATCAGCCGGTGATTGGCCAGCCGGCGGCCGGCCTCGCGCATGGCCATGATTTCCGCATGCGCAGTAGGGTCGTGGCTGGCGATATTGAAGTTCCAGCCTTCGCCCAGCACGTTGCCATCGGCATCGACCAGCAACGCACCCACCGGGATCTCGTCATAGTCGCGCTCGGCACGCTCGGCCAGTTGCAGGGCGCGCTGCATCCATTGCTGGTCGATCGGCGACCGCGCCGCATCGAAAGGCATCTCCACCGATGTGCTCACGCAGCGCTGCCGCCCTGGCGATCCAGGAAGGCGGCGAACGCGGCAACGGTGGCTTCGCTGACATGGTGCTCGATGCCCTCGGCATCGCGGCGCGCGGTGGCCTCGTCGATGCCCAGGGCCAGCAGGAAGCGCTCGACGATCTGATGGCGCTGCCGGCTGGACGCGGCCAGCGCCTCGCCGGCCGGGGTCAGGAACACGCCGCGGTACGGGCGCTGCACCACCCAGCCATCGCGCACCAGCCGCTTGAGCATCTTGGCCACGGTCGGCTGGGCCACGCCCAGGCGCGCGGCGATATCGACCTGGCGCGCTTCGCCACCGTCGACCAGTAGATCGGAGATCAGCTCCACATAGTCCTCGACCAACTCGGCGCGGCGCGCTTCGCGCACCTGACGGAAGCTTTCCATATGCACCTGCGCATCGATCAACACCGGCGCGGCGGCTTCCTGCTTTTCGCTCTTGCCCACCCTCTTCCTCATCATCGCGTCCGGCGCCAGTGCCGGTCTGCGTAGTGTGAAGCACGCCGCCGATCATTACGATTGAGATTGCCAATGCTCAACAGCATAGCAGTTGCTATATCATCGCTCCGATCCCTCGCCGACGCCGTCTCGCATGTCCGCCGACACCCTCTCGCCCACCCATCCGCCCACCCCCGCAGCGCATTCCGCCAACGGCGGTCTGGGCGAGCACCACGCCAGCGTTGCCGTGCCCAAGGGCGGCCACTGGTGGTTCCGCTTGCTGGCGTTTCTGGGGCCGGGCTACATGGTGTCGGTGGGCTACATGGACCCTGGCAACTGGGCCACCGATCTGGCCGGCGGCTCGCAGTTCGGCTACCTGCTGCTGTCGGTGATCCTGCTGTCCAACGTGATGGCGATCGTGTTGCAGAGTTTGTCGGCACGCCTGGGCATCGCGACAGGGCTGGATCTGGCCCAGGCCTGCCGGGCGCGTTACCCGCGCGGGGTGAACCTGGCGCTGTGGGGATTGTGCGAGCTGGCGATCATCGCCTGCGACCTGGCCGAGGTGATCGGCACCGCGATCGCGTTGAAGCTGTTGTTCGGCATCCCGCTGACCATGGGCGCGATCATCACTGCGGTCGATGTGGTGTTGGTGTTGCTGCTGATGAACCGCGGTTTCCGCGCGCTGGAAGCGTTCGTGATGGCGTTGCTGCTGATCATCTTCGTGTGCTTCGGCATCCAGATCGCGCTGGCCGCCCCGCCGATCGCGGCGGTGTTGGGCGGCTTCATTCCGCGCGCGCAAGTGATCACCGACCCGCAGGCCCTGTATCTGGCAATCGGCATCATCGGTGCGACGGTGATGCCGCATAACCTGTATCTGCATTCGTCGATCGTGCAGACGCGTGCGTATCCGCGCACCGATGTGGGGCGCAAGTCGGCGTTGCGCTGGGCGGTGACCGACAGCACCGTGGCCTTGATGTTCGCGTTGTTCATCAATGCCTCGATCCTGATTCTGGCAGCGGCGGTGTTTCATGCACAGGGCCGCACCGATGTGCAGGAGATCGAACAGGCACATGCGCTGCTGGCGCCGATGCTGGGCGTGGGCCTGGCCTCGACCTTGTTTGCGATTGCGTTGCTTGCTTCAGGCGTGAACTCCACGGTGACTGCAACGCTGGCCGGTCAGATCGTGATGGAAGGATTCTTGCAACTGCGGCTACCGCCGTGGATACGCCGCCTGCTGACCCGCGGCATCGCCATCGTGCCGGTGGTGATCGTGACCTGGCTGTACGGCGAAGCCGGCACTGCGCGGCTGCTGGTGCTCAGCCAGGTGGTGTTGTCCATGCAGCTGCCGTTTGCGGTGATTCCGCTGGTGCGCTTCGTGTCGGATCGTCAATTGATGGGCACGCTGGTGGCGCCGGCGTGGCTGGTGCGCATCGCCTGGGTGATCGCGGCGGTGATCGTCTGTTTGAACATCAAGCTGCTGTGGGATACCGCGCTGCAGTGACCGGCGATATCGGTTGGGGCTGAGCCAGCATCATCGTCTCTCCCCATCCAGTCGAAGCGCGTGCGCGGTCGCCTGCACGATGCACGCTCTTGCCGCACGACCGAGTCTGCTTGACCAACGCGTTTCGTAGCCGCCGCTTGCTTTGATCGACCAGATCACAGTCAGCCTGCACCCCTGCGACAGTGCGCACGCGTGTGCAATCTGCTTGCTGCTCGCGCGGGTCTACTGAGCGGATGCACCGGTGTGTCCACGGCCTGCGCGGCATTTGCGCCGCGCTTCGCAGAGACAGCCATGACGCTTCACGCTGTCACGCGACGACCGGGATGCATGCCCTCGCCCACAGGAGTGTTTATGCATCCGTTCGAGCCCACTCCGGCCGATGCCGGACGCCGCAGCTTTCTCATCTCCAGCACGGCCGCCGTGGCAGCGTTGTCTTTGCCCGCTCTCGCCAGTGCCGCCGCAGCCGTGCGCACACCTCCCTCCACACCGCCCCACCCGACCAACAACGGAGTCAACCCGATGTCCAATTTCGTCACCCGCCCCGACGGCGCCAACATTTTCTACAAGGATTGGGGCAAGGGCCAACCGGTCGTGTTCTCGCACGGCTGGCCGCTCAGCGCCGATGCCTGGGATGCGCAGATGCTGTTCATGGGCCAACACGGCTTCCGTGTGATTGCGCACGATCGTCGCAGCCACGGTCGTTCGACCCAGACCTGGGACGGCAACGACATGGACACCTACGCCGACGATCTGGCTGCGGTGATCGAAAAGCTGGATCTGAAAGACGCGATCCTGGTCGGGCATTCCACCGGCGGTGGCGAAGTGGCGCATTACGTGGGCCGCCATGGCAGCAAGCGTGTGGCCAAGGTCGTGCTGGTCGGCGCGGTGCCGCCGCAAATGGTCAAGAGCCCGACCAATCCGGGCGGCCTGCCGCTGAGCGTGTTCGACGGCATTCGCGAAGGCGTGGCCAAGGACCGTTCGCAGTTCTATCAGGATCTGACCACGCCGTTCTTCGGCGCCAACCGTGATGGCAACAAGGTCACCCAGGGCATGCGCGACTCGTTCTGGCTGCAGGGCATGCTGGGCGGCCACAAGGGCCAGTACGACTGCATCAAGGAATTCTCGGAGGTCGACTACACCGCCGACCTGAAGAAGATCGATGTGCCGGCGCTGGTGGTGCATGGGGACGACGACCAGATCGTGCCGATCGATGCGTCCGGCAAGTTGTCAGCCAAGATCATCAAGCACGCCGAACTGAAGATTTATGCCGGTGCGCCGCATGGTCTGCCGGTCACCCATGCCGACCAGTTCAACAAGGATCTGCTGGCGTTCGCAAAAGCCTGATATGTTTTGAATCGCTGAGAGAAGGCCGGCTTGTGAGAGCCGGCCTTTTTCTTGGCGATACTGAGGTTGTACTTAAAAGCAGCCAACACAACCTAGCGAGCGGTCGTGAGGTGGGTGCGGACGGCGCGTGGGAACTGCCGTGTACGAGTGGTACATGCCGACTTCGAGCATTGTTTGCGCTCGCATGGCAGTGAGCGCAGCAGTTTTGTTAGCTGCATTTTATTGGATGCTGTCACAAGCCTAGTTGGTCGAGCGCGCGGTGCCCTCGCCGCTCGCGGGACACGCCGCAAGTACGTCCGTGTAGGCTCGGTGGCGGCATCCATGCCGCCACACGGTCCCGCAAGCGGCGAGGACACCGCACCAGAGAGTGAATCGGTTGCTTTGAGAAGAGCTACGCACACCGACCATCTCGATTGGTCCTTGCCCGCCCACCGTCGCGGGACCTTACGCGGCATGGATGCCGCGTAAGAGCCTACACGGACGTACTTGCGGCGTGTCCCGCGACGGTGGGCGGGCAAGGGCCCTGCAGCAAACCCGCAGATCAGCCGCCCTGCACCGAAGACCCAGATCAGCCGCTCCGCAACAGACCGGCATGAAGTAATTTTTTCAGCCGCTCCAACACATCAATTCGACATCATTGATTCGTCAGTGCATCTGCGTCACCAGCGCCTATCAAACACCGTGCTGAGTTAACGCAGCACCCAATCTGCCAGCAAAAACCCGCCACTCATCGCGACCACCAACAACGCGCCGGTCAGGCGTGGCGGTGCCGGCAACGGCAGATCCAGCAGCCGGCAACCGACGCCAATTGCCAATGCGAGCAGTACGCCAAGCAATGCCAGGCTCATCCTTTCCCCTGCCCCGCCGTGCGGCCGCTGGGCCCGCCGCAATGCATCAGGTTGCGCGCGACACGGCGGGCCAGAAAGCGGTCGGCCAATGCGTAGCCGCAGGTCATCGCCAGCACCAGCAGCGCGCCTACAAAGGCTGTCGGTGCAGGCGATGGAATGCCCGCCGCGCGGCAGCCGCAGCCGATTGCCACACCTAGCACAACACCGCTGATGAATTTCCAGTTCACGGTCATCAGATATCCGAATGCGCATGCGGTGGCACTGCCACGCCGCCGCCGCCGACAAAATGCCGCACCACCGGCGCACGCTCGCCTTGATGCAAAGCGCGGATCCGCTCCTGCAACTGGCGGTCGTCGCCGGTAACGCGTTCGTGCTGGCGCAAGTGCTCCAGCCACGAGGCGACGATGAAATATTCCAGCTGCACGCCAGGCGTTGCGGCGTCTTCGGCCACGCCCCAGACCACTGCGCCATCGCGGCGGCGTGCGTTGCCGAGTTGCGTCATCAACTGGATGAACGCGGCGCGTGCATCTGCGGCAATGCGGTATTCCACTGTCACCAGCACCGGGCCGCGATCGTGTTCGACCGTGTCCGATTGCGCAGGCGTGGGCCAGTGCCCCCCGGGTGCAAGGTCCAGCTGTTCGGTGCCGGCAATGCGCGCGCGCTTGACCAGCACCGCCGCAATCACCGCACCGGCGGCGGCGATCTGCAGCGCAGTGGCAATCGAGGTGCGTTGCGCCAACGCACCCCACAGCAACGAGCCACCGGCCATGCCTGCAGAAAACACCACGATGTACAACGACAGCGCACGCGCACGCACCCATGCCGGCACCGACGTTTGCGCGGCGATCTGCAGCGACGACAGCACGGTGATCCAGGCCAGCCCATTCACCACCATCACCACGCACAACACGCCGATCTGGCGCGACAACGCGAGCCCCAACAGCGATGCCGCGCACACCAAGGTGGCGACGAATACCAGCAGATCGCGGTCGTAACGCGCGCGCAGCCGCGGCAACAGCAATGCGCCACTGATCGCACCTATCCCGATGCAGCCCAGCAAGATGCCGTAACTACCGGCGCCCAGTTGCATCTCGCGGCGCACTACCAAGGGCAACAATGCCGTCAGCGCGCTGGCAAACAAAAAGAATCCGCCGGCCTTGATCAACACTGCCTGCAGCACACCGGCGCGCGCAGCGTAACGCAAGCCGGCGCGCAGGCCGGCCCCAAAACTCTCCGGTGGCAACGCCGAGGCATGCGTCTCGCGGCGCCAACGCCACACCACCCACAGCATCAATCCGAAGGTGAGCCCATTGAGCAGGAAGGCCCACGGCGGGCCGAACTGCGCCACGATCAGGCCGCCGATCGCCGGGCCGATCGAGCGTGCGATGTTCATTCCAATCGAGTTGAGCGCCACTGCCGAGGCCAGCATCGGGCGCGGCACCAGCTCCGACACGATCGCCGCCTGCGCCGGCATCGCCATCGCCGCGCCGGTGCCCATCGCAAAGGTCAGGCCCACCAGCACCCAGGGGGTGAGCAACTGCAGATGCGACAGCAGTGCCAACATGCCGGCCACCAGCAACATCCACGCTTGCGTGAACATCAGATAGCGGCGCCGGTCGACGATGTCGGCCAGGGTGCCGGCCGCCAGCGCAAACAACACCACCGGCAAGGTGGTTGCCGATTGCACCGCCGCCACCATCAACGGCGAGCCGGTCTGTTCGGCCATCACCCACGAAGCGGCGACATCGTTGATCCAGGTGCCGATGTTGCTACCCAGGATCGCCAGCCACAACGCACGGAAGACCGGCTCGCGCAGCGGCGCCCAGGCACCGCCACCGGCAGGTGCAGCGGAAGAAGTCATTGCGGCCAAGCTCCAGGCAGTGGGATGAAACAGGCGATGCGGCAGCGTGCGCAACGCACGCTAGCGCACGATGGCAGCGGCGTCAGAACGCGAAACACGCGCATCCCAATGCACCCCAGAAACTGCGCAGATCGTCGGACGGTGCAGCGTGCTGCGCCGCGTGGCGATGTGTGCCATGGGTGTGACAGCCGTGGCCATGCACGTGGGTGGCACCGGCAAGCCCGGTGACCACACCACCAACGTGATAGCCGCCGAAACGGTTGACCGGCGACCAGTCCGGCATGGCAGGTGGCAGGGTCGGCGCAAGCGCGGCAAAGTCGCCATCGCCATGCACCACGCGCCCGCCCAACACGGTCAGCACGCTGGTGATGTCGGCGATGGCGGCATCGTCGACGTGCAGGTAATCGTTCGACAACACGATGAAGTCGGCCAGCTGCCCCACCGCCAACGTGCCCTTGTTGGCCTCGTCGCCGGAGAACCACGCACTGCCCTGCGTCCACAATCGCAACGCCTGTTCGCGATCAAGCAGATTCTCCTCGCCATACAAGGCCAGCCCGCCTACGGTGCGGCCGGTGACTAGCCACGACAGCGCCACCCACGGGTTGTAACTGGCAACACGCGTGGCATCGGTGCCGGCACCGACCGGTACCCCGGCAGCCAGCATGCGACGCACCGGCGGTGTGTGCCGTGCGGCTTGCACGCCGTAGCGTTCGACGAAAGCCTCGCCTTGATAGGCCATGCGGTGCTGCACGGCGATGCCACCATTCAAGGCGCGGATGCGATCGATATTGCGCGGGGTGATGGTCTCGGCGTGATCGATGAACCAGTGCAGGCCATCGAACGGAATCTCCGCATTGACCTTTTCGTAGACATCGAGAATGCGCCCGATGCTTTCGTCATAGGTGGCATGGATGCGGAACGGCCAACGCTTTTCCACCAACAGCCGCACCACCTGTTCAAGCTCCGGCTCCAGTTCCGGCGGCAACTCCGGACGCGGCTCGCTGAACTGCTCGAAGTCGGCCGCAGAGAACACCAGCATTTCACCAGCACCGTTATGACGTAGCAGATCGTCGCCCTTGCGTACCGGCATCATCTCGGTCCAGCCACGGAAGTCATCGACCTCCTTGCCCTTGTTCTGGGTGAACAGGTTGTAGGCGATGCGCACGCTCAGTTGGTCGGCTGCATGCAACTGCTCGATGACCTGATAGTCCTCGGGATAGTTCTGGAAACCGCCGCCGGCATCGATCACCGAGGTGATGCCCAGCCGGTTGAGTTCGCGCATGAAGTGGCGCGTTGAGTTGGCTTGATATTCCAGCGGCAAGCGCGGGCCTTTGGCCAGACTTGCGTACAGGATCAGCGCGTTGGGCTTGGCCAGTAGCAGGCCGGTGGGATTGCCGAGTTTGTCGCGTTCGATACGCCCGCCCGGCGGATCCGGTGTCTGCTTGTCGTAGCCGCAGGCGCGCAGCGCGGCGCGATTGAGCAAGGCGCGGTCGTACAGATGCAGCAGAAATACCGGCGTGTCCGGTGCGATCGTATTGATCTCATCCAATGTGGGCAGACGTTTTTCGACGAATTGATGCGCGGTGAAACCGCCGACCACGCGCACCCATTGCGGCGCAGGCGTGCGATCGACCTGCGCCTTGAGCATTGCCATCGCATCGGCCAGCGAACGCACGCCGTCCCAGCGCAACTCGAGGTTGTAATTCAGCCCGCCGCGAATCAGATGGGTATGGCTATCGTTGAGGCCGGGCAGCAGGCGTCGACCCTGCGCATCGATGACGCGTGCGCCCTTAGCTAGCGCCATGACGTGTGCATCGTCGCCGACCGCGACGATGCGTCCATCGGCCACCGCAATTGCGCTGGCACTGGGCTGGCGCGGATCCAGTGTGGTGATGCGCGCATTGCGAACGACAAGATCGACCATGTCAGCTGCCTTGGAAGTCGGCGAGGTGGCGGCAGACACGACGCCCGGGAGTGCAGCAACCGCGAGGCTGGCCGCAGCGCCCTGCAGCAGTTGACGTCGTCCGGCGTCGTGTGAGGGGTTGTTGCTCATCTGGCGACGCGCCTGCGCCATCCATCCAGCGACCAGTCGCCGCCACCGGTGCCGATCAGTGCCAGCAAGACCAGCAGCCACATCAGCGGATACTCCATGCCGCCGTGCATCCAGAACCAGCCGTTGGGCACTGCCAACACCACGGTGATGGCGATGAACAACGCGGCAAGCGTCGCACTAGCGCGCGTCCATGCGCCGAGCAAGACCGCAACGCCGGACAAGGTCTGTACCAGTGCCAACACCAGCGGCAACGGTGCCGCTGCAGGAAAGCCAAAGTGCTGCAGTTCACCAGCAAAGCCGACCAGGCCCGGACCACCGAACCACCCCAGCAACTTGCCTAATCCATGCGGCAACAGAAAGCCGCCACCGGCGATGCGCAGCAGCAACACCGCAGCTGCCTGGCCGGGAGTACCGCGCAGCAGAGAGCGGTTCAATGCCCGCCTTCCTGCGCGCCAAACATCGTCTTGGCGTACTGGATGCCGATGCCGTAGCCGCCGGCATGTGCGCGTGCAATCCCGGTGGTTAGGTCATAGGTCTCACCGCGCGCCCAATCGCGCTGCAATTCCAGTAGGTATTGCACGCTGGTGATGGGCGCGGCGCCGGCCTGCAGCATGCGCGCGACCGCGCGTTCGTGCGCTTCATCGCTGACATCGCCGCAGGCATCGGTGATGACGTAGACCTCAAACCCTTGTTCGATCGCCGACAGCGTCGGGCCGACGATGCACACGCTGGTCCACAGCCCGGCGATCACCAGCCGCTGCTTGCCGATGGCATTGACGCGGTCGATCACGGCAGGATCTTCCCAGGCATTCATGCTGGTGCGGTCGTACACCGGCTCGCCGGGAAAGATCTCCGGCAGCTCGGGAAACAACGGACCGGAGAAAGATTTTTCCGCCACGGTGGTCAGGATCACCGGCACCTTGAAGCCTTTGGCACCCTTGGCAATCAGCGCCACGTTGTTGCGCAGCGCGGAGATGTCGATGGTGTGGGTGGCGAAGGCCATCTGCGATTGATGGTCGATCAGGATCAGGGCGTGATCGCCGGGCGACAGCAGGCGTGTGCCGGGAACTGCAGTAGCGGTGCTCATGGGTGATGCTCCAGGGAAGATGAAAACGGGTGGCCGCTGCGCACTTGCGCACGCGATGTGGTCAACGCAGCGCAGGCATCCATCGCGTCTTGCGCGGCAAAGCGCGCCGGTGTGCAGCCGGTGGCATGCCGAAAGCTGCGCACGAAATGGCTCTGATCGAAGAAGCACAGATCGGTGGCGATCTGGCTGATGCTGTGGCGCCTTTCGCGCAGCAACACCTGTGCACGTTCGATGCGGCGACCACGCAGGTATTCCATCGGGCTGGCACCCACCACCTCGCGAAACACGCGCGCGAAATGGAAGCGGCTCATGCACGCCGCACCTGCCAATTGCGCCACGCTGATGGGTTCGCACAGATGCGTGTCGATGTAGTGCATGGCTCTGGCCACCGCACGCACACGTGGGGCAGTCGGTTGGTTGACGCCTGCACTGTGCGCATCGGGGCGAGCGGCGGCGGTCAGACCTGCCATGCGGCGTCTCCGGCGGGGAATGACCTCATGGTGAGGTCAGGTGCCGTCGCGCCCTACCCCTGAAGGTGAGGCGAATCGCTCACTCTTTCGGGGGTATCGATCGACGTGCTCGGCAGTAGAGAACGCAGACAACCGATCACAACCGCATCGCCAATCTGCACGTTACGCCGCCCGTCACCACAATCGCCCCGCCCTATCGTTGCGTGCAGCGCAGCGCACACGGCGCTGAAGTCCAACCGTGCCGAATCTCGCTCGCTAGTAGCACCTACTCGAATTCGATCCACACGTCGCTCCCCCGAAAGAGGTGTTGGTGCTTGCCCTGATCCCGCCCGACAATGCCGCGATGCCGCATGCGCCCGCCATTCGATCGTCTTCGCTGCTGCGCCTGTGCATCGCGCTGGCGGCGTTGGCGTGCTGTGGCAGCAACCTGCTGTGCGCACCGGCCTGGGCAAGCGCGATCGCCTCCACGCGCGACGGATTGCTGCAGTTCCACCACACCGCGTGGAGTACCGAGCGTGGTGCGCCAGCCGATATCTGGGACATCCAGCAGGCCGACACCGGCCCGTTGTGGTTGGCCACCGGCTTCGGGCTGTTCCAGTTCGACGGCCAACGCTTCGCGCGGCAGCCGCCGCCCGATGGCCAGGCCTATGCCTCGCACAACATGACCACGCTGGCGCTAACGCCGGACAACAGCGCCTGGATCGGCTATTTCAACGCCGGCATCGACCGGATGGCGGACGGCCACCTCACCCACTTCGCACCCGGCAAGGACCTGCCGGCCGGCATGGTGTTCCGGATCGAGCGCGATGGCAGCGGGCGTCTGTGGGCGGCCATCGATGGCGGGTTGTGCTGGTTCGACGGGCAACGTTGGCAACGCGCCGGTATGGATTGGGGCTATGCAGCCACCCGCGCGCAATGGCTGTTGCGCGATCGCCGCGGCGTGCTGTGGGTCAGCGATGGTGCGCAGATTCTGCTGCTGCGGCCCGGCGCCAAACGTTTCGAGCCCAGCGGCCAGCGAATCGGCCATTTCGTCACCATGACCGAGAGTCCCGATGGCGCGATCTGGTTGGCCGATCCGTATCGCGGCGTGTTCGCGCTGACCGACGCGCACGGCCAGGTGCTGCCCGCAGCGGTACGCGCGCAGCCGCAGTTTCCCGGCCTGTTTGCGCACCGCATCCGCTTCACCCGCGACGGTGCGTTGTGGGGCAGCGACTACGCGGCGCGCGGGCTGTTCCGCATCGCATCGCCGGCGTCATCGGCGCCGGTGCTGGAACGCTTCGACACCATGCAGGGCCTGACCTCGACCACCGCCGGCCCGCTGCTGGAAGATCGCGAAGGCAATCTGTGGGCCGGCACCAATCTGGGCCTCAACCGCTTCCGTCATCGCGCGTTGCTGCCGCTTGCGCCGCTGTTGCCGGGTCAGGCGATGGCGGTGGCGCTCTTCACCACCACGCCCAGCCAGGCCGCAGCACCGCTGCTGGCGACCTTTCGCGACGGTCGCCTGCAGGCGTTGACGCGCGATCGCGTCGAACGTTTGCGGCACGGTGCGTCTGTCGCCGTACTGGACGTCCCGGCGACCGCCAGCGGCTGGGTACTGGGCAGGCACGACCTGTTACGGCTTCAAGCAGGCCGCGGGCAAGCAGTGCCGCTGCCACATGCATTGTCGGCCGGCTCCGTGCGCGCCCTGGTTGTCGATGCGCACAACCGTCCATGGATCTGCACCGAAGCCGATGGAGCCTTCCAGTTCGACAGTGGCCTCTGGCAACCCATCGCTAGCCTGCAGGACACGCCATGTTCGGTGCTGGCAAACAGCAGCGATGGCGGCATGTGGGTGGGTACCGTCACGGGCGAACTGCGCATGTTGCGCGGCACGCAGGTCCACCGATACAGCGCGGCCGACGGCTTGTCGGTCGGCCCGATCACCGCCGTGCTGCAACGCGGCTCGCTCACGCTGGTGGCTGGCGAAACCGGGCTTGCGGTGTTGGGCGAGGATGGCCACTTTCGACAGGTACCCGACCAGGCCACTGCGCTACTGCAAGGCATCACCGGCATCGCGCAGGACCGCCGCGGCACGTTCTGGTTGAACGGCAATCGCGGCGTGGTGCACCTCGGTCGGCAAGCGCTGCTGACCAGCCTGCGCACCGGCGTGGCCAGCCCGGCGCTGCACCTGTACGACATCATGGATGGGCTGCCGGGCGTCGCCCAGCAGGCCACGCCGGTGCCCACCGCACTTGCCGCCGACGATGGGTTGCTCTGGTTCGCCACCAATCAGGGCCTGGCCTGGCTCGATCCCGAACAGACCTACCGCAACCCGATCGCGCCGGCGGTGTTCATCACCGAGATAGTCGCCAACGACCGGCCCTATCCGCGACAGGACGGCCTGCAACTGCCAAAATGGACCGATCGCCTGCGCATTGGCTACGACGCCATCAGCCTCACCCGCCCCGAACGCGTGCGCTTTCGCTACCAGCTGGAGGGCGTGGACGCGCAATGGCAGGACGCCGGCAATCGCAATGAGGCGTTCTATACCAATCTCGCTCCGGGGCGTTATCGCTTCCACATTGCCGCAGCCAACAACGACGGCGTATGGAACGAACGCGGCGATACGCTGGACTTCGTCATTGCCGCGGCGTTCGTGCAGACCTGGCAGTTCAAGCTCTGCTGCGCGCTTGCGGTGCTGCTGGCATTGGGCATCGCCTGGCGCATGCGTACCCGCCACGTCGCCGGCCGCTTGCGTGCGCGCCTGGAAGAGCGTTATCGCGAACGCGAGCGCATCGCCCGCGAATTGCACGACACCTTGTTGCAGGGCACGCAGGGACTGATTCTGCGTCTGCACGCGGCCAGCCGCTCGTTGCCCTCGAACGACCCGCGCCGGCTGGAACTGGAGCAGGCGGTGGACCTGGCCGAAGACGCGCTGATCGAAGGCCGCGACCGCGTCAACGGGCTGCGCGACAGCCAATCCCTACATGAAAACCTCGCCGGTGCATTGCAACGGGCACGCAATGCGAGCATGCCGCCACCCACGGCGGAACTGCATGTGCTGGTCGAAGGCCGGCCGCTGCGCTTGCGCCCGCTGGTGGCCGATGAGCTGTTCCAGCTCGGCCGCGAAGCGCTGACCAATGCCGACCGGCATGCCAATGCCACCCGCATTGCGCTGGAACTGCGTTACGGTGCACGTGACTTCGTGCTGCGCATCCACGACGATGGCTGCGGTCTCGAACCGGACGTGCTGCACGGCCACGCCCGCACCGGCCACTGGGGACTTACCGGCATGCAGGAACGCGCGCAACGCATCGGCGCCAAGATGCAGTTGTGGTCGCGCCCCGGCAGCGGTACCGAAATTCAGATCCTGGTACCCGCGCGTGCGGCCTACGCAAGTCCACCGCGCTGGTGGTGGCCATTTCAACGGGCAACATCCACGGAGAGCCGCAATGGCTGAGATAGTCAAAGCAACCGATGTGCTGGTGGTAGACGACCATCCGCTGCTGCGCGATGGTCTCAGCGCCATGCTCGCGGCCGAGCACGACATGCGCGTGGTCGGCGAGGCCGAAGACGGCGAGCAGGCGGTGGCCTGCTACAGCAGCCTGCGCCCGGATGTGGTGCTGATGGATCTGCAAATGCCGCGCGTGGATGGTGTGGAAGCGATCCAGCGCATCCGCCGCCTCGACCCGGCTGCCAAGGTCATCGTGCTGACCACCTACACCGGCGATGTGCGTGCGGTGCGCGCGTTGCAGGCCGGTGCCTGCGGCTACCTGCTGAAAAGTTCGCTGCGCCGCGAACTGGTGGACACCATCCGCGACGTGCGCCGCGGTCAACGTCGGCATGTGCCAGCGCTGGTGGCCGAAAACATCGCCGCACACGTACTCGACGATGCCCTGTCTGCGCGCGAAACCGAAGTGCTCAGCCTGGTCGCCACCGGCTGCTCCAACAAGCAGATCGGCAGCGCCCTGACGATTTCCGAAGAGACCGTCAAGGCGCATATGAAAAACATCCTGTGCAAGCTCGGCGTGCACGATCGCACCCATGCAGTGACCGTCGCTTTGCGTCGCGGGATCCTGTCGCTGGAGACCTGAGCGGTCCAGCATTCTTGAACGCAGGGCCAGGCAGCGTGACCGCCGCCCTGTCAAATCGACCGGCTTGCGCTATGGTATGCACCGCCGAGCGGCAAGGGGGCCGCTTCAGCATCGTGTGCGACAGCCGATAACGGCTAGGTCCGGACGCAGCAAAGCGCAGCGGCGGCACTCGATCCAATCACTAAACGCGTTCAGGGGAATTGCGATGCTTCGTCACTCTTTGCGGGTGCGCCTGCTGTTGCCGGTGCTGGCCTTGGTGCTGGTCGTGGTTGCGGCACTGACGGTCATTCTGGCCATTACCGAAGCGAACCGGGTCAAGTTCGAGGCCGGCGACGCGATCGAGCGCCAGTCGGTGTCGTTGCAGACCCTGTTCTCGGTCACTCGCGCGATGATGCTCGACCGCGTCAATTCCTCCATGCGCCAGCTGCGCAAGGAAGCCAACGCACACGGCGCCGCAAGCATCGGCAACGAAGTGCGCGTGGGCGACCGCAACGCCAACGACCTGCTGCTGGGCCAGAAGGCGCAAGCCAATGCCTTCGACATGCTCGACGATGTCACCGCCATCCACGAAGGCACCGCCACGCTGTTCTCGCGGACCGGCGAAGACTTCGTGCGCATCTCCACCAACGTCAAGAAGGACGACGGCAGCCGCGCCATCGGCACCGTGCTCGATCCCAACGGCCAGGCCGCCGCCAAGCTGCGTAACGGCGAAAGTTTCTACGGCGTGGTCGACATCCTCGGCAACCCGTATGTCACCGGCTACGAGCCAATCTTTGCCGGCAACGACAAGCGCGTGATCGGTGCCTGGTACGTCGGCTACAAGGCCGATACGCAGGCGCTGGAAAACGTGGTCAGCAGCCGCCGCGTGCTCGATTCCGGCTTCATCGCCATCTTCGACAGCAAGAACAAACTGCGCTTCCAGTCCACCACCGGTGCCACCACCGATACCGCCACCATCGAGCGGATCGTCAAGGACAGCCCCAACGATTGGGTCGTCACCAAGCAGGAAGTGCCCGATTGGGGCTTCACCCTGGTCTCGGCATACCCCAAGAGCGACGTCAATGGGGTGATCGTGCGCCAATCGTTATGGATCGCCGGCATCGGCTTGTTGGTCTGCGCGTTGCTGCTCGGCCTGCAATGGGCGTTGATCTGGAGCCGCGTGTTGCGCCCCATCCAGCATTTGACCACCGTGGCCGAAGAACTGAGCCTGGGCAAGTGGAACCACACCATCGACGAGGTCAATCTCAAAGATGAAATCGGTACCCTGGCGCGCGCCATCTCTCGCCTGTCCAACAGTGTCCGGCTGGCCATGGAGCGCCTCAGCAAACGCTGAGCCGCTCGCACCCACTCCGTACCAGATGATGCAAGGAAGACGCCATGTCCACTGAATTCCGTCCGCTGATCGAGATCCTGCGCGAGCTCAAGGCGCTGGCATTGAAGAAGGCGTCCGGCTTTCTGTTCATCGTCACCGAAGAAAACCACTCCTGCATCGTCCGCCTCAATGCCGGGCAGATCGAAGAAGTGGTATTCCGCATGCTGCGCAATGACGAGGCGGTGCAACGCCTCACCATGGTCAACGCGGCAAAGGCCCGTTTTCAGACCGACCCCGGCGCCGGCATGGGCAAGCCCTCGCTGCTCAGCCATGACTCACGCCAGTGGTTGATGGGTGGTTTCGAGCAGGATCTGGGCGGTGCGCCGGCTGCGCCGCGGGCAGCCGTGGCGGCCACGCCTGGCCCGGCGCCGACGGCACTGGTCGTATCGCCTGCCCCTGCACTGTCAGGCAACGACAATGCAGGCGCACCGAACGAGCGCGTCCGCGAAGCCCTGGAAAAGGTCGCGCTGAACTATCTCGGGCCCATCGCCGGCATGCTCTGCGACGAAGCCTGGGAAGCGTCGAACGATATCGAGCAAGTGCTCAATCAGCTTGGCGCCAACCTCTCCACCCCGCAGGAAACGCAGAAGTTCATGGCGGATGCGCGCGTGGCGCTGGCCAAGCTGCGTTGAGGGATACTGCAACACATTGCGAATCAAGCCGCGCGTTGCGCGGCTTTCTCTTTAGCCAGTACCGATAATTCCCGTTCGACTTGCCGGCACACTGGAAGACTTGATCGAGTTGGATTGGGTCGCGCGCAGTGGTGATGTTTGCGACACGCACGCCGGCTATCCAGCCAGCAGTTGACCCATGCCTCGATGCGGTGCACCGACAAGTCCATTCCATTGCCCGACCGGATTGCCATAACGACAAAGGAGCCTTGCGGCGCCTTTGTCGTTTAAATCACTCCCACTCGATCGTCGCAGGCGGTTTGCCGGAGATGTCGTAGACCACGCGCGAGACGCCGCGCAGTTCGTTGATGATGCGATTGCTGACCGTGCCGAGAAAATCGTACGGAAGGTGTGCCCAGTGCGCGGTCATGAAGTCGATGGTTTCCACCGCGCGCAGCGCGATCACCCATTCGTAGGCGCGTGCATCGCCGACCACGCCGACCGACTTGACCGGCAGGAACACCGCGAATGCCTGACTGGTCTTGTCGTACAGATCGGCCTTGCGCAGTTCGTCGATGAAGATCGCATCGGCCTTGGCCAGCAGCTCGGCGTACTCGCGCTTCACTTCGCCCAGGATGCGCACGCCCAGGCCCGGGCCCGGGAACGGATGGCGATACACCATCGTGCGCGGTAGGCCGAGTTCGACGCCGAGACGACGCACTTCGTCCTTGAACAATTCGCGCAACGGTTCGACCAGACCCAACTTCATGTGCTCGGGTAAGCCACCGACGTTGTGGTGGCTCTTGATCACGTGCGCCTTGCCGGTCTTGCTGCCGGCCGACTCGATCACGTCCGGATAGATCGTGCCCTGCGCCAGCCACTTGGCATTGGCGAGCTTGTTGGACTCTTCGTCGAAGATATCCACGAACAGGTTGCCGATGATCTTGCGCTTGGCTTCCGGGTCGCTCACGCCTTCGAGCTTGGCGAAATAGCGGTCGGCCGCGTTGACGCGGATCACCTTGACGCCCATGTGCTCGGCGAACATCGCCATCACCTGGTCGCCTTCCTGCCAGCGCAGCAGGCCGGTATCGACGAACACGCAGGTCAGCTTGTCGCCGATCGCCTTGTGCAACAGCGCAGCGACCACCGACGAATCGACGCCGCCGGACAGGCCAAGAATAACCTCGTCATCGCCCACCTGCTCGCGCACGCGCGCAATCTGGTCGTCGATGATGTTGGCCGCCGTCCACAGCGTCTGACACCCGCACACATCGACCACAAAGCGGCGCAACAAGGTCTGGCCCTGCAGCGTGTGGGTGACTTCCGGATGGAACTGCACGCCGTACCAGCGCTTGTCCTCGTTGGACATCGCCGCCACCGGAATGCGATCGGTCACTGCGGTGACGGTGAAGCCCGGCGGCACCTGCGAGACGTGATCGCCGTGGCTCATCCACACATTCAAACGCGAGGCGCCGGCGTGATCGGTCAGGCCGGCGAACAGCGCATCGGCCGCCACAACATCGACTTCGGCGTGGCCGAATTCGCGTTGATCTGCAGCTTCTGTCGCTCCGCCTAGCTGCGCAGCCAGGGTCTGCATGCCGTAGCAGATACCGAACACCGGCAAGCCGCTGTCGAACACTTCCTGCGGCGCCACCGGCGCCCCCGGCAACGTGGTCGATTCCGGCCCACCGGACAGAATGATGCCCTTGGCACCGAATCCGGCAATCTCGGATGGATCATGATCCCAGGCCCAGATCTCGCAGTACACGCCGATTTCGCGGATACGCCGCGCAATCAGCTGGGTGTACTGCGCGCCGAAATCGAGGATGAGGATCTTGTCGGTATGGATGTTGGTCATCGAGGGCCGGGATTGGGGAGTTGGGATTGGAGATTCGCAAAAACGCTAGCCACAACCGCTGCCGGATGAGGACGCGGTAGGCTCTTACGAATCCCGAATGCCGAATCCCCACTCCCGCGCGCTGGCTTACCCAGCGCGATAGTTCGGCGGCTCTTTCGTGATCTGCACGTCGTGGACATGGCTTTCGCGTTGACCGGCGCCGGTGATCTTGACGAACTTCGGCTTGGTGCGCATCTCTTCGACAGTGGCGCAGCCGACATAGCCCATGGTCGCGCGCAGACCGCCGATCAGCTGATGGATGATGCCGCCGACCGGTCCGCGATACGGCACGCGGCCTTCGATGCCTTCCGGCACCAGCTTGTCGGCGTCGCTGGCGTCCTGGAAATAGCGGTCCTTGGACCCCTTCTCCATCGCGCCCAGGCTGCCCATGCCACGGTAGCTCTTGTAACTGCGCCCTTGGAACAACTCGACCTCGCCCGGTGCCTCCTCGGTACCGGCCAGCAAGCCGCCGACCATCACCGTGGACGCACCAGCGACCAGCGCCTTGCCGATGTCGCCGGAATAGCGGATGCCGCCATCGGCGATCAGCGGAATGCGGTCCTGCAGCGCTTCGGCCACCATGTCGACCGCAGTGATCTGCGGCACGCCGACACCGGCGACCACGCGCGTGGTGCAGATCGAGCCCGGACCCACGCCGACCTTGACCGCATCGGCGCCGGCATCCATCAACGCCAGCGCGGCATCGCCGGTGACGATGTTGCCGCCGATCACCTGCAGCTGCGGATAGGTCTTCTTGACCCAGGCCACGCGATCGATCACGCCCTGCGAATGGCCATGCGCGGTATCCACGATCACCACATCCACGCCCGCTGCGGCAAGCAGTTCGATGCGCTGTTCGGTATCGCCGCCCACACCCACCGCCGCACCCACCAGCAAGCGCTTGGCAGCGTCTTTGGCAGCATTAGGGTTGTCGGTCTTTTTCTGGATGTCCTTGACCGTGATCAGGCCGCGCAGCTCGAAGCTGTCGTTGACCACCAGGATCTTTTCGATGCGGTTGCGATGCAGCAGCTCCAGCACTTCCTCATCGCTGGCGCCTTCGCGCACGGTGATCAGACGATCCTTCTTGGTCATGATGTGGCGGACCGGATCGTCGAGCTTCTTCTCGAAGCGCATGTCGCGGCTGGTGACGATGCCGACCAGCTCGCTGCCATCCACCACCGGCACGCCGGAGATGTTGCGCGCGCGGGTCAGCGCAATCACTTCACCGATCGTGGTATCCGGGCTGACCGTGAACGGCTCGGTGATCACGCCGGATTCGAACTTCTTGACCCGGGCCACTTCGCCCGCCTGCTGCGCAGGCGTCAGGTTCTTGTGGATGATGCCGATGCCGCCCAGCTGGGCCATGGCCACCGCAAGGCGGTGTTCGGTCACTGTGTCCATCGCGGCCGAAAGAATCGGCAGTTTCAGGCGCAGATCGCGGGTCAGCCGGGTTTCCAGGCTGACATCCTTGGGCAGGACGATCGAATGAGCGGGGACGAGCGAAACGTCGTCGTAGGTGAGAGCTTCAGCCTGGATGCGGAGCATCGGCGGACCCGAGTTTGGGGAAGCGCGGCATTTTACCCTGAAAGCCTTCACGAAGACACAACGCAGCCGCAATGCTGCGTTACGCGCGCGCCTCAGCCGGCTGCGTCGGCCGCTTCCAGCGTGTTCTGCATCAACGTGGCCACCGTCATCGGCCCGACTCCACCCGGCACCGGCGTGATCCAGGCCGCGCGCTGCACGGCGGCGTCGAAACCGACATCGCCGACCAGACGCCCGTCTTCCAGGCGATTGATGCCCACATCGATGACCACCGCGCCCGGCTTCACCCACTCGCCCGGAATCAGACCCGGGCGGCCCACCGCCACCACCAGGATGTCGGCATTGCGCACGCTGGCTTCCAGCACCTCGGGCGGGGTGAACTTGTGGCAGCTGGTGACCGTGCAACCGGCGATCAGCAATTCCAGCCCCATCGGCCGGCCCACGTGATTGCTCACGCCCACGATGGTCGCGTTGCGCCCGCGCACCGGTTGGTCGGTATGCGCGAGCAAGGTCACGATGCCGCGCGGCGTGCACGGGCGCAGGCCGAATTCGCGCAATGCCAGATGCCCCACATTCTGCGGATGAAAGCCATCCACGTCCTTGCGCGGGTCGATGCGCTGGATCAACCGATTGGCATCGGGAATGCCCGGCAGCGGCAGCTGGATCAGGATGCCGTGGATCTTGGGATCGGCGTTGAGCCGGTCGATCAATGTCGCCAGCTCGGCCTCGCTGGTGCCTTGCGGCAAGTCGTAATCGAAGGCCTCGATACCGACCTTCTCCGCCGCGCGTCGCTTGTTGCGCACATACACCGACGAGGCCGGGTCGCCGCCGACCAGCACCACGGCCAACCCGGGGCGCGCCTTGCCGGCCGATACACGCGCGTCAACCCGCAGCTTCAATCCGTCGAGCAGGTCCTCGGCAATGCGGCGGCCATCGAGGAGGCGGGCCGGAGCAGAGGCAGCTGGCGCGGAAACGGTCATGGGGCGTCAGGTGTAGAGTCGAAGGCCGTCTATTGTCCCCGATTCCGTCATGACCGACACCACCTCAACGCCAGATTCCATCACCACCTCTATCGAAGCGGCCGCATTTCGCCGTCTGTTGCAGCATCTCAACCAGGACCGGCTCGATGTGCAGAACATCGATATGATGATCCTGGCCGGCTTCTGCCGCAATTGCCTGGGCGACTGGTACCGCGAAGCCGCAGAAGCGCACGGCCGACCGATGAGCAAGGATCAGGCGCGCGAAGCGGTCTATGGCATGCCGTTTGCCGACTGGAAACAGCAGCACCAGAAAGACGCCACCCCCGAGCAGTTGGAAGCCTTCGCGGCCGCGCAACGCACGCACAGCTGAGTCGATCGGCTGGCGGCTGACGCATGGGCGCCGGCTGCTTTGCCGCCCAATGTGTTTTCTCGACCAGCCAATGCAAGCGCAGCGCTGAACATGTGTCGGCGCTCACCCTGCACACGTGGCTCAGTCGCGGGCCGCTTCTTCTACCGAATTGGCCTGCGGCACCGCATCGGGATTCAGCGTGCGGCTCTCCCTCCTCGGCGGAGTGAACGGCGTAGGTTTGGGCACGGTCGGCGTGATATTGCCGTACATCAGCCCTGACACAGCACCTGCACGCGTGTTGCCGGCCGCAATCTCCAATTCGAAACGCTCGGCATCGCGACGCCGGATCTCGCGCGCGATGATGACGGCCTCGTCCTCGTCCACGCCCAGCTCGACCAAGGCCGCTTGACCGAACGCCACCGCCGACTCGAAGGTCTCGCGGATCTGGTAATCCACGCCGGCAGCGACCAACTGCAACGAATGCTCACGATCGTACGAGCGCACCAACAATCGGGCGTGCGGGAACTCGCGCGTTGCCAGCTCCACGATGCGATTGGCCGCCTCGCGGTTGTCGACGCACACTGCAATCGCGCGTGCGCTGTGCGCACCGGACGCATGCAACACATCCAGCCGGGTGCCGTCGCCGTAGTAGATCTTGAAACCAAACTCCTCCGCGCTCTGGATCATCTCAATGTCGTTGTCGATGATGGTCACGTCCACATCGCGTGCCAGCAGCGACTGGCTGGCGACCTGACCGAAGCGCCCAAACCCGATGATCAGCACGCTGCCGGTCTGGTCACTGACTGCTTCCACGCCCTCCAGCGACGGCTTGGCGGCTGGCGTCAGCCGGCGCTGCAGCAGCACGAACAACGGCGTCAGCGCCATCGACACCACCACGATCGCGGTCAGGCTGGCGTTGACCTGTGCATCGATGACGCCGGAAGCCGATGCCGCGGCAAACAGCACGAACGCGAACTCGCCGCCCTGCGCCATCAGCACGCCACGGTCCAGCGCCTGGCGATGGTCGCTGCGCATCAGCCGCGCCACCGCATAGATGCACACGCCCTTGCCCACCATCAAGGCCAGCACGCCGGCAACGATCAGCCGCCAATCCGCCGCAACCACGTGCAGGTCCAGGCTCATGCCGACGCCGAGGAAGAACAGCCCCAGCAAAATCCCGCGAAACGGCTCGATGTCCGCTTCGATCTGATGCCGGAAGGTGGATTCGGACAGCAGCACACCGGCCAGAAACGCCCCCATCGCCATCGACAACCCACCCACCTGCATCAACAGCGCCGCGCCCAGTACCACCAGCAAGGCAGCCGCCGTCATCACCTCGCGTGCCTTGGACGCAGCCAGGATCCGGAACAAGGGATTGAGCAGCCAGCGCCCTGCCACCAATAACCCGACGATGCAGGCCAGACCGATGCCGATGTCCTGCCAGCGCTGCGACGCCGCCTGCGGGTCGCCGTTGGATCCCATCCAGGCCACGATCGCCAGCAGCGGCACGATCAACAGATCTTCGAACAGCAGAATCGCCACGATCTTTTGACCCGGCGGCAGGGCGACATCGCCACGCTCGGCCAGCAATTGCATCACCACCGCCGTGGAGGTCAGCACGAAGCCGGACGCGGCGACAAACGCCACCGGCGGCGCAAAGCCGAGCAACATGCCGATGCCGGTCAGTACCAGCGTGCAAACGGCAATCTGCGCGGTCCCAAGACCGAAGATCTCCTTGCGCAGACTCCACAGGTGGGACGGCCGCATTTCCAGCCCGATCACGAACAGAAACATCACCACGCCCAGCTCGGCCACATGCAGGATCGCCTGCGGCTCATCGAACAACCCCAGGCCGAACGGACCAATCGCCAATCCCGCAGCCAGGTACCCCAACACCGAGCCCAGGCCCAGACGACGGAACAAGGGGATCGCAACTACGGCAGCGCCCAGCAGCACGACGACGTTGATCAGTTCACTGGATTCGGCAGCTTGGCTCATGCCAAGGATTCTAGCGGCACAGGCTTGGCGTTGCCCTGCACCTGCGTGCGCATCGGTCGATCAGCCAGCGCTTCCCCATCGATCTCGACCAGCACGTCGATCCTGATCTGCGACGCCCCAAATGACGAACGACGCCGGATGGCGTCGTTCGTGGATGCAGGCAATGACCGGGCAATCAGCCGCGCGCGTCGGCCTCGGCCAATGCAGCACGCAGGATTTCCTTGGCCGGCCCACCATGCTTCTCGTGCTCGAGCGCGAAATGCACCGTGGCCTCGATCAGGCCGATGTGCGCGCCGCAATCGAAACGACGGCCTTCGAAGCGATACGCATCGACGGTTTCCTGCTGCAGCAGCCCGGCAATCGCATCGGTCAGCTGGATCTCGCCGCCTGCGCCTGCACCGGTTTCTTCGAGCAGTTCGAAGATCTTCGGGCTAAGCACGTAACGACCGACCACTGCCAGATTGCTCGGTGCCACTTCCGGCTTGGGCTTTTCGACGATGGCGTTAATACGCCCCTTGCGACCATCGAATGCATCGGTAGCCACGATGCCGTAACTGGCGGTCTTGTCATGCGGCACGTCCTCGACGGCGATGACGCTGCCGCCCGACGCTTCGGCCACATCGGCCATCTGGGTCAGCGCACCAGCGCCGCGGTTCCAGATGAGATCGTCAGGCAACAACACCGCGAACGGCTCGTCGCCGACCACGGCCTTGGCGCACAGCACCGCATGCCCCAGACCCAGTGCCTCGGCCTGCGTCACGAAAATGGCACGCACGCCTTCGGGCAATGCATGACGCACCAGCTCCAGCTGTTCGAGCTTGCCGGCACGCTCGAGCTTCTGCTCAAGCTCGTAAGCCTTGTCGAAGTAGTCGGCGATCGAGTGCTTGTAGCGATTGGTCACGAAGATCAGCGTATCGCAACCGGCCTGGATGGCCTCGTCGACGGCGTACTGGATCAACGGTTTGTCGATGATTGGCAGCATTTCTTTCGGCACCGTCTTGGTTGCCGGAAGAAAGCGGGTCCCAAGACCTGCGACGGGGAATACGGCCTTGCGAATACGCTTGCTCATTAAAGTCTTCTGACCTCACGTGCGGGGAATGGAACGACCGTATCAGATCGCGTGTCGACTTTCCGTCGAGCAGCCGCAAAATCCGGCATCAGACTGCCCAACACACTCTCCATTGCCTTGATGTCATAGCGGTTAACCGCCTCACGCAAGCGCGTCACCAGCTGCAACACCTGCTCGTGCGAGAACTCGCGCACACCGGCTTCCAGGATCTTGGGATGCGCGGTGGGGCGATAGTCTTCGTCCGAATAGAACAGCGTTTCATGTAGCTTCTCGCCCGGACGCAAGCCGGTATAGAGAATCGCCACATCCTTGCCCGGCTGCTTGCCGGCAAGCCGAATCATCTGCTCGGCCAGCAAGCGGATCGGCACCGGCTCGCCCATGTCCAATGTGTAGATCGCACCATGCGAAGCGGAGGCAGCGGCCTGCACCACCAACTGGCAGGCTTCGGGAATGGTCATGAAGTACCGCGTCACATCCGGGTGCGTCACCGTGACCGGCCCGCCCTGACGGATCTGCTCACGGAACAACGGCACCACGCTGCCGGCCGAATCCAGCACGTTGCCGAAGCGCACCGTGATGAAGCGCGTCGGCGCATCGCGGGCGTCAAGACTCTGGCAAATCATCTCGGCGTAGCGCTTGCTCGCGCCCAGCACATTGACCGGCTCGACGGCCTTGTCGGTCGAGATGAAGACGAAGGTCTCGATGCGCGCACGCTGACAGGCGCGCGCCACGTTCTCGGTTGCCAGCACGTTGTTGCGCACCGCTTCGCGCAACTGCTCTTCCAGCAACGGCACCTGCTTGTAGGCGGCGGCATGGAACACCGCATCCGGGGTCGCGGTGTTCAATGCATACGCAACCACGGCCGGGTCGCCACAATCGCCGAGCACGCGCACCACTTCGATATCGGGGAACAGCCGGCGCAGATCCGAATCGATGGTCAGCAATGCCAACTCATCGATTTCAAGCAGCACAATCCGACGCGCACCATGCCGCGCACACTGGCGGCAGACTTCCGAGCCGATCGAACCGCCGGCACCGGTGACCATCACCGTCTTGTTGGTCAACCAGTCGCGGATCAGGCGCCAATCGGGCGTGACCGGCTTGCGATTGAGCAGGTCCTCGATCGCGACCTCCTTCAATTCGCCAGGCAAGGAGCGCCCTTCCAGCACATTGATCAGCTTGGGCACCATGCGGAACGGCAAACCGGTGCTTTCGCAGATCGCCACCACGCGCTGCATCCCCGAAGCATCCAGCGACGGGATCGCGATCACCAGCAACTTGGCTGCCGTCTCCTTGGCGATCGATGCGGCCTGATCCAGATTGCCCAGGACGTTGAGCCCCTGGATCTTGGCGCCATGCAGATTGCTGGCATCGTCCAGATACCCGACCGGTACGAACGTGCCGCTACGACGAAGATCGCGCACCAGCCCTTCGGCAGCACGACCGGCGCCCAGGATCAACACACGCTGCGCGGCATCGCCGGAATGCGCGATCTGATAATCCTTCCAGGCGCGATACAGCAGTCGCGGCGTCCCCAGCAATGCCGACAGCGCGAACGGATAGACCACCAGCACCGACAGCGGCACCCCGTCCAGGCGGTCGTAAGACAGCGCCAGCACGATCGCGACCAGACCAAGGAAACTGGACTTGAAGATATTCCACAAGTCCGGCACCGAGGCGAATCGCCACAGCCCGCGATACAACCCCATCTTCCAGAACACCAGCCCCTGCGCGACCAGCACCACCGCAGTGCGCCAATCCCACAGTGGAAGGTCGGGCGCGTCGCGCAGCATGGAGTAGCGGCCGGCATGCAGCAGTTGCCAGCACACCCACACCATCAACAGGTCGTGCAGTACGACTGCCGCTTGCGGCAACACTTTGGTCAAACGGTCACGCCAGGAAATCATAAAAGTCCATTACTCAGGAATTGCGCAGTCCATCGCGCAGAAAGTGCCAGATCGCGGTAGCACCCGCAGCCCAGGTCAGGGCACCGACCACCTGCATCCAAACCGGATCATGACGAATTAACACATACAAGCAGAACGCAGCGACGCTGAAAGCGAAATAAACACCCGTTACCGGAACGTGCGTCTCAAGCCGGCGTGCAAGTCGTTGATAGACGTGCTGAGCATGTGGCTCCCACCAACGTTGCCCGGCGAGCATGCGAGACAGCAACGTGAAGCCTGCGTCTACGAGAAATGCGGTCAATGGCAGCCAACCGATCCACCAGCTCACCTGCCCCGTCGCTACGGTAAGTGCGAGCAACGCGGCCAGCACATATCCCAGCGCGCCACTGCCGCCATCGCCCAGAAAAATGCGCGCGCGCGGAAAATTGAACGGCAAGAACCCCAGGCAGGACGCCGCAACTGCAAGACCCGCCCATGCCCATGCGCCGGGCAGGACAAACGCAAATGCCAACGCCGCCAATGCCGCCTGGCTGGAAGCCAGACCGTTGATGCCGTCCATGAAATTCCAGACGTTGATCAACACGACAGACGCCACTGCGCTGAGCACGCCATCCCAGACATCGCCAGTGGAGTGACTGACCAAAACTCCCAGCGACGCCGATGCCGTCAGGTGGATCGCAAAACGCAGCCTGGCCGACAGCGGACGATGGTCGTCCCACCAACCCACGCCTGCCACCAGTACCAGCCCGACGGCGAACCAGCCAATGACCAGGCGAGCAGTTGGCCAGAACATCGTGGCAGCGATGCAACCCAGCAGGATTGCCGCCACGATCGCCATGCCACCGCCACGCGGAGTGGCGACCACATGACTGCGGCGCTCGCCCGGCTGATCCAGCAGGCGGCGATGCAAGGCATAACGGCGCAACAGCCAGGTTCCCAGCGCTGCGACCACCAGGTGCGACAGGCACCACAGCCAGACCTGCGGCATTAGACCACCGCGTAGTTCAACAGCGGTTTGACCGTGCCCCATTCCTTGCAGCTCGGGCATTGCCAGTGATGCGTCTTGGCGCCGAAGCCGCAGCGGGTGCAGCGGTAGCTTGGGTTACGTACCAGCAGCTGGTCGGTGATGTGCTTGAGATCCTGCAGCGTGCCAACCGGGTCGCTGCCTTCGGCCAGGGTGAGATCGATCAACGCCGATTCGCCACGTACCGACGGCCGATCCTTGAGCTGGCGCCCCAGGTACGCCAACGCAGGTGCCACCCCATCCTGCGCTTCCATCAACTGGGTCAGCGCCAAGACCGGTGCGATGCCACGATAGTGCTCGGTCATCTCCGACAGGAAGTTGCGCGCGCCAGCGATGTCGCCGACCCGGCGATAGGCTGCCATCAATGCAGGAATGATTTCCGGCAGGTATTCCGGGTCATGCCGCGCCGCTCGTTCAAATGCGCGTACCGCCGCTTCGTCATGACCGCGCTCGGCTTCGATGCGGCCTTCCAGAATGCCCGCACGCACGGACGTACCGTCGGCCTGGTAGGCACGGGCGACGGCCTGAAGCGCCTCGTCGGTCTTGCTCGAACCGCGATAGCGATCGGCCAGCTCGCACTCGAATTGGGAAATCAGCTTGCCCATCGGCTCGCCGGTGACTTCTTCGTAGCGGGTGGCGTTGTCGATCGCTTTTTCCCAATCGCGCTCGGCCTGATAGATGCCAATCAGGTGCCGCAATGCCTGTGGCGCGCGTTGATCCAGCTGCGCCAACTCGGTGAAGACTGTTTCGGCGCGATCCAGCAGACCGGACTTCATGTAGTCCTCGCCCAGCGCCAGCAAGGCCTGCACACGCTGTTGATCGGTCAGGTCGGCACGCTGCACCAGCCCCTGATGCAAACGAATCGCACGATCGACTTCACCACGACGACGGAACAGATGCCCCAGCGCGACCTGCGTTTCGAAGGTTTCCTTGTCCAGTTCGGCGATGTGCAGAAACAGCTCGATCGCCTTGTCCGGCTGCTCGTTGAGCAGATAGTTCAGACCGCGAAAATAGGTACTGGAAAGACGACTGACCTGAGTATCACCGTGGCGCTGACCGCCACGACGGCCGACGATCCACCCGCCCAGTGCTGCCAGCGGCACAAACAGGAAGAACCAGATCCACTCGGTCAGAAATTCCATACGTACTTACAGTCCATCGATGGGGCGCGTCTGGACTGCGGCAGGCGCAACGGGCCCGGCGTCGACGCGACTGACCGCAACAGCCTTATTGGCCTGGCGCAATCGGGAATAGAGGGGAATGACCACACTGACCAGCACCATGCCGGCACCGATCAACACACCGACCAGCAGCGCGACGATGATCGCGACCCCGGAGGTCGTGTGCACACTTGAGAACAGGAAATCGAGAGTGACATCCTGGGAATTGACCGCACCGATGATCAGACCGGCCAGCAGGAAGGCCAACATCACCAGCAAGCGAAACACCTTCATGGACAGACTCCGTCGGGAAGGGGCCTAGCTTAACCGAGCCGACATAAACACAGCGGTAGAACGATCTTCAATCTGCCGTATCGGCCAGATCGACAGGCACCACGGAGCTGACACGCTCACGTAATTCCTTGCCCGGCTTGAAGTGCGGAACATGCTTGCCCGGCAGCGCAACCGATTCGCCGGTCTTGGGATTACGCCCCAGACGTGGCGGACGGTAATGCAGCGAAAAACTGCCGAACCCGCGGATTTCGATCCGATCACCATCGGAGAGCGCTTGGCCCATCATTTCCAGCAGCGATTTGACTGCCAGATCCACGTCGTCCGACTTCAGATGCGCTTGGCGTTGCGCCAGGATTTCAATCAATTCGGACTTGGTCATGGGAAGACTTGCTTTTTTCGACTGACACATCGGAATCGGCCCGGGGCAAGCCCGGGCCGATCCATCACGCTCTTGCGAGCGCTACGCGCTTACTCGGACTTGTTGCTGTTCAACTGTGCACGCAGCAGCGCGCCCAGCTGAGTCATGCCGCCCGACGCTGCGGAGGAGGACTGGTATTCCTCCATCGTTTCGCGCATTTCGGCATCGTCCTTGGCCTTGATCGACAGCTGCAGGGTGCGGCCCTTACGGTCCATGCCCACGAACTTGGCTTCGATCTTGTCGCCGACCTTCAGGTGCTGGGTCGCGTCGTCGACGCGCTCGTTGGCGATGTCGCGTGCAGCGACGTAGCCTTCGATGCCGTCGGCCAGGTCGATGGTGGCGCCCTTGGCATCCACTTCACGTACCACGCCTTCGACCTTCGAACCCTTCGGGTTGGACGCCATGTACTGACCGAACGGATCCTGCTCCAGCTGCTTGACGCCCAGGCTGATGCGCTCACGTTCCGGGTCCACTGCCAGCACAACGGCTTCCAGCGTGTCGCCCTTCTTGTAGTTGCGCACGACATCTTCGCCGGTGGTGTTCCAGCTGATGTCGGACAGGTGCACCAGACCGTCGATGCCGCCGTCCAGACCGATGAAGATACCGAAGTCGGTGATCGACTTGATCTGACCGGACACCTTGTCGTTCTTCTTGTGGGTGGCAGCGAAGGTTTCCCACGGATTGGCGGCAACCTGCTTCATGCCCAGCGAGATGCGGCGACGCTCCTCGTCGACATCCAGCACCATCACTTCGACTTCGTCACCAACCTGCACAACCTTGGACGGGTTGACGTTCTTGTTGGTCCAATCCATCTCGGAGACGTGCACCAGACCTTCGACGCCCGGCTCGATCTCGACGAATGCGCCGTAATCGGTGACGTTGGAGACCTTGCCGAACACGCGGCTGTTGGCCGGGTAACGACGTGCGATGTTGTCCCACGGATCTTCGCCCAGCTGCTTCAGGCCGAGGCTGACGCGGTTACGCTCGCGATCGAACTTCAGCACGCGCACATCGAGCTCGTCGCCGACATTGACGACTTCGGACGGATGGCGCACGCGCTTCCAGGCCATGTCGGTGATGTGCAGCAGGCCGTCGATACCGCCCAGGTCCACGAACGCGCCGTAATCGGTCAGGTTCTTGACGACACCCTTCAGGATCGCGCCTTCCTGCAGCTTGTCCATCAGCTGCTCGCGCTCTTCCGAATGCTCGCTCTCGACTACTGCACGACGCGAAACCACCACGTTGTTGCGCTTGCGGTCCAGCTTGATCAGCTTGAACTCGAGTTCCTTGCCTTCCAGGTAGGCCGGGTCGCGCACCGGGCGCACATCCACCAGCGAACCAGGCAGGAACGCGCGAACATCCTTGATGTCCACGGTGAAACCACCCTTGACCTTGCCGCTGATGCGGCCGGTGATGGTTTCGTTCTTTTCCAACGCCTCTTCCAGCTCGTCCCACACCATTGCGCGCTTGGCCTTCTCGCGCGACAGCACGGTCTCACCGAAGCCGTTCTCGATGGAATCGAGGGCAACCTTGACCTGGTCGCCTACGCCGACATCGATCTCGCCAGCGTCATTACGGAACTGCTCGATCGGCACGATGCCTTCGGACTTCAAGCCAGCGTTGATCACCACCACGTCGCCGCGCACTTCCACGACGGTACCGGTGACGATCGAGCCCGGCTTCAGCTTCGCCAGATTGGCTTGACTGGCTTCGAACAGTTCAGCAAAAGATTCTGTCATTTGAATTTACTCAGTTGAACACACGGGCGTTGATCGTCGGATTGCGACAGATACGAGCCGCCCAGCCTGTTGGTCGACTCCGGACAGCGAGTCGGTTAAGTAGTCATAGAACCGCCACACGGGATGTGCGGCAGAGCCTTGGAACGCCTTACGGTCGGCGGGACGTGCCCGCTTGCGGAACGCTTACGACGACGTGCGAGCGGCTAACAACCCGACCACACGCTGGACGACATCTTCGATTCCCATCCCGCTGGTATCGATCAGCACGGCGTCTTCGGCCGGCCGTAATGGCGCCACCACCCGCTGCGCATCACGCGCATCGCGAGCCATGATCTCGCGCAGCAGGTCGTCAAAGATAACCGAAACACCCTTTCCCATCAACTGTTTATGGCGACGGCCCGCACGTTCCTCGGCACTGGCGGTCAGAAAGACCTTGAATGCGGCATCCGGGAAGATCACCGTGCCCATGTCGCGCCCATCGGCAACCAGGCCGGGCGCTCGCCTGAATGCGCGCTGGCGCTCTTTCAGGGCACTGCGCACCTCGGGAATGGCCGCAATTGCAGAGGCCAGCGCACCGGTCGTTTCCAGGCGCAACTCGCTGGTGGCGTCCACGCCATTGACCAGCACCCGCAGCCCCGCCTCGCCTGCGTCATCGAATTCGACCTTGGTGTCGAAGGTGCAACGCACCAACGCCGCCGGGTCGGACACGTCCAGATCGGCCCAGCTCGCTGCAACACCGACGGCGCGGTACAGTGCGCCCGAATCGAGGTAGTGCCAGCCCAGCCGGGAGGCCACGATCCGGCTCACGGTGCCCTTGCCGGCACCGGAGGGTCCGTCGATGGTGAGGACGGGCGAAAGGTCGGTCATTCAGGTTTCCGGAAGGTAATGAAGCGACCAGTGTAGCGCCGCTCGCAGCGATTCGGATGCAACCACTTGAAAGCACGACGAAAAGCCGGTTAGAATTGCCGGCTTAATTCCGGGTGCACCCTCGATAGCGGGCACTCTTCCATCGAATCCAACCGTTTACGCCGAGGTGTGCCATGAAAGTCCTGTCCTCCCTGAAGTCTGCGAAGACCCGTCACCGCGACTGCAAGGTGGTCCGCCGCCGTGGCAAGGTGTTCGTGATCTGCAAGTCGAACCCGCGTTTCAAGGCGCGTCAGCGCTAAGCCTTTGCTGCGCGTGCAAGACCCGAGAAAGCCGCCTTCGGGCGGTTTTTTCTTGGCCGATGTTTCCTGGCCGATAGAGACTTCACGGGCATCGTCTTGACGGACGCCGTGATGCGCCCGGGTGCGGCGGTCGAGGACGCCCCAGCGCAGCGTGCCGGAACTTGCGCGCCGTCATCGGGCCTAGCAATGGCACCAACGCCTGACCTGGTTTTTTGCTGTAATCACCATTCGAAGTCTTGTCCACTGGGGAGTAGATGACATGCGCAACCGTTTGTTTGTGATGCCGCCGATCATGCTGGCAATCGCGCTGATGGGGATCAGTGCCGTTGCCTCGGCCGACACACTGTTGGTCGATCGTGCAAAGCAGAAGCCCGCCGCCGCCCTGCCCTTGCGTGGCGACAGCATGAGCCAGGTCGAAGGCCGTTACGGCGCGCCGCAGGAAAAACTGGATCCGCGCGGTGGTCAGAAGCGTCAGTGGCCGACCATCCATCGCTGGGTGTATCCGGCTTTTACCGTGTATTTCGAAAAGAGCCGGGTGATCGACGTGGTGGCCAATCAGGCCGATGCGAACGAGATCGGGCCAAAGCCGCTTTGATGCGAGTCCCTCGCAAGAGCCCGCACATCCATGTGCGGGGATTGAATTAACAGCCTGGGCTCGCTTGGGTATCGATAGGTAATTTTCAGGTATGACCGATAGCGTTCGCTTTCCTGCCGAGTGGGAACCTCAATCCGCCGTGTTGATCGCGTGGCCGCATGCGGGCACCGATTGGGCCGAGCGTCTGGCCGAGGTGGAAGAGACCTATATCGCGCTGGTGACGGCGATTTCCCGTTTCGAGCCGGTGATCGTCTGCGTGGCCGATGACGATCTGCAGATTTATGCCGAAGCGCGGCTGCGTTCGGCGCGGGTGGACATGGCGCGCGTGCGCTTTGTGATTGCGGCGTACAACGACACCTGGCTGCGTGATTCGGGCCCGATCACGTTGCGCCAGGATGGCGGTTTCCGGCTGATGGATTTCCGCTTCACCGGCTGGGGCGGCAAGTTCGAGGCAAGCCTGGACGATCAGTTGGTGACCTCGCTGGATGCCGCGCAGGTGTTCGTGCCGGCGCAGGTGCAGACGGTCGACTTTGCGCTGGAAGGCGGTGCGATCGAGACCGACGGTGCGGGCACCTTGCTGACAACCTGGAAGTGCCTGCATGAGCGGCACCCGCAGCGCACGCGCGAATCGTTGAGCAGCGATCTTGCCGCATGGCTGTCGCAGGACCGCGTGCTGTGGCTGGATCACGGCTATCTGGAAGGCGACGACACCGACGCGCATATCGATACGCTGGCGCGCTTTGCCGGCCCGGATGCGATCGTCTACCAGGGCTGCGATGTAGTCACCGATTCGCATTACACCGAACTGCAGGCGATGGGCGCCGAACTGGCTGCACTGCGCAAGGCCGATGGGCAGCCGTATCGCCTGTCCGTGTTGCCGTGGGCCGAGCCGATTCTCGACCACGGCCGCCGTCTTGCGGCCTCGTATGCCAATTTCCTCATCGTCAATGGTGCGGTGCTGATGCCCGCCTATGGCGACAAGGCCGATGCAACTGCGCAGGCAGTGCTGGCTGAAGCATTCCCGCAGCATGAAATCGTGCCAGTGCCGTGTCGGGCACTGATCTGGCAGAACGGCAGCCTGCACTGTTTGACCATGCAACTGCCCGCCGGTCTGTTGGCCGCCTGAGTCATTCCTGTTCCGGCCGGCAGGCCGGTGTTACGCCATGGCGCGCTACCCTGTGCGCCACCTAGTTGGATGCTGCCATGACCCGTCATCTCCTTCCCGTCGCGCTGATCCAGGAGCGCAACCACGGCGACGCCGAGGCCAATCTGGCCATCATCGAATCGCGTGTGGCCGAAGCCGCTGCGCAGGGCGCCAAGCTGGTGCTGCTGCAGGAACTGCATAACGGCGCGTATTTCTGCCAGCACGAGTCGGTGGACGAATTCGATCTGGCCGAGCCGATTCCCGGCCCCAGCACCGAGCGCCTCGGCGCGCTGGCCAAGCAACATGGCGTGGTGCTGGTGGCCTCGTTGTTCGAGCGCCGCGCTGCCGGGCTGTATCACAACACGGCGGTGGTGTTCGAAAAGGACGGCCGCCTGCTCGGCAAGTACCGCAAGATGCATATCCCCGACGACCCGGGTTTTTACGAGAAGTTCTACTTCACGCCGGGCGATCTGGGTTTCGCTCCGATCGATACTTCGGTGGGTCGGCTCGGCGTGTTGGTGTGCTGGGATCAGTGGTACCCCGAGGCTGCGCGCCTGATGGCGCTGGCCGGTGCGGAACTGTTGCTCTACCCCACCGCGATCGGCTGGGATCCGGACGATCAGCAACCCGAACAGGAGCGTCAGCGCGATGCATGGGTGCTCAGCCATCGCGGCCATGCAGTGGCCAACGGGGTGCCGGTGCTGTCGTGCAACCGCGTGGGGCATGAGCCTTCGCCGATGGGCGCCTCGGGCATCCAGTTCTGGGGCAACAGCCATGTGCTGGGGCCGCAGGGCGAGTTCATCGCCGAAGCCGGACAGGACCCGACGGTGCTGGTATGCGATGTCGATCTGCAGCGCAGCGAGCATGTGCGGCGCATCTGGCCGTTCCTGCGCGATCGCCGCATCGATGCGTATGGCGATCTGCTCAAGCGTTACATCGACTGACCGCATGCCTGTCGAGGTACGCGAGGTCCGCGAGGCGGACATCCCGGCGATCACCGCGATCTATGCGGAGCAGATCGCCGGGGTCAACAGCTACGAATACAGCGCTCCGTCGAGCGACGAGATGCGCACGCGGGTGCGCGCCACCGTAGATGCCGGGTATCCGTATCTGGTCGCCGAACGCGATGCTGCAGTGGTCGGTTATGCCTATGCTGGCGCGTACCGCGCACGTGCGGGGTATCGCTGGACCGTGGAGAATTCGATCTACCTTGCCAGCGACATGCAAGGACGTGGCATCGGCAAGGCCTTGTTGGGCGAGCTGATCGCACGCTGTGAACAACGCGGCTATCGACAGATGATTGCGGTGATCGGCGATGCCGAGAATCAGGCATCGCGACGGCTGCATGAACGTTTTGGTTTTCGCACGGTCGGAGTGTTCACCGGAATCGGCCGCAAGCATGGCCGCTGGCTGGACGGTTTGCAGATGCAACGCCCGCTCGGCCCCGGTGACACCGCCCCTCCTTCTGATGAATGACCCAATGACTGAGCAGACCACCCACGTTCTGGACGATGCGCTGTCCGGCCAGCCGCACCGCATCGTCGAACGCGATGGCGTGCGCTACACCTTGCTCGGCACTGCGCATGTCTCGCTGGCCAGCGTGGCCGCGGTGCAGCGGGCGATCGGCAGCGGGCGCTACGACGCGGTGGCGGTGGAACTGGATGCACAGCGCCTGCAGGCGCTCAGCGACCCGGACGCCCTCGCCCGCCTGGACCTGGTGCAGGTGATCCGCAAGGGCCGCGTGGCATTGTTCGCAGCGAACCTGGCACTGGCGGCTTATCAGCGCCGCCTGGCCAAGCAGCTCGGCATCGAGCCAGGTGCGGAATTGAAGGAGGCGGTCAATCTGGCGCGCGCACAAGGCTTGCCGGTGCATCTGATCGATCGCGAGGTCGGCCTGACCTTCAAGCGCGCCTCCGGGCGGCTGGGATTCTTCGGCAAGATGAAGCTGGCCGGCGGCTTGCTGAGCGGCTTGTTCGCCGCCGATGAGGTGGGCGAAGAGGAAATCGAAAAACTCAAGCAAGGCGACATGCTGGAGGCGAGCTTCGGCGATTTCGCCAGCGAAAGCCCGGAGCTGTACGAGACCGTGATTGCCGAGCGCGATCAGTACATGGCTGCGCGTCTGCGCGAGGAAGCCAACGCCGGTCAGCACGAGGTGCTGGCGGTGGTCGGCGCGGGACATCTGGCAGGTCTTGCGCGGCATCTGGAACAGGACACCGATGCACCCGGCCCGCTGCGCGAATCGCTGGAATACGTGCAGCAACGCAAGCGCGTTCCATGGATCACGCTGGGCGTGCTGGCGGTCATCATCGTTGGCATCGGGATCGGTTTCTGGCGCGGCGGCCTGAGTATGGGCGCCGATTTGTTGTTGCAATGGGCGATGTACACCGGCGGTATGGCGGCGCTGGGTTGTCTGCTGGCCGGCAGTCATCCCTTGAGCATTTTGACCGCTGCGGTGGTCGCGCCGTTCAAGCCGTTCCGACTGAGCGTACCGACCGGCGCGTTCGCCGCGTTGGTCGAGGTGCATATGCGCAAGCCGGCCTATGGCGATTTCCTGACGCTGCGCGACGATGCGCAGACCTTGCGCGGCTGGTACCGCAATCGCGTCTCGCGTGTGGTGCTGACGTTTCTGCTGACCAACTTTGGCAGCATGGCCGGTGTGTGGCTGGCGGGTGTGCAGATCTTCAATCGTCTGCATGGTTGATTGCGGCGGCGATGCGTTGCGCTGCAATCCGCGAAACATTCGTTGCCTTTCGTAGGAGCGCCCCTGGGCGCGATGGGGTTTTACCGGTAAAGCCTCATCGCGCCCAGGGGCGCTCCTACGAGAGCTGGAGCAAGCGCCAGGTTACGGGGCGGCAGGTGCGCCTGGCGCTAGCTGCAAGCGCACCCACACGCCGTAGTGGTCCGAGGCCCAGCGGCCTTCGGCGTACGGCGCGTCGAACAGGATGCGCGCTTCACGGGCCAGCAGGCGGTTTTGCTGGAAGAACACGTGGTCGATCCGCGCCGGCTTGTCGAATACGTGCAGGTTCAAGGTGCTGACCGTGGCGTCGCTGTTGCGATGCACGCTGCCGTAGCTGTCGCCATAGCCCTTGCGTAGCGCTTCCAGATCGAGGGCATCGGCAGCGGTATTGAAATCGCCGGCGATCACGACAGGTGCTTGATCGCTGTTGGAGGAAATAAAGTCCAGCAGGTCGGCCACCTGTCGCGTGCGCGTGGCGGTGCCGCGTACATCGGCGCGTTCGTTGAGATGGGTGACGTAGACGTTGACCGGCTGGCCGTCGACATCGACCTGCAAATGCGCGGCGACGCGGTAATCGTCCAAGGGCTGCAGCAGGCGCTGATGCATGGCCAGCACTTTGCGCCGGCTCAACAACGCATTGCCGTAGCGCTTGGGCGCGCCGACCGGATCGACCGAGGCGAAGGTGTACTCGTACCCGAGCTTGCGTGCCAGCCAGGCAGCCTGGTTTTCCACGCTGCTCCGCCGTTCGATCACTTCCTGAAGCGCGATCACATCCGGCGCCAGTTGCTTGAGCTGTTTGGCGATGTAGGCGCGACGTGCCGGCCAGTCTTCGCGGTCGTGATGCAGGTTGAGCGTGACCAGGGTCATTTCGCGCTGCACCGCGCTCGGCGACTGCATGGCCTGGGAGGCGCGTGCTGCGTGATCGTTCTTGTCTACTTGTGCGGGTTGCACGGCCTGCACGGGGTGGGTGGCCTGCGTGGCATGGACAGCAACAGAGCACAGCAGCGCAGCCAACACGACCGGCCATCCGGCACGTCGCCGCGCCGGCGCTGCCCGGGTAGGCTGACGTGCGTCATTCATTGCGTAGCGCGCTCGGCGCGCCGCACCGCGCTGGGCACATCGATCTGCACATTGGCCGGCAGTTGCTGGATGCGCAGTTCACCATTCTGCCATTCGGCCGATTCGCCGTTGATGCTGGCCTTGCCCGGCGTGCCCTGGTACGGCCAAGGCAACACCACTCCACCCGGCGGCAAAATCAGGCCGGGCTGCAGTTGCAGGACCAGTTGCTTGTCGGTGCGTTGCAGGGTGTAGTTGAGACGCCCGTACGGGGTGCGCAATTCGGCAATCCCAATTCCCTTGCCTTCGAACCAGCGCGTGGGCGTGCCGGCCGCAATCACCAGGCTGGCATCGGATTCGCGGCCGTAGGCGAACATGTCCAGTACCGAGCGCACGAAGTCCGAGGCGACCCAGGCATGTGGCAGATCCCCGACGAAGAACGGTGTGCGTGGCGTGCGCGAGACCACTTCGGCCCATTGATTCCACGGCTGCGGCGCACGGTCCTTGAAGAAGAATGCGGTGGCGTCCCAGGCGCGGTCGCGCCAGCCCAGGCGCACGAACGCGGCCACGTTGCGCCATTCGTACGGCGTGTAGTCCTTCCACTCGCGCTTACTGTCGCGGCGGTCTGAGAACTCCTTCCAGTAGCGCTCGAAGGTATTGGTCAGCAGATCCTGCGGCAGGCGTTGCTGCTCGCCACCCGGTGCCAGCGCGATGGTGGTCGAGGTCGCATCGAAGTCGCCGAGCTCGGCCGAGCCAGGCAGGAAATCGAGAGTGTGCTGGCGCACCGCCGCACCAAGCGAGGCGATCAGGTCGCCACTGAATTCGTCGCGTGCAGTGCTGAAGCGGGCGACTTCGTCGGGCTTGTCGAGCGCGCCGGCCAGCATCACCGCATCCTTGTAGCCGCGCAGCGCCCAGAAATTATCCCAGTACGAATGCACCGGCTTGGCCGAGTAGCCTTCGTGGCTGATCGACACCGGCATCATTCCGTAGAAGGCCGGATTGCGCATGAAGTTGTCTTCGGTGCGCTCGCTGGCGCGCAGCGTTTCCATGTAGTCGTAGGCGCCGGTGACGTGCGGCCACATCTTTTCCAGGAACGCCTTGTCGCCGGTATAGCGGTAATACTCGGCGATATTGAAGATCAGCTCGCCGTGGCTGTCGTTCTCCGGCACCGGGTCGCTGCCGCGGTCGTCCACGCAGCACGGCACCATGCCGTTGTCGAATTGATACGGCGCGAACCAGTCGACGTACTCGCGCACCACGTCTTCGCGGCCGAGCCGCAACAGGCCCTCGGAAATCATCGCGCCATCGCGGATCCAACTGCGCGAATACGAGCGTGTGCCCGGCTGCAGGCGCGGGCCGATACGCGAGATCAACATATGCGCCAGCGCGGTGCGCAAGGTATCAACCACCGGCTTGCCTTCGGCCGGCACGCTGATGCGTACGCGATCGAGCTTGCTGCGCCACTGCTGGGCAACCTGCTGTTGCGCCTTGTCGGCATCGAAGCCGGCCGGCAGTTGCGCGGTGCCGGTTTGCGGAATCACCAACGCCACTTCGCGCCGTTGGCCAGGCTCCAGCTTCCAGCGATACAACAGCACGCCCGATGCCAGACCGGTCTCGTCTTTCACCTGGGTGATCGTCGGCGGCGTGGCAGCGGTGAGATGGCTGACGTCCATGCCGCTGTCGAAGGCGCTGGCAAAGCCGGCATCCGGACGCTGCGCGGCGAATACGCGCGGCTTGCCGTTGACGCTGACCTGCGCGCCGTCCACGGCCAGTTGCTCGATCCGGCTGACGCCGCCCAGGGTGTTGAGGAACTGCGCCGGCGGGTTGACCTGGAACGGACGCACCGCCAATGCCAGGGTGAAGTCGCGCGCCTCCTTGCCGGTGTTGTGCAGTTGGTAGCGTGCGACCAACTGCGCCTGATCCGGTGTGCCCTGCACGAAAGCGGTGACGCGCAGATTCATCAGGTCGTGGTGCCAGTCGACGCTGGGAATCGGCAGGTAATCGTCCTGCAGGCTCTGCTCGCTGCTGACGTCGGACCAATGCAGCAGCTTGCCGCCGGTGACCACGAACGGTTCGATACTGAAACCGCCCTTGCCCACTTCCACCGCGCCGTCTTCGCCGATCAGACCCTGCTCGGTGCCGCCATCCAGGCCCAGGATGGTCCAGTACGGCTGCTCGCCGGAGAAACCGCGCGGATAGCTGCCACGCGGCATCTGTGCGGCCAGCGACTTGATGAAATCATTGGGCGTTGCGGCGAAGGCCAGCGGCTGCAGCTGCACTTCCTTGATGCCGTAACGCCAGTTGGGGCCATCCTTGAGATCGAAACGCAGATAGCGCGCCTCGGTGTCCGGCAGTGCCAGCCAATCGGTGCCGCCGGCACCGGCGGTGACGGTGCGCAGATCGCGCCAGCCACGCCCGTCGCTGGAGGCGCGTACCACGTATTGCGAGGCCTGCAGGCCCGGCACCCACTGCACCACCGCACCGCCGAATTCGCGCACCTTGCCCAGATCCAGCGTCACGGTCTGTTGCTTGACCGCGCCGCTCAGCCAGAAGGTCTCCGGCTTGCCGTCGGCCAGGCGTTGTTCCAGTGCGGGCGCGGTGTCGGTGATGGCCTCGGCCTTCAACGGCGAGGTGTCTTCCGGCGGCAGCGGTGTGAGGGTCAGCCGATCGAAGCAGACCGAGCCCTTGCCGCCCACCTTGTTGTAGACGGTGAATTCGAAATCCGCGCTGCTGCGCAGCTGTTTGTCCTGGCCTGGTCCCCAGGCTTTTTCGATGTTGCGCTTGCGGTAGGCGAAGCTGGTCCAATTCTTCGGAAAATTGAAGCCCGGCCGGTTGACCCACCACACGTTGTCGCCGCTGGCATCGATCAGCTTGACCTGCAAATCGTTGGACGGCGATTCACCGCGCAGCGCGAAGCCGAGGCGGTAGTTGTCCGGATACTCGATCGGCAGGTTGCGACGGATGCCGACATAGCCGGACACGCCGTTGAAGTTGTAGTCCAGGCACAGCGCATGCCCGCCGGATGTGGTGGCCACCGGCCGCAGCGAACCGCTGACCTGATTGGACACCACCAGGCGCCAGGCGCCGATGTCGTTGAAACCGTCGAGCACGCGCTCCTGCGCCTGCGCCGCGCCCGCAGACGTGACGACAGCGGCCATGGCAAACAGTCGCAGGAACACTCGCTTCACCCCTTCACACTCCCCAGCAGAAGACCTTGGATGTAGTAACGCTGCAGCGCGACGAACAATAGCAGCACCGGAATCACCGTCACCACCGCGCCGGCCATCATCAGTTCCACGTCCATGATGTGCTCGCGCGACAGTGCCGCCAGCGCCACCGGCAAGGTGTATTGCTCCTGGTCGGTCAGCACGATCAGCGGCCACATGAAGTCGTTCCACGAGCCCATGAAGGTGAAGATGGTCAAGGTGACCAGCACCGGCTTGAGCATCGGCAGCACGATCTGGAAGAAGATGCGCATCTCGCTGGCGCCATCGATGCGCGCGGCTTCGATCAGCTCATCGGGAATGCTGCGCGCGTACTGGCGCACCAGGAAGATACCGAACACCGTCGCCAACGCCGGCACCACCACCCCGCCGATGTTGTTGACCAGATGCAGCTGCTTCATCAGCAGGAACAACGGCAGCATCGCCACCTGCGCCGGGATCACCAGCGCGGCCATCAGGATCTTGAAGATGCGCTCGCGGCCGACGAATTGCAGCTTGGCGAACGCATAGCCGGCCATGGTGTTGATCAGCAACGAGCCGAGCGTGATCAGCCCGGACACCATCAGGCTGTTGGCGAAGTTGCGCGCCATGCCGGTGCGCGCGAACAGCTCGTGGTAATTGGCCAGGGTGAACGCCGAAGGCAGCATCGGCGGCGGGAAGCGGCTGGCCTCGCCGGTGGGCATGAACGACACCGACAGCATCCACAGCAGCGGCGCCAGGCTGACCAGGGCCAACACCAGCAAACCGCCGTTGATCAGCACGGCATTCCAGCGCGATTGGCCGACATCACGACTCATATCAAATCTCTCTTGCGACCGAAGCGCAGCATCACGGTGGTCACCGCCAGGATGATCAGGAACAGCAGGAACGCCACCGCCGACGCGCGGCCGAGGTTCCACCACTTGAAGCCTTCCTCGAACATGAAATACAGCACGCTCACGGTGCTTTGCAGTGGGTCGCCGCGGGTCATCACGTAGGGCTCGGCAAACAGCTGGAAATAGCCGGAGATGGTGATCACCCCGACCACCATCAGCACCGGGCCGAGCATCGGCAGGGTGATGTGCAGGAACTGCTTCCAGCGCGAGGCGCCATCGATGCGCGCGGCCTCATACAGGTCTTGCGGAATCGCCTGCAGGCCGGCCAGGAAGATCACCATGTTGTAGCCGAAGTTCTTCCACACTGCGAACAGCATGATGGTCGGCATCGCCCAGCGCGGGTCGCCCAGCCAGTCGATCGGGGCGATGCCCAGATGGCTCAGACCGAAGTTCACCAGGCCGTACTTGATGTGGAACAGGTAGCGCCAGATCACCGCCACCGCCACCAGCGTGGTCACCACCGGGGCGAACAACGCGGTGCGGAACACCGCCTTGAAGCGCGAGGCCTTGGCGTTGAGCAGCAAGGCCGCGCCCAGCGACACGCCGATCGACATCGGCACGCCCAGCAGCACGAAGTACGTGGTGTTCCACAACGACTTCCAGAACAGCGGCGTCTGCAGCAGCTCGATGTAATTGCCCAGGCCGACGAAGCGCAGATGGCTGCTGTCGGCCAGCGCGTACAGGTCGAAGTCGGTGACGCTGAGCACCAGCGCGGCGAACACCGGCACGCCGAAGAACATGCCCAGCACCAGGATCGAGGGCGCGGCAAACACCCAGCCGGCGACCGAATTGCGCTTCATCATCGTGCTGCCTCCTTGTCCGCTGTTGCAGCTGGCGCGGCGGCCGGCGTCACGACGGGCGCTGCGACCGGGGCAGCGGCAGGTTGGGCCGAGTCACCCGCCGGGCCGACATGCCCGCCTTCCTGTTCGAAGATCCAGCGGCGCTTGGCCAGAATCTCGTCCACGCGTTTATCCAGTTCCTGCACGGCGGCCTCGTGCGATTGGCCGCCACGTACCACCCGCTCGGTCACCAGCCGCATTTCCTGCACGATGCGCTCCCACTCCAGCACCTTGGGCGTGGCCTTGACCCGCTCCAGCTGGTCGCCGAAGGCATGCGCCAGTTCGTCGTTGGCCAGCGAGGGCAACTTCCAGGTGCTGCGACGCGGCGGCAGGTCGCCGATGATGGCGTGGAAGCGCGCCTGCACCTGCGGCTGCGACAGGTATTCGATCAGCTTCCAGCTGGCGTCCTTGTGCTGGGACGACTTGAAGATCACCAGGCTGGAACCGCCGGCAATGCCGGCACCCAAACCGTTCGGACCCGGCAGCGGCGCGGTGCCCCACTTGCCTTCCATGCCCGGCGGCTGGCGCAACTTGAACTCGCGCACGTTCCACGGGCCGGACAGATAGAACGCGTAATAGCCGTTGAAGAATTCGTACCAGACATTGGAGACCTGGGTCTCGGAGACCTTCGGTGCCCAGCCTTTCTGATACATGTTGTCGTAGAAGCCCAGCGCCTTGCGGAAGCCTTCGCCACGGAAGTTGCCGTAGTTGTCGTGGTCGCGCAGCAGGCGATCGTCCTGTTGCAGGGCGAACGACAGCTGCTGCTCGAATTCGTTAAGCGGCATCAGGATGGCGTAGCGGTCCGGGCCAACCTTGCGCTTGATCGCCGCCATCACCTGTTCCATCCCGGCCCAGGTCTTGGGCATCTCGTTATAGCCGGCTTCGCGCAGCAGATCCTTGCGATAGAAAAGCAGCCGCGTGTCCACATACCACGGCACCCCATACAAGGTGCCGTCGACCAGATTGGTGTCCCACACGCCCGGGAAGTAATCCTGCGGGTCGACGATCCTGGAGCGCGCCACGTACGGCTGCATCGGTTCCAGCGTGTCGAGCAAGGCGAACTCCGGCAGCCAGGTGTTGCCGAGCTGGCACACGTCCGGCAAGCCATCCGCAGCGAAGGCGGTGAGCAGTTTTTCGTGCGCTGCCGTCATCGGGATGTTCTGCACATCCACGCGGATGTCCGGGTTCTGCTTCTCGAACTCGGTCACCAGCTCGGCGACCACTTCGGCCTCCTTGCCCATGGCCCAGAAGCGCACGGTGGTCTTGGCCGGGTCGGCGCGGTCGCATCCCGCCGCACCTGCACACAGGGCGGCGGCCAGTATCAACAATTTCAAAAGGCGCACGGATTACTCGGGTTTGGGGCGTTGCGTGGAGTTTTGCCGCTGCGACGGGTCCTGCTGGGCCTGGGCGGCGGCGGCGCGCGACTCGGCCATGCCCAGCGAGCGGGCAGCGGCTGCCTGCTCGTCCTTCTTGGGCAACGGCTGCGGCTCGCCTTCGGGGGTGAGCCAACCGCCGGTGAAGCCGGCGCGTTCCAGACCGGCGCGGATGTAGGGGTTCTTCTTCATCACCGTCCAGACGAATTCGTTCTGGTAGTTGGCGATCATTGCCAGGATCGGGCCCTGGTCGATGGCGATGTAGTCGCTGGCCACCCAGCCGCGGTCCGGCACCATGCGCCCGGTCTTGAGCGGGATGTCGTAATTGAAGCTGGGGTTGAACGAATCCAGAAAGCCGTAGCTGGAATACAGGAAGTCGCCGTAGCGCTTGTGCATTTCTTCGGCCGCCGGAATCACCACCTCCGGCGCGAATACGATCGAGGAGATCGCCGCCGACGGCACGATGGTGCCGTCGTCGAAGTTCTCGCGCAGGCCGGCGCCGCGCGAGGAGTAATGGCGGAACTGGCGCTGCTCGCCACGGTATTCCTGGCTGGTGTTCTGCGGGCCGTCGCCGGCGGTCAGGCCCCAGACGTTCTCGCCGTAGTCCTTCCACTTCATCGGGTTGTCGATGGCGTAGTCGCGCTGCGCCAGCGTGGCGCGGCGGCTGTTGAGGAAGTAGTCGATGCCGCGCTCGCGCATGTACTGGTCCTGGATATCGCGGAAATCGATCCAGACGTGGCTGTATTGGTGACCGAACAGCGGGCCGAAGGACAGGTATTCCTGACCCTGGTAGACGCCCCAGTCGTTGTTGTAGGTGCGGGTCCAACTGGTCCATGCCTCCGCATCGACACCGTGGGTGGGCGAGCCGAGCGCGAGGATGTACAGCATCATCGCTTCGTTGTAGCCCATCCAGTCGTGGTCGATGAAGCCGCTCTCGGGGAACCAGCCCATCGAGATCAGCGGTGCACGCTGCTGCAGCCAGCGCCAGTCCACACGCTTGTACAGCGTGTCGGCGATCTGGCGGATCTCTTTTTCGCGCGGGTCCTCGCCGTCGTAATACGACTGGGTGAACAACACGCCCATCATCAGCAGCGCGGTGTCCACGCTCGACAGCTCGACCCAGCTGTCGTACCGGTTGCCCTGCTGCATGTCCAGAAAGTGGTAGTAGAAGCCCTTGTAACCGGCCCTACCGGTCCGCTGCGGCCCCATTGGCGCATCGCGGAAGAATTTCAGTGTGGTCAAGGTGCGGTCGATCGCCTGATTGCGGCTGATCCACCCATTCTCGATCCCGATCGGATACGCGGTCAGCGCAAACCCGACCGACGCGATACTGGCGAACGGGCGCGACGGAAACCGATCCGGTGCCAGTCCGTTGAGTTCGTTGGTGGTGTCCCAGAAAAACTGGAAGGTGCGTCGCTCGATGTCCGAAAACAGCGGCGGCAACGGCGGTTTGACCGGTTTGGGTGGCAGCTGCGCTTCCACCAGAATGACTTTCACCGGTGCCTTCTTTTCGGCCACCTTAGGTTCCTCGGCCTGTTTGCATGACGCCAGCACCAGCGCGCCCAGCAATAGTGGAATCGTCAACCAATACGAAGTCCTGCCCCTGTTCATCCGCCCCCCACTCGTGTAATCGATTACATCTCGCACGCCAACCTACCCTATCCAGGCGCCGAGTTCGACCGCCCTGACACTGCCAGGGCGGTCGAGTACCTCACCAGTTCAGGCCGAAGGCCAGACGGAAGGTACGCATCGGCGACGCCAGCACACCGGTTGGTGTGCCGTAAGCCGTGTTCAAGTCTTCGAGTGTCCCGGTTTCGCCGTTGAAGTTGGCGTAGTTCACCCAATTGAACACGTTGAGGATATCCGCACGCACGTTGAATTTGACACCGCCGCCGGTATCCCATTCTTTATTGGCCGCGATGCTGAACTCCTTGTAGCCCAGCGTGCCGTCCGGCTTGAACTGGACGATATAGCACTGGTCGTTGCCGGCCACGCAGTTCTGGCCATAGCGCGCGGTCTGGCTGGCCAGTGACAGCTTGCCGGACAGCTTGATTTCGTAAGGCAGCTCGTAGATGCCGGTGACCACCAGACGATTCTTGGCGATACCGCCGGCCTCACGCCAGCCGTAGTCTTCGACGCGTTCGCGATCCAGTGCGTAATGCTCGCCGAACTGGCGATTTTCCTTGGCATCGGAGAAGGTGTAGGCCACGGTTAGGCCCCAGCCGGATTCCTCGTCATAGGGCTTTTCGACCTGCAAGGCGAGCTGGTTGTTGCGGGTTTCCACGCCATTGGTGCCCAGCACGATGGCGCTGTAGCCATCGGGACCATCGTTCGGCGAGCCGGAAGTGGTGCCCGGCTGGAAGAACGAGCCGTCCGGCAGACGGTTGCCGCGCACGAACGCGAAGCCGTCATGACTTTCGATGCGGCTCAAGGTCACATCGGTGTACCAGTCCTGGCCCCACAGCGGCACCATGTTGCGCATGCCGATGCTGTATTGGTCCGAGTACGGAGTCTTGATGTTGTTGTCGATCAGGTAGACCTCGCGACCGCCACCGCCGGTGCTGTTGGCCGTCAACGTGTTCAGGCCTTCCTGCGTGCTGTAGGCCGGATTCCATGCGGTGCACGGGTCGCCCAGGCAAGCCGGGTTGTTGGCGCTGGTGAAGTAGTAGCTATAGGAGTTGAACGAGTTGTTGAGCTGCTCCAAGGCCAGGTAATCGAAGATGTTGCGGTCGTACGCACGGCCGGCACCGCCGTAGATCACATGCGCCTGATCGCCGAATAGGTCATAGGAGGCACCCAGGCGCGGCTGCCAGGCGTTCTTGAACGCCTTGCGGTTGTTGCCGGTGCTGATGAAGTCGTTGATGTTGTAGTTGGCGTTTTGCAGGTTGGGCCAGTTCTGCAACGCACCGGCGACGTCGGAGGGCGTCACGAAGTCCAGAAACGCCGGGGATTCTTCGTAGTCGTAGCGCACGCCCAGGTTCAAGGTCCAGTGCTCGTTGACCTCCCAGTCGTCCTGCAGGTAGATGCCGTACTGCTTGTTCTTGGACACCACCGAGCCGCCGCCTTCGACCAGCGGCGCACCGAAGCGCACCCGGTACGGCGTTTCGACGTCGCTGAGGATGTTGTAGTAGTACTGCGGGTTGGCCGGGTTGAACTGGGTGGAATTCAGATCGATGCTCTTGAACTTCACGCCCATCTTGACGGTGTGCGCGCCGTGCCATTCCAGGCTGTTCAAGGTCAAATCGTCCTGGAACGTCCAGCCCTTCTGGCCCTTGCGCTGGAAGCTGCTGCCCGCGCCTGCGGCGAGCACGTCGGTCTCGTTACCACGGTTGGGCGTGTAGCTGAGCACGTAGCCGGTGCCGTTGTTGATCGGCGCCTGGTTCCAGAACGCGCTCTCGTAGCTGAGGTTGGCTTCGTTGAGGAAATTGGCACCGCTGTACTGCCAGCGCAGGTTGGCGCGCTTTTCTTCCTGGCCGTTGATGCTGCCGTGCTCGAAGGTCGAGGTGCCGCCGACGTCGTTGAGCTCGTCTTCCTTGCGGTACTTGCCGCTCAGTTCGAACAGGTTGTTCTCGCCGATGGTCCAGTCGATCTTGGCGAAGTACAGGTCTTCCTTGAACGGCGTGCTGTAGGTGGCCACCAGCGGCTGCAGCTGCGCCGGCAACTGGTCGACGCGGTCGGAATAGATCGAGCCGGGGATCACCACGTTCGGGGTGGTGTATTCCTTGGCTTCATAGGCGATGAAGAAATGCGCCTTGTCCTTGAGGATCGGGCCGCTGAAGGTCGCGCCGTACTGGGTCTCTTCGAAGTCGTCGCGCACGCCAGCGCGTTTTTCCAGCGGGCTTTCTTCGCGCCAGCCGTCGTTGCTGGTGTCCCAGAAGAAGCTGCCGTGGAAATCGTTGGTACCGGACTTGGACGAAGCCACGATGGCCGCGCCGCTGACCTGGTCGAACTCGGCCTTGTAGTTGGAGGTGATGACCTTGTACTCGCCGATCGCCGACTGCGGGAACGGGTTGCCGCGGCTGGAATCCTGGCCACTGACGCCGCCGGTCAGCACGTAGTTCTTCTGGCTCACGCCGTCGATGTAGACGTTGGTGCCTTCGGCCGAGGTAGCGCCCGAACGGACCTTGGTGGTGCCGTTGGCATCGCGGGTGAACTGCACGTTCGGCACGGTGTCGGCCAGTTCCAGGAAGTTGCGCGTGGCACGCGGCAGGTTCTGGATCTGCACGTTGGAGATATACGTGGCGTTCTCGGAGGTGCGGGTTTCCACCAGCACCGGCGGCGCCTTCACCTGCACCGCATCCAGCGTGGTGGCGTTACCACCGTCGGCCGTGGCAGGTTCGCCGCCGACGCCCAGGTTCAACGTGGCGGTCTGGCCGACCTGCACGGTGACGTTCTGCGAGGTGGTCTGGCCATTGGCGGTGACGTCCAGACGGTACGAACCCGGCGGCAGGCCGCCGAGCGAATAGCCGCCATTGCTGACCTGTACGCTGCGGGTCAGGCCGGTGGCCAGGTTGGTGGCGGTGACCTGTGCCTGGGTGGCAGGTGCGGAGTCGACGGTGACCTGGCCGCGGATGGTCGCGGCAGCACTCTGCGCAAAGGCCGGTGCGGCGCCCAGCAGCAGGCAACTGGCCAGGGCGCAGCTGAGCAGCTTGCGCGCCGGACTGGCGGAATAGGGGTTGTGGTGGCGCATTGGTCCCTCCAGGGATCGGTACAGAGTGTTGTTGTGGCGTTGCGGTCTTGCAGGAACGACCGCTGCGGGGGCAGCGGGAGCGGACAGAACGTCCGCGAAGAGGTCAGTGGCCAGACAAAGGTCAGGACCGAATGGATCAGCAGCGAATGGAGTCAGAGGCCGGGCTCGCCGGCACCGCAGGAGGCGCGGATCACCAGCTCTGGCGTCAGCAACTGGCGGATGCCGTCGTCGTCGCCGGTCTGGTCGACCAGCCGCATCAGCCGGGTCATTGCCTGCCCGCCCAGGTGGGCGATGCTGACCCGCATCGTGGTCAGTGCCGGATGGACGAAACGGGCCAGCGGAATATCGTCGAAGCCCGCCAGGGCAACATCGCCGGGCACCGAGACATCGGCCTGCGCAAACGCGTACAGGCAGCCCAGCGCGGTCATGTCGTTGGCGGCGAACACCGCATCCGGCAACGTGCCGTCGGCCAGCATCGCCAGCCCGGCGCGGTGACCGGAGGCCTCGTCGAAATCGCCCGGATATTCCAGACCCTGTGCTTGATCGCCATGCGCGGCGATCGCATCGCGGAACCCGCGCAGGCGTTCGCGCGCATCGAAATTGAGCGCCGGACCGCCGATGAAGGCGATGCGCCGATGGCCGGCGCGCAGCAGATGCTCGGTCATCGCCATGGCGCCGGCATGGTCGTCGATGCTCAGTACCGGATAATCGGCACCGGGCAGATGCGCATTGATCAACACCGTCGGCAGCGCCTGCGGCAGGTTATCGGTGAGAAAACCCGGCTGCTCGGCGTAGGGAGACAGCACCAGCAAGCCGTCGACACGTCCGCGCATGGACTGCAACGCCCTGCCCTGCGCTTCCGGGTCGCCGTGATAGCTGGACACCAGCAGGTGCTGGCCAGCGGCGCGCGCCGCACCGTCGATGCCGCGGATCAGTTCGGAAAAGAATTCGCCGTACAGATCCGGCAGCACCACGCCCAGGGTCTGTGTGCGTCGGCTGCTGAGGCTGCGCGCCGCCGCATGCGGGCTGTAGCGCAACCGCGCGGCCACTTCCTGCACCAACTGGCGCACCGGCCCGGCGACGTTATCGTGCCCATTGAGCGCACGCGACACCGTTGCGACGGAGACCTGTGCTTCCCGAGCGACATCTTTGATGGTGACCGCACCATTGGCCATTCGTGTCGCCCTCCGCGACCGAGTTCCCAAAACTGGCGCGGACTGTAAGCGTTTTCATATGAGGGCGTAAACCCCCATCTTCACATCAATGAAAACGCTTACAGATCAAATAGCTGCAAGTGATGAATAGGTGAAAGATTGTGCTGCGTCGCAACAATCCCGCACTGTCGTGTCCACCAGCGAAGCACAACGTGGATCACGGTTGGGGCAGTTTGTTCCGTCATGTCAGGGGACAGTCGACCCCGTAGGAGCGCACCTGGGCGCGACGGGCCTTACCGATAACCCCTGTCGCGCCCAGGTGCGCTCCTACGACGGCGGACCTGGTTACCCCGCCTCACCAGGCGCAAACGCCTCGATCGACAAGGCGTGGATATCGGTCTGCATCATCTCGCCGACTGCGGCGTACACCGCCCGGTGGCGGGCCAGCGGCGCCTTTCCAACGAACGCGGCACTGACCACGCGCACATTGAAATGCCCGCGCCCATCGCGCGCGCCGGCATGCCCGGCGTGGCGATGGCTGTCGTCCACCACCTCCAGCTCGCTCGGCGCCAGGGCCGACTGCAATGCGGCGCGGATCCGCTCGACCCGGCTCATGGCAGCACCCGCCGGAACGGGCGGACCTCGGTGCGCACATACACGCCCGCCGCTACATACGGATCCGCATCGGCCCAGACGCGCGCCTGTTCCAGCGACTCGAATTCGGCAATGACCACGCTGCCGCTGAAACCGGCCGGACCCGGATCCTCGGCATCGATGGCCGGGCATGGGCCCGCCACCAGCAAGCGGCCGGACGCCGCAAGCGCCTGCAAACGTGCCAGATGCGCCGGTCGCGCCTGCTGCCGCGCGGCCAGTGCGTCGGCCTGGTCATACCCTTCGATTACGTACCACACACGCCACCTCGCCAAAGACTTGAAGATCACTGCCGGAGATTCTAGCCGTGTCAGCGCTGGACACCGCCCCCGCGCACGCATTACCCTTGGCACCACTGCACACGCAACCGGACGCAGCGGCCCGTCGGCCCAGGCCCCACGCCTCACTCGACGACCGATTCGCTGCCTACCACCGGCCCCGTGTAGACGACCTCCTCGCTGTTCCGTCGCCGCATGCCACGTGGCGTCTGCTTTCATGTGGATTGGCGTACGTGGATTTGTGGGATCGTGCCGGCACAGGCACGACATTAGATTGCAATTACTCAAGGCAAAGCCCTGCAGGCGCGGCTCAGACCGCGGCCGGCGACCGTAACACCCGATGTCGACCTGATGAATTCCGAACTCGCGCACGACGCGAATCCGCCAGCCACAAGCGCGCCGCCACAGCAGCAGGAAATGCCGCTGGCGGTGGTGCATGGGCAACCGGTGCTGCAGATCCCGCAGGATCTGTATATTCCGCCGGACGCGCTGGAAGTCATCCTGGATGCCTTCGAAGGCCCGCTGGATCTGCTGCTGTATCTGATCCGCCGCCAGAATCTGGACATTCTGGATATCCCCGTCGCCGAGATCACCCGGCAGTACGTGGACTACATCAATGTGATGCAGGAGCTGCGCTTCGAACTGGCGGCCGAATATCTGGTGATGGCCGCGATTCTGGCCGAGATCAAATCGCGCATGCTGTTACCGCGCCCGCCCAGCCAGGAAGGCGAGGAAAACGATCCGCGTGCCGAGTTGGTACGCCGGTTGCAGGAATACGAACGCTTCAAGCAGGCCGCCGAGGATCTGGACACCCTGCCCCGCATGGGCCGCGACAGTGCGCCGGTACAGGCGCATCTGCCCGAGCGCGCAGCGGTCAAGCTGCCGCCGCCGGTGGAACTGAAAGAAATGCTGATGGCGCTGTACGACGTGCTCAAGCGCGCCGAACTGTTCACCGGCCACGCGATCAAGCGCGAGGCGCTGAGTGTGCGCCAGCGCATGGGCGACGTGCTGAGCCGTCTGGACGATGGCAAGTTCTACCGTTTCGAATCGCTGTTCACTGCCGAAGAAGGCAAGCTCGGCGTGCTGGTCACCTTCCTGGCGCTGCTCGAATTGGCCAAGGAGCAGTTGCTGGACATCGTGCAGGAAGCGCCGCTGGCGCCGATCTACGTGAAGTCGTTGGCGTTGGGCAATACCAATGCGCCGTTGCAATTCTCCAGCGAATTCGACGACAGCGATGCCGCCAACGAACCTATCTGAAGCCGATCACCGAATGGATCAAGCGTTGATCACCCGCATTATCGAAGCCGCCCTGTTGGCGAGCAGCCAGCCGTTGACGCTGGCGCAGCTGCAGGGCTTGTTTCCCGAAGAAGAGCCGGCGCCGCCCGGCAGCGTCGAGCGCGCGCTGGAACTGTTGCGCGAGGGCTGCGCCGACCGCGGCGTGGAACTGGTCGAGGTGGCCTCGGGCTTCCGCTTTCAGGTCAAGGCCGACGTGCATGGCTGGGTCGCCCGGCTGTGGACCGAGCGCCGCACCAAGTACACCCGCGCCACGCTGGAAACCCTGGCGCTGATCGCCTACCGCCAGCCGATCACCCGCGGCGAGATCGAGCAGGTGCGCGGCGTGGCGGTCAGCAGCAACATCATCCAGGCCCTGGAAGAACGCGAATGGATCCGCGTGGTGGGTCACCGCGACGTGCCCGGCAAGCCGGCCCTGTTCGGTACCACCAAGGGGTTTCTGGACTACTTCGGACTCAAGCGATTGGACGAGCTGCCGCCATTGTCTGAGTTGAAGGACATCGCCGAGCTGGAACCGCAGCTGCCGCTGGACCGCGATGGTCAGCTGGATGGCGCAGTGCCGGCATCGGTGGCGATGGATGCAGCGCTGGGTGAGACGCATGCCGATGCGGCAGACGCGGACTCTGATGGCGACACCACCGATGCCGAATTGGATGAAGAAACACACGACGCCGGCAATATAGACAACGTCGCCGATGCCGAAGACCCGATCGACGCAACACCGCAACACTCCGAGCAGGCCTCGGCGCAGGACCAGAACACGTTGGACCCAGACGACGCCCGTGAGGGCGCCCCCGACACCGCGCCGGGCACGCGCGCGGATGCAGTGAACGAAGACGAAGACAACGCCGTCGCGACGACGACCGTGGCTGTTGACGAAGCCGATTCCGACCCAGAGGCCGACCCGCAACGCGTCGGCCGGAGCCAGACACATGAGTGACACCCCCCGCAAGCTGTCGTTGAACAAACTCTCCCTCAAGCGCGACAGCGCGCCCGAAGCGCCCAAGCTGGAAGAGCGCCTGCACAAGGTGCTGGCCCAGGCCGGCCTGGGGTCGCGCCGCGCGCTGGAACAGCGCATTGCCGATGGCCTGATCAAGGTCAATGGCGCCGTCGCGCAGACCGGCATGTCGGTGCGCAGTGGCGACAAGATCGAGCTGGACGGCCGCAGTTTCGTCGCCAGCGCGCTGACCGAGCCCTCGCGCGTGCTGATCTACAACAAGCCCGAAGGCGAAGTGACCACGCGCGAAGATCCCGAAGGCCGCCCGACCGTATTCGAGTCGCTGCCGGCATTGAAAGGCTCGCGCTGGATCGCCATCGGCCGTCTGGACATCAACACCACCGGCCTGCTGCTGCTGACCACCGACGGTGAGCTGGCCAACGCGATGATGCATCCCTCCTACGAGGTCGAACGCGAATACGTGGTGCGCGTGCGCGCGCCGGAAGGCGAGGACAAGGTCTCCGACGCCATCATCGAGCGCCTGTCGCGCGGTGTGCTGCTGGAAGACGGCGGCGCCAAGTTCGACGAGATCGAACGCATCGGCGGTACCGACTCGCACGACTGGTTCCGCGTGGTGGTCAAGGAAGGCCGCAACCGCGAAGTGCGCCGTCTGTGGGAGTCGCAAGGCTGCCAGGTCAGCCGCCTCAAGCGCAGCCGCTACGGCAAGATCTCGCTGCCGCGCGAGTTGCTGCGTGGGCAGTCGGTCGAAGTGGCGCAGGAAAAGGTCGACGCCCTGCGCGCCGAACTCAAGCTGGAAGAAGGCGCACCATCGGCACTGACGCTGCAGCCGGTGATCGGCCAGCGCCGTGCGGCCAAGTCCACCGTGCATGTCTCGCGCGATGGTCGCAGCAATGCCTACGTCAACGGCCAGACCTCCGGTGCCGACGAAGGCCGCGAGCTGCGGCGTTTCGACAACCCGCGCGACGATCGCGGCGGCCGTGGTCGCGGCAAGCCCGGCGGTTTCAAGGGTGGTCTCACCGTCAGCGGCGAAGCGGCCGCGCGGCAGTCGCAGCAGCGCCCGTTCAAGCCGCGCGCGCCGGGCAAGGGCGATCGCGCGTTGCCGGACGGCAATCCGGCCGCGTTCCGCAGCTGGTATGTGCCCGATGGCGTGAGCACCGGCCCGAGCGGCCACCGCAATGCCGGCCCCAGCGGTCCCGGCACCGGTCAGGCACGTCCGTACGCCAAGAAGGGTCCGGGCGGTGCGCGTCCGGGTGCAGCCGGTCAGGGCCAGGGTCAAGGCCGTGGCGGTGCTGGCGGCGGCGGTGGACAAGGCCAGTCGCAGGGTCAAGGCCAAGGTCAGCGCAAGCATCCGTACGGTCACCCGGGCAACGCACCGAGCTTCCCGTCCGACCACGCCAACCCGGGCTTCAGCCCGTATGGCGCGGCACGTCCGGCAGCTGGTCGCCCGACCGGCGCACGTGCAGGCGGCCCCGGCGGCAACCGTGGACCGGGCGGTAATCGCGGTCCCGGTGGTCCGGGCGGCGCACCGCGTGGCCCAGGTGGCCCGGGTGGTCGTCCCCCGGGTGGTGGCAACCGTCGGCCACCAGGTGGCGGCAATCGCGGTCGCTAAGCTACAAGACGCGCAATAAAAAAAACGGCCCTGCGAAGGGCCGTTTTTCGTTTTCGCTTGGATCATGTCCGCTTGAATCACGCGATACATCGAAGTAAGCGCGAAAATATTAACTGTGGCTCGCACCAGCGAACCGGCACGCGAGGCAGCTTTAGCGCGGCCAACAAGATGATCTGCGGCTTGGCTACAGGGTCCTTGCCCGCCCACCATCGCGGGACACGCCGCAAGTACGTCCGTGTAAGCTCTTACGCGGCATCCATGCCGCGTAAGGTCCCGCGATGGTGGGCGGGCAAGGACCGGTCGAGATGGTCGGTATGCGTAGTTACGAGCAGTGCGTGTTGCACGGCCGTCCGATGTGCTTGTTCAGTGCCGTCTTCAGCGCGATCTGCTGCGCCTTACTTGCGACGCTCGATCACGAAGTTGCCTACATTGACGCCCAGATCCACGCCCTCGCCCGTTCCGGCCAGAGCCAGCGAAATGTCGCCCTTGGTGACGACCTGTGCGGTGCTGGATTTGACGATGCCTGCATGCGCTTCGGCAGCCGCGTAGGTGCCGAGCAGATCATTGAGGCTGTAGGCGCCGCTGAAGGTGCCGCGGCCGCCGGTGATCTTGGACTTGCCGACCGTCAGACCACCGCCCTTGCTGGAGATCTTGACCGGAATCACTGCACCGTTGTCGCAGGTGATGGTGCCGGTGCCGCTGGCGGTCTTGTAGAACACCGACCAGCCTTCCAGATTGAACGACAGTTTGCAGTCGATGTTGCCTGCAGCCTGGGCCTGCGGTGCGAGTGCGGCAGCGCCCAGCAGCGCGAAAAGGGAAAGCGACTTGATCATGTGGGCATTCCGGTTGATGAACGTGGCGCCGAGCCTAGCAGCGCCGGCGTGGCAGTCGCGACAACCTCCGGGCATCGCACAGGCGACCGTTCAGCGAATGATTGCCGCTGCCGCCAGGCGTGCTGGTGGTGCAGAAAGCGCCTTGCGCATGGGATGATCGCGGCATGTTGCGTACCGCTCACCTCACCCTGTTGACCACCCTGCTATTGCCGTCTGTGGCCATTGCCGGCGAGGCCATTCCGACCCAGCGCTACACCGTGGTGAAGACCTATCCGCACGACACCGCCGCGTTCACCGAGGGCCTGTTCTATCTGGACGGATACCTTTACGAAAGCACCGGTGAACTTGGTCGTTCCAGCGTGCGCAAGGTCGCGCTGGAAACGGGGCGCGTCCTGCAGCAGGCCACGACACCGCCGCCCTACTTCGGCGAAGGCATCGTGGCCTGGCGCGACAAGTTGATCCAGCTGACCTGGCGCAATCAGCAGGGCTTCGTCTACGACCTGGCCACGCTCACGCCGCGCACGCGTTTTGCTTACTCCGGCGAGGGCTGGGCGCTGACCAGCGACGCCAGCAGCCTGTACATGAGCGATGGCAGTTCCACCATCCGCCGCCTCGATCCGGAGACGCTGCAACAGGTGGGCAGCATCAAGGTCACCGCCAGCGGCAGGCCACTGGACAACCTCAACGAGCTGGAATGGGTGAAAGGCGAGTTGTTGGCAAATGTCTGGTTGACCACGCGCATCGCACGCATCGACCCGGCCAGCGGCAAAGTGGTCGGCTGGATCGATCTGAAGGCACTGGTACCGGATGCCGAGACACTGACGGATCCGGGCAACGATGTGCTCAACGGCATCGCCTATGACGCCAAGCACGATCGCCTGTTCGTGACCGGCAAGCATTGGCCGAAGCTTTACGAAATTCGGCTGGCTGAGTAGCCGGGATTGGGGATTGGATATTCGGGATTCGGGATTCGGGATTGGCGTAAGCGACATTGGCGCAGGCAGCATGCTCGCTGTTGCGAATCCCTAATCCCCAATCCCACCGCCGACTCCGGCCTACTCCGTCAACGAAAACGTATCCGCATCCAGCATCGCCGGGAAGCGCGCGCGATGCTCGGCCAGCGCCGACGCACTGATGGTGGTGGTGACCACCTGCGGCCGCTCGCGGATTTCCACCTGCGGCTGCCCCAAAAAGTCGATCACCGCGCTGTCGCCGGCGTAGTGCAGCTGATTGCCATCGACGCCGACGCGGTTGACCGCCGCCACAAAGCACAGGTTCTCGATCGCACGTGCGCGCAGCAGCGTCTTCCACGCGTAGGCGCGCGCAGACGGCCAGTTGGCCACGAACAACTGCAGATCGAAATCCAGCTGCCCCGGCCGCTCGACATCGTACCGATTGCGACAGAACACCGGAAAACGCAGGTCGTAGCAGACCTGCGGATTGATCCGCCAGCCCTTCCATTCCACCGTCAGGCGATCGCGCCCGGCCGCATAGCGCAGATGCTCGTTGCCGAAGCGAAACAGATGGCGTTTGTCGTAGTACTGCAGCGCGCCATCCGGAGTAGCCCATAGCAGGCGGTTGAACACGCCCTGCTCGGTGCGTACCTGCATGCTGCCGGTGATGGCGGCCCCCAGCGTTGCTGCCTGTGCACGGATCCACGCCACCGTGGGGCCGTCCATGCCTTCCGCCTTGAAGATGGCATCGTTGGAGAATCCACTAGTGAAGGTCTCCGGCAGGATCACCAGATCAGTCTGCCCGGCCAACGGCTCCAGCAACGCGCCGTAGTAATCGCGATTGCCGGCCGGGTCGTGCCAGCGGGTGTCGCCCTGGACAAGCGAGATGCGGAGGTCGTGCATAAGAGGCTCGGGATTGGGGATTGGGGATTGGGGATTCGCACAGCGGGTTTCGGGCGGCCTCAGGTCATCGGGCTGTTAGCGGATTCAAGCCGACAAACGACCAACTGCCGTTGCGAATCCCAAATCCCGACTCCCGAATCCCAGCCCCTCAGAGCTTCTGCAAGCGCTCGATCGCCGCATCCAGCGTCGCATCGTTCTTGGCAAAGCACAGCCGTGCCAGACGCTGACCAGCGGGCGCGGTTTCATAGAACGGCGAGAGCGGAATCGCCGCCACGCCCTTCTCCACCGTCAGCCACTTCACGAACTCGGTGTCGGGCAGATCGCTGATCGCCGAATAATCCACCAGCTGGAAATAGCCGCCGGGCACCGGCAATGGTTTCAGACGTGTGGTCAGCAGCTGCTCGCGGAAACGGTCGCGCTTGGCTTGGTAGAACGCGCCCAGTTGCTCGTCGTGTTCGGGTTCGTCGCGGATCATTGCGGCAAACGCGTGCTGGGCCGGGCCGAAGCTGGTGAAGGTGTTGTACTGGTGCACCTTGCGGAATTCGGCGCTCAGTGCGGGCGGTGCGATGGCGTAGCCGATCTTCCAGCCGGTGCAGTGATAGGTCTTGCCGAAGCTGGAAATCACGAATGCGCGCTCGCGCAACTCCGGCCAGCGCAACACCGACTCGTGACGGCGGCCGTCGAACACGATGTGTTCGTAGACCTCGTCCGAGAGCAGGAATATCTCGGTGCCGCGCAGCAGTTCGGTCAGCGTCTGCATGTCGTCGGCAGACAGCATCGCGCCGGACGGATTGTGCGGCGAGTTGATCATCAGCAAGCGCGTCTTCGGCGTGATCGCCGCGCGCAAGGCATCCCAATCGACCGCGAAGGTCTGCGGGTGCAGCGCCACGTGCACCGCGCGCGCGCCGGCCAGATCGATCGCCGGCTCGTAGCAGTCGTAGGCCGGGTCCAGCACGATGACCTCCTCGCCTGCGCGCACGACCGCGTGGATGGCGTTGAAGATCGCCTCGGTGGCGCCGCTGGTAACGGTGATCTCGCTGTCGGCATCGACCTGCGCGCCGTAGCAACGCTGCGCCTTGCCGGCAATGGCCTGGCGCAAGGCCGCCACGCCGGTCATCGGCGGGTACTGGTTGTGGCCGGCGCGCATGGCGCGCTCGAGCTCTTCGACCAGCCGCGACGGCACCGCGAAATCGGGAAAACCCTGGCCCAGATTCACCGCGCCGTGCTCGGCCGCCAGCTGCGACATGACGGTGAAGATGGTGGTGCCCACCTTGGGCAGCTTGGTCGTGAGGGGCATCGTGCCGGTCCGGACAAGAAACGGGGGGACCGCGAGTGTACGCAAAGCCGCCAGGCGGTTGCGCCCGGCCGGTGCAAAACAGCGTTCCCGGACACATCAGGCCGCCCCACTCGCCCCCTGCACCGGGCCATCGTCGCTACAATGCGCGCCCAGTCTGGAGCGTGCCATGCCCAGGCCCTTCCCCATGCCGTCCCGCGACGGGAGCCCGCTGCGCCGATGATCGAACCGCTGCACACTGCGCCACCGCTGCTGGCCGCGCGCGCGCTGGCCTTCAGCCGCAACGAGGAGCCGGTGTTCGGCCCGCTGGATTTCCATGTCGATGCCGGCGAAGCCTTGCTGGTGCAGGGCGACAATGGCGCCGGCAAGACCACGCTGTTGCGGGTGCTGGCCGGCTTGCTGCATGTGGAGCGTGGGCAGATCCTGATCGACGGCAAGACCGCGCGGCGCGGCGACCGCAGCCGCTTCATGGCTTATCTGGGCCACCTGCCGGGCCTGAAGGCCGACCTCAGCACGCTGGAGAACCTGCACTTTTTGTGTGGTTTGCATGGCCGCCGCGCCAAGCAGATGCCCGGCAGTGCGCTGGCCATCGTCGGCCTGGCCGGTTACGAAGATGCGCTGGTGCGGCAATTGTCGGCCGGCCAACGCAAGCGCCTGGCATTGGCGCGGTTGTGGCTGTCGCCGGCCCCGCTGTGGCTGCTGGACGAGCCCTACGCCAACCTGGATCTGGACGGCATCACCCTGGTCAACCGGATGATCTCCGCGCATCTGCGCGGTGGTGGCGCGGCGCTGGTCACCACTCACGGCGCCTATGCGGCGCCGCCGGTGCGCACGCGCATGCTCACGCTGGCGGCGGCGGCATGAGCCTGCATTCGCCACAACCCTCGCTGTGGCAGGCCGCGCGCGCGCTGCTCAGCCGCGATCTGCAATTGCTGTGGCGCCGTCGCAGCGACGCGCTGCAGCCTGCCCTGTTCGCACTGTTGATCGTGGTGTTGTTCGCGCTGGGCCTGGGCGGGCGCCCGGACCTGCTGGCGCAGGCCGCACCAGCGGTGCTGTGGTTGTCGGTACTGCTGGCCGGCTTACTGTCGCTGGATGCGTTGTTCCGCAGCGATGTGGAAGACGGCTCGATGGAGCAATGGCTGCTGGCGCCGGTGCCGTTGGCGTGGCTGATCGCGGTACGCGTGCTGCTGCACTGGGCCACCAGCGCGTTGCCGCTGATTGCGGTGACACCGCTGCTGGGCGAATTGCTGCACCTGCCACATGACCAACTCCCCGTGTTGCTGGCATCGTTGGCGCTGGGAACACCGCTTTTAAGTCTGCTCGGCGCCGTGGTTGCGGCGCTGACTGTGACGATGAAACGCTCTGGTATTCTCGTGGCGTTGTTGGCGTTGCCGTTGTATGTGCCGGTGCTGGTGTTTGGTGCCGGCAGTGTTGCGGCAAGTGGACAAGGACAGGATGCGGTGGGTGCGTTGTTGTTGTTGGGCGCCGGCTTGGTGATCGGTGTGGTCCTGGCACCGCTGGCTGCGGCTGCCGCGATACGTATTTCGCTGAGCTGAGTGTGTGATCGATGCGGTGGTGATGAGGCGCACAGCGCCGAGCGCCATTGCAGTTGCAAGCGCTATTTCAGTTGCAAGCGCCCCTGCTGTTTCGAGAGCTAATGCCATTCCAAGGGCTACTGCCATCGTATGAACGTCGTCGTCCACTGGTTCCACCAACTCGCCTCCCCCCCGATCTTCGACCGTTTCACTGCGCGCTGGGCGCCGTGGTGCTATGCGCTGGCCGCGGTGCTGCTGGGCGTGGGCATCTGGCAGGCCTTGTTCGCGGTGCCGGCCGATTACCAGCAGGGCGACAGCTTCCGCATTCTCTACATCCATGTGCCCAGCGCGTGGATGAGCCTGTTCGTGTTCGGCTTGATGGCCTTGTATGCGGCGATCGCGCTGATCTGGCGCATCAAGATCTGCGAAATCCTGGCGATGGCCTGCGCGCCGATCGGCGCTGCGTTCACCGTGATCACGCTGCTCACCGGCAGCATCTGGGGCAAGCCGATGTGGGGCGCCTGGTGGGATTGGGACCCGCGCCTGACCACCGAACTGATTCTGCTGTTTCTGTATCTGGGCGTGATCGGCCTGTATCACGCCATCGACGATCGACGTCAGGCGGCGCGCGCGGCCGCGTTGCTGGCGATCGTCGGCGTGGCGCTGCTGCCGGTGATCCGCTATTCGGTGGTGTGGTGGAACTCGCTGCATCAAGGCCAGAGCATTCGCCTGCTCGGCCCCTCGACCATCGATGCGAGCATGCTGCTGCCGCTGTGGCTGATGGTGATCGGCACCAAGTTCTGGTTCGCTGGTTCGCTGCTGACGCGTGCGCGCGCCGACAACCTGCGCCGCGAGGTCGGCAAGGCCTGGATCGTGCGCGATGCCCCGGAGGGCGCGGCATGAGCTACCTGCCCTACGTCATCGCCGCCTACGCGGTGTTCGCGCTGGTACTGCTGTGGGACCTGATCGCCGGCCGCTGGCAGGTGCGCCGCGCCTTGAAGATTGCGCAGGCGCGGCGTCTGCGCGAGCGCAAGCGCGCGGCGGTGCCCACCGATGCGGAGCTGATCCGGTGAACCCGCAACGCCGCCGCCGGATGTGGCTGGTGATCGCGCTGGTGCTGGCCGGCGGGCTGGCGACCACGCTGGTGGCGATGGCGCTGCAGCGCAACGTGGCCTATCTGTACACGCCGTCGGAAGTGCTGCGCGGCGACGCCGGAGAGCACGCGCGTTTCCGGCTCGGCGGCATGGTGGAAAAAGGCTCGTTCAAACGCGCGTCCGGCTCATTGGAAGCGCAGTTCCGCGTCACCGATGGTGATGCGCAGTTACAGGTGCGCTACGACCGCATCCTGCCGGACCTGTTCCGCGAGGGGCAGGCGGTGGTGGCCACCGGTCGCATGCAGCAAGGCGTATTCGTGGCCGAAGACATCCTGGCCAAGCACGACGAGACCTATATGCCGAAGGAAGTCGCCGACAAAATGGGCAGTGCGCATCGCAAGCACGATGTGCCGGCGGCGGCGGACCAGGCTGGAGGGCTGCGTTGATGGAATCCGTCAGGACGTTCGCTTTCCTGCAGGGCGATAGCCTGCGCGGTCGCTGTGTGGCTGACAACGTCGCCGTGCATGGGGTGGCTTTTGCAAACGCTGCATGGATGATGCCTCTGCATTGCGCTTGCATTCGTTGCCCCACTGCATGCTCACCAACGCACCGACCCCATGCTGCCTGAGCTCGGCACCTTTCTGCTGATTCTGGCGTTGCTGGTGGCGTTGGTGCAGGCCGCACTGCCGCTGGCCGGTGCGCAGCGTGGGCGCAGCAGCTGGATGGCGGTCGCGCGGCCGGCCGCGCTGGTGCAACTGGGCCTGATCGCCGCAGCATTCGTGCTGCTGACGCATGCATTCCTGGTGCAGGATTTTTCGGTGCGCTACGTCGCCGAGAATTCCAACAGTTTGTTGCCTGTGATGTATCGCTATTCGGCAGTATGGGGCGCGCACGAGGGCTCACTGCTGCTGTGGACGCTGGTGCTGGCGTTGTGGACCGGTGCGGTGGCGCTGTGGTCGCGGCAGCTACCCGAACATGTCATCGCGCGCGTGCTCGGGGTGATGGCGCTGGTGAGTATTGGGTTCCTGGCGTTTTTGCTGTTCACCTCCAATCCGTTTGCGCGGTTGTTCCCGGTACCGCTGGAAGGCGCCGACCTCAATCCGTTGCTGCAGGACCCAGGCCTGATCATCCATCCGCCGATGCTGTATTGCGGCTACGTCGGCTTTGCAGTGCCGTTCGCCTTCGCCATCGCCGCGCTGCTGGAAGGCCGGATGGATGCACGCTGGCTGCGCTGGACGCGGCCATGGACCAATGTGGCCTGGTCGATGCTCACCGTCGGCATCGCGCTGGGCAGCTGGTGGGCGTATTACGAACTGGGCTGGGGCGGTTGGTGGTTCTGGGACCCGGTGGAAAACGCCAGTTTCATGCCGTGGCTGGTGGGCACTGCGTTGCTGCATTCGCAGGCGGTCACCGAAAAGCGCGGCAACTTCGCCAGCTGGACGTTATTGCTGGCGATTGCTGCATTTTCATTGTCGCTGTTGGGTACGTTTTTGGTGCGCTCGGGCGTGCTGACCAGCGTGCATTCGTTCGCGGCCGATCCCTCGCGCGGGCTGTTTATTCTGGTGTTCCTGCTGGCAGTGGTGGGTGGTTCGCTGGTGCTGTACGCGATTCGCGCACCGCGCTTGTCGCGGGTGGATGACCCGCGCCGCGCGTTCGCCGGCACCTCGCGCGAAACCTTGTTGCTGTTGAATAACCTGCTGCTCACCTGCGCCTGCGCGATGGTGCTGCTAGGCACGCTGTATCCGCTGCTGGCCGACGCGCTTGGGCTGGGCAAGTTGTCGGTGGGCCCGCCCTACTTCGGCACGCTGTTTTTGGTGTTGATGGCGCCGCTGGTGGCGCTGCTGCCGTTCGGCCCGCTGACCCGCTGGCAGCGCGAACAGGCCTCGCGCCCGTTGGCGATGCTGGCGCCCTGGGCGGGCCTGGCGGTTGCCGCAGGCGTGCTGGCATGGTTCGCCGCCCCGCAGGGTCAGCTGAAAGCGGCGATCGGTGTGGCCGGCGCGGTGTGGGTGCTGTTGGGCACGTTGCGATTCCTGTGGACGCGGCGCGCGGCCAAGGGACGGAAATTCACCGCCGAAATGCTCGGCATGGTGCTGGCGCATCTGGGCATGGCGGTGTTCCTGGCCGGTGCGCTGCTGGTGGAATCGCTGAGCCTGCAACGCGAGGTCGCCTTGGCACCCGGTGCGCAGATGCAGATCGGCCGCTACGCGTTGCACTTCGATCACGTCGAAGAATTGCGCGGCCCCAATTACGTCTCCGATCGTGCCAACCTGCAGGTGTTCAAGGACGATGCGCCGGTCGGCCTGCTGCATGCGGAAAAACGCCGCTACGCCAGCGGCGGGCAGACCTTGACCGAGGCGGCGATCCGCCCCGGTCCATTTGGCGATCTGTATGTCGCCCTTGGCGAACCGCTGGGCAATCAGGCCTGGGCGGTGCGCGTCCACCTCAAACCGTTCGTGCGCTGGATCTGGCTGGGGGCGCTGCTGATGGCGCTCGGTGGCCTGGTCACCGCGGCCGACCGGCGTTTTCGTCGTTCTCCGGAGATCCAAGATGGTTGAGTCACGTTCGCCCCGCCTACCCACTGCCGTACTCGTGGGTGCCATCGTGCTGCTGCTCGCACTTGCAGCGCTGCTGGTCTACGCGGTGGTGCGCTCCGGTCAGGACGATCGCGATGCCCTGCCCTCGGCGCTGATCGGCAAGCCTGCGCCGGAGTTCGCGCTGCCGCTGCTGCACGACCCCAGCATCGTGGTCCACGCACGCGAGCTGCGCGGCGCCCCTTACATTATCAACGTGTGGGGCAGCTGGTGCCCGGCCTGCCGCGAAGAACACCCGGTGCTGAGCCGCTTCGCACTGACAAAGCGCGTGCGCGTGATCGGCTACAACTGGAAGGACGAGCAAGCCGATGCGCTGCGCTGGCTCGAACAACTGGGCAACCCGTATCTGCTGGTGGTCGCCGACAAAGACGGCCGTACCGCGATCGACTTCGGTATCGCGGCGGCACCGGAAACCTTTCTGGTCGACGGGCGCGGCGTGGTGCGCTGGAAATACAGCGGCATGCTCACCCAATCCATCATCGACACGCAGCTGATTCCGGCGCTGAGCAAGATCGAACGCTCGCCCAGCGCCGCACCGGACCTGCACACCAGCCGATGATGCGCGCCTGGCTGCTGACGCTGCTGTTGTTGCCCTGGCTGGCACTGGCCCAGCCGGTCGGCGACCCGGCGCCGCTGCGCTACGCCTCTGCCGAAGAAGAAGCACGCTTCCACGCATTGACTGCCGAATTGCGTTGCGTGCAATGCCAGAACCAGTCGCTGGCCGACTCCAATGCGCAAATTGCGCAGGACCTGCGCCGCGAAGTGTTGGCGTTGATGCACGAAGGCCGCAGCGATACGCAGATCCGCCAGTTTCTGGTCGCGCGCTATGGCGAGTTCGTGCTGTATCGCCCACGTGTCGAATCGCGCACCTGGCTGCTGTGGTTCGGCCCGCTGCTGGTGTTGTTGCTAGGCGGTGGCGCGGTTGTATTCGTGGTTCGCCGACGCAGCGTTGCTGCGCCCGCCCTGCCCGCCGATGAGCAGGAGTGGTGATGGTTGGCTTCGTCATTGCAGTGGTGGTGCTGGCCTTGCTCGCGTTCGCCGTGGCGCTGCGGCCGCTGTGGCGCCAGACGCGCGGGCTGGCTGCCAGCGTCGCAGTGTTGTTGCTGGTGGCGAGCGCGGCCTTGTATTGGCTGGTCGGTACGCCGAGTGCGATTCAACAGCCGGCCAATCGACCGGCCACACCACGCTCGTTGGACGAAGCCATCGTGCAACTACGCGCGGCGCTGGCGAGCAATCCCGATCAGGCCGAAGGCTGGGTATTGCTGGGGCGCTCACTGTCCAGCCAACAGAAATTCGCCGAAGCGCGTGATGCGTTTGCGCGCGCGGTTGCGTTGCGCCCGGATGAGCCAGACGTGCTGGTGGCTGCCGCGCAATCGCGCATGCTTGCCGACGATAGCGGGCGCCCTGACCCAGAGGCCATGCGCTTGCTCGAACACGCGCTGGCGGTGCAACCGGACCATCAACGCGCGCGCTGGTTTCTCGGTGTGGTGCAGCGCCAGGCCGGTCAACCGGCCAGGGCCAGCGAGACCTGGACGCCGTTGCTCGCTGTGGTCGATGCCAACACGCGCCCCGGCCTGCTGGAACAGATCAATGCCGCGCGTGACGAGGCCAAGCTGGAACCGATCCAGGCGCCGGCTGCGCCCGCCGCTGCAGCCAGCGGCAACCGCATCCAGGTGCGCGTGACGCTGGATGCCGAATTCGCCAAACGCGCCGGCTTGCCCGGCGATACCAGCGTCTTCGTGATCGCGCGTGCCGCAGACACCCCGATGCCGGTGGCGGTGGAAAAACACGCGCTCAGCGACTTGCCGTTGACCATCACCCTGGACGATGGCGACAGCCCGATGCCGACGCGCACGCTGTCGTCGCTTGACAAAGTGCAGGTGCTGGCACGACTGTCGCGCAGCGGCAACGCAATGCGCCAGGCCGACGATGTGGAAAGCGCGCCAGTGATGGTGGCACTGCCTGCCGACGCGCCAGTGGAGTTGGTGATCGGGCGATGATTGCTCGCCACGTTTCGTTGCGACGCTTGGGCCAATGGACGAAGAGCGGCCACAAAACGTAGCGCGCAGTCGTAAGGCCGATGTGGACGGCGCAGAGGGATCGGAGTGTCACTTATCACATGCCGCACCGAGTAACGGCTGCGCCATCGTTGTGTTAGCTGCTACCAACGTCATCTGGATGGTCCCAAGCCGCGTTGGTCGAGGGTGCGATGCCCTCGCCGCTCGCGGGACACGCCGTAAACTCGTCCATGAGGGCTCGGTGGCCGCGTCCATGCCGCCACACGGTCCCGCAAGCGGTAAGGACACCGCGCCAGGACGTTGGTCGGTAGCCAAGTAAAAAGCGGGTCATCTCGCGGATTGCATTGGCTTGCTAGTACGGGCTGCAACCACATGAGATCTAGCGTATTAATCTAGCGCATTAGAAGTACGTCATGCATCGCTTGCACCATGCACACCGACTATCTCGACTGGTCCTTGCCCGCCCACCGTCGCGGGACCTTACGCGGCATGGATGCCGCGTAAGAGCCTACACGGACGTACTTGCGGCGTGTCCCGCGAGGGTGGGCGGGCAAGGACCCTGCAGCCAAGAAGCAGATCAGCGCTCTGAAGGCTGACATCAAGCAGCGCAAGGGCTCAAACCCATTCCCATCCTGCACCCGGCGCACGCCATGGCAGATAGAATTGCGACATGACTGAATTCATTCCCCCCGGCACGCGCTTCCACGCCCTGCCCTCGCCGTTTCCGATGAAGCGTGGCGGCGCGCTGCACCAGGCGCACGTCGCCTACGAAACCTGGGGCACGCTGGCCGCCGATCGCAGCAATGCGGTGTTGATCGTCACCGGTTTGTCGCCGAACGCGCATGCTGCGGCAAATCAAGCCAACCCCGAACCGGGTTGGTGGGAAGCGATGCTCGGACCAGGCAAGCCAATCGATACCGAGCGCTGGTTCGTGGTGTGCGTCAATTCCTTGGGCAGTTGCAAGGGCTCGACCGGCCCCGCCTCGATCGACCCCGCCACCGGCGCGCTGTATCGCCTGACATTTCCGGAGTTGTCGATCGAAGATGTGGCCGATGCTGCAGCCGATGTCGTGCGTGCGTTGGGCATCGAGCAACTTGCCTGCCTGATCGGCAACTCGATGGGCGGCATGACCGCGTTGGCGTTGCTGCTGCGGCACCAAGGCATTGCGCGCAGCCACATCAACATCTCCGGCAGCGCGCAGGCACTGCCGTTTTCGATCGCCATCCGCTCGCTGCAGCGCGAAGCCATCCGTCTGGATCCACACTGGAACGGCGGCCATTACGACGACACCCGTTATCCCGAATCGGGCATGCGTATGGCGCGCAAACTCGGTGTGATCACCTACCGCTCCGCGCTGGAATGGGACGGTAGGTTTGGTCGCGTACGATTGGATTCCGAGCAGGCTGCCGACGACCCGTTCGGCCTGGAATTCCAGGTCGAAAGTTATCTGGAAGGTCACGCACGCCGCTTCGTGCGCTTCTTCGATCCCAATTGCTATCTGTATCTGAGCCGCTCGATGGACTGGTTCGATCTGGCCGAATATGTCGCCGACAAACCGGTCATTGACGCCGGAGTCGATGGCCAGCAAGTCGATAATTCACACCTCGCCGCCAAGCCCGATACCGGCGTCTCCACCGACGCCACGGTGCTGGCCGGCTTGGCGCAGATCCGCATCGCGCGTGCGCTGGCGATCGGCGCCAACACCGACATCCTGTTTCCCGTGCAGCAACAGGAACAAATCGCCGAAGGCTTACGCGCCGGCGGCGCCAATGCCCAGTTTCTCGGGCTGGATTCGCCACAGGGCCACGACGCCTTCCTGGTCGATTTCGCGCGCTTCGGTCCGGCCGTGCGTAACTTTCTGGACGCTTGCTGATCTCCAGAACCACGCAACGGCGTCGTGGCCTGCCGCAGCGTGGTGGCCTGCCGCGCAAGACGCTGGCCCTGCTGTTTCTGATCGGCATGGCGGCGATGGTGGTTGCAGGTCGACTGCCGGCGCTGCTGGCACTGTGGTACGCGGCCGCCAGTGTGGTGGCGATGATCGTCTACCGGCGCGACAAGAGCGCAGCACAGCGCGGCCAGCAACGCACACCGGAAACGACCTTGCACATCATCGCGCTGCTCGGTGGATGGCCGGGGGCATTGTTGGCGCAGGGGCTGTTCCGACATAAATCCAGCAAGGCGGCCTTCCAGGCGTGGTTCTGGATCATCGTCATGGTGAACGTCGCCGTGTTGGTTCTGGCATTACGCCAGTCTGCACTGATGGCTGCATTACACGCGCTGCTGGAATGAGCCGCACACGTGCAATGCGTGCGTGCAAGAAATCAACGCGAACACCTGCAACCCCCGTCCGCACGACATGGGCATGGGTCGCCACCTATTCGCTGCTAGCGCATTGAAAGAAACGCGTCAGCGCAACAGTTCCAACACGCCCGCACGCATCCGATACCGCCGATGCACCACGCCGGCCGGCACGCTGTCGTGGGTGATCATCACCAGGCTGCGTTCGCCGAGCGCTGCAGATAGATCCAGCAACAACGCGTCTGCGGTATCCACATCCAGGCCGTCGGTGGGTTCGTCCAGCAACAGGATCGGTGCGTCGCGCAGCAGCGCGCGTGCGAGTGCCAGCCGGCGCGCCTGGCCGGCCGAGAGCGTTGCACCGTTTTCGCCAACCCAGGTGTCCAGCCCATTCTGCGCGGTGGCCCACTCGCGCAGCCGCACCTGATCCAGCACGCTCCACATGGCGGCATCGCTGGCGCTGGCATCGCCAATCAGCAGATTTTCGCGCACCGTGCCGGCAAAGACCGGGGCGTTCTGCGGCAGCCAGGCGATGCGTCGATGCCATTGCGTCTGCGCGAAGTGGCGCAGGTCGATATCGGCGTAGGTCACCTGCCCGGCTTGCGGGTCCCACAAGCGCAGCAGCAGCGCGGACAAGGTGCTCTTGCCGCTACCGCTGTCGCCGCTGATGGCGATACGCTCTCCAGGCGCCAGCGTCAGATCGAGCGCCTGCAACACCGGACGTACGCTGCCCGGCCACACAAAGCTGACCTGATGCAGCTGCAGCGTGCCGCTGCGCGGCGCATCCGTGGCGTGCGGCGGATCGACGACCGACGGCGCCTGATCGACGATGGACTGCAGGCGTTTGGCCGCAACGCGTGCGCTCTGCAGCGCCTGCAAGGCGAGCCCGGCGCCGGCCCACACTTCCAGCAACGCCATGGTCAAAAACACCAAGCCGGCCGCCATTTCCGCCGCAATCAATCCGCGCTCTGCCGCACTCAACCCAAGCCACACCATACCGGCCAGGCCGATGCCGCCACAGACGGCGTGCAGCAGATTGCCGCCGATCAAGCGACGGCGCTGAATGCGGTCGCCATCGACGACGGCCGCCGCCGCTGCATCGACCTGATGCAGCCAGGCACCTTGCGCATCGACAGCAGTCAGATCGGCTGCACCTTCCAGCCCTTCGAAGGCCTGCGTCCGCAATGCGGTGCGTTGCTGCGCGCGCAGCTGTTCGCGCTGCGCACCGCCGCGTGCCACCTGCCACGGCACCACGCCACCGATGACCACACCAAGCACGACCAGCAACACTGCAGCTGGCGGATAGATCAGCGCCGCTGCCCCCGCACCGGCAAGCCAGATACCGAGCAACGCAGTCAACGGCGCCAGCGCACGCACGCTCAATCCATCGACTTCGCCAATATCGGACATCAGCCGCGCCAGCAGATCGCCGGTACGCGTGGCCGACAACCGGCCTGGCGCAAGCGGCAACGCACGGCGGAAGAACCACACGCGCAGATCGCGGGCAATACGCAGGGTGGCATCGTGGCCGATCAATTTTTCGCCATAGCGCGAAACGATGCGCGCAAAGGTCAGCGCGCGAATGCCGGCCGAGGGTGAGAAGAAATTGAAACCCGTGCCCATGCCGGCAACACCCGCCAACGCGGCGGCGGTCAGGAAACTGCCGGACAGACCGAGCAAGCCAACGCCCGCCAGCATGGTGACCAGCACCAACAGCGCGGACAGCAGCAGGCGCCAGGCATGCAAGCGAAACACATCGCGCAGACGATCGGGGGGCGTGCTGTTCATGGCAGCTCCACTGCGACAGTGGCGCCGCGCAGATCGATCACCGTATCGGCCCAGCGCATCACCGCTGGGCTGTGCGTGGCCAGGATCACCGCGCGGCCGCGTGCGAACACGCCCAGCGTGCGCAGCAACTCCGCTTCGGTGTCCGGGTCGAGAAAGGCGGTGGGCTCGTCCAGCAGCAACAGGCCCGGCTCGCGCAGCAACAGCCGTGCCAGGGCCACACGACGCGCTTCGCCACCGGAGAGCCCAAACCCGCGTTCGCCGATCACCGTGTCCAGGCCGGCCGGCAGCTGAGCGGCAAAGCGCAGTACCTGCGCCGCGTCGGCCACCGCGTGCAGCCGCGCGTCGCTGGCCTGTGGATCGGCCAGGCGTAGGTTGTCGGCGATGCTGCCGTGAAACAGATACGGCCGCTGCGTGGCATAGCCGATGCGCGCACCCGGGCGCAACACCACGCTGCCCGCCTCGGGCGCAAGCCAGCCGGCAAGGCCTTCCAGCAAGGTGCTCTTGCCGCTGCCGCTTGCACCGATCACCGCCACGCGCTGCCCGGGCTGCAAGATCAGCGAAAAATTCTCCACCACCATGTGTGGCGCGCCCGGTGGACGCAGCGCCAGTCCACGCGCCTGCAACAATGGCGCATGTGCCTGCGCCGGTTCCAATGCACGCGGCGGCACCGTGGCTGCTTGCGCGATTGCGGGCGGCGCGAATCCTTCCAGCAAGCGCTCGGCTTCGGCCACCGCCGCCAGGGCATTGGCACGGTCGTGGTAATGCGCGGCCAGCCGCCGCAGCGGCGCAAAGAATTCCGGCGCCAGCAGCAGGCAGAACATGCCCGCGCCCAGCGTCGGCAAGCCGTGCAGATCGAGCATGCCCAGATAACTCAGGCCGAAGTACAGCGCCACGATCGCCACGCTCACCGAGGCGAAGAATTCCAGCACGGTGGACGACAGAAACGCGATGCGCAGCACCTTGAGCGAGCGCTCGCGCACGCCTTCGGCTGCGGCGGCAATGCCGCTCAACTCGGCCTCGCCGCGCCCGTACACACGTAGCAAGCCCAGGCCTTTGAGGCGATCGGCAAAATGCCCGCCCATCCGTGCCAGCTCGCCGAGTTGCTCGCGCCCCGCAGCTTCGGCACCCCAACCCACCAGCATCATGAAGAACGGGATCAGTGGCGCAGTCAGCAGCAACACCAAGCCCACCACCCAGTCGACCGAAAACACCGCGATCAGGATCAGCGGCGGCACCAGCATCATCTCGGTGCGTGCCAGTTGATAGCCAACGAAATAGCCCTCCAGCGCATCGGTGTGCGCCAGGCTCAGCTCGCCCAGTTCGCCGCTGCGTTGCCGACGCAACCACACCGGCCCGTGCTGCACCAGGCGGCGCGCGATGCGGGCACGCAGTTCGCGCTTGGCCACATCGGCCACCTCACCGGTCAGCGACTGCGCCCAGGCATTGAGCAAGGCACGTCCGACCAGCACAGCCAACAATCCCAGGCCCACATCACGCAAGCGCAGCAGCGGCAGATGCTGCACCAGCACCGCCTGCAGCAACCAGGCGATCGCCGCCGCTTGCGCCAGCAGCAGCACGCCCGACAGCGCGACCGCAACGCCGGCCAGCCGCTTCGCACGCGCAGCCGGTGCGGCGAGCGCATCCAGCCATTGGCCGCGTTGGCGGCGCTGGGCTGGCGTTTCGCTGGCTCGCACGCTGGGCTGGCTCACATCGCTCTCTAAGAAGACATCGTGTTGCAAGCGATTGTAAGTCGCCACTCCCCGCTACGGGCCGCGCATTGTGCCGCACCCGCTCGCCACGGCATTGATTTGAATCAACGCGCGTGTCGCGGCAAGCGCAGATGATCGGTTGCATTCCTTCATCGACACCCAACCAGGCCACCCCGCCATGATCGACTCGACAGTTGTTGAACTGTCGCGGCTGCAGTTCGCAGTCACCGCGATGTACCACTTCATCTTTCCGCCGCTGACCATGGGCCTGTCGTTCCTGCTCGGCATTATGGAAAGCGTCTATGTGATGACCGGCAAGCAGATCTGGCGGCGCATTACCATGTTCTGGGGCGTGCTGTTCGGCATCAACTTCGCCATGGGCGTGGGCACCGGCATCGTGATGGAGTTCGAGTTCGGCATGAACTGGTCGTACTACAGCCATTACGTGGGCGACATCTTCGGCGCGCCGCTGGCGATCGAAGGGCTGATGGCGTTCTTTCTGGAAGCGACCTTCCTGGGCCTGTTCTTCCTCGGCTGGAACCGCCTGAGCAAGGTGCAGCATCTGGTCACCACCTGGCTGGTGGCGCTGGGCAGCAACTTCTCGGCACTGTGGATCCTGATAGCCAACGGCTGGATGCAGAACCCGGCCGGCGCGGTGTTCAACCCGGACACCATGCGCATGGAAGTGGTCGATTTCATGGCAGTGCTGTTCAACCCGGTGGCGCAGGCCAAGTTCGTGCATACCGTCAGCGCGGGCTACGTGCTGGGTGCGGTGTTCGTGATGTCGATCAGCGCGTTCTATCTGCTGCGCGGCACCCATGTGGAGATGGCGCGGCGCTCGTTCGCGGTGGCTGCGGCATTCGGGCTGTTGTCGTCGCTGTCGGTGGTGGTGCTCGGCGATGAGAGCGGCTATGCCGCCAACGAACATCAGAAAATGAAATTGGCAGCGATCGAGGCGATGTGGGAAACAGAAGCCGCGCCGGCCGACTTCACCGCGTTCGGCATTCCCAATCAGCAGACCCATCGCAACGACTACGCGATCAAGATCCCGTATCTGATGGGCTTGATCGCCACCCGTTCGCTGGATGAGCCGATTCCCGGCATTCTGGAACTGGTGGGGCGCGCCGAGCACCGCATCCGCGGCGGCCAGATCGCCTACGGTGCATTGGAGCGCGTGCGCGCCAACAAGGACGATGCCGAAGCGCGCAAGGTGTTCGATGCGCATTGGCAGGATCTGGGCCACGGCCTGCTGCTCAAGCGTTATCGCGACGATATCGGCAATGCCACGCCGGAGCAGATCGCCCAGGCCGCCATGGACACCGTACCGCGCGTGCTGCCGCTGTTCTGGACCTTCCGCATCATGGCCGCCATCGGCATCTACCTGATCGTGTTCTTCGCCGTCGCGTTCTGGTTTGCCTGCAAGCACAACTTCCAGGACAAGCGCTGGTTCCTGACGCTGGCGCTGTGGACCTTGCCGCTGCCGTGGATTGCGATCGAGTGCGGTTGGTTCGTGGCCGAATACGGCCGCCAGCCGTGGGCGGTGGAAGGCGTGCTGCCGACCTTCTACGCCGCCTCTGGCCTGGATCTGTACGAAATCGTGTTGACCCTGGTCGGCTTCACCGCGCTGTACACCACGCTGCTGGTCATCGCGATCAAGCTGTCGCTGAAGACCATCCGCAAGGGCCCGGATGCGCTGTTTCCACCGACGTATCAAGGCACCTCGCCGAACGCCACATCGCCCCACGCTTCCTCACCCAGCGCCCCATTGAGCACCGGTGCGTTGGCCGGCGGCGCACCGTAAGCCAGGAGAAACACCATGGATTTCATCTTGCTCGACTACACCACACTGCGCGTGATCTGGTGGCTGCTGCTGGGCGTCTTGCTGTCCGGTTACGCGGTGATGGGCGGCTTCGATCTGGGGGTCAGCACGTTGCTGCCGCTGGTTGCCCGTAACGATGCCGAACGCCGCCTGGTGATCAACACCATCGGCCCGGTCTGGGAGGGCAACCAGGTGTGGCTGATCCTGGGCGGCGGCGCGATCTTCGCTGCGTTCCCGCCGCTGTACGCGGTGAGTTTTTCCGGATTCTATCTGGCGATGTTCCTGATTCTGTTCGCGCTGATCCTGCGTCCGGTCGGTTTCAAGTTCCGCGGCAAGCTGGCCGAACAGCGCTGGCGCAATAACTGGGACTGGGCGTTGTTTATCGGCGGCTGCATTCCGGCGCTGATCATGGGCGTGGCGGTCGGTAACGTGCTGCTCGGGGTGCCGTTCCATTTCGACGACAGCATGCGCATTTACTACACCGGCAATCTGTTCGGCTTGCTGACGCCATTCGCACTGCTCGCCGGGTTGCTCAGCGTGGCGATGCTGATGGCGCACGGGGCGGCGATGCTGGTGCTCAAGACCGATGGGCCGGTGGCAGAGCGTGCGGCGCGTTTCGGCAGCATCGCCGCGCTGTGTGCGGTGGCGCTGTTTGCGGCAGCCGGTGCATGGGTCGCGCTGGGTCTGCCTGGTTACGCGGTGACTTCGGTCCTGGCCACCAATGCGCCGACCAATCCGCTGGCCAAGACCGCCGCGCTCACCGCTGCCGGTGGCTGGCTGCACAACTACAGCAGCATGCCGGCGACCTTGATGGCACCACTGATCGGTCTGGTCGGGCTTGCGATGAATGCGCTGCTGCTGCGTGTGCGGCGTGGCGGCCTGGCGTTCATCGCTTCGGGTTGCGCCATCGTCGGCATCATTCTCACTGTCGGCTTTGCGCTGTTTCCGTTCCTGCTGCCCTCCTCCACTGCACCGCGCATGAGCTTGACGCTGTGGGATGCGTCCAGCAGCCGTCTGACGCTGTGGATCATGTTGCTGGCGACCGCGGTGTTCATGCCGATCGTGCTGGCCTACACAAGCTGGGTCTACCGCGTGCTCAAGGGCAAGGTCACGGCCGATGAACTGTCGGCCAATCCCAACGCGTATTGAGCGCGCCCGCTGCGACTGGTGCACAAGCACGTTGCCGCACCCGCTCGACATCTCACACCCTTCAACAATTTTAAGGAGAACAACGATGTGGTATTTCGCATGGATCCTCGGCACCGGCCTGGCTGCGTTGGCTGCGGTGCTCAACGGCATGTGGTTCGAAGCACGCGAATCCGAGCGTGGTCAGCCGCGCCCGTAAAATAAATCGCGCAGATGCTTGCCGATTCGGCAATCCGTATGTAACATACGCGGCTCCTTCGGGGTGTAGCTCAGTCTGGTAGAGCGCTACGTTCGGGACGTAGAGGTCGCAGGTTCGAATCCTGTCTCCCCGACCAGTTTCAAAACACAAAACCGGCCTCGTGCCGGTTTTGTGTTTTCAGGCGTTGGCGCAGCGATGCGCGCAATGCGGATGGTCTGTCATGTCTGTTGTCATTGCCGGTGCTTCCTCGTCTGCCCAGTTGCGTGGCCGCGGGTTGGTGCTGGCTGCCATTTTGTTGTCCGCATTCAACTTGCGTACGGCGGTCACCTCGTTGACGCCGCTGCTGGAACGCATCGCAGATGAGTACGCATTCGGCGCGCCCACCATGGGTGCGATCGGCATGTTGCCGACCGCTGCGTTCGCACTCACCGGCGTCGCAACGCCCGCGTTGCTGCGCCGCTTCGGCTTGCTGCGCACTGCGCTGTTGTCGATGGCATTGGCCACGCTCGGATTAGTGTTGCGACCGCTGCTGCCGGACACCGCCGGCCTGCTGGTCGGATCGCTGATTGCGCTGGCCGGCATGGGCATGGGCAACGTGGTGTTGCCGCCGCTGGTGAAGCGCTATTTCGGCGATCGCGTGGGCGGGGTCAGCACGCTGTACATCACCGTGTTGCAGGTCGGCACCTTGTTGCCCGCGTTGCTGGCGGTGCCGGTGGCCGATGCGCTGGGCTGGCGCAGCTCGATGGTGGTGTGGGTATTGCCGGCATTGCTGGCGTTTGCGGCCTGGGCGTTGGTGTACGCCAACCATCGCCGCCTGCGGGCCACCGGGCCTGCACCGATCACGCCGACAACCGAGGCCGAAGGCCGCGTCGCACGTACCGCCCTGGGATGGAGCATGGCGCTGACCTTCGGCATGACCTCGCTGATCACCTATTCCATGTTCACCTGGCTGCCGACGCTGCTGCGCGAAGCCGGCGCCTCGCCCGCATTCGGCGGCACCATGGTCGCGCTGTTCGCGGCACTGGGCATGGTCGGTGCGTTGACCATGCCGGCACTGGCGGTGCGCATGCGCAATCCCTTCCCGATCGTGCTGCTGTGCGCGGCCTGCCATCTGGTCGCGTTTGCCGGGCTGTGGTGGGCACCGCTGGCCGCGCCGATTCTCTGGGTGACCTTGCTGGGTTTGGGCCCGAGCACGTTTCCGCTGGCGCTGGTGCTGGTCAATCAGCGCTGCCGCACCGCTGCCGGGTCGGCAGCGTTGTCCGGATTCTCGCAAGGCATGGGGTATGCGGTGAGTTGCCTGGGGCCGTTCCTGTTCGGCTGGTTGCACGCGCACCATGGCGGCTGGACGTCGCCGTTCGTGTTCCTGGTCATCTGCCTGCTGGTGCAGCTGGCCGCCGCCTGGGTGGCCTGCCGCCCGCAGCTGCTGGAAGACGTGTGGGCGCCGCCTGCGCGCGGCGCCCGTGTGCTCAACGTACCGGCAGACTGATGTAGCTCGGCTGCTCCGGGCTCACGTACACCCGCTGCGTGGCTTTTTGATAATCGCCCGGCTTGGCGAAGAAGATATTCGGCACATAGGTCTGCGGGTTGCGGTCGTACAGCGGAAACAGGCTTGACTGCACCTGCACCATCACCCGATGCCCGGGCTGGAAGGTGTGGTTGGCCGTCGGCAGGCCGAACTGGAACCCCAGCGGCTGATTGGCGGCCAGCGGCTTGGGCGTGCTGAAACTCTCGCGGTAGCGGCCACGGAAGATCGCCAGCGACACCGGCAGCTCGTAACCGCCCATCTTGGGGTTGGAGGCCATCTCGTCCGGATACACGTCGATCAGCTTCACCACCCAATCGCTGTCGCTACCGCTGGTGGAGGCCCGCAGATGCACTTCCGGTGCGCCGGCGATCTGCAAGGGTTCTGTCAGCGGTTCGGTGACGAAGGTCAGCACATCCGGGCGGCCATCGACGAAGCGCTGATCCTGCACCAGCCAGGTGGTCCACATGCTGCGATCGGCAAAATCCACCGGGCGCGGCACGAACGGCACCGGCTTGGCCGGGTCGGAGACGTACTCCTCAAAGCCCACCTGCCCCGCCGCCGGCTGCTGGAACGACAGCTTGCCGCCGGCCTGCAGATACAGCGGCTTGCTGGTCGACGCACAACCCTTGGCACAACTGCGCGGCCAGGCCTGCAGACGGTCCCAATGGTTTTCGCCGGTGTTGTAGATAAACACCGGTGGCGTGCTTGCCTTGGACGCGCCATCGACCAGGTATTGATCGAAGAACGGGCGCAGCACATCGCGACGGAATTGGCGCGCGGTATCGCCGTCGAAATTCAGTGCCCCCAGTGAACTGGCGTCGCTATTGACCTGGCTGTGTCGCCACGGCCCCATCACCAGATAGTTGAGCGTATTGCGCTTGTCGCGCGGTTCCATCGCCGCGTAGCTATGGATGGCGCCCCACATGTCTTCCTGGTCCCAGAGGCCCTGCAACCACATGGTCGGCACTTTCAACGGCGTGCGTGCCATCACCTTGTCCAGCGCCTGCTCCTGCCAGAAGTTGTCGTAAGCCGCGTGTTCGGTGAGCTTGTGCCACCACGGCAGCTGCTCCAGGCCGGCGGCCTTGGCGAAGTCGCCGGCCGAGCCGGCCTGCAGGAAATTGCTGTAATCGTCGTGCCCCTGACGCGGGATGCCGGCGCCTTTGCCGCGCTTGCTGAGCTGGCCGGTGAAGTAGTCGAAATTGACCTGGCGGAACGCACCGTAATTGAACCAGTCGTCGCCCATCCAGCCATCGATCATCGGGCTCTCCGGCGCGGCCACCTTCAATGCCGGATGCGGATTGGTCAGCGCCATCACCACGGTGAAACCTTCGTAGGACGAGCCGATCATGCCGACCTTGCCGTTGGACTCCTTGAGGTTTTTCACCAGCCAATCGATGGTGTCCCAGGCATCGGTGGCATGGTCGACCTCGCTGGGATTGAGCGCGCCACGCAACGGCCGGGTCATCACGTACTCGCCTTCCGAGCCGTACTTGCCGCGCACATCCTGGAACACGCGGATATAGCCGCCTTCCACGAACACGTCATCGCCCGCAGACAACAGGTCCTTCATATGCGGCGAAGCCAGACGCTCGGTGCGGCCGCTGGCGTCGTACGGCGTGCGCGTGAGCACGATCGGCGCATTGCGCGCGCCCTTGGGCAGCACGATCACCGTATGCAGCTTGACCCCGTCGCGCATCGGGATCATCACCTCGCGTTTGACGTAGTCGTTGGCGGCGTCGCCTGCCACGAACGGCTTGCCGGTGATGTCCGGCGTCATCGGCGAGGTTTGCGCCAGTGCGCTGCCGGCGGCGGCGGCAATGGCGGTGGCAAGCAGGCAGGCGGCAAAACGGCGCATCGACGACTCCGAAAGTGCGGGGGCAGTCGTCGACTGTAGGCAGACGATGGCCTGCCGGGGGAGTGTCAAAGGTCGTGGTTGCCGGGTTGGGAACACGGAGACTGACCGCAAGGCGCCGTCCAGGCATCTGAACCACCACAGTCCATGTATCGCTCAGTATTCCATTGGTCGCGCATCGCGTGCTGGAGGCGATGCTGATGCCCACGATTCGCACACAAGTCAATCGCTTCGCGCTTCCATTTTTCGACAGAGATGTTCTTGCACATGATGAAGCGGCCTTCAACAATCAGGTGCTCATTCATGGGTATTTGCGGTTCCGTCGATCGTGTCAATTCCGGAAGACTCACATATACCGAAAGTTCTCCGGCCCAGCAGCCGCCAGCGGGCAACACGCAGCAGCAGCATGTCAACAGCCCAGACCAGACAAGTGGCGTGCTGGCAGGACTGAGCAGCGTGAGCCCTAGCAGGAGTGCGAGCAGATCGTCTTTACGACAGCGCCCGCTCTCGCCGAGCCTCAGGGCTGTCAGCGAGGTCATGCGGTCCGTCAGGGCCCAGTACTACAAAGCGCCCCGCTTGAAATCGAGCAACAAAAAGAAAAACACTGGCTTCGAGGAGGCCGTTCGAATCCACAGGGCGACTGCAGAGATCGCCCGGATGCGACAGCAGGTGGATGACCTGGAAGAGGATGTGGTGTCGGCGGCCATGGATGGGAACGCGCACAACTGCGGTGAACTGGCGACCCTGGCCGTCCACTATTTGCAGCAAGATCACAACCAGATCGCACGCCTTGCCTTCTTCAATGGAACAGCGCACACCGCCGCGATCGTCGGCCCAGTGCCGCGCGCAGGTACCTTGCCTTCGGACATGACAGATTGGGACGCGGACATCTATGTCTGCGACCCCTGGTGCAATATCGCCTGCAGGGCAAACGACTATCCCGCCGAATTCAAAGAAAAGATGGAAAAGTGGGACCGCGCCGGGAAACAAGTGTGGCTGTCAGGAACTGGCTTCGTTTCCCCAACAAGCGATGAATGGATAAGCACGGTGCTTGGAGGAGAAAAGAAGGCCACGTGATCGAGTCGATGTCGGCAAGTGGTACTGCACTGCACAGCGCCACACGACTGCACCGGCAACGCATGCCACTTCAGTCGCGCACCTGTCCCTCTCCACGGACCACGAAGCGCTCCACCGTGAGCGCTTCCAGTCCCATCGGGCCGTAGGAATGCAGACGCGTGGTGGAGATGCCGATTTCGGCGCCCAGACCAAGCTCGCCACCGTCGGAAAAACGCGAGGACGCGTTGACCATGACCACTGCCGAGCGCAGCGATTGCACGAATCGTTCGGCGTTGGCGGCGCTCTGCGTGGCGATGACTTCGGTGTGGTCCGAGCCGTACTGGCGGATATGCGCCAGCGCGGTGTCCAGATCCGGCACCACGCGGATCGCCAGGATCAGATCGAGGAATTCGGCGGCATAGTCGTCATCGCTGGCAGGCGCGATATCGGGCAGCAATGCACGCGTTGCCGCATCGCCCCGCAGCTCCACATGGCGTTCGCGCAGCGCTTGCGCAGCAACCGGCAGAAAACGCTCGGCGATGTCTGCATGCACCAGCAAGGTCTCCAGCGAATTGCAGGCCGACGGTCGGCTGGCCTTGCCATCGACCAACAGACGCACGGCCAGGTCCACGTCGGCGGATGCATCCACGAACAGATGGCACACGCCCTTGTAATGCTTGATCACCGGCACGCGCGCGTGTTCGGCAACAAAACGGATCAGGCCTTCGCCGCCGCGCGGAATCGCCAGGTCGACGATATCGCTGAGCTGCAGCAGCTCCAGCATGGTCTCGCGGCGCAGATCCTCGACCAGCGTCAACGCGGCCTCGGGCACATTGGCCTCACGCAATGCGCGCTGCAGTGCGCGCGCAATCGCGGTGTTGGAGTGAATCGCCTCCGAGCCGCCACGCAGGATCACCCCGTTGCCTGCCTTGATGCACAGCGCTGCGGCGTCGGCGGTCACGTTCGGGCGCGCCTCGTAGATCATCGCGATCACCCCCAGCGGCACGCGCACCTTCTGCACGACGATGCCGTTGGGGCGCACGTCTTCGCGCGTGATCTGCCCGACCGGATCCGGCAACTGCGCAACCTCGCGCAACGCGGCGGCAATCCCGTCCAGGCGCTTTGTGTCCAGCGCCAGACGATCGAGCATCGCAGTGCCCACACCCTTCTCGCGCGCCGCCTCCAGATCGCGCGCATTCGCCGCCAGGATCACCGCCGCATCGTGTTCCAGCGCAGCGGCCATCGCCTCCAGCAAGGCCTGCTTGGCAGACGACGACAGTTGCGACAGCACGTGCGCGGCATCACGGCATTGCAGGGCGAGGGTTTTGATGGTCATTTGGGGGCCGGGATTGGGGAGTCGGGATTGGGGAGTCGGGATTGGGGATTGGCAAAAGCAATCCGTATCGTTTTACCACCAGAAAGCAATCAGTCACTGGGACGCGGAGGCGGCGTTTGGGAAACGCAATGCACATGCGTTTGCGAATCCCCAATCCCGACTCCCCAATCCCCGCTACAACAGCACCAGATCATCGCGATGCACCACATTCTCGCCATAGCTGTAACCGAGCACGGTTTCGATCTCGCGCGAATGGCGTCCGGCGATGCGGCGGATATCCACTGCCGAATACTGGCTGACGCCGCGTGCCAGGCAGCGTTCGCCATCGGCGTCGCGCAAGCGGATCTCCACCATGTCGCCGCGCCGGAAGTCGCCTTGCGCGCTGGCCACACCGCCCGGTAGCAGCGATGCGCCCTTTCCGGTCAGCGCCGCCGCGGCACCGGCATCGATCAGGATCGCGCCCGGCTCCACCGGTGCGTGGCGCAGCCAGTACTTGCGGGCGGCAATGCGCGTGCGTGCGGGGTGGATGCGCGTGCCACGCAGGCGATCCTGCGCAAGCCCGCGCACCACCTCGCTGCTGCGGCCGTTGAACAGATAGGTTTCGATGCCGGCAGCACCGGCTTTTGCGGCGGCTTCCAGCTTGGTGCGCATGCCGCCGGTGCCCACGCTGCTGCCGCTGCCGCCGGCCATCGCCAGCACCTCGGCGGTGAGTTCGGACACCTCATCGAGCGGACGCGCCAACGGATTGCTGCGCGGGTCGGCGCTGTACAAGCCATCGATATCGGTGGCGATGAACAACGCATCGGCATCGACCAGTGCGGCCACGATCGCGGCGAGATTGTCGTTATCGCCCAGCTTGAGCTCGTCCACCGAGACGGTGTCGTTTTCATTGATGACCGGCAACGCACCCAGCCGCAGCAACTCGTGCAGGGTGGCGCGCGCATTGAGATACCGGCGGCGGTTACGCAGGTCATCGTGGGTGAGCAGCACTTGCGCCACCGGACGTTCGAAAAAGCGCTGCCACAGCGCGATCAATTGCGCCTGGCCAAGCGCGGCCAGGGCCTGACGCGCAGCGATCGGTGCACCGGCTTCGGCAGCTTTGGGCAGAATCGCGCGGCCAGCGGCCACCGCACCGGAAGAGACGATCACCAGCTCGCGCCCGGCAGCCAGATTGGCCGAGACGAATTGCGCCAGGCCCAACGCAAAGCGCGGCGACAGGCCACCACCATCGGCGGCCAACAGGCTGCTGCCGACCTTGAGCACCGCGCGCCGCCATGGCGGCAACGGCTGCTCGGTAAATAACGACGGCATGTCGGCAGGGGTTGTCATGGCAGCCAGACGCTCAGTGCGTGTTCCACTCATACACGGTCAACGTCGAGGCATCGCGCAGCACCAAGGGATCGCACGCAACGATCTGCTGCGCCTCCTCCAGACTGCCCAGATTGACCAACACATACGCACCGCCAGTGCGATCGCTGAAACCACCGGTCATTTCGAGCTGCCCGGCCGCACGCAAAGTATCGAGAAAATCCAGATGCGGCTGCACTACATCGGCGGGAAAATCCGGCTTGCGCATTGCCAGCACCAGATAGCGCGTGGTCATCAGCTGACGTCCTTCGCACGTGCTGTCGTGGGTGCACGATCGTCGCGACCATGCGGTGCCGAGATCACCAGAAAGCGCGCCTCGACATCGGACAGATTGTGCATCTGGTGCGTGGTGCCAGGCGGCACGTCCAGGCCCTGCCCGACCCCGAGCACGTGCTGGGCGCCATCCAGTTGCAGCATCACTTCGCCGGCCAGCACATAGAAAAAATGCCGTGCGCGACTATGCCGATGACGCGACTCCGCAACGCCTGGCGGCATGCGTTCTTCGAGCACACTCAAGCTGGGGTCGCGCAACAGGTGCCAGCCTTCGCAGGCTTCGCCCCAGGGATAGTGTTCTGCGGTCTCGGTGCTGATCACGGCCATCAGCGCAGGGCCTCCCAACGGGCACGCAAGACATCCAGCTGCAGATCCGCGGCGGCGCCTGGCGAGACGCGTGCAGCCAGGCTGCCTTCCGGCGTGCGCCCCTGCCCTGCAGTGTCGGAGGATTCCGCTGCCGCCTTGTAGGCCTCGCGGAACGGCACACCGGCCACGGCCGCTTCCACCGCCACATCGGTGGCATACATGCCCGAATCGATCGCCGCGCGCAGCTTGTCCGGGCGCCATTCCAGATTGGCCAGCAACGCCGGCAGCAGTTCGAGCGCGGCCAGGCCGCGCCCGAAGCCATGCACGATCGCGCCCTTGCTGCTCTGCAGATCGCGGTGATAACCGGACGGCAGCGACAACAACTGTTCGATTTCGGTCCGCGCCGCCGCGATGCTGGCATGGGTGGCACGCATCAGTTCGATGACGTCGGGGTTGCGCTTGTTCGGCATGATCGAACTGCCGGTGGTGTATTGCGCCGGCAACGCGACGAAGGCGAATTCGCCGCTGGTGAACAACGACAGATCCCAGGCAATGCGACGCAGATCCAGGGTGGCGCTGCCCAACGCTTCGAGCGCAGCCAGTTCGTACTTGCCGCGCGAGAGCTGTGCGTAGATCGGCGAGACCTGCAGGCGCGCAAAGCCGAGCTCGGCAGTGGTATGCGCACGGTCCAGCGGCAGATTGACGCCGTAACCGGCCGCAGTGCCGAGCGGATTGCTGTCCACCAACCGCAAGGTGTCGGCTGCGCGCAGTGCATTGTCGATAAAGGCTTCTGCCCAGCCCGCCCACCACATGCCGGCCGACGACACCACCGCACGCTGGATATGCGTGTAGCCGGGCACCGGCAGGTCGGCCTCGGCCTGCGCGCGGTCCAGCGCCACTTTGGCGATCTCCGCGCTGAGCTCGGCCACACATTGCAGCTTGTCCTTCAACCATAGCCGCGTGGCGACCAGAATCTGGTCGTTGCGGCTGCGTCCGGTGTGGATCTTGCGGCCGGCATCGCCCAGGCGCTCGGTCAGGCGCGCCTCGATCGCCGAATGGCAATCTTCGTATTGCGCATCGAGCACAAACGCGCCGCTGCGAAAATCATCGGCCAGCTGATCCAGCTGTTCGCTCAGCCCGCCCAGTTCCTGCAGCGACAGGATGCCGATGTGCTGCAGCCCCTGCGCATGCGCCTTGCTGGCAGCGATGTCGTACAGGAAAAACTCGCGGTCCAGGATGACGTCGTCGCCCGCCAGGAAGGCCTGGATCTTGGCATCCACCGCCACGCCGGGTTTTTGCCACAAAAGATTGGTCATCGGAAAGCGTCTCGAAATAAGTCGTCCAGTTGAATCCCCGCACATGGATGTGCGGGCTTCTGCGAGGGACTCGCGTCTTTTAATCCCCGCACATGATGGATGTGCGGGCTCTTGCGAGGGACGCGCATCAACGAATCGCAGTCAATTCGTCCCAGCCAAACGCCAGGTTGAGGTTCTGCATCGCCTGTGTGGCCGCGCCCTTGAGCAGGTTGTCCAGCGTTGCCACCACCACCACGCGCTTGTTGCCCGGCGCCAGCGTCACGCCACCGATCTGCACACCGTGCTTGCCGGCGATGCGGCTGACCCACGGCGCCTCATCGACAATCTCGATCAGCGGCTCGTCGGCATAACGCTGCGCGTAGCGCGCCTGGATCTGCTCGCGTGTGAGCGGTTGCTGCAGCCACAGGTTGACGGTCATGGTGAGGCCGCGGAAATGCGGCGCCACATGCGGCATGAACTCCACCGGCACGCCGAGCTGCGCAGAGACTTCGCGCTCGTGCATGTGGTTGGTCAGCGCATACGGCATCAGGTTATCGGCCAGCAACTCCGGGTTGTTCTTGTCCGAGGGCGTGGTGCCCGCGCCGGAATAGCCGGAGACACCAAAGCACTGCGGTGGGCCGGCCAGTTGATCGAGCAGCGGCGCGATCGTCAGCTGCATCGCGGTGGCATAGCAGCCCGGGTTGCTGATGCGCTTTTGCCCGGCGTACTTTCCGCGCGTCAACTCCGGCAGCCCGTAATACCAGGCCGGATCGAAGCGGTAATCGGCCGACAGGTCGATCAACACCGTCTGCGGTCTGGCCGCATCGATCGCCGCGACAAACGGCTCTGCCTTGCCGTTGGGCAGCGCCAGGATCACCACATCGGCGGCCTTGGCGGCCACCGCATCGGCATCCAGGCTCTCGTAACGCAACTCGCCCTGATAGGCATCGTTGTGGCCGGCCACCGCCTGCCCGGCCAGTTCGCGCGAGGACACGAACACCAGCCGCAGGTGCGGATGCGCCGCCACCAGCTTGATCAATTCCGAACCGGTATGCCCGCGGGCGCCGATGATGCCGATGGTCGTTGTTTGAACAGTCATGCGTTTGCTTCCAGGCGGAACTGCAGGTGACGTTTCACCCCGGCCCATTCCGTATCGATGATGGAGAACACCACGGTATCGCGCGGTGTGCCGTCGGCATGACGGGTGTGATTGCGCAGCACGCCGTCCTGCTTGGCCCCGAGCCGCGCAATCGCCGCACGTGAGGTGTGATTGAACCAACTGGTTTCGAAGACCACGCTCAAACAGCCCAGCGTTTCGAAGGCGTGCTGCAGCAGCATCAACTTGGCGTCGGTATTGACGCCGCTGCGCTGCACGCGCGGCGCGTACCAGGTGTAGCCGATCGACAGCTTGGGCACGGTCGCATCCAGCCCGTAATAGCGCGTGCAGCCGACGATCTCGCCGGCCGCATCACGTACCACGTAAGGCAGCACCAGCCCGTCGGTTTGCGCAGCCAAGGCTGCAGCAACGTAGTCGTCCACCTGCGCCGGTGCCGGCACGCCGGTGTACCACAGCCGCGACAACGCACCGTCGCCCAGCGCGGCACGCAGACCGTCGGCATGCGCAGCTTGCAGCGGTTCCAGCGTTGCGTGTTGGCCGCGTAGTGTGGGCAACTCGCGCCAGCGCGGTGGCAAGGTGGTAGACGCCATCGTGCTCAGCCCAGCAGCGTCGGCTGACGCGTCGCGCAATGCGCCACGCAATGCTGGATCTGCTCGAAGTTTTCCAGCCCGTACCAGAACACCTTCCATTTTTCCTGCTTGATGCAGCCGTCGGACTCGGCGTAATAGAAAATGTTGACCTGGTTGTTATGACGCGAGCGCCAGAACAGCTGCGGGGTTTCTTCGCGCATCACATTCCACACCGCGCGGCCCAGGCCCTCGCCTTGCGCGTCGTCGAGCACGGCAAACTTGTCCAGATAGATCAGCGCGCTTGCACCCAGCATGCCCTCATCGGTGAGGATCACCGCCGCGCGATAGTTCTCGCTGACATAGGCACGCAGCAGCTTGGTGTTGCTGAAGTAATCGGGCACCAGCGTACGGCCGAAGCTGGATTCGATCAGCGAGGTGAGGCGCGGCAGATCCAGTTCGTCCCATGAGGTCGCGCGCAATACGCGCTCGCCACGCCGCACCAGCGTGCCCGAGCCTTTATGCGTGAACAGCTCCTTGGCCAGATCTGCCGGCCGGGTGATCGACACCGACGATTCCAACGGCAGACGATCGAGCAAGTCCTTGATCTGCTCGATCTTGACCCGCATGCCGCCATTGATCCATGGCTGCTGCATCAGGTGATCGAACTCGGTGGACAGGTTGATCGAATCGATCACCTTGCCGTCGGGATCCAGCAAGCCGCCGGTGCCGGTGAGGAAGATGATCTTGTACGGCTGCAGTTCCTGCACCAGTTCGTTGGCGGCAAAATCCGCGTTGACGTTGAGGATCTGCCCGCTTGGCGTCTCGCCCAGGCTGGTGATCACCGGGATCGAACCGGCCTGCAGGCTGGCTTCGATCGGCGCCAGATTCACCGCCTTGACCTCACCAACCAGGCCATAGGTGTCGCGGTCCAGATACTCGGCTTCGAACACCCCGCCGGTGATCGAGGTCGCACGCGCGCCGTTCTGCTGCAGCGCTTCGACCAGCTTGAGGTTGGAAGCCTGGAACACCTTGCGCACGATCGCCAGGGCTTCCGGCGAGGTCACCCGCAGTCCGTTGACGGTGCGCTTCTCGATGCCGGCCGCCGAGAGTTCGGCATCCAGCTGCGGGCCGGCGCCATGCAGCACGATCGGGGTCAGCCCCACTTCCTGCAGGAACGACAGCGACGAGGTCAGCGCGTCCAGATCGTCGCGCAGCACCGCGCCGCCCACCTTGACCACCGCAAAGCGTTTGGCATCGAGCTGCGAAAAACGCTTGAGGTACTGGCTGATTTCCTTGGCGCTGGCCATGCTCGAAAGCAGGCGCACGATGGTCTGGCGGGTCTGTTTGTGGGGCTGTGCGGAGAGGGACATTGCCGTGATCGAAGAGAGGAATGGCCGCGCCAGGCGCGGAACGCGGCTCAGTGGGAGCCGTTGATGCGCGCGCTCAGTGCGCGCCGTTGATGATGCGGTGGACCGACTGGGCATAACGCTGCAACTGCGCAAGCGTCACGAATTCGTCGGCGGTGTGTGCCTGTGCGATATCGCCGGGGCCGTACACCAACGCGGTGTAACCGCCAGCCGAAAACAGCGAGGCCTCGGTCCAGAAGTCCACCGCATTGCCGATCGGCAGATCCAGCGCATCGGCCACATCGCGTGCGGCCAGGCGGCGTTCTTCTGCACGCGCGATATCGCCAGACGGCAGGCTCGGCCCGCGAAAGGTTTCTTCGAACTGCGCTGCAGCCGGCTCGGCAAATCCGGCGAAGGTGGCCAGCAATCCATCCACGTCCATCGACGGCAGCGGACGGAAGCCAAAACGCACTTCGGCTGCCGGCGCGATCATGTTGGCCTTGATGCCGCCATCGACGCGACCGATGTTGAAGCGCAAGCCGGTCAAGCCACCGAAACGCGCATGCGCCAGCGACTCGACATGATCCAGCGCCTTTCCGCCCCAGCGCATCGCCTGATGCAAGGCACTTGCCGACGGATCCTGCTTGCCCGACGCATGCCCGGCACGCCCGGCGAAACGCATCAGCACCGAACTGATCCCGCGATGCGCCAGCACCGCCTCGCTCATGGTTGGCTCGGCCACCAGCACCGCTTCATACGGCAATCCACGCGCTAGAAACGCGGCGATGCAGCGCGGGTCGTTGGCTTCTTCGTCGGAGGAAAACAGGAATGCCGCGTCGCCCTGCCCGGCATTGGCGGCCGCCAACAGCGCCGCTGCCGCACCTTTGATATCGCAGACACCCAGCCCGATCACACGGTCGTCGGTGCGCCGCATCACGTGCGGATCGGCACTCCAGTGCGGCGAATCCGGCACCGTGTCCAGATGCACGTTGAACAGGTAGTTGGGCTTTCCACGCACCGCATACAGGCTCACCGCGCCGGCACCGTGGTCGATCACCTCAACCTGGAAACCAGGCAACTGCGCACGCAGATAATCGAAGATGCCGCCCTCGGCAGCGATCGCACGCGGCGGATTACGGGTGTCGAAGGACACCAGCGTTTCCAGGTGCGTCAGGGTGGATGCGAGTAGATCGGTCATATCGGTTTGATCGAGGGTCCGAAGCAGCGGCTAAGCGGAAGTAAGGAAGGTGCGCAAACGGCTCGTAAATCTCATCGAAGCCACCCTTCTCCCACCGGGAGAAGGTGCCCCCAAAGGGGCGGATGAGGGTGCGGGCGAAGCTTCGTGCACTGAACATCGCGAGAGCTTCGCTCCGTACCCTCACCCCAACCCCTCTCCCGACGGGAGAGGGGCTTTGCATACGTGACTCCAAACGTCAGCGGTTTACTTGCGCATACAACGTCGAGCTCATGCCGAACAACTTGATGAACCCCTCGGCTTCTTCCACGCCCCAGTCGGCCGACTGTGCGTACGTCGCGCCCTTGGTGTTGAGCAGATGCGGCGAGCGCACCGCCACCGCATCGACGCGGCCACCGCGGGTTTCCAGGGTGACTTCGCCGTTGACCTTGGACTGCGAGGACTGCAAGAACGCCTCGATGTCGGTCTTGAGCGGGTCGTGATAAAAGCCTTCGTACACCAGTTCCACCCACTTGCGCGCCACGTCCGGCTTGAAGCGGTTCTGCTGCTTGGTCAGCACTGCATCTTCCAGCGCGCGGTGCGCGGTCAGCAGCGAAATCAGGCCCGGCGCTTCGAACACGATGCGGCCCTTCAAGCCGATCACGGTGTCGCCGGTGTACACGCCACGGCCCACGCCGTAGGGCGCGAACAGCTTGTTGAGCTGGGCCAGAATCTGTTCGCCCGGCAATGCCTTGCCGTCCAGCGCGACCGCCTCGCCTTCGACGAACTTCAAGGTGACGTTCAACGGCTCCACCGGCCACTCGCTGCGTGGCGCACACCAGCCGCGCGCGCCCTCGCCCGGCGCCTCCCAACGGTCGATCTCGCCGCCGGACATGGTCAGCCCGAGCAGGTTCTCGTTGATGGTGTAGGCCTGCTGCTTGGCGCGCACGCCAAAGCCACGCTCTTCCAGATACTTCTGCTCGTAGGCACGGGTCTGGGTGTGCTCCTTCTGGATCTCGCGGATCGGCGCCACGATCTGGTAGTCGCCCAACGCCTTCACTGCCAGATCGAAACGCACCTGGTCGTTGCCCATGCCGGTGCAACCGTGCGCGATGATCCGCGTGCCCAGCTCCTCGGCGCGCTTGAGCGCGGCATCGACGATCAGGTAACGGTCGGACACCAGCAACGGGTACTGGCCCTGATAGCCCTCGCCCGCCCACACGAACGGCTTGACGAAGCCCTTCCAGATCGCCGGACCACCATCGACGGTGACATGGCTGGCGGCGCCGAGTTCGGCCGCGCGCTTTTCGATGAAGTCACGCTCTTCGGCATCCACGCCGCCGGTATCGGCGAACACGGTGTGCACCGCGTAGCCCTGTGCCTGGAGATACGGAATGCAGAAGCTGGTATCCAGGCCACCGGAGAACGCCAGGACGATGTCCTTCTTGGTGCCGGGATTGGAGAGTGGGGATTCGGGATTGGTGGAAGCGATCTGCTGCGACATGGGGGCTCTCTGTGAAAGTTGACTAAGTTGGATCGGGAGCGGGGTTCGCCGTTGCGAATCCCCAATCACGAATCACGAATCCCGGCTGCCCTGGCCCACCAGGGCAGCCATGATCGCCTTCTGCACATGCAGGCGATTCTCGGCTTCATCGATGGCGATGCAGTTGGGCGAATCCATTACCGCGTCGGTGGCCTTGACGTTGCGACGCAGCGGCAGGCAGTGCGAGAACACGCCGTTATTGGTCAGCGCCATCTTGCGTTCGTCGACGATGAAATGCTGGTACTGGTCGCGGATCGGCTTTTCCGGCTCCCAGTTGCCGAAGAACGGCAACGCGCCCCAGCTCTTGGCATACACCACGTCGGCGCCGGCATAGGCGCTGTCGATATCGTGACTCACCTGCAGCGAGCCGCCGCTTTCGGCCACGTTCTGCGCCGCCCAGTCCATGTAACGCGGGTCCAGGATGTAGTCCGGCGTCGGGCACAACAGGGTCACGTCCATGCCCATGCGGGTGGCGATGGTCAGCGCCGAGTTGGCCACTGCGGTGTTCAACGGCTTGGGGTGATAGGTCCAGGTCAGCACGTACTTCTTGCCGCGCAGATCCTGCGTGCCGAAGTGTTCCTGCAGCGCCATCGCGTGCGCCAGCTCCTGGCACGGGTGGGTGATGGTCTCCATGTTGATCACCGGCACCGGCGAGTACTTGGCGAAGCTCTTGAGCACCTGATCCTCGCGGTCCTTGGACCAGTCGACGAACTTGGGAAACGCGCGCACGCCGATCAGGTCCACATAGCGGCCCAGCACTCGCGCCACTTCGGCGATGTGCTCTTCGGTGTCGCCGTCCATGACCGTGCCCAGATTGAACTCGATCGGCCAGGCATCCTTGCCCGGCTGCAGCACCACCGCATGCCCGCCCAACTGGAACGCGCCCAGCTCGAAGCTGGTGCGGGTGCGCATGGACGGGTTGAAGAACACCAGCGCGATCGACTTGCCCTTCAGCTCGCTTCCCAGCTTGTTGCGTTTGAACAACGCGGCCTGGGTCAACAGCGCATCCAGTTCGGCGCGGCTCCAGTCCTGGGTGTTCAAGAAGTGCTTCAGTGACATCGATCGATCCTTGTGCTGCGTGCTTCTGCTGCGTGGTCCGCCAGGAGCGACGGGGTGCGCGACATGCGCGTTTCTTGCGGTTGAAACTTTTATGACGCCTGAAACGAAAAAACCCAGCCTTGAGGCTGGGTTTTCAACAACGGACAGCAAAACGCCCGGGTCACCCAGCGAAAATGTGGGATTCCGGTCGGCGGGCACGCGAGGTCATGCCGGAGGCCATCCGGGCGGCGCTGGTGTCGTGCTGAAAGGCGTTTGCGTGCATAGGGCGCGAATCCTCGCATGCATGCGCGCACGGCGCAACCACTGCGCGCGTCATCGCGGCGGCGCGACGATGGCGTCGGGAATGTACGGGGTCACCGAGACCCGGATACGCAGCCGGTTGCCCGGATCTTCCGGCAGCCGCGAACGGTACTTGGTGCCCTTGTAGACGTAATCCACATCGAAGGCGATCGGCCGCCGGAACTCGCGCGGCACTTCCACCACCCGGCAATTGCGCCGCGTGCTGGTCGGCGGCACCGCCACCGGTGCAGACGGCAGCTCGGGACGGCGGGAGAACATCTCCTTGACCGAATCGACCATCCGGTTGATCCGGCCTTCGTCGTCTACCGCAGGCGCGGCGGCGACCGGCGCAATCTGCTCGGCCTCGCACTGTTCTTCGATACGGGTGGCGCGCAAGGTCTGGTAGACCGGCTCCACGTTGAGCACCTGCGCGTAATCCAGCTTCACGTTCTCGATCACCACGACCCGGTTCTTGGGGTCAGGCTCTGCCGCATGCGCCGCCAGTGCCTGCCAGGCAAACACACACAGCAGCATGAAGAACAGGGAAGGTCGCATCAGTACCAGAGAAGGCGTCGCCAGGCAGTACGTAAGTGTATGGAGCTTGCGATCTCCGGGGCTGAACGCAACCCATCCGATTGCGAGTGCCGGCCATGACATGCCATCGCCTGGGGTTTGGTTCGCCTAGCCGCCGCGACCGGCTAGAATCGTGCAGTTACCCTTTTCCAGATGCCGATGAGCCTGCGCCTGCACAACAACCTGACGCGGCGGGTCGAGCCGTTCGCGCCGCTCGATCCCACCAGCCCCACCCTGTATGTGTGCGGCCCCACCGTCTACAACTACGCGCATATCGGCAACGCCCGCGGCCCGGTGGTGTTCGATGTGCTGGCCGCACTGCTACGCCGCCGCTATGGCGCGCTGCGCTATGCACGCAACATCACCGACGTGGACGACAAGATCAACGCCGCCGCCCAGGCGCAGGGCGTGCCGATCTCGACCATCACCGACCGCTTCGCCGCGATCTACCGCCAGGACATGGCCGCGCTCGGCGTGGTCCCCCCGGACATCGAACCGGCAGCCACCGCGCATATTCCGCAGATCGTGGCGATGATCGAGCAACTGATCGCCAACGGCCACGCCTACGCCGCTGAAGGCCATGTGCTGTTCGCGGTGGCCAGCTTCGAGCACTACGGCAAGCTCTCGCGCCGCGACCCGGACGAGATGCTGGCCGGTGCGCGCGTGGATGTGGCGCCCTACAAGCGCGACCCGGGCGACTTCGTGCTGTGGAAACCCTCCAGCGACGACCTGCCCGGTTGGGAATCGCCCTGGGGCCGTGGCCGCCCGGGCTGGCATATCGAATGCTCGGCGATGGCTGCCGCGCACTTGGGCCCGACCATCGACATCCATGCCGGCGGCGTGGACCTGCAGTTCCCGCATCACGAGAACGAGATCGCGCAGAGCGAGTGCGCGCATGGCGGGGCGACCTTTGCGCGGTTCTGGCTGCACAACGGCATGCTCAATTTCAGCGGCGCCAAGATGAGCAAGTCGCTGGGCAACATCGAAACCGTGCACGACCTGATCGCCAGGCACCCGCCCGAAGCGCTGCGCTACGCCCTGCTGAGCGCGCATTACCGGCAGCCGCTGGATTGGTCGGATGGCTTGATCGAGCAGGCCAAGAACACGTTGGACCGGCTGTATGGCACGTTGCGCGATCTGGCAGCTGTGGAAACCGATGCAGGCGTCGGCACAACACAGCCGACCACGATTCCTGGCGATGTGGAATCTGCGCTGGACGATGACCTCAATACACCGCTGGCGCTTGCAGCACTGGCAAAGCTTGCAAAGGAGGCCAGCCGGGCACTGCACGATTTGGCACCGGCGGGCGGGCCGGACAGCGAACGAAGCGGCGAGCATCTTGCGGCGCTGCGCCGAGCCAAATCCGATCTGCTTGGCGCAGGTCTGGCGCTAGGCTTGCTGCAGCAAGACCCGGCGGCATGGTTCTCGCGCGGCACCGATGCCGGCGACGATGCGCGCATCACCACGCTGGTCGAAGAGCGCAATGCGGCAAAGAAAGCCAAGGATTTCGCCCGTGCCGACGCCATCCGCAAGCAACTGGCCGACGAAGGCATCGTGCTGGAAGACACCCCGCAAGGCGTACGCTGGAAGCGAGCATGATCTTATTCCCTTCTCCCTGCGGGAGAAGGTGGCGCGCAGCGCCGGATGAGGGTACGGGCAAAGCCACATGAGAGAAGTTAATGCACGTGGCTCCGCCCGCACCCTCACCCCAACCCCCGCTTCGCGCCCCGGCCCGCGCTGGCGGCGCGGGCGCTCCAAGGCACGCGCGCCAGTGGCGCGCAAACCGCGCCTTCTCGCCCCGGAGGTAGAGGGGCTTTGACCGAACGACCCTGGATTTTTGCGAGTGATTTTGGAATCTTGATGACCACTACCCCCTTCCCGCTCGAACCCACCGCCATCGAAGCACAGGCCACCATCGCCGAGGAGTTTTCCTTCTTCAGCGACTGGTCCGAGCGCTACCAGTACCTGATCGACCTGGGCCGCAAGCTGCCCACCTTCCCGGAACAGTGGAAGACCGAAGAACACCGCCTGCATGGCTGCCAGTCGATGGTATGGATCGTGCCGGAGGGCAACGCCGAGCGGCTGGACTTCCACGCCGTCAGCGATTCGGCGATCGTCTCCGGATTGATCTATCTCGCCTTGCGAGTGTACTCGGGGCGTAGCGCGCAGGAGATCATGGCCACCGAGCCGGACTACATCGCCGGCATTGGCCTGGCCAAGCACCTGTCGCCGACCCGCAGCAACGGTGTGGCGGCGATGCTGGCCTTCATTCGCGACACCGCCCGCGCCCAGCAGTGAGCACGCCCACGCCTCCCTCGCCCTCCGCCTCGCTGCGCACGCTGTTCGCCTACCCCGGCTTCGGCCTAGTGCTGCTGTATCGCGTAGCGGCAATGCTGTCGTACCAGATCGTCGCGGTCACGGTCGGTTGGCATATCTACGAGATCACCCGCAATCCACTCTCGCTCGGGCTGATCGGGCTGGCGGAGATCCTGCCGTTCTTCTGCTTCGCGCCGTTTGCCGGTTATCTGGTCGATCATCTGCCGCGCCGCCGTCTGGGCATGGTCGCAGTGCTGGGTCTGGTCGCCACTGCGCTACTGCTGTTGGCGATCACCCACGGCTGGCTGCCGGTAGAAGGCGTGTGGCCGATCTATGCGGCCATCGCACTGACCGGTGCGGCGCGCTCGTTCCTGTCGCCGGTTTACAACGCCTTGTTCGCGCGTGCATTGCCGCGCGAGGCCTTCGCGCGCGGCGCCAGCATCGGCAGCGTCACCTTCCAGGCCGGCATGGTGATCGGCCCGGCGCTGGGCGGCGTGCTGGTCGGCTGGGGCGGCAAGGGCCTTGCTTATGGCGTTGCGGCGAGTGTGGCGTTGGTGGCGATCCTGGCGCTGGCGCTGTTGCGCGTCAGCGAGCCGGTGAACGAAGGTCCGCGCGCGCCGATCTTTCGCAGCATCGCCGAAGGTGCGCAGTTCGTGCTGTCCAACCAGATCATGCTGGGCGCGATGGCGCTGGACATGTTTTCGGTGCTGCTGGGTGGCGCGGTGTCGATGCTGCCCGCCTTCATCCACGACATCCTGCACTACGGCCCGGAGGGCCTGGGCATCCTGCGCGGTGCACCGGCACTGGGCTCGATCGTGGTCGGCGTGTGGCTGGCGCGGCACCCGCTGCAGCGCAATGCCGGGCGCATCCTGATGCTGTCGGTGGCCGGTTTCGGGTTGTGCACGATCGCGTTCGGCCTGTCGCGGCATTTCTGGCTGTCGGCGGCCATCCTGCTGGTCTACGGCATGTGCGACGGCGTCTCGGTGGTGGTGCGTCAGACCATCCTGCAGCTGGCCACGCCCGATGCGATGCGCGGCCGGGTGTCGTCGATCAACGGCATCTTCATCGGCTCTTCCAACGAGCTGGGCGCGTTCTACGACGGGGTGATGGCGCGCCTGGTCGGCCTGGTGCCGGCGGTGGTGATCGGCGGCTGCGTCACGCTGGGCGTGGTTGCGACCACGGCGTGGAAGGCGCCGAAGCTACGCAAGCTGGATCTGCGCGACTTGCAGTGATGTGCGCAATGGCGAGATGCCGGTAGCGAACGCAGCCGGCATCGCTATTGCCTTGACGCATCAAAAACCCCGCACATGGCGGGGTTTTTTAGTCGACCAATGAGGCTTCGACGCTTGCTGAACGATCAATCCTAACGATCAATCGCCCTGCTGCTTCTGCAGATGCTCCCAACGCTCTTGCGCGTCGATGGTGCGCTCGGCGGTCAGACGCGCTTCCAGGCGGTCCAGGCCGATCTCTTCGCCGGTGTCCACGCAATAGCCGTAGTCGCCATCTTCCAGGCGCTTGAGCGTGCTGTCGATCTTGGAGATCAGCTTGCGTGCACGGTCGCGGGCGCGCAGTTCCAGCGAGTTCTCGGTCTCGCGGGTGGCACGCTCGGCTTCGTCGCCGATATCGCGCACTTCTTCGCGCAGGTTCTCGATGGTCTGCTTGGATTCCTCGACCATCTCGTTGCGCCACCGCTGCAGACGCTGACGGAAGTACTCCTGCTGCAGCTTGCTCATGTACTCCTCGTCCGCGGCAGGCTTGTAGCCCTGCGGCAGGATCGGGCGACCGGTGGTCTCGTCGATCTTGTAGTCGACCACCTTGTACTTGGTCTTGGGCGTCGGGCTGGACGACTTGGCAGTCACGGCCACGGCCACCTTACCGACCGGACGGGTCGCGGCGGGCTTGGCGGGGGCTTCGGTTTTGGTTGGTGTTTTTGCTGAAGATTTCGAAACGGGCACGGGATTCTTAACTGACGGGGTCGCAGGCTTTGCCGGCTTCGCAGGGACGGCCTTGGGGGCCGGTGCGGGCGCGGGCTTTTCAGCCTTGACCGGGACTGACTTGGCCGGAGTCGGCTTGGCAGCCGGCTTCGGTACGGACTTGGGCGCCACCGGCGTGGCGGCCGGTTTGGCGGCAGCCGGAGCTGCCTTGTTTGCCGCCGGCTTTGCAGCACTCTTGGCGGCCGGTTTTACAGGTTTAACAGCCGCGGGCTGGGGCACTGCGGCCTTGGAGGCCGGCGCCGGCTTGGCAGCGGCCTTGGTCACAGCTGCCTTCTTGGCAACAGGTTGCTTGGTGGCCGGCGTCGCCTGCTTGGCAGCCGGTTTTGCAGCGGCAGGCGCCGCCGCTTTCTTCGCAACGGGTTTGGCGGACTTCTTGGCGGCCTCTACGGCCTTGTTTGCAGTTTTTTTAGCAGCCACGAAACGCTCATCCTTGGTTCCCCCGGGGCCCGGGAAAGCGGGCCTTTATAGCTTACCCCAAGGACCCCCGGCAACCACCCATTAGTCCAAGTGGCATATCATTGGCAAGTGATCTCACGCCTGCTCATCGCGCTGCTGCGCTTCTACAAAATATTCATTAGCCCTCTGTTAGGGCCGCGCTGCCGGTTTGCGCCCAGTTGCTCGGAGTATGCAATGACCGCGATCGGCCGCTTCGGCCCGCTTCGCGGCTGCTGGCTGGCTGCACGCCGGCTGGGCCGTTGCCATCCTTTCCATCCGGGCGGGTTCGATCCCGTCCCCGACGCGCCTACGTCCGCGTCTTCGCCCTCTTCCACTTCCTGCCGCTGCAAAGGACCCCACCCATGAGCCGAACCGTCATCGTCAATGCCCGCCTGGTTAATGAAGGCAAGGAGTTCGATGCCGACCTCCTGATCGAAGCCGGCCGCATCGCCAAGATCGCCGACAAGATCACCCCGGCTGCAGGCGATACGGTGGTGGACGCGGCCGGGCGCTGGGTGCTGCCGGGCATGATCGACGACCAGGTGCACTTCCGCGAGCCGGGGCTGACCCACAAGGGCGATATCGCCACCGAATCCGGCGCTGCAGTGGCCGGCGGCCTGACCAGCTTCATGGACATGCCCAACACCAATCCGCCGACCCTGGATGCGGCTGCGCTGCAATCCAAGTACGACGCTGCGGCCGGGCGCGCCTGGGCCAATTACGGCTTCTACATGGGCGCCAGCAACGACAATCTGGCCGCGATCCAGACGCTGGATCCCAAGACCGCGCCGGGCATCAAGGTGTTCATGGGCGCCTCCACCGGCAACATGCTGGTCGACAACCCCGAAACGCTGGATGCGATCTTCCGCGACGCGCCGACGCCGATCATCACCCACTGCGAAGACACCCCGACCATCGATGCGACGCTGGCCGAATTCAAGGAAAAGTACGGCGATGCGCTGACCCCGGAGATGCACCCGGACATCCGCTCGCGCGAGGCGTGTCTGAAGTCCTCGCAGCTGGCGGTGTCGCTGGCGCGCAAGCACAACACCCGCCTGCACGTACTGCATATTTCCACCGCCGACGAGCTGGCGCTGTTCGAAGCCGGCCCGCTGGTCGACGCCGACGGCAACGTGCGCAAGCGCATCACCGCCGAGACCTGCATCCACTTTTTGCGCTTCGACCGCAGCGACTACGCGCGGCTGGGCAACCTGATCAAGTGCAACCCCGCGATCAAGGACGCCGACGACCGCCTGGCGCTGATCGAGGCGCTGGCCGAAGATGTCATCGACGTGCTCGCCACCGACCACGCCCCGCATACCTGGGAAGAAAAGCAAAAGCCCTACGCGCAGGCGCCGTCGGGCCTGCCGCTGGTGCAGTACGCGCTGGTCGCCGCGCTGGAGCTGGTGCATGAAGGCAAGCTGCCGATTACCCGTATCGTGCAGAAGTTCGCGCATGCGCCGGCGCAGCTGTTCGATGTGGAAGAGCGCGGTTTTCTGCGCGAAGGCTATTTCGCCGACCTGGTGATGATCGACAACACCCCGTTCACCGTGAAGCGCGAGCAGGTGCTGTCCAAGTGCGGCTGGTCGCCGTTCGAGGGCACCACGTTCCGCTCGCGCATCGCCGCGACCTGGGTCAACGGCCAGCAGGTGTGGGATGGCGAACAATTGATTGGCGTTGCCGCCGGTCAACGCCTGACCTTCGACCGCTGATGCGCGCAGCCCTGTTTGGCGCCTGGCTTGCGCTGGCGCCGCTCGCGTTTGCTGTGGGTGATGCCGCTGCGCAATCTGCGAGCGCTGCGGATGTGGTGTTTCCGCCAAGCGCCTCGCAAGGCGCGATGGTGATCGGCAAGGTGCCGCCGGGCAGCCAGGTGCAGTACGCCGGCCGCACGCTGCGGGTGAGCGGATATGGCAGCGTGGTGTTCGGTATCGGCCGCGATGCCACCGGCCCGTTACAGGTGCAGATCACCCGGCCCGATGGCGGCAAGGAGACTGCCAGCATCGCAGTGACGCCACGCGATTGGCCGGTGGAACGCGTCAACGGCGTGCCACCCAAGACCGTCAACCCGCCTGCGGCGATCGCCGAACGGATCAAGCGCGAGCAGGCGCAGGTCACCGCTGCACGCGATCGCGACGATGCGCGCACCGATTTTGCGCAGCCCTTCATCTGGCCGGTGCAGGGCCGCATCAGCGGGCGATTCGGCAATGCGCGTGTCTACAACGGCCAGCCTGGTGCCGGTCATTCCGGCATGGACATCGCCGTGCCGACCGGCACGCCGGTCAAGGCGCCGGCCGCTGGTGTGGTCACCTTCGCCGCGCCGGATCTGTATCTGACCGGTGGCACGGTGCTGCTGGACCATGGCTTCGGGGTGAGCTCCAACTTTCTGCACCTCTCACGCATCGACGTGAAGGTGGGCGATCGCGTGGAGCAGGGTCAGGTGATTGCTGCCGTGGGCGCCACCGGGCGCGCGACCGGGCCGCATCTGCATTGGGGGATGAATTGGTTCGATGTACGCATAGATCCATTGCTGGTGCTTGAGCGCAACAAATAGAGCCGTTGGGTCTCGAAATGAAACAGCGGGCACCGGTTGCGTCAGCGTGGCGGCCTGTTCTCTGCGGCCTACCCGCTGTGCCTGTGTTGGTCGCGGGGCTTTGGGGTATAACCGGGACGACCGTCGATCTTCGATCCTCGCCACTTTCTTAGCGGACGATCGAGCCAGACGGTTGGTCCACCGCTGCGGCGTCGGACGTGCTTCATCTCCCCTCCCCCGACCGCAGGAGATGTGCGACATGCGCAACGAGCAACTCAAACCCACACTGGGCACCTGGCAACTGTGGGGGATCGCCGTCGGACTGGTGATTTCCGGCGAATATTTCGGCTGGAGCTACGGCTGGGGCACCGCCGGTACCCTGGGATTCCTGGTGACCACCGTGCTGGTAGCGGTGATGTACACCTGCTTCATCTTCAGCTTCACCGAGTTGACCACGGCCATCCCGAACGCCGGGGGGCCGTTCGCCTACAGCCTGCGCGCGTTCGGCACCTATGGCGGCATGCTGGCGGGCCTGGCCACGCTGATCGAATTCGTGTTCGCACCGCCGGCCATTGCGATGGCCATCGGCGCCTATCTCAACGTGCAGTTTCCGACCCTGGACCCACGTATCGCCGCAATCGGGGCGTATGTGATCTTCATGAGCTTGAACATCGTCGGCGTGGCGATCGCCGCCACCTTCGAGTTGGTGGTGACTCTGCTGGCGGTGATCGAACTGCTGGTGTTCATGGGTGTGGTGGCGCCGGGTTTCAGCGTCGCGCGTTTTGCCGCCAACGGCTGGGCCGGCAGCAACGATTTTGGCCCGGCGGCGATCTCCGGCATCTTCGCTGCGATTCCGTTTGCGATCTGGTTCTTTCTGGCGATCGAGGGCGCGGCGATGGCGGCCGAAGAAGCCAAGGATCCCAAGCGCACGATCCCGCGCGCCTACATCGCCGGCATCCTCACGCTGGTGGTGCTGGCGTTGGGAACGATGGTGTTTGCCGGCGGCGTCGGCGATTGGCGCCAGCTGTCCAACATCAACGACCCGTTGCCGCAGGCAATGAAAGCGGTGGTCGGCAATAGCTCGACCTGGCTGCACATGCTGGTGTGGATCGGCCTGTTCGGTCTGGTGGCCAGTTTCCACGGCATCATCCTGGGCTATTCGCGGCAATTCTTCGCATTGGCGCGTGCGGGTTTTTTGCCGCACGGGCTGGCCAAACTGTCGCGCTTTCGCACGCCGCATCGCGCGATTCTGGCCGGTGGCGCGATCGGTATCGCGGCGATCTGCAGCGATGGCGTGGTCAAGATCCAGGGCATGTCGCTGACCGCGGCGATGATCACCATGTCGGTGTTCGGCGCGATCGTGATGTATGTGATGAGCATGCTCAGCCTGTTCAAACTGCGCCGCGCCGAGCCATTGCTTGAGCGCAGTTTTCGCGCACCGGGTTATCCGGTGGTGCCGGCGATTGCGCTGCTGCTGGCGCTGGTGTGCCTGGTGGCGATGGTGTGGTTCAACCCGATCGTGGCGCTGATCTTTGTAGGCCTGCTGCTGTTTGGTGCGGTGTGTTGCGTGCTGAGCTTGCGCGGCCAACACACACCTGCGAGCACTGTCAGATGAGTGGGTTCGCCTTCACCGCCGGCGGCGAGCGCTTCCAGTTTGCCGATCTCAAAACGTTGCTGGCCAAGGCCACGCCGGCACGCTCGGGCGATCAACTGGCCGGGTTGGCCGCCGACTCCGGTCTGCAGCGCGTCGCTGCGCAGATGGCGCTGGCGGACCTGCCGCTGCGCCATTTTCTGGATGAAGCGGTGGTGCCGTACGAAGCGGATGAAGTCACCCGCTTGATCGTCGACCAACACGATGCAACCGCGTTCGCCCCGGTCGCGCATCTCACCGTCGGCGGCTTTCGCGATTGGCTGTTGAGTGCGCAGGCCGACGAAGCGGCACTCACCGCACTAGCGCCCGGACTGACACCGGAGATGGTGGCGGCGGTGTCCAAACTGATGCGGGTGCAGGACCTGATTCTGGTCGCGCAGAAAACGCGCGTGGTCACGCGCTTTCGCAACACGCTGGGATTACGCGGACGCTTGTCGACGCGCTTGCAACCCAACCACCCCACCGACGACGCCACCGGCATTGCCGCCAGCGTGCTCGACGGTTTGTTGTATGGCAACGGCGATGCGGTGATCGGCATCAACCCGGCCAGCGACAGCCTGGCCGCCACCACCGCGTTGTTGCGCATGCTCGATGCGGTGATCACCGGCTACCAGATTCCCACGCAGTCCTGCGTGCTGGCGCACATCACCACGACCATCGAGGCGATCGGACGCGGCGTGCCGGTGGATCTGGTGTTCCAGTCCATCGCCGGCACGGAAGCGGCCAATACCAGCTTCGGCATCAATCTGGCCCTGCTGCAGGAGGGTTATGAGGCGGGCCTGTCGTTGCGCCGTGGCAGCGTGGGCGACAATGTGATGTATTTCGAAACCGGCCAGGGCAGCGCGTTGTCGGCCAACGCGCATCATGGTGTCGATCAGCAGACCTGCGAGGTGCGCGCGTATGCAGTGGCGCGGCAGTTCAAGCCATTGCTGGTGAACACCGTGGTGGGCTTTATCGGCCCGGAATATCTCTACGACGGCAAGCAGATCATCCGCGCCGGGCTGGAGGATCATTTCTGCGGCAAGTTGCTCGGCGTGCCGATGGGCTGCGACATCTGCTACACCAACCATGCCGAAGCCGATCAGGACGACATGGACGTGCTGCTGACCCTGCTCGGCACTGCCGGCATCAACTTCATCATGGGCATCCCGGGCTCGGACGATGTGATGCTCAACTACCAGACCACCTCGTTCCACGATGCGCTGTATGCGCGCCAGGCACTGGGCCTGCGTGCGGCGCCCGAGTTCGAACAGTGGCTGGAACAGCAAGGCATTTTGCGCCTGCGCGATGGCCGCTTCGAGCTCGGTAGCGAGGTGCCGGCACAGTTCCGGCGTGCGCTGGCGCAATTGAACAGCGGCGCGGCGCAATGAGCAGCACTACACCACTACCACCGCGTGATGCCTGGGCGCAGCTGCGTCACCTCACGCCGGCACGGATCGCGCTGGGGCGCGTCGGCACCAGCCTGCCGACAGCTGCGCATCTGGATTTCCAGCTGGCGCATGCGCAGGCACGCGATGCGGTGCATCTGGCGTTCGATCCGGCGCCGTTGCAGGCCGAACTCGAACAGCGCGGGCGTACCAGCATGCTGCTGCACAGCGCGGCGGCGGATCGGCATGTGTATCTGCAACGCCCGGATCTGGGCCGGCGCCTGGCCGCCGACGCCGCCACGCAACTGCGTGGTCTGACCGCCGTGCATGGCGGTGGACATGACGTGGCGGTCGTGGTCGCGGACGGGCTTTCGGCGCTGGCCGTACACCGCAATGCCCCGCAGATGCTGGAACATATCGATCGCTTGGCCGCACACGAGGGCTGGTCGTTGGCACCGGTGGTGCTGATCGCGCAAGGGCGTGTGGCCATCGGCGACGAGGTCGGCGAATTGCTCAAGGCCCGTGCAGTGATCGTGCTGATCGGCGAGCGGCCGGGACTGAGTTCGCCCGACAGCCTGGGCCTGTATCTGACTTACACCCCACGGCTCGGCCTGACCGACGCCGCGCGTAATTGCATCTCCAATATCCGCGCCGAAGGGCTGAGTTACGCCGAAGCCACGCACAAACTTGCGTACCTGTTACGCGAGGCGTTTCGACGCAAGCTATCCGGCGTGCAACTCAAGGACGAAGCCGAGCAACCGGCACTACCCTCGGCTGGCCCGCCAGATGCCGCGCCGCGTACGTTTTTATTACCGGATGGTCTGCCGCCAGACGTTGTGGGCAGCTGAGCCAGAGACCCGTGCGATATGGCGGCCTGCCTGCATCGATGTATTCGCTTGAGTACTTTCGAACGCAGCCGGCGAAGCATGTCTGTGCCCATTCTTCGCGCGCAGCAGGATCTTCGCGCATGGCACGTTCGCTGACGACGCCGTTTTCATACACCACCAACGTTTTGGAAAGTCCGTCGCCGTTGGTCTCGAAGTCGAAGCGCAGATCGCGCTCCATCGCAAAGAAACGCGTGGTGGATTGCGGATAGAGCGTGGCGATGAAACTGCCGGCGGTGAGCGTCAGATGATCGCCGGCGACCGCGATCTGAATGATTCCGATGCGAGGCGAGCGATAACGGCCTGCGTAGCGCTGCAGCACCGTGACCGGGAGTGTTGTCGTTCTTGGTGGCGGTGTATACGGCACGGGGCCATGCGCATAACTGAGCACGCGATGCATGCGCCAACGTCCATCGGCAAATTTCCAGACCGTGGTGAAGTCGGCTTGACCGTCCAATCGCTCCGCTTTGTCACGTTTCTGCACATAAAAGCGGTGATGGCCCGACAACATTGCGTAACCGCCGTTGAGCGGATGGAATGCGATGCTGTCATTGAGCGCCTCACGTCGAAGACGCAAGGTTTCGTCGGCGCAGGGTCCGTGACGCAATGAATCGACGACCGCCGCGCGTGAGGTCGTGAGCCCGGCCTTGTCGTGATAGAACTCCACGTCCGCAGTGAGCAGACCCGCAATAGCTTGCATATCGCAGGCGTTGTAGGCCTCCCAGAACGCCGCGTCGGCAGATCGAACCTGGGCTTCGTCCTGTTGAGCAGTTGCACCGCAAGCCTCGAACGCAACAAGGACCGATAGAGCCAGTGCCAGCTTGCCGATTCCCATCATCCCCTTCCACTGTCCTGAGATTGGACAGTAAAACATCGGTTATCTGCCGGCACGACCCGAAAGTCACCATGCCGCATGGGACGCCCTCAGCTACAGATGGACACGGCCACCGCGGCCACTGACACCCATCCAGGTACCGCGCTAGGCCGCCGAGCATCCGCGCATTACCCGCGCTGGGAGACGAACACTTACTTGAGCGCGCCGTCCTGTGGGTTGCTGGCTGCATACCGACTGGTTCGCAACTCGTTGTCGTGCGGGTGGCGCAACGCATCGCGCACTTCCTCCGGCAACTGATCGACATCCAGCATCACCTTGCCGGAATGCACGTCGCGCACCACCGACACAGGCAGCACAAAATCGCCGCCGTTTTCGATATTGATGACAAGCTCGGCGCCTTCGTTGCGAATATCGCGTATTGCGCCTACGCCGACTTCACCATCGCGCAGGAATACCATCTGGCCAATTTCGATCCGTTGCATGTCGCATCTCCTGGTGGGCACGCATCGCGCCAGTTGATACCTGAAAACCACCTGGATGTGACTTTCAAGCGAAGCGCTCAAAAACACGACACGGACGCCAGGCGGACGCGGCCGGTGTGCATTGAGGCATGTAACAGCTGCCACATGCCGATCCTGATCACCATCCGCATCCGCCTAACAAAACCCTCAACGCAGCGGGACGTCCGCCACCTTGTCCTGATAGTCCTTCTTCGGATCGACACCGAACAGCACCTTGATACCGGCAAGCAGGCTGGAACCATTGAGCCAGATCTGTGCGTGGTCCGCGTCCAGGCGCAGCAGCGCCAGTTTCGGATCGTCCTTGCCGCCTTCGTACCACGCAGCAACGTGCGGGTTCCATAAGCGATCGATCACCGCAGGGTCAGTGTCTTCGTGCAAGGCGCCACTGATGCTGGCGAACAGATCATGCCCCTTGCTGCTGAAGGCGCCGATGACGCGACGGCCCTGCCCCAGCATCGCGATCAGCGCATTGTCCTTGGAGGTAAAGAACCAGATCGGGCCGCCGCTGTCGCCTTCGATCTGCGCGGTCATCGGGCGCGCATGGCCGTCTTCGACGCCGTCCAGGCCCAGCATCACGGTGCGATCGGATTTGAGCGCCTTCCAGAATTTTTCCTGCAACTCTTTGGGATCTGACATTTCGGTTCCTGACAAGCGCATCTCTACGCGGGTGATTGAGTCTGTAAGCGCGAGCGACCACAGCATGTGACGACGCGCACCGTTGTCTGCACACAACAGCAACGTGCAGTACGCAATACGGCTGCGCACGTGTATCGCAGCGCAGCACACGTGGCTCGTTTGCGACGCAATCTCGTCGAAAACCGTGATGCCGCCGATGGTCCTGGACATTGCACCTGGTAGCGAAGCCGGAACAAACGGACACGGCAGTACCATCCCCTCGCTGCTCGCGTGGTGACAACACAGAGGACTCAACCATGGCGATCGACACCCGCCTTCCCATGTCGCGCCATGGCTTCCCCATCCCGCGTGCAAGATTCAGCGTCTGCAGCGTATCGACCTATCCACCGTGCCCTGTTCATGGAGAGCGCCACTCATGTCTGCATTGCCTATCCGCACGAGCTGCATCGCTGCCGCACTGCTGAGTCTTGTCAGCATCGATGCGACTGCCTTGACCGGCACCGCCAGCCGGCCACAACTCACCAGCAGCGAAGCGAGCACCTACACGATTGCCAAGGCGCTGGCCAAGGCCGGGCCGCTCAACGCGCTGGTGACCGACAACTGGAATCCCACTGCAGGCGTTGCATTACTCAGCGCGGATTACGCGGTCGCAGCCGACGGCTCCACGCGCTATCGCACCGTGCAAGCGGCGATCGATGCAGCCGTGGCCGCGGGCGGCACCACGCGTCGTTACATCAGCATCAAGGCAGGTACCTATACCGAGTTGGTCTGCGTGCCGACGGGCGCACCGCCGCTGACCGTGTTCGGCTTGGGCACGAATACCGCAGACACCGTTATCCGCTTCAACAACGCCAATCCCACGCCCAAGCCGGTGGGCACGGCAAGCCACGCCTGTGCCAGCAATGCATCGGCAACCACGGTGGGAACGTCCAATAGCGCAACGCTGACCGTACGCGCTGCCGGCTTTCAGGCACGCCATCTGCGCGTGGACAACAATTATGTCGAAGGCACTTACACCAACAACAACCAGGCGGCAGTGGCGCTGGCAGTGCGCGGCGACAAAGCCAGCTTCGAAGATGTGCTTGTGACCGGCAATCAGGACACCTTGTTGATCAGCGCTACCAACGCGTCCAACGTGATCCGTGCCTATTTCAAGAACAGCACGATCGATGGCGATGTCGATTTCATCTTCGGCTCCGGCGTAGGCGTATTCGATCACGCCACCATCCGCTCCACCGGCGCGCGGCTTGGCACCAGCCGCGGCGGCTACATCTTTGCGCCCAGCACGCGCCCCGGCAGCAGCTACGGCTTTCTGGCGATCGACAGCAACTTCGTCGCCATTTCCGGCTCACCCGACAACAACACCTATCTGGGGCGCGCCTGGGATGAGGGCATCAGCGATCTGAGTGCCTATGTCGATGGCACCTCGCCCAACGGGCAGGTCACGGTGTGCAATTCCACGCTGGGCAGCCATATCCGTAAGACCGCACCGTGGAATGCGTCCACCGCGAGCCGTCCGTATTGCAACAGCAATTGCGCCAATTCGCCGAACCGTTTTTACGAATACAGCAATAGCGGTGCCGGCAGCGCAGACTGACTCTTCGCGTCAACACGCGGTTCAACGCCGCCATCATCGCCTGGCGGCAGTCGGTATTGTAGAGCGGCTGATCTGCTGATTCGCTGAAGGGCCCTTGCCCGCCCGCCATCGCGGGACACGCCGCAAGTACGTCCGTGTGGGCTCTTCTGCGGCATACATGCCGCAGAAGAGCCCGCGATGGCGGGCGGGCAAGGACCGGTGGAAATGGTCGGTGTGCTTGGCTGCGCGCAGTGCGCGTTGCGCGGTTGTCGACCGCAGCCTTCACATTGCATGGCGTGCGCAACGCATGTCTTGCACCAGGCCGTGCACGGAGCATTGCACTGCACCGATTGCGACAACGCCTGCGTTGCCTTCGGCGATGCGGCGCTGAATTCGCCCATCCGACATCGCGCGCTGGCATGAAGGGCCACGCTTGGTCGTCGATCGCTCCCGATCACGCTGTGTAGCGATCGATACTTCGGGCCCGCCAACGGCGCGTGTTTGCAATCGCTGTCATGCGAATGCAACACACCGGCGACGCGCCTGTGACTGATCGACGGCGTTTTTCGCATTCCACTCTCGGAGTCATCCCATGCAGTCTCATTCCCCCTTTCCAGCGCTTGCGCCGTTGACGCTTGCGCTACTCGGCCTGGTGACATACGAAGCCAGCGCCGCGCGGCCGCACACGCCAGACGTGGCCGATACCGCGCACAGCATCTCTACCAGTTGGGGCGTGATCCAGCAGCCCACGCTACCGACGCAGGTCTGCGCCACGCTCAAGGCCGCGCTGGTGCCGGTTGCCGGTTCGCTGGATACGCTCGACAGCGATCCGGCGCAATCCAAGCGCGATACCGCGCGTTTGCAGGCGGCCATCGACGATTGCCCCGCCGGCAGCGCGGTGCGTCTGGTCACCGGCGATGCCGGCGAGTCGGGCGTGTTGAGCGGCCCGTTGACGATCAAGAGCGGGGTCACGCTGTGGATCGATCGCGGCGTCACCTTGTTCGGCTCGCGCAATCCGCGCGACTACGACAATGGCCTGGGCACCTGCGGCACCGCGACCAGCGACAAGGCCAAATCCTGCAACCCGCTGATCCACGTCGCCGACACCGCCAACAGTGCGATTATGGGTGCCGGCAAGATCGATGGCCGCGGCGGCAGCACGCTCACCGCCGGACCCAATGCCGGCACCGCCAGCTGGTGGGATCTGGCCTATCTCAACGTCACCAAGGGCCTGAGCCAGCACGTACCGCGCCTGCTGCAGATCGACGACAGCACCGACTTCACGCTGTACGACATCACCCTGGAAAATTCGCCCAATTTCCACGTCACCACCGACAACGTGGTCGGCTTGACGGCGTGGGGCATCAAGATTCTCGCGCCCAGCCTGGTCTACTCACGTCCTGGCTATCGCTGCCCGGCCGGCAGCACGCCAGATGTGAATCCGCATGCGACCTGCTTCACTCCGGAAACGGCCAAGAACACCGATGGCTTCGACCCTGGCCAGTCGAAGAAGGTATTGCTGGCCTACTCGTATATCGGCACCGGCGACGATGGCGTGGCGATCAAGGCGCATGCCAGCAGCAAGCGCAGCATCGCCTCGGAAAACATGCTGTTCGCCTACAACCAGTTCTATTACACGCACGGTTTTTCGCTGGGCAGCGAAACCGATTCGGGCATGCGCCATATCGCCGTGCGCGGCTTGAGCATCGATGGCTTCAATAGCAACGACGTGAACTCCGATCCATATTCTGCCAACGGCTTGCGTATCAAATCCGATGGCAGCCGTGGCGGCCAGGTCTACGACATCAGTTTCGAAAACGTCTGCATGCGCGGCGTTGCCAGGCCGCTGGTATTCGATGCCAACTACGCCAATGCAGCGGTGCGTAACAAGCTGCCCAATTTCAGCGGTATTGCGTTGACCAACGTGCACTCGCTCGGTTCCAAGGCGTTTGGCGGCGGTCAGCTGAGCTTCTACGGCTATCGCGATGCGACCACCACGTTGCCGATCACCCTTTCGCTGGACAACGTGGTGCTGGAAGGTGGCCCGATCTCGTTCGCAAAGCCGCATTTCGGCGGGCCGGCCAGCAATCCGGGCGCAACGCACTTCACCTTCAAGGGCGGCCCGGTGAGCTTCTTCGATCAGCTGTCGGAATCGGCGCCCAACGATGTGCAACTGCAAGGCAAGCCCGGGCCGGGCACGCCGCTGCAGTGCAATGACGCCTTCATTGCTTACCACTCGGTATTGCCTGATTCGCCGATCTGACTGTGCTTGAGGCCGCGCTGCGTGCACTGCTCGCAACCGTGCACTCGGCTGATCGAGGGCGCGGTGCCCTCACCGCTCGCGGGACACGCCGCAAGTACGTCCATGTAGGCTCGGTGGCGGCATCATGCCGCCACACGGTCCCGCAAGCGGTAAGGACACCGCGCCAGGACGTTGGTCGTTAGTTGCGTAAAAAGCTGGCCGTCTTGCGAGTTGCATTGGCCTGCTGATGCGGGTCGCAGAATTACATCTGAACTAGCGAAGTAGAGGCACATCATTCATCGCTTGCACCATGCACACCGACCATCTCGACTGGTCCTTGCCCGCCCACCGTCGCGGGACCTTACGCGGCATGGATGCCGCTTAAGAGCCTACACGGACGTACTTGCGGCGTGTCCCGCGATGGTGGGCGGGCAAGGGCCCTGCGACCAACCCGCAGATCATCCGCCCTGCAATTTGCTCTATCCACACTCTCTCATCGCTTCAAGACGAACGAGATTTCGAGTCATAGCGTAATTAGATGCGATAAGAAGCTTAGTCAGTCGAAGGCATCGCGCCGGTTAAGGTGGCCGTGGCTGATGGGAACCACAAAACCGGCCGCGCCCAACTGGCGGTGAGCACAGCAGTTTTGTTAGTCGCTCTTAGTCCGCACCGCTGGCCGCACGCCAGCTATGCCACAGCTGCTGCACCGGCGGCGGATACGCCGCCTTCCCGGCGAGTTCGCGCTGCAAGCGCAAACGTGCCAGCCGCGACCATACCCGATGCGGCCGCGCCAACCCAGGCTTGCGCGGCCAGGCCTGCAACAATTGCGCCCGCCATGCGGCGGTCGTCATGCCGCCGGGCGTTGCGCTGTCGCCGGCCACACGCTGACGTGCGTCCAGCCATTGCACCGCCACCGCCGTGGCATCGCCAGACTGGTTGCGCGTAAACATCACCGCTTCGACTGCAACCACGGCCTCGGCAAAGGCGCGCAAGGTGTCCAGCGCTTGCTGCAACGATTGCGGCGGCACGCGGGCGTCCTGCATTGCGGGCAAGGTGTCGGCCAATTGCGCCCACGGCGCACGCACCGGTTCCAGCACGCGCCCCAGCGGATGGCGCGAGCGCTGCTGCGACCAATCGCGCAGCTCCTGCTGCCACCAGGCCAGCTTGGCATCGGCCGGCAACGGGTCGCCGGCAATATTCATGATGTCTTCCCATTCCTGCAGCAAGGCAAACCAGGCGGCAGCCAGCGGCCGTTGCAGTTGCGGAATGAAAGGCTCGGCAACCGACCATTCCGGCCAGCGGGTGCGCCATTTGTCGAGAAAACTGTCGAGAGCGCTGGATTGGCTCATGGCGGGTCCAGAAAAAAACGAAAGAAGATCAGGGCTGTGGCCACGTTGCGGCATCCCACAACAGTTGCGGCTGCTCGACCAACACATCGGCCTGCCAACTCAAGGGATCGTCATCGTGCAGCCGATAGCCCCACAACACCGCTACCGATGGCATCGCTGCCGCGCGTGCGGCCAGAATGTCGCGCTCATCGTCGCCTACGTAGACGCACTGCGCAGGCTCAATGCCGATGTGTTCGGCAGCTGTCAGCAACGGCAACGGATGCGGCTTGCGCTCGGCCAGCGTATCGCCGCCGATCAACACCGCGCAGCGCTGTTCCCAGCCCAGTTGCGGCAGGATCAGCCGCGCCAGGTATTCGGGCTTGTTGGTGACAATGCCCCACACGCACCCCGCACGATCCAGCCGCAGCAGCAGTTCTTCGACACCCTCGAACAGCTGCGATTGCGTGCCGATCAAGGCCTCATAGCGACGCAGGAATTCCGGCACCAAGGCGTCGCGTGCGTCCACATCGAGTTCGGCAAACGCAACTGACAGCATCGCGCGCGCGCCTTTCGACACCACCGGGCGCAGCTGCGCCAACGCGATCGGCGCACGTCCCCGCTCGCTCAGCATCGCGTTGACGGTGGCCAGCATGTCCGGCGCGCTGTCCAGCAAGGTGCCATCCAGATCGAACAACACCGCACGCGGGAAATTCATAGACGCCCCGCCGCTGGACGGCTGCGTCTCGCCATCCGCAAGGTGGGAATGCGCAGACATCAAGCACGCACCTGCTGCCAATCCCGAATCCCTACTCCCCAATCCCTGCTCGTCACGGCTTCACCGCATAGGCCAGATAATTCACCTCGGTGCGCGAAGACAGCCGCGCACGATTGCGCCACGGCTCGTACAGCATGCCGCTGACGTCTTCCAGCTGCAGCTCGGCGCTGCGCAACCACGCCGCAAGTTCCGCCGGCTTGATGAAATCCTTGTAGTGATGCGTACCCTTGGGCAGCAACCGCGCGATGTATTCGGCGCCGACCACTGCCAGCGCGAACGCGGCCGGGGTGCGATTGAGTGTGGACAGAAACAGCTTGCCGCCCGGCTTGAGCAGGCTGGCGCAGGCGCGGATGATCGCGGTCGGGTCCGGCACGTGCTCGAGCATTTCCATGCAGGTCACCGCATCGAAACTGCCCGGCTGCTCGGCCGCCAGGTCTTCCACCGATTGCACGCGGTAATCCACCTGCACGCCCGATTCCAGGCTGTGCAGGCGCGCCACCTTGACCAGCTCCGGGGCCAGATCGATCGCGGTGACCTGTGCGCCCAGACGCGCCATCGACTCGCTGAGCAAGCCGCCGCCGCAGCCCACATCGAGCACGCGCGCGCCGGCAAGATCCAGCCGCGCGGACACGTAATCCAGACGTACCGGGTTCAGCGCATGCAGCGGTTTTTGCGGGCCGTCGGCGTCCCACCAGCGCGTTGCCAGCGCGGCGAATTTATCCAGCTCGCTCTGATGAAAATTGCCGGAAGTGGTGTGAGTATTCGGATTCATGCGGAGCTCCGTGATTCGATGGCGCGCTCAGGCGCGGACGGTGCGGATGCGGTCGCGCCACTGCCGCGCATTGGCGACCAGGGCGGCGATATCCATGTCGACCAGCTCGCGCTGCACCAGTTTGGGCTTGCCGGCGATCCACACATCGGTGACCTGATGTCGGCCGGCTGAGTAGATCAGTTGCGACAGCACATGATGCAGCGGCTGGGTCTCCAGTGCAGACAGATCCACGCAGACCAGATCGGCCTGCTTGCCGATTTCGATCGAACCGATCTTGTCGCCGAAGCCCAACGCGCGCGCGCCGCCCAGCGTGGCCGCACGCAAGGTGGTGGCCGCATCCAGCGCAGTGGCATCGTTGGCCACCGCTTTGGCCAGAATGGCAGCGGTGCGGTTCTCGCTGAACATGTCCAGATCGTTGTTGCTGGCGCAGCCGTCGGTGCCGATGGCCAGGTTCACGCCGGCACGTTGCAGCGCGCAGGCCGGGCAAAACCCCGAGGCCAGCTTGAGATTGGATTCCGGGCAATGCACCACGCTCACGCCGCGCTCGGCGCATAGATGGATTTCCGCCTCGGTGAGCTGGGTCATGTGCACGGCGATCAGGCGGTCGTTGACCAGACCCAACCGATCCAGTCGCGCCAGCGGGCGCTGCCCGTACTGCTTGATCGAATCGGCCACTTCCTGCGCGGTTTCGTGCGTATGCAGATGCACCGGCAGGTCGAGCTGGTCGGCCAGCATGCGCACACGCTCGAAGTTGGCATCGTTGACCGTGTATGGCGCATGCGGCGCAAACGCAGTGCTGATCAGCGGATCGTCGCGCCATTGGTCGTGCAACTCACCGGCACGCGCAAAGTATTCGTCGTCCGACGAGGCCCACGCGGTGGGGAAATCGATGATCACCGAGCCCACCAGCGCGCGGAAGCCATGCTGCTTGTAGACCGCCGCCTGCACATCGGCGAAGAAGTAATTTTCGTTGACGCAGGTGGTGCCGCCACGCAGCATCTCGGCGATCGCCAGCGTGGTGCCGTCGGCCACGAACTCCGGCCCGATCACCGCCGCTTCCACCGGCCAGATGTGCTGCTGCAGCCACACCATCAGCGGCAGATCGTCGGCAATGCCGCGCAGCAGCGTCATCGGGTTATGCGTATGCGCATTCACCAGGCCCGGCATCAGCGCCGCCTCCGGGCGCGAGACGGTCTGCTTCGGCGCAAACCGTGCACGCGCTTCGGCAATCGGCAGGATCGCCACGATGACGCCGTTGCTGACCGCCACCGCGTGGTTTTCGAGCACCACCGCATGCGGTTCGATCGGCACCACGTAGCCGGCTTCGATCAACAGGTCGCACGCTTCGGGAGGGGCATTGGTCATGAGCGGATCCATAAAGGGTTAGTTGTCGAACGGCCAGCTGGCATCGCCACCGGCCACAGGCACATAGCGTTGGCCGTTGTAGCGCAGCACCTGGCGCACGCGACGGCTGCGTTCGGTAATGGTGTCGCTGTCAGCTACGCTTTCCGCGGTAGATACGTTGGCTGTCAGCACGATGTCCGCATAGCCGGCATGTGCCTGCGGTGCCATGCTCAGGCTCAGATTGGCGACTTCGGTGATCACATCGCTCTTCCCCACACTGCATGGCTCGCCTTTCACACGTTGCCACGCATAGAGATCGCGTTGCAGTACCGGGCGCAAGCTGCGCCCCTCGCGCACCAGCAAGGTCAATGCCTGATTGCTGTAAAAATCCGGGCAGCTGGGCCCGTGCGCGGCGCTATGTATCACCACGCCGATCGCACGCACGCCCTTGGCCAGGTCGTAGCGCGCGGTATCCAGACGCAGACTGTCTGCATCGAGTTCGAAGGCGGCGTCCTCACCCATGTCCTGCGCGTAGAACGCCAGCACCTTGCCGCTGGCCGCATCGAGCATGGCCACGCGCAACTCAAGGTCGCGCTCGCCAGGCACGGTCTGGGCGTCGCCAGCAAATGCGATTGCCGCCAGCCGGATCGCCGCATCGTTCGGCCACGGCTTGCAGGCCTGGGCCACCGCACGCTCGACCGGTACCGTGGCTGCAGCGCCGCCCACGACCCCGGAGGTTGCAATGGCCGCAACGGCGGCCACGTCACCGGTGCCGCAGGTTGCGGCAGCCGATTGCGCAAAGGCCGGGCACGCTGCGAGCGCAGCCCACAGCCCCACCAGGACACCGGCACTGCGTACCGCTCGACCAGGCCAGCGTCCCGGGCGCATCCGGCTTACTTGACGCGCGCCGAGTATTCGCCCGAACGCGTATCGACCTTGATGATTTCGTCCTGGTTGACGAACAACGGCACGCGCACCACCGCACCGGTTTCCAGCGTCGCCGGCTTGCCGCCGCCGCCCGAGGTATCGCCGCGCACGCCCGGATCGGTCTCGGTGATCTTGAGCTCGACGAAGTTCGGCGGCTGCACCCAGATCGGCGCGCCATTCCACAACGTCACGATGCAGTCTTCCTCGCCCTTGAGCCACTTCTCGGCGCCGCCCATGCCGGCCTTGTCGGTCTGCACCTGCTCGAAGGTTTCCGGGTCCATGAAGTGCCAGTACTCGCCATCGCTGTACAGGTAACGCATGTCGGTATCGACGACGTCGGCCACTTCCACGTCGTCGGTCGCCTTCATGGTCATTTCGACCACGCGACCGGACTTGATGAAGCGGTACTTCATGCGGGTAAAGGCCTGGCCCTTGCCCGGCTTGACGTATTCGGTCTCGGTGATGACCGCCGGCTCGTTGTTGACCAGGATCTTCATGCCGTTCTTGACGTCGTTCATGCCAACAGTGGCCATGGTGCAGCTCCTCGATAAGACCACGACCTGCCACAGGCCGTGGCAGGTCGGATTAGAATGGGGCGCCCGCCGCAACCGGCGGGCATTGGTTTTGTGACCGCACATGATACCCGCAGCCCCCCTCGCCTTACAGCCATCTCCGCCTCCCACCCTGCAGCCGCACCGCTGGCAGCAGCAGTGGCGCGATGCCGTGCGCGACCCACGCGAGCTACTGGCGCTGCTGGGCCTGGACGCGGCGGCTGCCGGCATCAGCGCAGAGGCAGCCGCCCAGTTCCCGCTGCGGGTACCACGCGCGTTCGTTGCGCGCATGCGCCGTGGCGACCTGCACGACCCATTGCTGCGCCAGGTGCTGCCGCTGGATGCCGAAATGCGGCTGGTACCGGGCTTCGGCCTGGATGCAGTCGGCGATGGCGCCGCCAAGACCGCAGACGGTGTGATCCAGAAATACCGCGGGCGCGCCCTGCTGATCGCTACCGGCAGCTGCGCGGTGCACTGCCGCTACTGCTTCCGCCGCCACTTCCCGTACGCCGAGGAAACCGCCGCGCGCGATGGATGGCGCGAGGCGGTGGCCGCGATCGCCGCCGACCCCGGCATCGACGAAGTGCTGCTGTCCGGCGGCGACCCGCTGTCGCTGGCCACCAGCAAACTGGCCGAACTCACCGACGCGCTGGCCGCCATCGGGCACATCAAACGCCTGCGCATCCATAGCCGGCTGCCGGTGGTGCTGCCCGAGCGCGTCGATGCGCCGCTGCTGGCCTGGCTGCGCAGCCTGCCTTGGCCGGTGGCCTTTGTGATACACGCCAACCACGCCAACGAATTCGATTCCAGCGTGGACGCTGCCATGCGTGCTCTGCGCGACACCGGCGCGCAACTGCTCAACCAGGCCGTGCTGCTGCGCGGGGTCAACGACAGCGTGGACGCACTGGTCGCGTTGAGCGAGCGCAGCTTCGCCGCGGGCGTACTGCCTTACTACCTGCACCAGCTCGACCGGGTCGCAGGAGTTGCGCATTTCGAAGTGGACGATGCAAATGCACGCGCCCTGCATACCGAATTGGCCACGCGTCTGTCGGGTTATCTGGTGCCGCGTCTGGTGCGCGAGATTCCGGGCGATACCGGAAAGCGGCCGCTGTAATCGTCACCGCCGCGTGCACACACCCGTAGGAGCGCCCCCGGGCGCGATGAAGCATTCCCAGTAACGCCCCATCGCGCCCAGGGGCGCCCCTACACACAGCGCCACGGCACGTTAAACCAACCTACGCACGCCACTCACCCCGCCGCGATCAGCTTGACCAAATCGGCCGGGCTCAGCGGCCTGCTGAACCAGTAGCCCTGGCCCAGGTCGCAGCCGCGATCGCGTAGCAGATTGAATTGCGCTTCCTGCTCGATCCCCTCGGCCACCACCGTGATTCCCAGCGAATGCGCCATGCCGATGATGGCGGTGGTCAGCGCCAGATCGTCCGGGTCGCGCTGCAGGTCGGCAATGAAACTCTTGTCGATCTTGACCCCGTCCACAGGCACCTGGCGCAGATGGCTCAAACCGGAGAACCCGGTACCGAAGTCGTCCAGCCACACCTTCACCCCGGTGCGGTGCAACTGATCGAGCAAGCTGGCGGCCATCATTTCGTCGCCGATCACTGCGGTTTCGGTCAGTTCCAGATGCAGGCGTGCGGCCGGCAATCCGGATTCGGCCAGGCACTCGGCCACGGTGTCGATCAGGTCGCCACTGCGCAATTGACGCGGTGAGACGTTGACCGAGATGAACAAGCCCTCCCCCACTTCCGGCCATTGCGCCGCTTCCAGGCAGGCCGCGCGCAGCACCTTGGGGCCGATCACTTCGATCAGGCCGCTCTGCTCGGCGATATCGATAAAAGTGGACGGCGGAATCGTGCCGAGCGCCGGGTGCTGCCAGCGCAGCAACACCTCCACACCGACCAGCACCCGGTCGATGGTGCGGTAGATCGGTTGATAGACCAGGCGCAGCTCGTCGCGCTCCCACGCCCCGCGCAGCTCATGCTCCATATGCACACGGCGCTCCACCGCATGATCGGCGGCACGGCTGTAGAAACGATGGCAATTCTTGCCGGCGACCTTGGCCTGGTACATCGCGATGTCGCCGTTCTTCAACAGCGCGGTGGCGTCGTTGGCATCGTCCGGGAACAACGTGATGCCGATCGAGGTGCCCAGGAACACCTCGCGGCCCTGCACATTCAACGGCCGGCTCAACTCGTGCACCAGCCGGTCTGCGAGCTGGGCAGCCAGCAGCGTGACATCGCCGCTCTGCAGCAGGATCACGAACTCGTCGCCGCCGAAACGCGCCAGAATCGCATCGTCGCCACCCAATGCACCCACCGCACGGCTGATGCGGCTGGCGAACTGCAGCAGCGCCTCATCGCCGGCCTCGTGCCCGAGCGTGTCGTTGACGCGCTTGAAGTCGTCGATATCGGCAAACAGCAGCGCCAGTTTGCTGTCGGTGCTGCGCGCGGTATTGAGCAGATGGTCCAGGCCTTCGCGAAAGCCCAGCCGGTTGGTCAACCCGGTCAACGCGTCGGTGTAGGCCATGTGGCGCACCTCGCGATCGTGCCGGGCGATGCTTTCGCTCATGCGTCCGAACGCGGACATCAACTCGCCGATTTCGTCGTTGCGCGGATGCGGCGGCAGTTGCACTGCGTAGTCGCCGCGCTCGATCTGCTTGGCCGCTGCAGCCAGCAAGCGCACCGGCGCCACCAGCGTGCGCTGCACGTAGATGGCCAGCAACACACCCAACGCGACCAATGCAGCCAGCAGCACCAGTAGCCAGCCAAGATCGCGCTTGCCGATCGCGTTGAGGTTTTGCACCAGGGTCAGATTCGCGCCGGACTCGATCTTGCGTACCCGCTCGCGCGACATGCCCACGCGCACGCCGCCGATGCGCTGGTCGCCGATCTTGATCGGCACCGTCACATCCAGCACCTCGGGAGAGGATTGCAGCAGCATGGTGCGCGCGCTGGCCGCCTTGGCCGCCAGCGGGTCGTTCATCGTCTGACCGTAGCGCTGCAAAGTCGGCGTGCCGTCGTGCACCAGCCGGCCACGTCGGTCGAACACCAGCACGTAACTCACCACCTGCTGACGCGACGCGTTGCGCACCAATGCACCCACCGCTCCCAGGTCGGAGTAGTACAGCGGATTGGCAAGGCCGGCCGCCAGCTCGGTGGCCAGTGTTTCGCCACGCGAGCGCAGGCTGCGATCGAACAGCTCGTGCAGGATCTGTGCACTGAGCCCGCGCACCTCGCGCTGCATCGCGCTCTGGCGCTGCAGCAAAGAGGCCAGAATCGCGCCGACCAACAACAGCGTCAGCGCCATCACCAACAGAAAACGTGCCTGCAACCCAAAGCGCACCTGAGTCATTCCACCTGGTCCCTGACACGTTGCACACCGGCGCTCAACGCATTCAGGCGTCGGCGGCTGTTGTCATCCAGTGGATGGAATGCGGTGGTGCCAAAAAAGCGCTTCAATGCCGGGCCGGCTTGCGGGTCGGACGCGGCCTGCAGCAAGACGATGCGCAACTGCCGCTCCACCGCCGGGTCCAGCCCGGTACGTACCATCTCCACCGCACGCGGCACCGGCGCACTGCGGTGCACGATGCGGAAGTCGCGCTTGAAGGTCGCCGGCAAGTGGCGTTCGTCGTCCCAATCGGCATTGCTGAAAGCGCCCGCATCGATCAGGCGCTTGTGCACGAATGCGGCCACGTTCAATTTCGTACCGACCATCAAATAACCGACCGACCCCGGCACCTGGGTATCGTCCGGCGACAGCAGCACATCGCAGGCGATGCCGTTGCGCAGCAACTCCAGCATCGGCAGCAGATAGCCACTGGTGGACGAGGCGTTCTGCAACGCAAGAGTGTGACCGCGCAATTGCTTGAGCGACTGGATCGGGCTGTCGCGGCGCACGAAGAACACGGTGTGGAACTCGCGCATGCCGCCGCGCTCGGTCATCACCAACGGATGCGCACCGCCGCGCTGTTCCAGCAGCATCGCCGCACCGGTGGTTTCGCTGACCCAATCGACCCGACCACGGCGCAGATAGCTGGACATCTGCCGCGCATCCGGCGCCATCAGGATTTCGCCACGGCGGATGCCGACCACGCGCATGCGCGGCACCACATAGTCCAGCAAGGGCTTGAGTTGCTCGTAATGGGTGGCGGGATCGTCGCTGATCCGGCCAAGCACCAGGACCGAAGAAGGCGCCGCCGCCGCCGTCACGGCAAAGCCCGCCCCAGCGAGCAGCCAACAGGCAATCAGACACCATCGTAGACCGCGCAAAAAGGACACTCCCTAGAGCCGCCGACAGCCTAGCCGAATCTCTCAAGATGTGACAGACGTCAGTTTCCGGCCCGCTTTGCCAGCATGGCCATGCGCTGGGCATCGGACAGGATGCCGCGCAGCAAGCGCACCTCCTGCTCGCTCATCTCGGTGCGCAACAACAGCCGCCGCAGCTTGCGCATCGCCGACTCCGGCGCGCGGCCCTTGTGGAAATCGATGTCGTCCAGCGTCTCGCCCAACTGGGCAAACATGCCTTCCAGTTGCGCGTGACTGGCGGGGCCTTCGCGCAGTGCGCCGGTGGTGGCTGCCGGCGCCGGTTCCGCCTGGCCCGCTTCCAACTGTGCCAGCCGCACTTCATAGGCCAGCACCTGTACTGCGGCGGCCAGGTTGAGCGAACTGAAAGCCGGGTCTGACGGGATATGCACGGCCGCGTGGCAGAGCTGCAACTCGTCGTTGGTCAGCCCGGTGCGCTCGCGGCCGAACACGATCGCCACTTCGGCCGGCTCGCCGGCCTTGGCCAGGGCTCGGCGTGCGCCGGCGTCCGGCAGCAACTCTTCCAACGCCACCCGGCGCGCGCGGGCGGTGCAGCCGATCACCAGCGTGCAATCGGCCACCGCCTCGCCCAGCGTAGCGAAGACCGGTGCATCGCCGAGCACGTCCTCGGCACCGGCAGAGCGCCGGTAGGCGTCCTCGTCGAGGGCGCGCTCAGGGGCGACCAGCACCAGACGCGAGATCCCCATCGTCTTCATCGCGCGCGCGGCGGCGCCGATATTGCCTGGATGCTGGGTACCGACAAGAACAAAACGGATGCGCTGACTGACGGACATGAACGGAGATTGGGGAGCTGTTCGGTCGTAGATGGTAAACTGCGCGACCGGTTTCGTGCCGGACCGCTCTTTTACCTTCGCCAATTCTTCAATTCTGCCTTCACGGGAGCTTTAACCATGCAGAAACCCGCCGTCACCGTCATGGTCAAAGCCGCCCGCCTCGCCGGCAATGTGCTGTTGCGCGGTATCAACAAGCTCGACTCGCTCAATGTGGTGCAGAAGGGCCGCATGGATTACGCCAGCGAAGTCGATGCCGATGCCGAGAAGGTCATCATCAAGGAACTCAAGCGCGGATACCCCGAGTACGCCGTGTTCGGCGAAGAAGGCGGCGTGCAGGGCGGCAAGAGTGGCCGCTACACCTGGGTCATCGACCCGTTGGATGGCACCAGCAACTATCTGCGCGGCTTTCCGCATTACTGCGTGTCGATCGCGCTGGTGGAAAACGGCGAACCCACCGATGCGGTGATCTTCGATCCGCTGCGCAACGAGCTGTTCACCGCCAGCCGCGGTGCCGGCGCGGTGCTCAACGACCGCCGCATCCGCATTGCCGAACGCAAGGACCTGGAGGGCGCGATGGTCCACACCGGCTTTCCGCCGCGCGAGCGTGCACGCATCAGTGCGCAGCTGAAGTGCGTCGATGCGCTGCTGGTGCAGGCCGAAGATGTGCGTCGCACCGGTTCTGCCGCGCTGGATCTTGCCTATGTGGCCTGCGGCCGCGCCGATGCGTATTTCGAAGCTGGCGTCAAAGCCTGGGATATCGCCGCCGGCGTGCTGCTGGTACGCGAAGCCGGTGGCCGGGTCTGCGACTACAAGGGCGCCACCCCGCCGCGCATGGACAACATGGGCCCGGAAACGCAGCAGATCGTGGCCGGCAACATCAAGATCAGCGATGCGCTGCAGAAGGTCATCGTCAACACCGGCTACGCGCGCGAGTTCGACGCCAAGTTCTGATCTGCGCTCCGGGCAATCGTAGGAGCGCGCTTGCGCGCGATGAAGCTTTCCCAGGGAACGCCTCTTCGCGACCAAGGTCGCTCCTACACAGCAGATTGCGCAAACGAAGAAGGCCGGGATCGCTCCCGGCCTTCTTGCGTTACAGCGTCAACTCAAGAATCAGGCGATCGCAGCGTGGTAGCGGCGCTCGACTTCTTCCCAGTTCACCGCGTTATAGAACGCGCCGATGTATTCCGGGCGACGGTTCTGATACTTCAGGTAGTACGCGTGTTCCCACACGTCCAGGCCCAGGATCGGGGTGTTGCCTTCAAACAGCGGGCTGTCCTGGTTGGCGGTGCTTTCGACCACCAGCTTCTTGTCCGGGGTCACGCTCAACCACGCCCAGCCCGAGCCGAAGCGGCTGACGGCGGCCTTGGTGAAGGCTTCCTTGAACTTCTCGAAACCACCGATGTCCTTGTCGATCGCCTTGGCGACCTCGCCCTTGGGCTCGCCGCCGCCATTGGGCGACAGCACGGTCCAGAACAGCGAATGGTTGGCGTGGCCACCACCGTTGTTGCGCACCGGGCCCTGCAGGTTTTCCGGCAGGCTCTTCAGCTTGGACACCAACTCTTCGACCGGCAGGTCCGCATACTCCGTCCCTTCCAGCGCCGCATTGACGTTGTTGATGTAGGTCTGGTGATGCTTGGTGTGATGGATCTCCATCGTCTGTGCATCGATATTCGGTTCCAGCGCGTCGTAGGCGTAGGGCAACTGCGGAAGGGTGTAAGCCATGCGTGTCTCCTGGACTTGCCGCCCGGCGAAGACCGGGCGTTGCGGGATAAATAGTAGGGACGGCGGCGGCGCTTACCAAGAGTGCTGGCAGGGAAACTTCATCCCATCGCACACCGCGTCGTGTTCGCTGCACACCTTGCACCATGCCCCGGTTACTTGGGCGTGAACCACGCGGGCGTACACATGCCGCGGCGTTCAAAGTCGACACAGTCGTGCGACGGCATACTTGATCTGCTATCTCCACAATCGCTTCCGGATCGTCTTCATGCGCAAGCCCGCTTTGCTGATCGTCGCCATCGTGCTGCTCGTCGCCGGCTTGTGGGGCGTGCGCGTGATGCAGACGCCCAAGCCGCAGTTCGCGCCGCAGCTCAACGCGCCGATCGCCGCAACAGCGCCGCCCGAACAGATGCCTCGGCAGCAGGGTCTTCCGGGTTTTCTACCGACCGAAGCGATGGCCACCATCGTATTGATCCAGCGCGGCGGGCCGTTCCCGCATGCGCAAGACGGCAGCGTATTCGGCAATCGCGAACAGCGCCTGCCCGAGCGCGCGCGCGGCTACTACCACGAGTACACCGTGGAGACGCCCGGCAGCCCTGACCGCGGCGCACGCCGCATCGTCACCGGCGGCACGCCGCCGCAAGCGTGGTACTACAGCGACGATCATTACCAGAGCTTCAAATCGTTCAAAGGCCCCACGCCGGAGCAGGCGCCATGAGCGCAGGCGACTTCGCACTGGACCTGTCCGATCCGCAACAATCAGGCGTCTATCAAGCCAACACCGACGATCTGGACACCATGGCCGCGCTCGCCCGCGACGCCGGCCTGCGCATCCTGCGTGTGGATCTGGCCAGCTGCAGCGACAAGCACATGTTGCTGATGCGCCTGGCCACCCAACTGGACTTCCCGGTCAGCTTCGGTCGCAACTGGGACGCGCTCTCTGATGCCTTGCGCGACCTGGCCTGGCTGCCCGCATCACATGGCTATGCGCTGTTGATCAACGGCGCAGACGCACTGGCGCGCACTGCACCGAACGATCGCAACACCTTGCTGGATATTTTCGATGAAGCCGCCACTGCCTGGGCCGCTCGCGGACTCACATTTGCAGCGTTTGTGGCGCCTGCGAGTGCTTGCGACTGAGAGCGGCTAACAAACCCTCTCTAACGCTGTAGCGATGGCGGCAACGTGTTGGCCGCACCCGCCTTCGTTGGCGAATGACGCACTGTCGGGACTGGCAGCGAAATCTAGATGCGAATCAAAGGCTGGTTAGTCGAGGGCGCGGTGCCCTCACCGCTTGCAGGACACGCCGCAAGTACGTCCATGTAGGCTCGGTGGCGGCATCCATGCCGCCACACGGTCCCGCAATCGGTAAGGGCACCGCACCAGACAGTTAATAGGTTGCCTTGTTCAAAAGCATGCACACCGACCATCTCGACTGGTCCTTGCCCGCCTACCGTCGCGGGACCTTACGCGGCATGGATGCCGCGTAAGAGCCTACACGGACGTACTTGCGGCGTGTCCCGCGATGGTAGGCGGGCAAGGGCCCTGCAGCAAACCCGCAGATCAGCCGCTCTACAAGTCATCTATCAGCTCGCGATGCTTGTTTGCCACGCCTAAAACCCCACAAGACCGGCACGCAGTCGCGCGCCAATCCGGCAATCAACTATCCAGCTCGCTCCAGCGCGCGAACGCCGCATCCAGCTGCGCCTGTGCATCGCCCAGCGCGGCGGTATGCGCGGCCATCGCTGCGCTGTCGCGCTGATAGAAGGCCGGGTCGTTCATCGCATTGGTGAGCGCTGCGACCTGCTGCTCCAGGCTGTCGATCAAGGCCGGCAACTGCTCCAGTTCGCGCGCATCCTTGTAGCTGAGCTTGCGCTTGGGCGCAGCTTCCGCCGGTGCGGCAGCAGGCGCCGCTGGCGTAGTCGCAGCCGCCGTCGCCGATGCCTTGGCAACCGCCATTGCATTGGGCGCCGGGGTGCGACGCTGACGCAGCGAATCGCTATAACCACCAACGTAATCGCCGACCAAGCCCTCGCCTTCCATCACCAGCGTGGAGGTCACCACGTTGTCGAGGAAGTCGCGGTCATGGCTGACCAGCAACAAGGTGCCGGTGTATTCGCCGAGCAGCTCTTCCAGCAGCTCCAGCGTTTCCACGTCAAGATCGTTGGTCGGTTCGTCCATCACCAGCAGGTTGGACGGCTGCGCAAACAGCCGCGCCAGCAACAAGCGATTGCGTTCGCCACCGGAGAGACGAGTGATCGGTGCGCGTGCGCGCTCCGGGGTGAACAAGAAGTCCTGCAGGTACGCATGCACATGCTTGCGCTTACCGTTGATCTCGATGAAATCGCGGCCTTCGGCCACGTTTTCGATCGCACTCCAGTCCTCGCGCAACGTGGATCGGTACTGATCGAAATACGCGATCTGCAGATTGGTGCCGATGCGGATTTCGCCCTGCTGCGCCTGCAGATCGCCCAGCAACAGCTTGAGCAAGGTGGTCTTGCCGCTGCCATTGGGGCCGATCAGACCGATGCGGTCGCCACGCTGGATGATGGTCGAAAAATCCTTGACCATCGTGCGCGCACCGAACGCGAAACCGACCTCCTTGGTCTCGATCACCTTCTTGCCGGACGACTCGCCCTGCGAGACTTCCATGCGTACATTGCCGCTCAGATCGCGGCGCTGGCCACGTTCGTTGCGCATCGATTCCAGACGCCGTACACGACCTTCGTCGCGGGTCCGCCGCGCCTTGATGCCTTGCCGGATCCAGATTTCTTCCTGCGCCAGCATCTTGTCGAAACGCGCATTTTCCTGCGCCTGCGCATTGAGCCGCTCTTCGCGACGGCGCTCGTAATTGGCCCAGTCGCCCGGCCAGCTGGTGACCTGGCCGCGATCGATTTCGACGATGCGCGTCGCCAACGCGCGCAGGAAGCGCCGGTCATGGGTGACGAACAACACGCTGCCGTTCCAGTTCTTCAGGAACGACTCCAGCCAATCGATGGCTTCGATATCCAGATGGTTGGTCGGCTCGTCCAGCAGCAGCACGTCGGGCGAAGACACCAGCGAGCGCGCCAGCAGCACGCGACGCTTCATGCCGCCGGACAAGCGCGCAAACTCCGCATCGCCATCCAGTTCCAGCTTGGTCAGCGTCTCGGTGACGCGCTGATCCAGCGCCCAACCGTCGGCCGCATCGATCTTGGCCTGCACCTTGCCGAACGCATCGCCATCGAACACCTCGGCATGGCTGAGCTGATGGAATTCGGCCAACCAATGGCCAAGCTCGCCCAGGCCATCGGCCACCACCTCGAACACGCTGCCGCCGGTGCCCTGCGGCACCTCCTGCTCCAGCCGCGCGATGCGCACGCCCTGTTGTACGCGTACTTCGCCGTCGTCGGGCTTGAGTTCGCCGGCGATCAGTTTCATCAAGGTCGATTTGCCGGCGCCGTTGCGGCCGATCAGGGCGATACGCTCGCCCGGCTCGATCGTGAGGTCGGTTTTTTCCAGCAACAAGGGGCCGCCGACGCTGTAGTCGACGCTTTGCAGAGTGATTAAAGGCATGGGCCAATTGTACGGGATTGGTTGATTGGGGATTCGGGATTGGTACGAGCGCGCGCTGTTGCGATTGCGAATCCCCAATCCCCAATGCCCAATCCCGGCTAAAATGCGCCATGAACGAATTTTCCGCGCTGCCGCTGTCGCCGGCCCTGGCCCCCGGCATCGACGCCCTTGGCTACACCGTCCTTACTCCCATCCAGGCGCAAAGCCTGCCGCCGATCCTGCAGGGGCTGGACGTCATCGCCCAGGCCCCGACCGGCAGCGGCAAGACCGCTGCCTTCGGGCTGGGCCTGCTGCAAAAGCTAGATCCCGCGCTGACCCGCGCGCAGGCGCTGGTGCTATGCCCCACCCGCGAGCTGGCCGATCAGGTTGGCAAGCAGCTGCGCAAGCTGGCCACCGGCATTCCGAACATGAAACTGGTGGTACTGACCGGCGGCATGCCGCTGGGCCCGCAACTGGCCTCGCTGGAAGCGCACGACCCGCAAGTGGTGGTCGGCACGCCCGGACGCATCCAGGAACTGGCCCGCAAGCGCGCATTGCATCTGGGTGGCGTGCGCACGCTGGTGCTGGACGAGGCCGACCGCATGCTCGACATGGGCTTCGAAGAACCCATCCGCGAGATCGCCAGCCGCTGCGACAAACACCGTCAGAGCCTGCTGTTTTCGGCCACCTTCCCGGACATCATCCGCACGCTGGCGCGCGAGATCCTGAAGGACCCGATCGAAATCACCGTCGAAGGCGCCGACAACGCGCCGGAAATCGACCAGCAATTCTTCGAGGTCGACCCGACCTATCGACAGAAAGCCGTCGCCGGGCTGCTGCTGCGCTTCAATCCCGAATCCAGCGTGGTGTTCTGCAATACCCGCAAGGAAGTGGACGAAGTGGCCGGTTCGCTGCAGGAATTCGGCTTCTCTGCGCTGGCCCTGCATGGCGACATGGAACAGCGTGACCGCGACGAAGTGCTGGTGCGCTTCGTCAACCGCAGCTGCAACGTGTTGGTGGCAAGCGATGTGGCCGCGCGCGGGCTGGACGTGGAAGACCTGGCGGCAGTGGTCAATTACGAGCTTCCCACCGATACCGAAACCTACCGCCACCGCATTGGCCGCACCGCACGCGCGGGCAAACGCGGGTTGGCGCTTAGCTTGGTGGCCTCACGCGAGACCGGCCGCGCGCAGGCGCTGGAAGCCGAACAAGGCCAGCCGCTGAAGTGGTCGCGTGCGCCGTTGGCGACCGCGCGCCCGGCGCAGCTGCCGCAGGCGGCCATGACCACCTTGCGCATCGACGGCGGCAAGACCGACAAGCTGCGTGCCGGCGACATTCTCGGCGCGTTGACCGGCGAAGCCGGACTCTCGGGCGCGGCGATCGGCAAGATCGCCATCTACCCCACCCGCTCCTATGTCGCCATCGCCCGCGCACACGTCGCCAAGGCACTGGCGCATCTGCATGCGGGCAAGATCAAGGGACGCCGGTTTCGGGTCAGCAAGCTGTAATCAGCCGCCTGGCAGGCACCCTGCCGGCCATACGATCAAGCGGAGGTGCTGAAGCGCCTGCCGCACCATCTACGATGCGCATTCTTGCGCATCCATGTAGCCAGACGCGCGAGCGGCAATCTGAATGAATCAGTAGCTCAACGTGGCCAGCAACGGCACGTCATCGGCCCACTTGCTGCGGCCCTGCAGCGCCAGCAACTCGACCAGCACCGCCGCACCGACGATTTCCAGTTCCAGCTGTGCAGCAAGCCCCAGCGCCGCGCGCAGCGTGCCGCCGGTGGCGAGCACGTCGTCGACGATCAACACGCGCGCGCCACGCGGCAACGCGTCCTCATGCATTTCGATGCGATCGGTGCCGTATTCCAGCGCGTATTCTTGGACCAACGTCCGTCCGGGCAGCTTGCCTGGCTTGCGCACCGGCACAAAACCCGTGCGCAGTTCGCGCGCCAGCGCCGCGCCCAGAATGAAACCGCGCGCTTCGATGCCCAGGACCGCGTCCAGCGGCGTGGTGCGCCAGGGCTGCGCCATTTCGTCCAGCGCCGAGGCAAAGTCCGGGCCGTCCGACAGCAGCGGGGTAATGTCCTTGAAGACGATGCCCTGCTTGGGAAAGTCGGCGATGTCGCGGATCCGTTCAGCCCAATGGTTGGGTCCGGAAGAAGTATTGCCGGCGCAGCGGGTGCAGTCAGTCATGGTGGCGATGGCGTCAAGGCCGGTGGGGACGACCCTATTCTAGGCTGCGCAGACCCGTGACGCCGCGTTTACGACATACGTGCATCTGAGTGCGTCAGGAACTGCACGACAGCATCGAACAGCCGGCGCGGTCGCGCGCCCATTCCGGCCGCCGCGCGGCAAACGCATCGCGGCCCGGTTGGTCGTCGTAGGGCCGGCGCATGACCTCGAGCAATTCCTGCACGCCGGAGGGATCGCCCTGCTCTGCCAGATCGATCGCCTGCTGCGCCAGATAGTTGCGCAGCACGTAGCGTGGGTTGGCCAGGCGCATGCGCTCGCGGCGTTGGTCCGGCGATAGTGTGTCTTGACCCAGCCGTGTCGCATAGCGTTGCAGCCATTCCTGCAACTGCCCGGCGTGCGCAAGGCGCTTGTCCTGGTCGTAGAACGCTTCGCGCAGCAGCTCCGGGTCGGGATGCTCCGGCGACCAATCGATCAGGCCACGAAATGTCAGCGTCATGTCCATCTCGCCCGCGTGCATCAATTCACGCAGCGCATCGATCAAGTGCAGATCCTCGTCGCGGCAGTCGGCCAGACCCAGCTTGGCCGCGGTGTCGCGGCGGTCGCAGGCCAGGTAGGTATCGCGGAAGTGGTCCAGCCCCTGCTGCAACGGCGCCGCATCGGCAAACAGCGGCGCCAGCGCCTGCGCCAGGCGTCCCAGGTTCCAGTACGCCACTTGCGGCTGGGTGCCGAAGCGGTAACGCCGGCCCTGCGCATCGGTGGTATTCGGCGTCCAGTTCGGGTCGTAGTCGTCGACCCAGCCGTATGGGCCGTAATCGATGGTCAGACCCAGGATCGACATGTTGTCAGTATTCATCACCCCATGCACGAAACCGACCCGCATCCAGTGCGCCACCATCACGGCAGTGCGCTCGCAGACCTGCGCAAACCAGGCCGCGTACAGATTCTCGCCAGCACCTTCCAACTCCGGGAAATCGCGTGCAATGGTGAAATCTGCCCATTGCCGCAGCAGCGCGCTATCCCCGCGCGCACTGGGCAATTCAAAATTGCCGAAGCGGATGAACGATGGCGCCACTCGGCATACGATGGCGCCGGGCTCGCGCTGCGGCCGGCCGTCGTAAAACATGTCGCGCACCACTGCATCGCCGGTCGTGACTAGGCTCAGTGCGCGCGTGGTCGGCACACCCAGATGGTGCATCGCTTCGCTACACAGGAATTCACGAATCGACGAGCGCAGCACGGCGCGCCCATCGGCGCCGCGTGAGTAAGGCGTGGGACCGGCGCCCTTGAGCTGCAATTCGTAGCGACCACCATCGACCCCGATCGCCTCGCCCAGCGAAATGGCCCGGCCATCGCCCAACTGACCGGCCCAATGCCCGAACTGGTGCCCGCCGTAATTGACCGCCCACGGCTGCATGCCCGGATACAACGCGTTGCCGCCAAACACCTCGGCAAAACGCGCACTGGCAAGCTCGGCCTCGTCCAGCCCGAGTCGTTGCGCCATCTCGGCAGAATAGGCCAGCAGCCCTGGCGCTGCGACCGGCGTCGGCGACACCGAAGACCAGGCAGCGACCACATCCCGGCGACGCGGCCCTTCTTCCGGATCACCAGGCAACTGCTGACGCAGGCGGTTGTCGAACTGGATATCTGTCATGGCGACAAGCCTAGGCCAGAGCGAGTGAACTTCGCATGGGTGAACCGCGCATCCTATTCGCTACCGGCCTCGTATCCCCATTCGAGACACGCTGAACTGCAGCATCCAGCCGCACTCGCACATCACAACAGCCGCAGATTTATTCCTCTTCAATTATTACAGCGACCCTATCCATGCGCTTGCACACTTCCCGCTGGTTTCGCCCTGCCCTTTTGCTCCTCGGCGCGTTAAGCCTGAGTGGCTGCAGCAGCGTGTTCTTCGGCGGCATCAACGCTGCATCCAGCCGCACTGGCGTCATCGAACACCGCAACGAGGTCTTCGACCCGGAGCACGGCCTGGCGCTGGACGTCTACCAACCGCGCGACGCCGTCGATGCGCCGGTGGTGGTGTTTTTCTACGGCGGCACCTGGAAGCGTGGCGCCCGCGCCAACTATCGCTGGGTCGGCCGCTCGCTGGCCCGCGAGGGCATGGTGGTGATGGTGGCCGACTATCGAAAGTATCCGCAGGTCCGACTGGACGGCTTCATGAGCGATGCCGCACAGGCCACCGCCTGGAGCCATCAGCACGCACGCGCCTACGGCGGAGACCCTGCCCGCCTGGCGGTGATGGGCCACTCCGCCGGTGCGCACATCGCCGGACTGCTCGCCACCGATCCACGATGGCTGCAGGCACAGGGCATGCAACCGCGCCAACTCTGCGGTTTCGTCGGCCTCGCAGGCCCTTACGACTTCTCGCCGATGACCGACCCTGAATTGATCCGGATCTTCGGCACTTCACCTGCCGAACAGGAAGCCTCACAACCCATTCGTCATGTGGATGGGGACGAGCCGCCGATGTTGCTGCTGCACGGCGATGCCGACCACGTGGTGGAACCGCGTAACAGCACGGTTCTCGCTGCCGCCGAACAACAGGCGGGGGTCCAGGCGCACCGCATTTTTTATCCAGGAATGGGCCATATGCGTTTGGTGCTGTCACTCCGCAAGGACTCGCAAGTGATGCGCGACACGTTGCAGTTCCTGCGGCAGTGTCGTACGCCCTGAGGTCTGGATGTCCGCGCGCAGATGGTTGCGCGCGGAATTGGGACGTCGGGATTGGGGAGTCGCAAACCCAGACGAATGGCGGCAAGCAAAGTGATCGCTGCTTGCCGCAGCATTACGGCTCGCCAAGCCGCTGCCAGCATTACTCTGGGGACTTGCGCCCCATCAGCTCGAACGGGCCGCCCTTTTTCAGCGCAGCCTGATACGCGGGACGCGCTTCGATCCGCTCCAGAAACGCGCGCAAACGCGGATAATTTTCAAATCCGCCACCACGCGCCGCGGCGGCCTGCACCGGAAAGCTCATCTGAATGTCGGCCGCAGTAAAGCGCTCACCGGCGAACCAGTTGCTGGCCTGCAGGGATTGCTCCATCCAGTCCAGATGCAGCTTGAGTTGCGGGCTGACGAAGCCCGACATCGTCTTGTCCGCAATCGCGCGCGCAATGGGCTTGACGAAAAACGGCATCGGCGCACTGCGAATGCGCGCGAAGATCAGCGTCATCAACAATGGCGGCATCGCCGAGCCTTCGGCGTAATGCATCCAGTAGCGGAACTGCATGCGCTCCGGCGAATCCTGCGGACGCGGCGATGGCGACAGCGCGCATTCGGTGTCGTAGCGTTCGGTCAGATACTCCATGATCGCGCCGGACTCGGCCACGGTCAGATCGCCATCCACAATCAGCGGCGATTTGCCCAGCGGATGGATAGCACGCAATGCGGCCGGTGCCAGCATGGTCTTGGGGTCGCGCTCATGCCGAACGATCTGGTACGGCAGCGCCAGTTCTTCCAGCAGCCACAGCACGCGCTGGGAACGGGAATTATTGAGATGGTGGACAGTGATCATGAGAAGGGCTGCGCGCGGAAAGCGCACATCCTACCCATCCATGCGTCGTCGCCGCGCTCACCCGCGCCTGCAGGCGCCGCGATGCTGACGATGCAAGCGCATTGCTCAAACGACGCCCAATAAAAAACGCCGATCGCTTGCGCGACCGGCGTTTTTGGCAACCTTACGGTTGCAGACGGATTAGACCGCCTGCACCTGGTCAGCCTGCATGCCCTTCTGGCCCTGCACGGCGACGAAGGTGACCTTCTGGCCTTCCTGCAGCGACTTGAAGCCGGTGCCCTGGATGGCACGGAAGTGCACGAACAGGTCCGGGCCGCTTTCCGGGGTGATGAAGCCGAAGCCCTTGGCATCGTTGAACCACTTCACAGTACCGTTTAGACGTTCTGACATTTTACTAACTCCTGAACTATTGATTGATAAATCGCAGCGTCCGAAAAGCCGGAGCTGAGACTGAGTTGCAGGCGTTGGTAAAGCGGAACGATGAAGCGAGATCTGTAACGATCCGGCTGCATCAGGCCACGATTCACGGTGACCCTTGCAAACACAGTGCGTGCACAATACTCGCGATTCCGATAAAAAGCGACACCCCGCGTCAAAATTTTTACTATCGGGCCAAATCCGACCGCATGTCAGGTCCCTTCCCTATCGATATCACCTTATGAATACGCCGAGTACGCCAACCCAGGCGCAGATCTGGGTCGATGCCGATGCCTGTCCTGCCGTGGTCCGCGACATCTTGTTCAGAGCTGCCGTGCGCACCGGCACGGCAGTGACCCTGGTCGCCAATCATTTCCTGCCCACGCCACGCCTGGCGCATGTGCGCGCCGTCCAGGTTCCGGGCGGACCGGACGCGGCCGATGATGCCATTGCCGAACGGGTTGCCGCCGGCGATCTTGTCGTCACGCAGGACATTCCATTGGCTGCCCGTGTCCTGGAGCAAGGCGCGACCGCCATCAGCCCGCGCGGCGAGCCATTCACCGACAACTCCATCAAGGAGCGCCTGTCGGTACGCAGCTTTCTGGAAGAACTGCGCGGTGCCGGCGTCGCCACCGGTGGGCCGCCTGCGCTGCATGCACGCGACCGCCAAGCATTTGCTGCGCAACTGGACCGCTGGCTGGCAGCGCAACCGCGCATCTAGCGGCAGCACGCCGGCCTTGCAGCGGCGGCGTATCATGAGCGCCCTTTGCAATCGGCATCCTGATGGCTCTTACCGCCACCGTCCGCAGGGCGGAACTTCAGATCAGCGACATGGACCGTGGCTATTACGCCAACCATTCACTGACCCTGGCCCAGCACCCCTCCGAAACCGACGAGCGCCTGATGGTGCGGCTGCTGGCGTTCGCGCTGTTTGCCGACGACCGTCTGGAGTTCGGCCGCGGGCTGAGCAACGACGACGAGCCCGACCTGTGGCGGCGCGATTACACCGGCGACCCGGATCTGTGGATCGACCTCGGCCAGCCGGACGAAAGCCGCGTGCGCAAGGCCTGCAATCGCTCGCGCGAGGCAGTGGTGATCGGCTACGGCGGCCAGGCCACCGAAACCTGGTGGAAGAAGCAGGCCAATGCGCTCGGCCGACAACGCAACCTGCGCGTACTGGAGCTCGATTCGCAGGCCACCGAGGCGCTCGGTGCCCTGATCCAGCGCGGCATGCGCTTCGATGTGATCATCCAGGACGGCGAGGTGCAGATGCTCGCAGATCAGGGCAACGTCACCCTGACCCCGATGGTGCGGCAAGCCCCGGCCGAATGAGCACGCGTTACGACGTGCTGGTCATCGGTGCCGGCGCGGCCGGACTGATGAGCGCCTTCACCGCCGGCCGACGTGGCCGCCAGGTGCTGGTGATCGACCACGCCAACAAGGTCGGCAAGAAGATCCTGATGTCCGGTGGCGGGCGCTGCAACTTCACCAATACCGGCACCACGCCAGGCAACTTTTTGTCGGCCAATCGGCACTTCTGCAAATCCGCGCTGGCCCGCTACAGCCCGGCGGATTTCGTGGAAATGGTCGAGCGCCACGGCATCGCCTATCACGAGAAAGAACTGGGCCAGCTGTTCTGCGACATCTCGTCCAAGCAGATCGTGCGCATGTTGCTGGACGAATGCGAAGCAGCTGGCGTGCAGGTGCGTACCGAGTGCGAAGTACGCTCGGTGCGGCGCGACAGTGATGGCTTCAGCATCGAAACCAGCCAGGGACGCGTGCAGGCGCAATCGCTGATCGTGGCCACCGGCGGGCTGTCGATTCCGAGCATGGGCGCCAGCGGCTTCGGCTATACGCTGGCCAAACAGTTTGGCCACGAGCTGCTGCCGACACGCGCCGGGCTGGTTCCGCTAACGCTGAGTGGCAAGCATCAGCAGCGGCTGCAGGAGTTGTCCGGGCTGGCCTTGCCGGTCGAGGCGCACTGCAACGGGGTCAGCTTTCGCAATTTCATGCTGGTTACCCACCGCGGGGTCAGTGGCCCGGCGATCCTGCAGATCTCCTCGTATTGGCAGCCCGGCGATGATCTGCGCCTGGACCTGCTGCCCGGCCAGGATGCTGCAGCCTGGTTGCGCGAACAAAAAAATCAACGCGGCGCCACCGAACTGCGCAATGTACTGGCCGATGTGCTGCCGCGACGCTTTGCGCAGCGCCTGTGCGAAGTGTGGCTGCCGGACAAGCCGGTGCGTCAGCTCGACCCGCCGCAACTGCAGGCCGCGGCCGACCTGCTCGGCGCATTTCCGCTGGTCGCCAGCGGAACCGAAGGCTACCGTACCGCTGAAGTAACGCTCGGCGGTGTCGATACCAACCAAGTCTCCAGTGCAACCATGGAGTCGCGTCTGGTGGCCGGCTTGTATTTCGTCGGTGAGGTGCTGGATGTGACGGGATGGTTGGGCGGCTACAACTTTCAGTGGGCATGGGCATCCGGTCACGCCGCAGGAAGCGTCGCTTAAGCCTATGCTGGGTGATAGAAACGTGGACCAAGTCTCACCCCGGATGCGGCCTTGTCCACACACATGGACGCCTCCGACCCCCTTCGTGTATTTAGAGCCGTCTCCAGGAAGCCGCGCATGCAGAAAGGTAAAGATCTCACCCTCCGCCTGATGATCGTCGACGACAGTGTCGAGAGCGCGGAGGCGATCGTGACCGCGTTGCGCAACGGCGGCATTGCAGTGCGTCCATCGCGGCCGCAGACCCTTGAAGACCTCGCCAGCATGTTGTCCGGCCAGATCGATCTGGCCCTGCATGGCCAGGCGCTGCAGATTCCGATGAACGCCCTGCAGCAGCAGATCGCGAGCAGCGGCAAGGACATTCCGATCATTCTGCTGGCCGAACGGATCGAAGAAAACGCGTTGGTCGAAGCCGCTTCGCACGGCATTCGCGCGCTCGTGCTGCGGCATCGTCCCGAGCATCTGCTGGCACTGGTGCGTTCGGAATGGGCCGATCTGCAGGCCCGGCGCGGACTGCGCCGCATCGAAGCGCAGATGCGCGAAACCGAGCGGCGGTGCGATGCCCTGATCGCGTCTTCGCGCGACCCCATCGCCTACGTGCACGAGGGCATGCATATCCGTGCCAACGAGGCGTATCTGGAGATGTTCGGCTTCGAGTCGTTCGAGGATGTCGAGGGCGTGTCGTTGCTGGACATGATCGCCGCGCAGTACGTGGACGATTTCAAGCAATTGCTCAAGTCGCTGTCCAAGGGCGAACCGCCGCCGGCGCAATACAAGGTCGACGCGCGCCGGCTGGAAGGCGACACCTTTCCGGCGACGATGGAATTTGCCACCGCCACGTATGAAGGCGAGCCGTGCATCCAGGTGGTGTTTCGCCGCCGCGAGGAATTCGACCCGGAACTGGCACGCGAGGTCGAAGATCTGCGCCAACGCGATCAGGTCACCGGTCTGCTCAACCGGCCGACCTTCATGGTCGCGCTGGAACAGGCGGTGGCACGGGCCGGTCGCAGCGAAGGCCAATCCGGCTTCCTGCTGATCGAGCCGGACCATTACGCGCGGTTATTGCCCGAAATCGGCCTGGATTCGGCCGACGCGTTGATCGCCGCCCTGGCCGCGCACGTGGCCAGCGTGCTGGATGACAGCGTGGTGGCTGCGCGCTTCGGCGAGCACAGCTTTGCGTTGCTGATGGACGGCAACTACGCGCGCACCCACGCATTGGCAGAAATGGTGCGCGATGCGTTTGCGCAGCATGTCTTCAGCATCGGCGCGCGCTCGGCCACGGTCACGGTGAGCATCGGGGGCGTGCAGATTGGCGAAAAGATCGCCAGCATCGGCCAGGTGCTCAATCGCGGCACCGAGGCGGTACGCACCACTGCCGAACTCGGCGGCAATGCGGTCAGCATCTATGACCCCGCCGCCTCTGATCGCGCCGAAGAAGAACGCATCGAACGTTGGGTAGAACAGCTGCGCGAAGCACTGGTCGGCGATGGCTTCTCGCTGCACTACCAGCCTGTACTCAACCTGCAGGGCGAGCCGGTGGAGTTGTACCAGGCGTTTCTGCGGCTGGAACGCAATGGCGAAATCATGTCGCCGAACGCGTTTATCGCCATCGCCGAAGAGCACGACCTGATCACCGAAATCGACCGCTGGGTGGTGGCGCGCGCGATTCGCCAGCTCGGGGAGCGGCAGCGTGCCGGACACAAGACACATCTGTTGGTGCGGATCGGACCGAACTCGTTCTCCGACCCACAGATGATCGACACCATCCGCGAGCAATTGGCGGTGTACGGCGTGCCCGGCGAGCGGCTGTGGTTGCAGACGCCGGAATCGAAGGTGTTCACGCATCTGCGCAACGCCCAGCAGTTTCTGGCCTCGCTGTCTTCGATGGGCTGCAAGGTGGGGCTGGAACAATTCGGTTCTGGCCTGGATTCGTTCCAGTTGCTGGCGCACTTCCAGCCGGCTTTTCTCAAGCTGGATCGCGGCATCACCGGAGATGTCGCATCGGCCCGCGAAAGTCAGGAAAAAATTCGCGAGATCACTTCGCGTGCGCAACCGGCCGGCATTCTTACCGTGGCCGAATTCGTGGCCGATGCGCAGTCGATGAGCAGCTTCTTCAGTGCCGGCGTGGACTACGTGCAAGGCGACTTCGTCGCACCGACCGGGCCGTTGATGAACTACGAGTTCGGCTGAAGGCCTTGCCGAGGCAAGCGAAAGATCAACAATCAAAGCTAGGTGAGTCGAGGGCGCGGTGCCCTCACCGTTCGCGGGACACGCCGTGAACCCGTCCATGGGGGCTCGGTAGCGGCATCCATGCCGCCACACGGTCCCGCAATCGGTGAGGACACCGCACCAGAAGGTTTGCTGACTGCTTTACTCAAAGCCATGCACACCGACCATCTCGACTGGTCCTTGCCCGCCCACCGTCGCGGGACCTTACGCGGCATGGATGCCGCGTAAGAGCTTACAAGGACGTACTTGCAGCGTGTCCCGCGATGGTGGGCAGGCAAGGGCCCTGCAGCCAATCAACAGATCAGCCGCTCTACAACCGATCTATCCGCGCTGACCAGCCACTTCAAGACAATCGACAGCAGTGCCGCGTTATCGCGCAGCACCGTTCGCGGCACGCAGCGCAGCGATGCGTTCGGTCAACGGCGGATGGCTCAGGAACAGACGACGCAGGCCGTCGCCCACACCGCCGGAGATGCCGAACGCCTGCACCTGCGACGGCAAGGTGTTCTGGCCGTGATTGAGCGACAAACGCTCCAGCGCGGCGATCATCTTGCTGCGCCCTGCCAGCTGCGCACCACCGGCATCGGCGCGAAACTCGCGGCGACGCGAGAACCACATTGCGATCATGGTCGCGAACAAGCCGAATACCATCTCCAGCGCGAACACGATGATGTAATACGCAAAACCGCGGCCACCTTCACGATTGCTGGAGATGGCGCCGTCGATAACACCGCCGACCACACGCGCCAGCACGATCACGAAGGTATTGAGCACGCCTTGCAGCAGCGCCATGGTCACCATGTCGCCGTTGGCGACGTGCGCGATTTCATGGCCCAACACCGCTTCGGCCTCGTCCTGGCTCATGTTCTGCAGCAAGCCGGTGGACACCGCCACCAAGGCATTGTTGCGATTGGCGCCAGTGGCGAAGGCGTTGATCTCCGGGCCGTCGTAGACCGCCACCTCCGGCATGCCGATGCCGGCCGCCTGCGCCTGGCGACGCACGGTCTCCAGCAGCCAGCGCTCGGTCGGCGTGCGCGGCTCGGTGATGACATGGGCGCCGGTGCTGCGCTTGGCCATGAACTTGGACAGCAGCAAGGACACGAGCGACCCACCAAAGCCGAACACGGCCGCCATCACCAGCAAGCCGCTCATCTGCGCGGGATTGACGCCCAGCACCGACATCACGATGCCGGCCAGCATCAGTACCGCAAAATTTGTCAGCAGAAACAGGAAAATGCGGTTGAACATGGCGCGATGACTCCACACATGCGGGAATGAACTGCTGCGGATTTGCGGCCGCCAGCGCTTGAAATCAAGCAAGCATCTGACCGACGATTCAGCTGCCCATGTCATCACCCAGCTACCGCGGCCGCTTTGCGCCCTCCCCCACCGGCCCCCTGCACTTCGGCTCCCTGCTGGCGGCCTTCGGCAGCTGGCTACTCGCGCGGCATGCCGGCGGTGAGTGGTGCGTGCGCATCGAAGACATCGACCCGCCGCGTGCCGAGCCCGGCGCCACCCAACGCCAGTTGCGCACGTTGGCGGCATTCGGGCTGAGCTCGGACATCCCGGTGATGTATCAGTCCGATCGCGACGCGCAGTACGCCGCCGCTCTGACCACGTTGCTGGAGGCCGGGCTGGCCTTTGAATGCAGCTGCAGCCGCGCCGATCTTGCCGGCATGGGCGGCATCCACCACGCCTGTGTGGCGCCGCTGGGTACCCGCCGCGCGGTGCGCCTGCGGGTGCCGCCACAGGCGTCGGTCGGCTTCGACGACGCACTGCAGGGCCACGTGGTGCAGGACGTGTATGCGGAGGTCGGCGATGTGGTGCTGCGCCGCGCCGATGGGTATTGGGCCTACCAACTGGCGGTGGTGGTGGACGATGCCGCGCAAGCCATCACCGATGTGGTGCGTGGCGCGGACCTGCTCGACTCCACCCCGCGCCAGCTGCTGCTGCAGCGCGCCCTGGGCCTGCCGCAGCCGCGCTATCTGCATCTGCCGCTGATCCTGGATGGCGACGGCCGCAAGCTGTCCAAGTCGCACGACGCACCCGCACTGGACGATGCCGACCCGCTGCCGGCCCTGCACGCCGCCTGGGCCGCACTAGGACAGAACGTGGCAGCACTGCCGCGGCATACTGCAGTCGACACGCTGCTGCAACATGCCGTGCAGCATTTTTCGCCCCAGCTGCTGCCCCGCCACCCCCTCCGAACGTGACCGAACGCGCATCACAGCGCCGGCGTGACTAGAATTGCGACCCAGCACCGGCAACCGGGCGCGGCGCGACTGCCAGCACCCCGATTGCCTCCAGCCTCATCTGTTGATTGGAGTCGTCATGACATCTCGCGTCGTATTGATCACCGGCGGCACCGGCGGCATCGGCACCGCCATCTGCAAACGCCTGGCCGACCAGGGGCACCGGGTCGCCAGCAATTTCCGCAATGAGGAAAAAGCCCGCGAATGGCAGCAGCGCATGCAGGCGCAGGGCTACGAGTTCGCCCTGTTTCGCGGCGATGTGGCCTCCTCCGAGCATGCGCGCGCCTTGGTCGAGGAAGTGGAAGCCTCACTGGGGCCGATCGAAATACTGGTCAACAACGCCGGCATCACCCGCGATACCACCTTCCACCGCATGACCGCCGAGCAGTGGCATGAGGTCATCAATACCAACCTCAATTCGGTCTTCAACGTCACCCGTCCGGTGATCGAGGGCATGCGCAAACGCGGCTGGGGCCGGGTGATCCAGATCAGCTCCATCAACGGATTGAAGGGCCAGTACGGGCAGGCCAACTACGCCGCCGCCAAGGCCGGCATGCACGGCTTCACGATCTCGCTGGCGCGCGAAAACGCGGCATTCGGGGTGACCGTCAACACTGTCTCACCAGGCTACGTGGCCACCGACATGGTAATGGCGGTGCCGGAAGAGGTGCGCGCCAAGATCGTTGCCGACATTCCCACAGGGCGGCTGGGTCGCCCGGAAGAGATCGCCTATGCGGTGGCATTCCTGGTCGCAGAAGAGGCCGCCTGGATCACCGGATCCAACCTGGATATCAACGGCGGCCATCACATGGGCTGGTAGCGTTTGCTGCACCTTCGCGCTGCAGCATGAAATTTCCTTAGAAATCATGCTGCGCAGCATTTTTTAGGTGTCTGCTTAAGAAAATAAGGCCTTTTGCTGTTGCAAGCGCTGTTGCGGTGCGCCATCCTGCGCGCACTATCGTTGTGAGTGAACGTTCCATGGCCGGACTTCGCATCATCAAGAAGTATCCCAATCGCCGTCTTTACGACACGGAAATTTCCAGCTACATCACCATAGAGGACGTGCGTCAGCTCATCATCGACGGCGAAGAATTCGAAGTACGCGACGCCAAGAGTGGCGAAGACCTCAGTCGCGCCGTATTGCTGCAGATCATTGCCGACCGCGAACAGGACGGCGAGCCGATGCTCTCCACCCAGTTGCTGAGTCAGATCATCCGTTTTTACGGCGACTCGCTGCAGGGCTTCATGGGCAATTACCTAGAGCGCAGCATGCAGGTGTTCCTGGATCAGCAGCAGCAGTTCCGCCAGCAGATGGGCAACCTGCTTGGGCAGACCCCGTGGGCGATGATGAATCAGCTGACCGAGCGCAACCTGGAGTTGTGGCAGGAATTCCAGCGCAATTTCGGCGCCGGCTTCGGTCGTCCAGGTGGCCCCGGCATGCCGCCGACACCACCGGGCTCCACGGGTGTGGGCAGCGGCCCGATGGGGACCGGCACGCACAAGGGAACGGGTACACACGGCACGTCCAGCAACACGGGCACCACCGGCAAGGCCCGCAATCGCGGCTGAAAGACGACTGCTGCGCGGGAGCGTGACACGCTCCCGGCGCAGCCAGATCAGCGGCCGGCCTGCTCCGTGCAGGCCGAGCAGATCCGCTCCACGTGGTAGCCACGTGCACGCAGACGCTCTACCACGCCGTCGCTACCCAGCAGATGCAGCGTACCGACCACCACCAGTGTGGTTCCGCTGCCTTTACCTAGCCGTTGCTCCAGGAGCGGCACCCAACGCGCATTGCGCTCGACGTTGATGTCCTGATACAGCGCCGGGTATTGCCGACGCATGTCTTCGGCCATTTGCGTGGACAGCGTATGCACATCGCCATTGCGCCAGGCCGTGTGCAGCTGACGCACCTGATCGGTAGCCTCCGCCTCGTCCAGCGACTCTTCCAGCAACTGATGCTGCTCGGTGGGCGACATGCCATCGAGCATGGCGATCTGTTGTTCGGCGCGCTCCAGGCCATCGGCCGGTTTGCCCTTGGCCTGCGCCTGCTCCATCAGGTAATGATCCAGACCGGCGTTCGGGTCCATGCCTTGCCGGCTCATCTCGGCCAGGCTGATCGTCAAGGCGACAAACCAGGGCTCGAGTGGCTGCAGGGTATCGAGCGACATGCCGTGTTTGCGCGCGTAGGCGCGCAAGGCCTGCCAAGTTTTTGCATCGAGCGCGTCCTGCAACCGGCGCGCGTCGGTGCGCCGTGCCGCCTGCAGCATACGGCCGGCCAGCTCCGGCGATTGCGCATCGGAGGGCGGTAGTTCGAACACCAGCCGGTCGGCCTTGGCGAAGGCCTGCATGACGTCCGGCGACAGCGGGTAATCACTGGGCTTGAGCACATGGAACGAGCCCAGCAGATACAGCGTGCCGCCCTTGCCATCGACCTTCCACAACAACGGCACCGGTGGGCCGGCCGGGGTCTCGCCGCCAGCACGCGCCGAGGTCGGTACGACTGCCCCGCTCCACAGCGCCACACAGATCAGTGCGCTGCTGCACCATGTTGCAAATCGGGTTCGCGCGCTTGTCTTCACCACGTTGGTTTTCTCCACGTCAGTGCGGCACCTTGTAAGCCTTCTCGCCCGCCGACACGGCCAGGTCGATCCGGTTTTCCGGTGGCGGCAACAGACAGGTCGCGAACGGCGTAAACGCGCACGGCGGGGTGTAGGCACGATTGAAGTCGATCACCACATGCCCGGAAGCATCGGCGACATCCAGATCCAGAAAACGCCCGGCCGGGTAGCTCCCATGCCCGCTGGTACGGTCGGCGAACACCACGAACATCGGCCGCCCCGGTTCGCCGATGGTTTCCAGCCGATAGGGCTTGCCGTCGCGCTCGAATTCGACTGCCCCCGCGTTCGGCTGCTCGCTGCTGATGCCCACGATATCTACCATCGGGATGGTCTTGCCGACATCGTTGGGCACGTAGCGTCCGCTGATACGCCAGGACGGATCGACTGGCCAGTATTCCAAACCGGCGAAGCCGGTGCGAGATGGTGCATCGGCATGCTTGACCCGCAAGGCATTGCGGTCGCCGCGATGGATCAGGCTCAACACGCCCTTGCCGTCATCGAAATTGATCGAGGTCGGCTGTGGCTCGTCATCGGAGTGGAAGCGGATCCTGCCGGTCAGCGGCTTGCCATCGACGCTCAGTGCTGCACCGCGCTCGGGCACGAACCAGACCGTGTTGGCCTCGGAGGACACCATGCCCATCTTGGGCGGCCCGACCGCCAGCTTGATGCCGCTGTCGGCGCTGCTGCCGATGTAATGCGCCTTCAGCGAAAGCCAGTGCAGGCCGACCAGACTGGTCCAGCCGTCTGGCGCACGCAGCTCTGCCAGGCGGGCTTCGCGCCAGGCGGCATCGTCGGCCAGAAAGGTCTTGTCCAGGGCGACTGGCGCCGCCGGCGGCGGTGCGTCTTGCCCGCATCCGGCCAGCGTCATGAGCACCAGCATGCCGAGCAGCCAGTGTTTCCCCTTATGCAACCCAGCCATCAACGCCCCCTGAGAAACCAACGATCGATTTCGCCCAGCGTAAACCGTGCCCAGGTCGGTCGGCCATGGTTGCATTGGCCGGAGCGCTCGGTGGCTTCCATATCGCGCAGCAGCGCGTTCATTTCGGGCAAGGTGAGGCGTCGATTCGCGCGCACTGCACCGTGACAGGCCATGGTCGACAGCAGCTCATCGCGCGCAGTGGCGATGCGGCGGCTCTGACCGTGTTCGCGCAGGTCGCCGAGCACATCGCGCAGCAGCGCTTCCGGTTCGGCATTGGCCAGCAGCGCGGGAATACTGCGCACATGCAGCGATTGCGGACCGGCGCGGGTGATCTCGAAGCCCAGGCTGGCCAGCGTATCGGCTTCGCGCTCGGCGGTGTCGGCTTCGCGCTCGCCCACTGCCAGCGTCATCGGTACCAGTAGCGGCTGCGCGTGCAGACCGATGCTGTCGTGCGCGTTCTTGAGCCGTTCGTAACCGATGCGTTCGTGCGCGGCGTGCATGTCCACCACGATCAAGCCCTCGGCGTTTTCGGCCAGGATGTAGATGCCGTGCAATTGCGCAACGGCATAACCGAGCGGCGGCACACCGCTGTCGTGCGAAGTCGCCGGCAAGCCGGTGCCGGAGAAGGTCTGCATGGCCGCGGACTGCTGCTGTGCGCTGCCGGATGGCGGTGCATACAACGCGCTGTACGCGGCGCGCGCTTCATCCACGCGCAGGCCCAAGGGTGTTTGCGATGGGGTCCAGTTGCCGTAGCCAGTGCCGCCACCACTGCCGGTTGCGCCACCGTAGCTTGGGATGTTGGCCATTCCACTCGGTGCAGCACCTGTGTCGCTGGCGCCTTCCGTGCCGATGCTGTTTGGCATCGCGCCGGCACGCGTGTGCGCCAGCGCGTCCTGCAAGGTGCGATACACGAAATCGTGGATCAGCCGCGCCTCGCGGAAGCGCACCTCATGCTTGGCCGGGTGCACGTTGACGTCCACGCGCGCAGGGTCCAGTTCCAGAAACAACACATACGCCGGCTGGCGGCCATGGAACAGCACATCGCCATAGGCCATCTTCACCGCATGCGCCACGCTGCGATCGCGCACCGAGCGGCCATTGACGTAGAGATATTGCTGGTCGGTACTGGCGCGCGAGTAATGCGGCTGCGCGACCCAGCCATGTAGACGTAGACCGGCGCCACTGTGATCCACGCGCAAGGCCTGCCGGGCGAAATCCTCGCCCAGCGTTTCGCCCAATCGCGCATCCGAATACAGATCGCCTGGCTTGTAGCGGCGCGAGGGTTTGCCGTTGTGCGAGACCCGCAATTCCACATCCGGCCGCGCCAGTGCCAACGAGCGCAGCCACTCTTCGATATGCCCAAGCTCGGTGCGCTCGGCACGCAAGAACTTGCGCCGCGCCGGCACGTTGTAGAACAGCTCGCGCACTTCCACCGTGGTGCCCGGCGCATGCGCACGCGGCGTCACTTCGCCCAGGCGCCCGCCTTCGATTTCCAACGCAGAACCATGTTCGGCATCGTGGCGGCGCGAGACCAGGGTGAAGCGGCTGACCGAGGCGATCGACGGCAAGGCTTCACCGCGAAAACCGAGCGTGGCCACGGTTTCCAGATCGTCCAGCGAGGCGATCTTGCTGGTGGCATGCCGCGATACCGCCAACGGCAGTTCGTCCGGCGGGATGCCGCCGCCGTTGTCGCGGATACGGATCAAGCGCACGCCGCCTTCTTCGAGCTCGATATCCACGCGGGTGGCGCCGGCATCGAGCGCGTTTTCGACCAGCTCCTTGACCACCGACGCGGGCCGCTCGACCACTTCGCCGGCAGCAATCTGGTTGATCAGGATGTCGGGCAGTTGACGAATCGCCATCAGCGCAGGCACTCGCGCTGGTCGCAAACTGGGAAGCGCATCGAGGGTGTAGCAAGCAAGACAGACGTCGGCACGGCAATCCGGCGGCGCGCAGGCGCCGTCATCAAGGAATCAGTGCGGAATGATAGCCGAGCGGGTCAGCGGCTGCCGCCGGCCACGGTGCCGGCGCTTGCATCGGCTTCTGCCTGCGCACGCGCGGCGAACAGCGTTCCCGGTGGCGGCTGGCGAGTGAAGAAGGTATCGATGCCGTCCAGCACGGCCGAGGCAATCTTGCGCTGGTAGGCCGGATCGATCAGGCGCCGCTCTTCATCCGGATTGGAGATGAAGGCGGTTTCCACCAGCATCGCCGGCATGTCCGAGGTCCGCAGCACCGCGAAGTTGGCGCGTTCCAGAAACGGCTTGTGGTTGTTGCCGATCCGCTTGAGCCCGCCCAGCACATGGCCGGCAGCATCTTCGGAAGCCTTCATGTGGCCGCTTTGCGCCAGATCCAGCAAGACGTTGGCAAGCGTGCTTTCGGTTTGCTGCAAGCGCACGCCACCGACCAGGTCGGCAGCATTTTCCTTGTCGGCCAACCAACGCGCGCGCTGCGAGGAAGCCCCCTTGGTCGACAGCACGTAGACGGATGAACCGGTTGCGCTGCGATTTTCTGCGGCATCGGCGTGGATCGAGATGAAGATGTCGGCCTTGGCGGCGCGCGCTTTTTGCGCGCGCATCGGCAGCGGAATGAACACGTCGGTGTCGCGCGTCATGTACGCCTTCATGCCGGGCGTTGCGTTGATCTGGCGCGCCAGTTCGCGGCCGACCGCCAGGGTGACGTCTTTTTCGCGCTTGCCGGTGGGGCCCATCGCACCCGGGTCCTGGCCACCGTGGCCGGGATCGATTGCCACGATCAACGGGCGCATGCCCGGCGCCATCTTGATCCGCGAGGCTTCGCTGGGCAGGACCGGGCGCGGCGGGATATCGTCGCTGTCTGTGCCCGCAACCACGCCTGACGCCGCGTTCGGCATGGCTGCCGCGGTGTTGCCGGGTGCAACGCCCATCGGCGCAGTGCCACCGTTCAAGATCGCAGCGGGCGATGCGCTGCCGCCAGTCATCGCCACGCCTGTGGGTGCATTGGCAGTGGTGACCGTGACGCGATTGGGCGTATTGCTGCCGGCGCTTGCCGGCATAGCCGTACTGGTCGTCACCGCGCTCGTGGCAACGCTGGGACGCGGCGTCGGCACGCCAGTGGCGACCGTTGTCGGAACGGGTGCCGTTGTGACGGTAGGCATGGCCGATGCCGGCACGTATGGTGCTGGTTCTGGTGCCTGCGGCGGTGGCGCGGATGAGGCGCGCTGCGCAGATGCAGCCAAGGCTGCGGTCGCACGCGCTGCCTCGGCCTGTGCATTCACCGGCTGCGCCGTGACCGGGCGCGGCACCGGCATTGCTGCAGGCGCTGTCGCCGTGGTGGCGGCCGTGGCCGCAACCGGCGTCGGATCGCCCGGCCACTCGATCACCAAGGTCGAGGCACTGCCCAGCGTCTGCATCTGCGGCTTCAGCGGCGTCACCGGCGTTGCCAGCTCGAACACCACCCGGAACGTCCCCGGCACCGGCTGGCCAGTGCGCACCGAAGTCACCAGACCGGCAGCGCCAGGCAGCTTGAGACCACGCACGCCCGCAGAATCGGGGAAATCCACCACCAACCGATTGGGGTTGGCCAACGACAGCGTCTTGAAGCCGCCGCTGCCGGCAAGCTGAATCTCGGCGCGCGTGCCGGTGGCACCGGTGCTGACGCCAACGCTCTTGATTTCGCCGGCCCACGCAGCAAAAACCGCCAGGCTCAGGCTGGCGGTCAGGGCGGAAACACAGAACTGGCGGATCCCCGGTGTCATGGGGCTGGATTCAATCACCCAATAGTGTCAATTGCAAGGTGATTTCCCTTAATAATCCACAACCTGGCGTTCATTGTTCTTGTGAGCCGACAGAAAGCGCCTGCAACTCGGGGTGCTGTGCCAGACGTGTCAGCCACCCGCGCCCGGTTTCGCTTCGGCCCAGCAGCTTGACGCTGCGACCCTCGCCTTCAACGGCCAGTTCCACGTCCAGATCCACCGGCGGCAGTGCGCCTGCGCCACGTTCCGGCCATTCGACCAGCCACAGGCTCGCGCTGCCCTCGTCGAGCCCGAGAAAGTCCAATTCGCCGGCATGCCCGATGCGGTACAGATCCAGGTGCCAGGCCTCGTCGCCGGTACTGAGCGGATAGCGCTCGACCAAAGTGTAGGTGGGGCTGCGGATCGGCCCGGTAACGCCGAGTGCGCGCAACAGCGCGCGCGCCAGGGTGGATTTGCCGGCGCCGAGATCGCCATGCAACTGCACCATCGCAGTCGTGGGACGCACTGCGGCCAGGGCCTGGCCCAGGGTTTCGGTAGCCTGCGCATCGACCAGTTGTGCGGTGAGTTGGCTCATGCAATGGCTCCGGCGTTGGCGAGGCGGCGAAGTTCTGGTAACAAATCCGTTGGCAGCAGGCCGCGCTCGCCAGCGCGCGCGGCCGCGTCGCCAGCGCAGGCATGCAACAAGGCGCCCAGGCTGGCGGCATCGAGCGGCGACCAGCCCTGCGCCAGCAAGGCGGCGATCACGCCGGTCAGCAGATCGCCCATACCGCCCACCGCCATGCCCGGATTGCCGGCGTCGATGATGCGTGGCACTGCGTGCGGCGCGGCGACCACGCTGCCGGCGCCTTTCAGCACTACAACCGCGTCGAAGCGCTTGGCCAAGGCGTCTGCGGCGGCCAGACGGTCGCGCTGGACCTGTGCGGTGGACAGGCCAAGCAAACGGCCCGCCTCGCCGGGATGTGGGGTCAATACGCGCGGCCCGCGTCTCGGCACTGCGTTGGCAGCCAGCAGATTCAGGCCATCGGCATCGATGACGACCGCGGCATCCGAGGCCAGCACCGCATGCCACAACGCCTGTGCCCAGGCGTCCTGACCCAGGCCCGGCCCCAGTGCGACCACGTCGGCCGCATTGGCCAGTGCGGCGATGTCGTCGTCGTCCTGCACCGCGCGCACCATTGCCTCCGGGCAGCGCGCCAATAGCGGCGCCACGTGCTCGGCGCGGGTGGCGACCTGCACCAGCCCTGCGCCGCTGCGCAAGGCCGCTTCGGCGGTCAGCATGATCGCGCCGCCGCTACCGAGATTGCCGCCCACGCACAGCACCCGCCCGGATTCGCCCTTGTGCGTATTGCGTCGGCGCGGCCGCAACTGCGCGGCCAAGGCGTCGATGTCCCAACTGTGTGCGGCAGGCTCCAGCCCGTCGAATGCGGCATCCGGCACCTCAAGCGAGGCAATCGCGCGCTCGCCGGCATGCTCCAGCGCATCGCCGGTGTACAGCCCGATATGCGGCACGATGAACTGCAAGGTGGCCTCCGCGCGCACCGCGGCATCGAAGGCAACGCCGTGATCGGCATCGATACCGCTGGGCACATCCAGCGCGAACACCGGCACGCCAGCGGCGTTGATGGCCTCGATCAACCTCGCGGTCTCGGCATCCGGCGCGCGGTTGAGGCCGATGCCGAACAGCGCATCGACGATCACATCGGCCTGCGCCAACGGAGACGGAAACAATGCGATCGCGCCACCAACGCCCAGGTAATCGGTGCAGGCCCGCTGTGCCAGCGCCGAGGCAGGGCCGTGCTCTGGAAGATGCACCACCCGCACATCACGCCCGGCCCGCTGCGCCAGGCGCGCCACTACATAGCCATCGCCACCGTTGTTGCCGGTGCCGCACACCACCACGATGCGGCGCGCTTGCGGCCAGCGCTCCAGCAGGTACTGCCAGGCGGCCTGCCCGGCGCGTTGCATCAACAAATAGCCATCGCCACCGAGCAGCGCGGTGGCCTGTGCATCCAGCCGGCGCGCAGCGGCGGTGTCGTAAAGATCGAGCGGTACGTACATGCCGGGAATTCTATACTTGTCGCCATGTCTGCCGTCCTCGCCCGCCCCGACCCCACCGACGCCGCCGCGCGCATCCGTACGCTTGCGCGCGAGGCCGGCTTTCAACGTTGCGGCATCACCGGCATCGAGCTGGGCGAAGACGAGGCGCATCTGCGCAGCTGGCTGGAAGAAGGCCTGTACGGCACCATGCACTGGATGGCACAGCACGGCGACAAACGCTCGCGCCCGCAGGAGCTGGTGCCCGGCACCTTGCGGGTGTTGTCGGTGGGCATGGACTACGGCCGCAAGGACGACACCGAAGCCTGGAACACCTTGCACGACGGCCGCCGCGCCTATGTGGCGCGGTATGCGCTGGGGCGCGATTACCACAAGCTGATGCGCAACCGGCTGCAGAAACTGGCCGAGCGCATCCAGGGCGAAGTCGGCGCGTTCGGCTATCGCGTATTCGTCGATTCCGCACCGGTGCTGGAGCGCGCATTGGCGCGCAACGCCGGGCTGGGCTGGATCGGCAAACACACCTGCCTGATCGATCGCAATGGCGGTTCATGGTTTTTTCTGGGCGAGATCTACCTCGATCTGCCGCTGCCCATCGATACCCCGGCCACCGCGCATTGCGGCACCTGCACGCGCTGCATCGACATCTGCCCGACCCAGGCCATCATCGCCCCGCACCGGCTGGATGCGCGCCGCTGCATCGCCTATCTCACCATCGAACACGATGGCGCAATCCCTGAGGAGATGCGCAAGCCGATCGGCAACCGCATCTTCGGTTGCGACGACTGCCAGCTGGTCTGTCCCTGGAACAAGTTCGCCCAACGCACCGACGAAGCCGATTTCCGTGCCCGCAACGACCTGGATGTGGCGACGCTGCCGCAGCTGTTCGCATGGGACACGGACGAGTTCCTGCGCCGTACCGAGGGCAGCCCGATCCGGCGCAGCGGCCACGAACGCTGGCTGCGCAATATCGCAGTGGGGCTGGGCAATGCGCCCGGCACGCCGGAGGTGTTGGCAGCATTGGAAGCCCGTCGCAACGACGATTCGGAACTGGTACGCGAACACGTGGGTTGGGCGCTGGCGCAACACGGCCTGTGAGCATCCGCGTGATGCACTCACGCATGCGCATCGCCGCTGCGGGATAATGCCGCGATGGCCGACCGCAACGAACAGATCCTCACCCCCAGCCAGCTCAACACGCTGGCACGCGACCTGCTGGAAGGCAGCTTCCCGCTGGTCTGGGTGGAAGCAGAGCTGAGCAGCGTCACGCGCCCGTCTTCGGGCCATCTCTATTTCACGCTCAAGGACGCACGCGCGCAGATCCGTTGCGCGATGTTCAAGCCCAAGAGCACCTGGCTGAAGTTCCAGCCGCGCGAAGGCCTGCGCGTGCTCGCGCGCGGACGTCTCACCCTGTACGAAGCGCGCGGCGACTACCAGCTGGTGCTGGACCACATGGAAGAAGCCGGCGAAGGCGCCTTGCGCCGCGCCTTCGACGAACTGCGTGCACGCCTGGCCGCCGAAGGCTTGTTCGATGCCGAGCGCAAGCAGCCGTTGCCGGCGCATGTGCGGCGCCTGGCGGTGATTACCTCACCCAGCGGTGCAGCAGTGCGTGATGTGCTCAGCGTGCTGGCGCGACGTTTCCCGCTGCTGGAAGTGGACCTGCTGCCCTCGCTGGTGCAAGGCGACAGCGCCGCCGCGCAGATCACCTCGCTGCTGCAGCGCGCAGACGCCTCCGGGCGCTACGACGTCATTCTGATCACCCGCGGCGGCGGCTCGCTGGAAGATCTCTGGGCGTTCAACGACGAGCGCCTGGCCCGCGCAATTGCCGCCGCGCAGACACCGGTGGTGTCGGCGGTTGGTCACGAGACCGACTTCAGCCTGAGCGACTTCGTTGCCGATGTGCGTGCGCCTACGCCCTCGGTGGCCGCCGAGTTGCTGGTGCCCGATCAACGCGAGCTGGTCGCCCGCGTGCGGCGTGCACATGCGCGCATGGCCCAGCTGCAACAACACGCGCTGGGCAACGCGATGCAGCGCGCTGACCGGCTTGCATTGCGTCTGCGTGCGCATAGCCCGCAGGCGCGGCTGCAACTGCTGCACCGCCGACAGGAAGATGCCGGCCGCCAGTTGCGTGCACGCATGACCCAGGTACTGGAGCGACTGCAAGCACGTGTGCAACGTGGGCAGACACGCCTGCATGCGCACAACCCGCAACGCGATCTGGCCAACTTGCAGCAGCGCCTGCAGGCCTTGCACCCGCAGGCAGCCATGCAGCGACGCTTGCAACACGATCAACTGCGGCTGCGTGGTCTTGCGCGCTCGCTGGAAGCGGTCAGCCCGCTGGCCACGGTGGGGCGCGGCTACGCCATCGTGACCAGACCCGTCGACGGCAGCGTGGTGCGCAGCGCCGGCGAAGTAAGCCCCGGCGAGCGCCTGCGTGCGCAGCTGGCCGATGGCAGCATCGATGTGCGGGTGGAACGCAGTGAAGGCTAAGAGCGGCTAACACGCCCTCTTGAACGCTGTATCGATGGCGGCACCATGTCTGGTGCACCCAGCTTCGTTGACGCGTGGAATGATGTCGAGAATGGCAGCGACATTGATCGAATCGAAAAGCGCTGACCAGACCGCCCGTCATCGGACAAAACTCGCGGCATGCACGGCTCGCACCAAGCGCACCGACCTTCCCCACTGGTCCTTGCCCGCCCACCGTCGCGGGACCTTACGCGGCATGGATGCCGCGTAAGAGCCTACACGGACGTACTTGCGGCGTGTCCCGCGATGGTGGGCGGGCAAGGGCCCTGCAGCCAACTTACAGATCAGCCGCTCTGCAAGTGATGTATCGAGGTATTCGATCACTCCAGGACAAACGAGAATTCGCGTCGTAGCGTCGTCGAAATGCAATCAAATGCTTGGTTCAAAAGTTCAGCGCATCGAGGGCGCAATGCCCTCACCGCGCGCGGGACACGCCGTAAATCATTCCATGAAGAATCCTTGACCGCATCCCTGCCGCCAAGGGTCCCGCAAGCGGTGAGGACATCGCAGCTGGCGACTCGGTCGTGTGCTGTTAGTCGCGTCGCCCCTCAACCACGGCTGGGCGTGGACGTCTGCACCGCATGCTGCCAGCCTTGCAGCAACACGCCGGCCAGCACCGCAGGATCATGATCGAAGTGATGACCACCCGGGCGCGCAACCACCTCGACACCGCGTGCGCGTAACTCAGGGCACAGCGTGTCCTTTTCCTGATCGCCGTAGATGCATTGCAGGCGATGCGCGTCCAGCGACTGGATCGCCGGTTCCACATCGCGCTCGGCATCGTTGTGCCACCCCAGCCAGCCGCCGACGCGCACCTTGAAATCGGCCTGGTGACCAAGACCGAGCAAGCTGACGAATTGCACCGAGGCACGCTGGCGCGGCGACAGCTCAGGATAGGCGAACGGCAACACGTCGGCGCCGAACGAGTAGCCCACCAAGGCGACGTGTTGGATATGCCAGCGCTGCCGATACGTGGCGATCACCCGATCCAGATCCGCCCCGACCTGCTGCGGCGTGCGGCTGCCCCAGAAGTAACGCAGGCTGTTCCAGCCAACCACCGACACGCCCTGCTGCTGCAACTGCGCAGCGATGCCTTTGTCCAGTTCGCGCCAACCACCATCGCCGGACAGCATCACCACCAGGCGGTCGCTGCCGGGCGCATGCAGTTCCACCAACGGCAGATCGCCCACCCCTTGCGCCTGCGCTGCCTGGAAATGGCCAAGGGTGGCGGCGGCAATCTGCATCGGGCTGGCGTCGTCGACCAGATCATCGAGGAAGCCCTGATTCGCATCGGGCACATCGCGTGCGCAGGCCAGACCGACATCGCTGGCGCCGCCATCGGCGACAACCGCGCCCCCCAGCACGTCCGGCGCGGCCGAGGCCAGCGCCTGGCGTGCCAGCACCGCACCACCGCCCTGCCCCACCAGCACCGGCGGCAGGAACGCATCCACGTGCTCGGCGCGCAGCAACTTCTTGCCCAGCCGCTCGGCATCGTCGGCCAGCGAGCTACAGGCGGCGCGGTGAGACCGCACACGTTCGCGGTAGCTGGCGGTATCGATCACCGCGACCAACGCGCCGTCGTTGCTCAGCATCTCGGCAAGCCGCTGGCCGTCCTGGGGATGGCCACTGTCGGGCAACAGCACCACCATCGCCTTGGGCGTGCCCTCGGGGCGCACCACTTCGACCGAGCCGTAATGCCCGGCAGTATTTCCATCCTGCAGATGCCGCGCTACTGCGTAGCCGCTGCCACCGATCAGCAGCACTGCGATCAGCCAACGAAACAAACGGATTCCCCAGCTCATCGCAGCCATCCTTCAGAAGTGCTGGCACTGCAGACCGCAGCGAACCCCCGTGGGTTCCGGAGCGGTTCGGGGGGCTGTTCGCTGGGGTTAAGCCTGCACACCGGGCGACCCGTGGTCAGCGGTAAACAACACCGGACCGGCGCTCACCGGGAAGCTGCAGCCGGCGCGCGGCAATCGCACCCCGACTGGCGCCAAGAACGTCGATCTGCGCTGCTGCGATCACACCCTTGGCGGCGACAGGCATGCAGCCCGGACCGCCGCCCTAGATACCGCGCGCCACGCGGAAGCCGATGCGCGCGCTGGTGCTATCGGAGTCCTGCGACTGCCGCCAGGCCGCACGCGTCTGCTGCGGAGAATTGGCCCAGCTGCCGCCGCGGATCATGCGCTGCCGGCAACCGGGGTTGAACCACGCGGCACCGTCGGCCGGCGCGCGCCGGTAGCTGGCATGCCAGCAGTCGGCCACCCACTCGCTCAGATTGCCGCCCATGTCGTGCAGGCCCCAGGCATTGGCGCGAAAGCTGCCCACCGGCGCCGGCCCCCAGAAACCGTCGCCATAGCCGACAAAGCCATTGTTCCAGTGCCGGCCACTGCGCGAGACATCGTTGCCGCCGGTGAAATTACCCGCATCCAGCGGCGGCGAGCCGGCATTGCCCCACGGATAACGCCCGGTGGTGCCGGCGCGCACCGCGTATTCGAACTCGGCCTCGCTGGGCACGTGGTAATGGCGGCCGGTCTGTTCCGATAGCCAGCTCGTATAGGCTTCGGCGTCGCGGATGCTGACGTGCATCACCGGGCTGTTGGGCGCGGCCTGCGCGCCGTTGTAGTCGGATTGCCAATCCACCCCGCTGCGGCGGATGAAGTTGCCGCTGCGCTCGTCGTACACCACCGAGTGACCGCGTCGGGTGGCACGCGGGCGTGCGCCGGTTGCCTCGATGAATTGACGAAACTCGGCGACGGTCACTTCGGTGATCGACAGCGCAAAGCCCCGCGCGAAGCGCACGTAATGCGCGGGGCGCTCGTTGTCGGACGCCCCCGGTTCGGCATCGCCTGCACCCATCTGAAACGCGCCATGCGGCACCACGATCATCTGCGGCCCGCGCCCGCCCACTTTGAGCCCATCGGTGAACACCTGCCCGGGGCGAAAACTGCCGTAATGAGTGGCCAGTTCCAGACGACGACGCAGATCGCCGGCCACCGGGTCGCCCGGGTCGGCGATGCGCAACACTTCGGCCAATTTCTCGCCGGCCGGCTTGAGCCCCCGCGGCGAGTTCAGATCGTGCAGGCCTGCATCGTGCAAGGCGGCGATCTGGGCGTGGCGCATGCGCTCCACGCGCGCCCGTGCATCGGCAATGGTCGGCGCGCGCTCGCGCACCTGCCCGGCCATCTGCAACCAGTAACGCGCAGCGATGAAATCGCCTGCCTCGGCAGCCTGCTCGGCACGTGCCAGCAAGCCGCTTTCCACGGCCGCAAGTCCCTGCCGCGTGCGTGGGTTGTCGGGGTCAAGCCGGGCCGCATCGCGAAAATTCACCAGCGCGCCATTGCCGTCTTCGCCCAGCCGCCCACCGCGCAGATCTTCTTCGCCGGCACGGTTGAAGCCGAGCACGCGCTGCGCAGTTTCAACCGCACTCTGCAGCGCGCGCACCTTGGGATCCTGCGGTGCCAGCGCCAGGGCCACGATGGCCAGCTCACGCGCCTGTTCGAGCGCATCGTCCTGGCGCTCGGTCTGTTCGATCAAGTCCTCGCCGCGCTCGATCAGCCGGCGCCGCGCCTGCTCCAGCCCGCGACGGCTGGCCGCATCCTTGCCGTCGGCACGTTGCTGGATCGCCAGATACAACGGAATCGCATCGTCGGCACTGCGAAACAGCCGATCTTCCTGCAAGGCCTGGTCGGCACGCTTGCGCGCCTGCGCCAAAGGTTCGTCGCCCAGGTCCACTGCCGGCGGTTGCCATTGCGCCACGGTTTCGGCGGATTCTTCGCCACTGATCGAGACATTCGGCTTGCTCGGCACCGCAGCTGCGGCTGCAGGTTGTGGCGCAGCGGCAGGTGCTGGCGTGGGCGCACGCGAACAGGCGCACAGGCTTAGCGCGACCAGTCCCCACGCTGCCATCCGGTTACCGCACTCACCCACCACCTGCTCCTTCCAGTGCTCTGCCGCACGACAGGCGATCGCGACGTTAGGCTATTCTGCGCGTTCTGCGCAAACCCTCGCTGTCGACGGAAATCACGTGCCCCATTGGATCACCCACCCCTCCGAGCTGACGCAACGCCTGCATGCAGCGCGTCCGTCCCGCATTGGCCTGGACACCGAATTCATTCGCGAACGCACCTACTGGCCGCAACTGGCGCTGGTGCAGATGGCCATCGGCGAGGAGATCCTGCTGATCGACCCGCTGATTCCGGGCATGAACGCGGCGCTTGGGGAATGGTTGACCGCCACCGATATCGTCAAGGTGATGCATAGCGCCAGCGAAGATCTGGTCACCTTCAAATGCGCCTGCGGGGTGTTGCCGCGGCCGTTGTTCGATACCCAGATCGCTGCCGCGCTGGCCGGTGTGGGCGGTGGCATGGGCTATCAGAAGCTGGTACAGGAAGTGACCGGCACCTTGCTGACCAAGGGCGAGACGCGCTCGGACTGGATGCGCCGCCCGCTCTCGCCCGCGCAGCTGGAATACGCCGCCGACGATGTGCGCTATCTGTTTGCGATCCATGACGAACTCAGCCGCCGTCTGACCGAGCAGGATCGCCTGGGTTGGCTGGCCGAAGATGCCGAGCGCCTGCTCGCCACGGTGGAGCACGACGATGGCGAGCGCTGGCCGCATGTGAGCCTGCGCACCGCGCAATTTTTGGAACCTGCCGCGCAGCGTCGGCTGCTGCGGCTGCTGCGCTGGCGCGATCTGCAGGCGCGTCAGAGCGACCGCCCGCGCAGCTGGATCCTGGACAACGAACTGGCCAGCCAGCTGGCACGTTTTCCGCCCGACGATCTGGATGCACTGCTGCGCCAGTTCGACAAATTCCCCAAGGCACCGCGCAAACTCGCCGCCGCAGTGTGGGACGCGCTCAACACACCGCTGCCGGACGAGGACCATGCGCCGCTGGCGCAGGCCGCCACCGACGGCAACAAGGCCGTGCTCAAGCGCTTGCAGGATGCGGTGGCGCAGCGTAGCCGCGAACTGGGCCTGCCGGACGGCATCCTGGCCTCGCGCCGGCACCTAGAGAGCCTGATCGAACAACACAGCTGGCCTGCCCCGCTGGGCCAATGGCGCCGCGAGGTGCTGGAGGCGCAAGTGCTGCCGCTGCTGGATGACGCTACCGCGCGGTGATCGCAGTAAGGTATCGCTCGCTGTATGGTGACCGCCGGGTTGGCTGCACCGGCAGACCCTGGACGGCACCTATTGCGGTACTGCAAAAAGCGAAAGCACAGGCCCGGCGACAGGGGTTTCACACCCTGAGCAGGCGCCCGCGCAGCTAACGGCCGCCCCCGGGTCGCATGCCATAATGACGCGCGCCCTCTGGGCGGCGTCTCCACTACTTTTTTATTCCGAGGCTATACCTCTGTGAGCAATACCACTTCGAAACTGGATTCCATCGCACAAGCCAAAGCCAAGCTGCTGGAGGAACTGCAGAAGCTGGAAGAACAGGAGAAGACCGAGCGCGCAAGCGAAGCATCGTCTGCGCATGCCACCATCGTCTCGCTGCTCGAACAGTTCGCCGGCCACTTCAACACCAAGCAGCGCAACGATATCGCCGGCTACCTGGGCACCGGCACCGCACGCAAGGAAGTGGTCAAGAGCGGCCGTAGCGAAGTCAAGCCGAAGTACGAACTGCCACACACCGGCGAAACCTGGTCCGGCCGCGGCCGCACCCCCAAGGCTTTCGCTGCATGGGAAGGCTCGGTGTCGTACAAGGAATGGAAGGCCAAGAACCCGGACCTCAAGTTCCCGCTGATCGGCGAGTGATTGCACCGCGTCGTTGATCCGGACCGCATCTTTGACGGTGCGGTCCGCCACCGCAAGCCAGCCCTTGGCGAACCGCGCGGCATATGGTTAGAATCCAAAGCACGTGGGGCGGTAGCTCAGCTGGGAGAGCGTCGCGTTCGCATCGCGAAGGTCGAGGGTTCGATCCCCTTCCGCTCCACCATTGTTTTTCAAAGAATCCTCGGGAACCGCTGGTTGCCGAGGATTTTTTGTTTGTCGCGGGCTGGCGGCATTCGGGTTACTCACTCGGCGCCGACCTGGGGTTGAGCGTGCGCAGCCGTGACAACGGAACCATGCCGCCAGGATCACACCGCGCGCGCTAACGTCCGTTTCTTCATTCACCCTGGACATGCACGCCATGAGCAATGAGCAGAAACAGCCCGACAACGTCACAGAGAATCAGCATGGCGCTGCCGAAAGCCAGCAGGACCGTCAGCACGATGAGGCGGCCAAGCAGCGCCCGGGCCAGAAGGACTTGCAGATCGACAAAGAAAACAACCGCCGTCCGCACGGCAACGCCGGTCAGGGCGAGTGATGCCACTGCGATGTCGGCACGCAGTCAGCCCGGACTAAAGCGGCTGGCAAAACTACTGCGCGGCCGCCAGGCGCGCGCGGTCGGTGCTCGGAATCGGCATGTACCACTCGTACACTCCGGTTCCTGCGCGCCGCCCGCAGCCACCTAACGACCGCTCGCTACGTTTTTTAGCCGCTCTAAAACAGCTCGATGCGTACGCGCAGTGGCTCCTGTGGCAAGATCTAGGCACGCGCTCGCCGCTAGGGTGGCTGGCGCGCTAGTTCCAACAGTCAGGCGATGGCTCGGTTGTACTAGCCATCGCCGTGCTCGCACCTTGTCTTTCATCGCCTGACGGCGCCCTGTTCCGGTGGTCCTTTGCATGCAGAATCCCGACGCGCCCGCGTTGAGCCTGATCCACGCGACACTGTTGCCCGGTGGCATCAATGCGACCTTCGGCGCGCGCATGCCGGCCAATGAAGACGATCGCCTGGCCGCACTGCACGATTACCAGATTCTGGATACCGCGCCCGAACCCAGCTACGACGAATTCACTGCGATCGCTGCGGCAGTGTGCCGGACGCCAATGGCGCTGATTTCGCTGATCGACACGCAACGCCAGTGGTTCAAATCCAAGATCGGCATGCAGCCGCGCGAAACGCCGCGCGATCTGTCGTTCTGCGCGCACGCCATTCTCGAACCCGATCAGGTGATGGAAGTCGGCGACACCCATCTGGACGCGCGTTTTGTCGACAATGCACTGGTCACCGGCGAACCGCAGATCCGCTTCTATGCAGGCGCCCCGCTGCTGACCTCCGACGGTATCGCGCTGGGGACGCTGTGCGTGCTGGACCGCACCCCGCGGCGCCTGTCGGTGGCCGAACGCGACGCGCTGAAGGCGCTTGCGCGGCAAGTCGTCAATACCATCGAGTTGCGCCACGCAGCCAAATTGGTGGAGCTGGACGCGCTGCGCGACGAGCTCACCGGCTTGTGGAACCGCGCCGGTCTGGAGCGCGCAGTGCACGCGCTTGCAGACGCGCCGAGTGCTTCGGCTGAGCAATCGCTCGGCTTTCTGCTGATCGATCTGGATGGTTTCAAACGGCAGAAATTGCAGGCCGGCGCGGCTGCGGCGGATGCAACATTGGTCAAGGCCGCAAGAATTATCGAAGCACAGCTGCCGCCTACCGCAAGTGTGGCCCGATTAAATTCGGATCAGCTGTGTGTGGCATTGCCGTCGACGCCGGCGCAGGTCGCTGTGCAAACCGCCGAACGGATCCGTGCGGCAATCGAAATGGCCACCTGGCCGAATGCTCCGTTGACGGTCAGCATCGGGCTGGTCGATGCACCTGCCAGCGATTCGCACGACACCAACGCCTTGCTGGCGCGCGCGCGGCATGCATTGCAGATCGCGGTACGCAACGGGCGCAACCGCGTGCATCGCTTCGCTGGTTGGTACCTGCAGGATTGATTGGTAGCGCTCGCCAGATGCCTGGTTCAGGCGTCTGGCGAGGCTGCAGCTCAGGCGGCCAGTGCATCGGCGGTGCCGGCAATCTCCTCGACATGCAGCACCTGCTCCATCTCCAGCAACACCACAAAGCGCTCGCCGACCTTGCCCATGCCGCGTAGCAGATCGCGGCGGATATGCGTACCAAACGCGGGCGCGGCTTCGATGTCCTGATCGGCCAGTTCGATCACCGCGTTGACCGCATCGACCAACACTCCGATCACCTGCGGTCCCTGTGCCTGTTCGGTAGCCAGAATCACGATGCAGCTGCGTTTGCCGATGGCGCTGTCGGCGCGCCCCAGCCGCGATTGCAGGTCCACCACCGGCACCACTGCACCGCGCAGATTGATCACCCCGCGCACGCAGGCCGGCATCGACGGCACCGGCGTGGGGGCGCGGTACTGGATGATTTCGCGAATGCCGAGAATGCTGATGGCGAAGGTTTCGCCGGCCAGTTGAAAGGTCAGGTACTGGGCCGCCGCATCGGCGTCGCCAGGCATCACATCGGGGGTCTGTGCAGTCATCGATCGGTCTCTCAGAAGCGGGCGAACTGGCCTTCGTCCGGGCCCTCGGACATGGCGTAGGCCGGCGCTGCAGTGCTGCGCCAACCACGTGCAGCTGCGGCGCGTGCCGGACGTGCGGCGACCGCCTTGCCACGCTTGGGCGGCGTGCTCGCCGGCCCCTGCCCGCCCAGGCGGAAGAACGCCATGCTCTGCTGCAGTTGTTCGGCCTGCGCGCTCATCTCTTCGGCAGTGGCGGCCAGTTCTTCGGACGCGCTGGCATTCTGCTGGGTGGTCTGACTGAGCTGCACCACCGCCGAGTTGATCTGACTGACGCCGGAAGATTGCTCTTCGGAGGCGGCAGAAATCTCCTGCACCAGATCCGAGGTGCGCTTGATGCTGGGCACGATGGTGTCCAGCAAACGCCCTGCGCGATCGGCCAATTCCACACTGGAACTTGCCACCTCGCCGATCTCCTGCGCAGCCACCTGGCTGCGTTCGGCCAGCTTGCGCACCTCGGCGGCGACCACGGCAAAGCCCTTGCCATGTTCGCCGGCACGCGCCGCTTCGATCGCCGCGTTGAGCGCGAGCAGATTGGTCTGATAGGCGATGTCGTCGATGATGCCGATCTTCTGCGCGATCTGCTTCATCGCCTGGGTGGTAGCGACCACCGCTTCGCCACCTTCAATGGTTTCTTTCGCGGCCTGGGTGGCCATGCCATCGGTAATGCGTGCGTTCTCGGTGTTCTGGCTGATCGATGCGGTCATCTGTTCCAGCGAGGCGCTGGTTTCTTCCACACCGGCGGCCTGTTCGCTGGCGGCCTGCGACAGGCTCTGCGCAGTGGCACTGACTTCTTCCGATGCACTGGCCAGGGTCTCGGCACTGGTATTGACCTCGCCGACCACCTGCGACAGCTTCTGCACCATGGTGCGCATGGCTTCGAGCAACTGCGCGGTTTCATCGCGGCCCTGCACCTCGATGCGCATGCTCAGATCGCCTTCCGACAGCCCATTGGCAACCGCCACTGCACGGCGGATCGGGCCAGTGACGCTACGGCTGATCACCACACCGAGAATGGCACCGAGCAGCACGCCGCCGCAGATGATGGCGATCAGCAGTTTCGAAGCGCGTGCATGGATAGCACCGGTTTCCGCATTCGCCGATGCCGCGCTGCGCTCGCGCAGGCTGCTCAGATCGGTCATCAGGTTATCGACTTCATCCGAACTGGCGCGCACGGCGCGCGACAGCGCCGCCAATTCCGGATTGGTTTCGCGCAAGGCCTCGCGGTTGGCGACCTCGATAAAGCGGCCGCGCTCGTCCAGATACTTTTGCCAGGCGCGATCGAACTGCGCCAGCTTGGTCTTGCCCTCTTCGGTTTCGAAACTGCCACGCGCACGGGTGATGTGATCGACCACCCTGGCGGTGTACTTGTCGATGCTCTGCACATGCGACTGGCGTTCTTCGGCGCTGCTGGCCAACAACAGATTGGCACGTGCGCGGCCTGCATAAATGAGGTTGATATTGGCCTCTTTCACGTTCGACAAGCCCAGCAATTCGCGCTCGTACAGCGAGCTCGACAGGTCACTGATACGGCCGGAGTTGGAATAGCCCACCCAGCCGATGCATGCGCCGATCGCCGAGACGATCAGGAACGCGACGATCAGCCTGGTTCCGATTCTGAAGTTGCCTAACATTGGAAAGTTCTCTTGAGGATGGTGCGCGCGACAAGCGCTGCAAGGACAAGCGATAGCGTGCTGCGAGGTAGCGATCACGACGACGCGGCGTTTCTAAACCGTTCGTTAATGGCTATCGGCGCCGGCAAAACGCGCTTGAGATGCGAGCATTACCGCAATGCCTATTCAGGCAGTTGGATGTGCGCTTTTGTGACCGGTCATGCGCTCGCAGCAGCCCGCATTCGGAAAAATCCTACCCGCGATTCGCGCGTTGTCCGGGACAGTCCTGAGGGACACCCGCAGCGACATCACGCCCGCGCCGCTAGGCTGCGTGCATGTCGCGTCGACCACTCCCGCGCACGTTTTACGATCACGACGCACGCAGCGTCGCACCGCAATTGCTCAACAAGGTGTTGGTCAGTGCGGACGGACGACGCGGGCGCATTACCGAGGTCGAGGCGTATTGCGGCAGCGAAGATCCGGCAGCGCATTCGTTCCGCGGCATGACCCCACGCACGCAGGTGATGTTCGGTGCGCCCGGGCATCTGTATGTGTATTTCATCTACGGCATGCATTGGGCGATCAACGCGGTGTGCGGCGGCGCACCTGGCCATGCGGTGCTGATTCGCGCGCTCGAGCCGCTGGCCGGGATCGCTTCCATGCAGGCTGCACGTAACGCTGCCCCGCTCAAGACCCTGACCACCGGACCCGGTCGCCTGGCCCAGGCATTCGGCGTGACGGCTACCGATAACGGGCTGGATCTAACCGACGCAAGCGCGCGGCTATGGATCGAAGACGATGGCCTGCCGCCACCATCGATTCCGCTAACGACGCCGCGCATCGGCATCCGCAAGGCGATGGATGCGCCGTGGCGCTGGGTGGTCCCCGATAGCCGCTATTTGTCGCGCCCGCTTCCGCGCGTGACCGGCGCGCGCGCGGTGCTGCCGGGCGACTGAGCCAGCCATTGCTCCATCGGCGTCTGCTCGGCAGCGCCCGGGCCACGTTGCAGCAAGCGCAGTGCCTGTTCGGCTTGCTCAGCGGTGAGTTCCTGCAGCGGCTGGAAGCGATCTGCCGCCCACACCGCCACCGGCAGGCCATCGAGATAAGCGATGCGATTGCCCGGCACGCGCGCGATGCGCTCGCCAGGTAGAAGACTGCCGAGCAGATTGCTAGGGTCGCTCGCACTCACGCACACCCACTGCCCTTGCAGCGGCTGCGCACGCACCCGGCGCAACGCGGCAATCGCGTCCGGCAACGCGAATTGTTCGCCAGACAGGCCCCCTATGAAACGACCACCCCGGATCTCGCCGCGCGCTTCCAGCCGTTGATACATGCGCAGCAATTCGCGCCACGGCGGCAACCATGCAGCCTCACGTTCGAGCAACCGCCAACAGACCACGCCATAGCGGCGCAACAGCGTGCGCGCGACGTGTTCGAGGGTCTCCTGATGCCGCTCGCCGGCTTCGGCCAACGGCAATTCCGGCAGCGTGCGCACCGGCGCCCAGCGACCGGCATCGCGAATACCCAGCGCACTGGCGCGGCGACGGTGGCGCGACAACGCGCTCGGCCGCTTCGACGCCGGTACCAGCAGCGCACGCAGCCCGGCGTAACTATCGCAATGCGCGCGGCCACGCATCACCAGCTCGCTCAACGCGTCTTCCAACTCGGTGCTCATCAAGCGGGCGGCATCGGCGATCTCATCAAAGAACAACGCGCCTTGCTGCTGCAACACCTCTGCCACGCGCTGCGCGCGCGAGCCCAGGGGTGCGTCATCGACACCCCGTGCCAGGCTGCTCCAGCGCTGCGCTTCGCGACGCGGCAATAACACGATGGGTGTTGCGCGCAACGCGGCACCACTGCGACCACCGCCGGGACGCAAGCGTGCCCACACGGTGCGCCCGGCCGTGCACAACTCGTCCAGCCACGCCGGTTGGTAGTCGCGTACGCGCGCAGGTAGCAGCTCGCTCTCCCACAGCAGCGCGGGCGCTTCGAAGCCTTCCAGCTGCCCGACAACACCGGCCAAAGCATCCGGCCCGGCCACACGACTGGCGCTGTCGAGGTGCTGCCACTCGAACAGAAAGCGCGCGTAATCGCGTTGCGACACCGGTTCGATCTCGCGGCGCAAGCGCCCCAGGGTGTAGCGATGGATGCGCGCCAACAGATGGCGTTCGCACCATTCTTCAGCCTGTGCCTGCGCACTGAACTGCCCGGCCATGACATAGCCCTCGCGCTGCAATGCCGCCAGCGCGAGCACGATCTCGGCCTGCGGCAAATGCAGTGCGCCCGCCAATGCCGGCACCTGCGCCGGGCCGATCGCAGACAGGCGCCCGCGCAGCAGTTCGCGCACAGCCCAGTCGCGTTCCCACTCGGCGACACGGCAATCGGCCGGTGCCTGCAACGGCGGTTGTGGCGACGCATCTGGATACAGCGGCGTGAACCAGTCGATGCGCTCGGCGCTGATCCACAGCGCGGGCGCACCGTTCAACGCGATGCAGCTGGCACGACCATCGGCAGCCAGCGCAGCCAACCAGGCCTGCCATTGCGCATCGGCGGCTTCGTCGACGGGCAATACGCCAAGCCCGACCAGCGCTTCGTGCATTTCTTCGGCATCGCGCGGCTGCGGCCAGGCTTCCTCGCGCACCGAGGCGATGGCGTCCGGATCGAGCCGGCCCAGATCGTCGCTGGTCTGCGGCGTGTAGCGGCGGTTTTGCACCGCCTGGGTGCGGCGCTCTTCCAACGGCGCGTCGTCCAGAAACGCGTACGGACGCGCGTTCAAGGCTTCGGCCGCCAACGGCGATGGCGCGGCCAGATCACGCGCCACCACCGTGATTGCGCCGGATTCCAGCCCACGCAGCACCTGCAACCAGCCTTCGCTGTCCATGGCCTGATGCAGGCAATCCTGTAGCGTCTGCGTCACCAAGGGATGGTCCGGCACCTGGCGCTCGCCGACCAGATTCTCCGCGCAGGCGACCTGATCGGGGAACACGCTCGCCAGCAGATCTTCGGACTTCATCCGTTGCAACTGCGGCGCCACCTTGTTGCCGCCAGTGAAGCGCGGCAACGCCATCGCATTGGTCGCATTCCAGCGCCAGCGCACGCCGAACAGCGGCGCATCCAGCACCGCCTGGATCAGCACATGCTCGGCCGATGACGAGTGCAGATAACGGGCCACCTCCTCCAGTGCAGAGCTATGACTGGTGGACAGCGACAGCACGATCGCATCTTCGGTTGCCGCCGCCTGCAGCTCGAAATTGAAGGTACGGCAGAAGCGCTTGCGCAACGCCAGCCCCCACGCGCGATTGATGCGGCTGCCATACGGCGAATGGATCACCAGCTGGGTGCCGCCGCTGGCATCGAAGAAGCGCTCCATCACCAGACATTGCTGGGTCGGCATGGTGCCCAGCGCCGCGCGGGCGTGCGCGAGATAGTCCACCAGTTGGCGCGCGGCTTCGGCGGCCAGACCCAACTCGCTGCAGAGCCAATCGCAGGCGGCTTGATGTGGCGCGGAGGCGCCTGGCGTGCTGTCGAGTAGCGCGCCTTCGAACGACGCGCTGTCCAGCCGCACCGCAACTTCGCCACGCAACCGCGACACCGCCGCCGACAATTCATCGCTGCGGCCCGGCGCTTCGCCCAGCCAGAACGGAATGTTCGGCGGCGCGCCCTTGGCATCTTCCACCCGCACGCGGCCCGCATCCACGCGCAGGATGCGGTAGCTGGCATTGCCTAGCTGAAACACATCGCCGGTCAGGCTTTCGACCGCGAAATCCTCGTTCACCGTGCCGATCTTTTCCGCTTGCGGCTCCAGCACCACGCTGTAGTCGCCGGTCTCGGGAATGGTGCCGCCGGAGGTCAACGCGGTCATGCGCGCACCACGGCGTGCATGCAGGCGGCGGTGCACCGCATCGCGATGCAGATACCCTGCACGCGGCCCGAGCCGGGTACTGAAGCCATCGCACAACATGCCGACCACGCGATCGAACGTCTCCCGGCGCAGCTGAGCGAATGGCCACGCGCGGCGCACCAGAGCGAACAGCGCATCTTCATCCCAGTCCTCGCAGGCGGCCTCGGCCACGAGTTGTTGTGCAAGCACATCGATCGGCGCGAGCGGAATCCGTAGCACGTCCAGCTCGCCGCGGCGCACGCTGTCCAGCAGCGCGGCGCATTCGACCAACTCGTCACGGGTCTGCGGAAACAGCCGCGCCTTCGGCGTGCCACCGACCGCATGCCCGGCGCGTCCGGCGCGTTGCAGGAACGTGGCGATCGAACGTGGCGAGCCGAGCTGGCAGACCAGATCGACATCGCCGATATCCAGTCCGAGTTCCAGCGATGCGGTGGCCACCAATACGGTCAATTCGCCAGCCTTGAGGCGCTGCTCGGCCAGCAGGCGCGTCTCGCGCGACAGGCTGCCGTGATGTGCGGCCACACGCTGTTTGCCGAGCAGATCGCCCAGATGCCGCGCGGCCCGCTCGGCCATGCGCCGGGTATTGACGAACACCAGCGTCGTGCGGTGTTGCTGCGCCAGCGCGGCTACCTCGGCGTATACCTGCAGCCACTGGTCGTTGGACATCACCACGCTCAGCGGCGTCGGCGGCAAGGCCAGCGCGAGATCGCGCGTGCGGGTGTAGCCGATATCCACGATCTCGCACTGCGGTGGAAGTTGCCCGGCTTCGCCGACGCCGACCAGAAATTGCGCGACAGTTTCAATCGGCTTCTGCGTGGCAGACAGCCCGATGCGGGTGATCGGGCGCTCGGCCAATCGTTGCAGGCGCTCCAGCGTCAGGCTCAGATGGCTACCGCGTTTGTCCGCCGCCACCGCATGGATTTCATCGACGATGACGGTGCGCACGTGCCGCAGTGCGTTACGCCCGGAGGCGGAGCCCAGCAGCACATACAAGGACTCCGGCGTGGTCACCAGAATATGCGGCGGCACGCGCCGCAGTCTGGCCCGCTCACGCTGCGGTGTGTCGCCGGTACGTACCGCGGTGCGCACTGCCACATCCGGCAAACCGTCTGCGCGCAGGGCTGCGCGGATGCCTTGCAGCGGGGCGTCCAGATTGAGATGGATGTCGTTGGATAGCGCCTTCAGCGGCGACACGTAGACCACGCGGGTTTCGTCCGGCAATGCGCCGCCGTTGGCCAGACCATCGCGGATCAGCGCATCGATGGCGGAGAAGAACGCGGTCAGCGTCTTGCCCGAACCGGTCGGCGCAGCCACCAGGGTGTGCCGCCCGGCCTGGATCGCCGGCCACGCGGCAATCTGCGCCGGCGTCGGCGCAGCAAAGGTCTGCGCGAACCATGCGGCCACGACAGGATGGAACTGCTGCAGAACAGGATGCATAGGCAATGCCCCGAACCGTCGCGCCAAGTTAGAGCGAGCGGTGCGCGGATTCAACTCGGCGGGAGTTCACTGGATGGGGGTGCGCGGTCGCTGACGCAAGCCAGCCACCGCGACGGCGGTGAATCGTTTAGTGCGGTGATCGATGCTGCTGCCTAGCCTTCAGACGAGTGTATTCAGCGCTCGCAATCGACGTATCGCGGATACATATCGGCCTGTGCGCGCCGTTCGCGCCAAGCCGATGCACGTTTGCGACGTGTGCTCAGCCATTGCTGGGACAGCGAGGACGCTGCCATTGCCGGTGCAACGAGGAAGCTAGCTGCGTGATCGTCGGATACTGGGCGATGCAGGATGTCCTGCTACCGGCCAACGCAACGCTGCGGCCCGGCATGACGATTGTCGATCAGGCACATGCCGTGGCACATTGGCGCCCATGCCCAGCCTTATTCTCTTCATGATTGCCGGCGCCGCGCTGTACGCGTTCTGGAACTCGTCGCGTGCCGCTGCCGAACGCGCCGATATCCTCGGCCGCAACGCCTGCCGCGCCGCCGATGTGCAGTGGCTGGACCAGAGCGTGCATTCCACCAATATCCGTATTTGCCGCAAACCCAATGGTTGGCTGGGCTTCGAGCGGACGTTTCGTTTCGAGTATTCGCACGACGGCGTCGACCGCCACAGTGGTCGCCTGGTGCTGCGCGGCGATCAGCTGATCGCCTTCACCGGCCCGCAAGTGGCCACGGTGACGCCGCTGAGCCCGGACCATCAGCGCTTGAATTGAGTGTGGTTTGACTGGGTTGCGCGCATCCGAATGCATCGTTTGCGCTTGAGCATGCGCCACCGAAGTCTGCGCTGCGCTGATCACGCATCGACACCACCGATGCGTCGATTGCAGCACGCCTGTCCAGCAGCACGTCTGTTCATCGCTGCCGCATGCGCACAGTGCGCATCAGTAACCGAGCGCCTGCCACACATCGAACGCCGGACACGCAATGCGCGTCCGGCCGTACACTTACTTGACCACACGCAAATGCGGGCGCTTGCCGGCGCTTGGCGGCTCGTCCGGCGTAGGCGGGCTCGGTGGCGGCGGTGCACCGGGATCCGGTGGCTCGGTGCTGGTGCCCGGGATGTCGTCCGGCAAGGCCATGCCCTGCCCGGTCTCGCGTGCGTACACCGCCAGCACGGCGGCCATCGGCACCATCACCGGATAGCTGACGCCGCCGAAGCGTGCAGTAAAGCGCACGCTTTCGTTGTCGACCTGCAGTCCGACCACGGCGCGCTCGGCGATGTTCAACACGACGCGACCATCCTTGACGGCACTGGCAGGCACCTGCACGCCAGGCAATCCTGCGTCCACCAGAACGTGCGGCGTCATGCCGTTGTCGTTGATCCATTCGACCAAGGCCCGCAACAGGTACGGGCGATGGCTGGTCATGCGGGGGAAATCTTCGCTCATGGCGTCATTTTACCCGCACACGGCCCGCAGCGGCGGCGCTACGATCGGACCTCGGTCTGTTGGCATACAGCCCTCGCATCAGCCCGGCATGTCGCGCAGTTTGCGTTCCTGATCGGTCAGGCTGCGGATGAAGCCGGGATTGCGGAAGATCCGGTTGCCGTAGTCCTCGATCGCCTTGCCGTCCTTGGGTAGCCCGATCTCCAATGCGTCCAGTCGCCAGATGATCGGCGCCATGGCGCAATCGGCCAGACTCATTTCCGGATTGAGGAAGAATTTGCTGGCCTTGAACAACGGCACCGATGCGGTGAGCAGTTCCTTCAGGCGCTTGCGGCCGGCTTCGGCCTGGGTCTTGTTGCCGAGCTGGATGGCCTGCACCTGCGGCACCCAGTCGTGCTCGATCCGCAGCATCGCCAGACGCAGGCGCGCGCGCGACAGCGGGTCGACCGGCATCAGCGGCGGATGCGGATAGCGCTCGTCCAGGTACTCGCTGACCACCGATGCGGCGTACAGCACCAGGTCGCGTTCGACCAGGGTGGGAACCGAATGATAGGGATTGAGATCGATCAGATCTTCGGGAGGATTTTGTGGGTCGACCGGCACCAGGTCGTAGGTCACCCCTTTCGCCGCCAGGACCAAGCGGACCCGGTGGCACAACACGTCGTCGTTGGACGAAAACAAAGTCAAGGTATTTCGCATACGCACACTCGTCGCCATTCAAGGCTCTCCGACGACCGGAATCCGCCGGCCGCATCGGCGCAGCCGGCCCAACGCCGACCGTCACCACGGTCCTTCGAGTGTGCAATCACGTCACGCAAAAGCCAAGGGTGATAAGGCCTCAAAACACGAACAGGCCATGTTGTCTTGTTGAATGACGGGCGTGCCAGGCGATTACGCGTCATCAACAGGTGGGTTTGCGGCTGATCTGCGGGTTTGCGGCGGGGCCCTTGCCCGCCCACCATCGCGGGACACGCCGCAAGTAAGCCCTTGTAGCGTCATCGGTACGTTGGTTTGCGGCTGATTGCGGGTTTGCTGCAGGGTCCTTGCCGGCCCACCATCGCGGGACACGCCGCAAGTACGTCCTTGTAGCGTCATCGGCACGTTGGTTCGCGCCTGATCTGCAGATTTGCTGCAGGGCCCTTGCCCGCCCACCATCGCGGGACACGCCGCAAGTACGTCCGTGTAGGCTCTTACGCGGCATCCATGCCGCGTAAGGTCCCGCGACGGTGGGCGGGCAAGGACCAGTCGAGATGGTCGGTGTGCATGTTTTCAAGCGGCAGCAAACTGTCTGGTGCGGTGTCCTCGCCGATTGCGGGACCGTGTGGCGGCATGGATGCCGCCACCGAGCCTACAGGGACGTACTTGCGGCGTGTCACGCGAGCGTTGAGAGCATCGCGCCCTCGACCAACCGACCAACACGGCCTGGGACCATCCAGATAGCGCCAAAGGCGGCTGACAGAAATGATTGCGCGACAGCCGGACGGACGCGGCTGGTGCCGGGAATCGGCACGCACCACGCGTCCAGTCCGGTTCTTCCACAGCTTCCACAAACGCTTGGCGATCGCCAAGCTGTGTTCGCTGCGTCGGGCGGCCGCGACATTGCGCGGCCGCTGCCGCACTCACAGCGCCATCAATGCACGTCCTTCCAATATTCCTTCTTGAGCAGATAGGCGATGAAGGTCAGCAGGGCCAGAAACAGAATCACCCACACGCCCATGCTTTGCCGCTTCAGCGCCGCCGGCTCGCCCGCGTATTCCAGGAAGTTGGAGATATCGCGCACGGTCTGATCGAACTCGACTGGTGTCTGGCGTCCAGCTTGACCGAGCTTGAGCGCCTGCACCGGCTTGTCGCCGGTGGCCTTGTCCGGCGGCCCGTACTGCGCCTGCTGCAGGCCTTGTAGTTCCCACAGCGGGTTGGGCATGGACGCGTTCGGGAACAACTGGTTGTTCCAGCCCAATGGACGGGTCTGATCCAGATAGAACGACTTGAGGTAGGTATAGACCCAGTCGGTGCCGCGCACGCGGGCGATCAGGGTCAGATCCGGCGGCGCCTTGCCGAACCATTTGGTCGCTGCATCGTGCGGCATGGTGCCTTCGATGTGCTCGCCGATCTTGGCGCCGGTGAAGTTGAGGTTGGCCATGACCTCCGCTTCGCTCAAGCCCAGATCGCTGGCCATGCGCGAATAGCGCAGGTATTTCAGCGAGTGGCAGCCCGAACAATAGTTCATGAACAACTGCGCGCCACGTTGCAGCGAGGCACGATCGCTCAGATCGTTTCCGGCCTGCTGTACTGCGCCGCCTTCGGCCGCCATCGCGCCGCCGGCAACCACCAAGCCGCATAGCAGCGCGACCATGCGTGACTTCCATGACTTCACGATGTGCTTAGTCATGCGTGGTCACCCGCTCCGGTACCGGTTTGGTCTTATCTATCCGTGTCCACACAGGCATGGTGATGAAGAAGGCGAAATACAGGAAGGTCAGCACCCGCCCGACATAGGTCTCGTGTGCGTCGGTGCCAGGCCCGGAGCCGATTACGCCCAGCCATACGAAGCACACCACCAGCACGCCGAGCGCGACCTTGGAGATCCAGCCGCGGTAACGGATTGAGCGGACCTTGGCGCGATCCAGCCATGGCACCAGAAACAGGATCGCGATCGCCGAGAACATCACGACCACGCCGCCGAGCTTGTTGGGCACCACCCGCAACATCGCGTAATACGGCGTGTAGTACCAAACGGGTTTGATGTGCTCCGGGGTCACCAGCCGGTTGGCCTCGGTAAAGTTGTCGTGCTCCAGGAACAGACCGCCGAAGGCCGGCGCGAAGAAAATGATGAAGGCTGCGATCAACAGCAGGAAACCGACACCGACCAGATCCTTGACCGTGTAATACGGATGGAACGGGATACCGTCGGCCGGCTTGTGTGCATCCCAGCGATTGCCCTTGGGACCTTTCTTGATGTCGACGCCATCGGGATTGTTGGAGCCCACTTCATGCAGCGCGCCCAGATGCAGAACGATCAGCAGCAACAGCACCAACGGCAATGCGATGACGTGCAACGCAAAGAAGCGGTTGAGCGTGGCATCGCCGGGCAGATAGTCGCCCATGATCCATTCGGTCAAGCCATTGCCGATCACCGGAATGGCGCCGAACAAGGAGATGATCACCTTCGCGCCCCAGAACGACATCTGCCCCCAGGGCAGCACATAGCCCATGAAGGCTTCGGCCATCAGCACCAGATAGATCAGCATGCCGAGGATCCACACCAGCTCGCGCGGCTTCTGGTAGCTGCCGTACATCAGCCCGCGGAACATGTGCAGATACACCACGATGAAGAACAGCGAGGCGCCGGTGCTGTGCATGTAGCGGATCAGCCAGCCCCACTCCACATCGCGCATGATGTATTCGATCGAAGCGAACGCATCGGCGGCGCTGGTCTTGTAGTGCATCGTCAGGAAGATGCCGGTGACGATCTGGTTGACCAGCACCACCATCGCCAGCGAGCCGAAGTAGTACCAGATGTTGAAGTTTTTCGGCGCGTAGTACTCGCTGACATGCTTGCGATAGACCGGCATCAAGCCGGGCGCGCGCTCGTTGACCCACTCGAACACGCCGTTCGCGGTACGGACAAGAATATTGCTCATCAGGCAGCCCCCGTGCTTTTGGCCGACGTACCGGCGCCATCCGGATCGACACCGATGACCAGCGTGTTGTCGTCCACGTAGTGGTGTGGGGGCACCAGCAGGTTGATCGGTGCCGGCACGCCGTCGAAGACGCGGCCGGACATGTCGAAGCGCGATTTATGGCAGGGGCAGAAGTAGCCGCCCTTCCATTGCGGGTCGTAGGGCTCGGGCCGGATCTCGGCAACCATCTCCGGCGAACACCCAAGATGCGTGCACAGGCCCACCAATACCGAGATATCGGACTTGATCGAGCGGTACTCGGGATTCTTCAGCACGTAGTCCGGCTGCTGGTCCTTGTTCTCGGACTTGGGGTCCTTGAGCCGGTCGTCCAGCGAGGGCAGTGCGTCGAGCATCGCCTTGGAGCGCTTGACGATCCAGATCGGCTGACCGCGCCACTCCAGAACCAGCCGTTGCCCTTCCTGCAAGGCGCTGATGTCGGCAGTCACCGGTGCGCCGGCCAACTTGGCGCGTGCACTGGGATTCCACGACTTCACGAACGGAACTGCAACAAATCCTGCTCCGACCGCACCGACCACGGAGGTTGTCGCGGTCAAAAACCGACGACGCCCGAGATCAGCAGGTGCGTTAACCCCATCGTTGGCCATCCGGCTCTCCGATCTTGATTAGGTAGCGTGAGGCTGCCAACGGCTGGCGGGGGGTCCAGCCGCGATGAATCGACCGCAGTGTAGCGGAACGCTTAATGCACAGACAATGCAATGTACGCAGTCGGAGCTGCGCTGTGCAAACGCTGTGTGCAGGTGCGTGTCGATAACGCACGCAGCTCAGTTGGCTGCCGTGGTCTGCCCGCGATAGCGACCGGCCAGCAGGCCGACGCGTTGTACATAGCGCTGGGTCTCGCTGTAAGGCGGCACGCCGCCATAGCGATCCACCGCGCCCTCGCCCGCGTTGTAGCCGGCAGCGGCAAGCGTGAGATCGCCGTTGAAGCGTTTCAACAACCAGGACAGATACTGCACGCCGCCGCGAATATTTTGCGATGCATCATAGGCATCGCTGACGCCGAAGCGGCGCGCGGTTCCGGGCATCAGCTGCATCAACCCTTGCGCGCCGGCACGACTGAGCGCCAGCGGGTTGTAAGCCGACTCGGCATGGATGATCGCACGCACGATCGCTTCTTCGACCCCGAACTCACGTGCCGCCGCAGTGATTTCCTGCTGGTAGGCATTGGTGTTGAGCCGGATCGCACCAAAGTTGACGCCGGGCTTGGCGCCGCAGGCGTAGCAGGTCTCGATAAAGCTGTAGTGGATGGTGCGCAGGCCTTCGATGCTGGCGACCTGGCGCGGGCGTGCGCTGGTGTAGTGGCGCACGCCATCCTTCATATAGGAATAGACCTGCCCGCTGACCACCCGACGCGGATTGACCGCCGTTGCGGCGGCAGGCGCCTGCACGATGGACGTCTCCGACACCGGCAGCGCGCGCGGCACTACCGCTGAAGCGACCTCGGCAGCGCGACGTGGCGCTTGGCTGACCGGCTGGCTGACCGGCTGGCTGACCGGCTGGCTGATGATCGTGGCCGGCGCGCCGCTGTCGATATTGGCGATGCTGCGCGCAGGGGCGGCAATCGAGCCTGGCGTCGCGCGCACCGAAGACGGCGGTGAGCGGCCGGTAGAGCGATCCGGGGTATAGCTGCTGATGACGCTGCAGGCGGCGCCGCTCTGGCGCTTGCTCAAATAACTGGTGATGCCGTCGCCGCTGACGCACTTGTACAAGGTGCCGGCGCTGGCCGGCGCCGCCGACAACGTGACAAGTAACAGCCCCAGCACTCTTGACATCCCCTTCATGTGGCGGAGTGTCCCAGCTTGCCCTGGGCTTGCCAAGTGTCGGCCGGCGTTACCGGGGTAGCTGGTCCAGTTGCGCGCGCAACGCGTTCAGGGCCTGGGTCAGCGGTTCACGCACATCGGCAGGAGAGATCGCCTCGAACGGCAGTTCGAGCAGCAGCAGATTGGCCGCCAGGGCCGGCATGCTCGGGGCGCCCAGACCAAGCCAGCAATGTTCTGGCCCGTCGGCTTTCAGCGCACCCAGCCAGGGCGGAATGCAGGCGGCGAGTGCGTCCAGCGTGCCTTGCAGGCGTACCCGCGCCCGGCATGGGAATGGCGACTCGCCGATCGCCTTGCGCAACAACTGCAGCGGTTCTTCCGGCAGCGCGCGGGCGGCGAACTGCGCGCCGGTCGCGACGGCCTGATCGATACGGTCGGCACGCAGGGTGCGCCAGTCCTGGCGCTCGCAGTCCCAGACCAGCAAGTACCAGCGCCGCCCGTAATTCACCAGCAACGCCGGCTCGACGCAGCGGGTGATCGGCGCGCCAGAGTGGCGGCGATAGTCCAGCCGCAAGGTAATGCGGTCGCGGCAGGCACTGGCCAGTTGCGCCAGCAGTGCCGCGTCTACCAACGCGCTGGCGTCCATGATCGGCAGACTGGCCATGGCCGCATGCGCGGCGCTGGCGCGCTGGCCACTGCGTCGCGGCAACAGCGGATCGAGCTTGGCCAGCACCCGCGCCGCTGCCGCGTCCATGTCGCGGATCGTCGGCGCGGCCGCGCGCAAGGCGATCGCCACGGTGAGCGCTTCGTCTTCTTCGAACAACAGCGGCAAGGCGGCTGCGCCCTGCCCCAGCCGGTAGCCGCCACCGGTTCCGGGCGCGGCCTGTATCGGGTAGCCGAGCTCGCGCAGGCGGTCGATATCGCGCCGCACGCTGCGCGGATGAATTTCCAGGCGCTCAGCCAGGGCCACGCCGGACCAGCTCCGGCCGCCTTGCAGCAGAGAAAGCAGACGCAACAGGCGGGCAGCGGTCGAGGCCATCGCCTCACCGTATTGCGGACAGAAAGTGTCCGCAATAGCTGTATAGGATTGCGTCATCACGTGTCGCTGCACCAATGCCCGCTACTTGCACTCTTCTCCTGGCCACCAAGGACTCGCAATGCCCGACGACCGCCACATCACACTTTTCCACAATCCCCGCTCGCGCTCGCGCGGTGTGCTGGTCTTGCTGGAAGAGCTCGGCGCCAGCTACAGCCTTCAGATCCTCAATCTGGAAAAAGGCGAACAGCTCGCACCGAATTATCTGGCGATCAACCCGATGGGCAAGATCCCGGCGATCCGGCACGGCGACAGCGTGGTCACCGAACAGGGCGCGATCTATCAGTACCTGGCCGAGCTGTATCCGGAAGCCGGCCTGTCGCCGGCACCGGGCGATGCCGATCGCGGCGCATATCTGCGCTGGCTGGCCTTCTACGGTTCGGCGTTCGAGCCGGCGATCATCGACCGCGCGATGAAGCGCGACGCCCCGCCGCGCGCGATCTCGCCGTACGCCGACTGCGACACAGTGCTGCAGGTGGTCGATGCGCAGCTGGCCAAGGACGACTATCTGTTGGGCGATCGTTGCAGCGCGGCCGATGTGCTGTGGGGCGGCGCACTCGGCTGGATGGTCGATTTCGGCCTGGTCGACCCGCCCGCATCCACCCGCGCCTACATTGCACGCATGGCCGACCGGCCGGCATTCGGCCGCGCCGAGGCGATCAATGCCAGGCCCTGAGCATCCGGACGCAGCCGGCGCAAGCGGGTAAACTACGCGGCTATCTTCTACCCGCCTGGAATAAGCGCCATGCCCGGGACATCCGTTTCCGATCTGTCCGCGGCCACCGCCGTGGACGCACCCGCCCTGTTGCCGCTGCCCGTGGCACGCCCGGCAGCGCCCGCCGTGGTGCGCGGCAAGCTGTACATCAAGACCCACGGGTGCCAGATGAACGAGTACGACTCGGCCAAGATGGCCGACGTACTCGCCGCCTCCGAAGGCCTGGAGCTGACCGACAACCCCGAAGACGCCGACGTGGTGCTGGTCAATACCTGCTCCATCCGCGAGAAGGCGCAGGAAAAGGTGTTCAGCCAACTGGGCCGCTGGCGCTTGCTCAAGGAAAGCAGGCACAAGGCCGGCGGCACGCCTGTGATCATCGGTGTTGGCGGCTGCGTGGCTTCGCAGGAAGGTGAAGCCATCGTCAAGCGCGCGCCCTATGTTGACCTGGTGTTCGGCCCGCAGACGCTGCATCGCCTGCCCGAGCTGATCCGCGCGCGGCGCGAATCGGGCAAGTCGCAGGTGGACATCAGCTTCCCGGAAATCGAGAAGTTCGACCGCCTGCCCGAGCCGCGTGCCGATGGCCCGTCGGCGTTCGTGTCGATCATGGAAGGCTGCTCCAAATACTGCTCGTTCTGCGTGGTGCCCTACACGCGTGGCGAAGAAGTCAGCCGGCCGTTCGAAGACGTGCTGGTGGAAGTGGCGCAACTGGCCGCGCAAGGCGTGCGCGAGATCAATCTGCTCGGCCAGAACGTCAACGCGTATCGCGGTGCGTATGGCGCCGACGCGGGAGACGCCGCGCAGTACGCGGATCTGGGCTTACTGATCCGCACCATCGCGCAGATCGACGGCATCGGCCGCATCCGTTTCACCACCTCGCATCCCTTGGAATTTTCCGATTCGCTGGTGGATGCGTATCGCGACGTGCCGCAGCTGGCCAACTATCTGCACTTGCCGGTGCAGGCCGGCAGCGACCGGATTCTGTCGGCGATGAAGCGCGGCTACACCGCGCTGGAATTCAAATCCAAGATCCGCAAGTTGCGCGCGGTGCGCCCGGATATTTCGATCAGCTCGGATTTCATCGTCGGCTTCCCCGGCGAGACCGAAGCGGATTTCGAAAAGACCATGAAGTTGATCGAGGACGTCGGCTTCGACCAGAGCTTTTCCTTCATCTATTCGCGTCGTCCTGGAACGCCGGCCTCGGATCTGCAGGACGACACGCCCGACGCCGTCAAACAGGCGCGCCTGGCACGCTTGCAGGCGCAGATCAATGCGCATGCCACCAGTATTTCGCAATCCATGGTGGGCAGCGTGCAGCGGGTGTTGGTGGAAGGTCCCTCGCGGCGCGATCCCAACGAATTGACCGGCAAGAGCGAGAACATGCGCCCGGTGAATTTCCCCGGCAATGCGCGCCTGATCGGGCAATTCGTCGATGTGCTGATCACCGAAGCGATGAGCAATTCGCTGCGTGGTCGTATCCACCTGGATGAAAGCGCACGCTGATGCAGCGCAGGCGCCGGATTGCTCGGCGCCATGTTGAAGCCATTGTGTGCAGCACGCGCTGCCGGCGATCCCTACAACCTGCGCCAGCCACGCTCATGCGGCTCACCTGAGCTGTCTCTTTGCAGTCGCAGACAACGACAAGCATCGACATGATCCGTCGCGTCGCTCGCTGCGCGCACTGGTGGCGAAAAATTCGCCACCCGTCCACAACGTCTTGCTACGCAAGGCCTGGCCACACTTACCCACAGGCTTTACCGAATTCGATCCACATCGGTTGTGGACAAGCGCACGCGCACTGGTGATTTTTTCACCACCACCCTGCCGGGCCTTACGCCAGTAAGCGTCACCAATTCTATCCACAGGTTGTGGAGGCGTGACTCCACAGCGCTTGTGGAGAACTCGAACGCGCAGGCGGGCACGCGCATGGTCACGCCGCCGTGCCGCCGGGCGTGTTGGTGGGATCACACGCTGCGCGCTACCCTTTTCGCCCCGCCCTACCGACGCCGCACGCATGCGCTGTCCGAGCCGACCATGAACTCATCTGCACACCGCGACTTCACCCTGGAACCCGACGACACCGAGCGCCTGGCCAATCTGGCCGGCCCGTTCGACGCGCACTTGCGCCAGATCGAACTCAAGCTCGGCGTGGAGATCGCCAACCGCGGCAACATCTTCCGTGTCACCGGCCCGGAGCCGGCCATCACCGCCGCGCAGACGCTGCTGATCGCGTTGTACGAAGAGGCCGCCTCCACCCTTTTCGACAACCATGCGATCCATCTGCGCCTGAACGATGCCAATGTCGAACACGTGGTCGAGCGTTCCTACGAAGCCCAGGACGTGGCGATCAAGGTCAAGCGCGGCACCGTGCGTGGACGCGGCGCCAATCAGGCCAAGTATCTGCATGCGATCGCCACCCACGACATCAACTTCGGCATCGGCCCGGCCGGTACCGGCAAGACCTTCCTGGCGGTCGCCTGCGCCGTGGAAGCCTTGAACGAATCGCGCGTGCAGCGACTGATTCTAGTGCGCCCGGCAGTGGAAGCCGGCGAAAAACTGGGCTTTCTGCCGGGCGATCTGAGCCAGAAGGTAGACCCGTACCTGCGCCCGCTGTACGACGCGCTGTACGAAATGCTGGGCGTGGAAAAAGTGGTCAAGCTGTTGGAGCGCAACGTTATCGAGATCGCGCCGCTGGCTTACATGCGCGGCCGCACGCTCAACGATGCCTACGTGATTCTCGACGAAGCGCAGAACACCACCATCGAGCAGATGAAGATGTTCCTGACCCGCCTGGGCTTCGGCTCCACGGCAGTGATCACCGGCGACCTGACCCAGGTCGACCTGCCCAAACACGTCAAATCCGGCCTGCGCGACGCGGTGGAAGTGCTGCGCGATGTGGACGGCGCCAGCTTCACCTTTTTCGAAGCACGCGACGTGGTGCGCCACCCGCTGGTGCAGCGCATCGTGACTGCGTATGAACGCCGCGATCAGCAGGACGCTGCCAAGAGCGAGACGGAGTGATGCAGCACCGTGCCGGCCCTGTGCCGGCAGGCAGGTCGTTCGCGGGAGCCGCAGACCGCGACAATCCGGCGTCGTTTCAACCGTGAATGTCCGGGATTACAATCGTGGCTGCAGCCGTGGCCCGCTCGCTCATGCGAGTGACGGCATTGCCGGTGGGCCCGCAATGAAGTCGCCGATCACTTGCTACCACTGAATCCCTCTTGCCCAGGAAACTCTCGCCATGACCCGTGGACCCGTCCGCCTCGACGTCGCTGTCAGTTACGCGCTGCCGCGCGCCGGTTTGCCCTCGGCGGTGAGTTTTCGCAAGTGGGTGGCCGCCGCGCTGAAAGGACGTATTCGCGAGGCCGATCTGGCGGTGCGCATTGTCGATGAGAAGGAAGGCTGCTCGCTCAACCATCATTACCGCGGCAAGGATTACGCGACCAATGTGCTGAGTTTTCCGGCCGAGTTGCCCGAAGGCCTGCCCAAGGGCATCAAGATGCCGCTGCTCGGCGATCTTGTCATCTGTGCGCCGGTGGTGGCGCGCGAGGCGGCCGAACAAGGCAAATCGCTGGCCTCGCATTACGCGCATCTGACCGTGCATGGCACCTTGCATCTGCTCGGCTGGGACCACGAAGACGACAAGGAGGCCGATGCGATGGAACAACTCGAACGCGAGATCCTGGCCGATCTAGGTATCGACGACCCGTACGCGGGGGAACTTTGATGCGTGCCGGCGTCGCAGCTGTTTTGCTGTTGCTGACCTCCTCCACCGCCTGGGCCCAGGCCGCGCCGGTGCGGCTCGACCTGTCCGCGTTGATCGAATGCCGCCAGCGCATCGGCGACTTCAACGCGTTGGCGCCGGTACTGGCCGACCCGCTCAAGGCGGTCGCGCTGGGCTGGACGCCGCTGGAGCAGGCCAACCTGTTCATGACCGAATACACGCTCAACACGCCGATTACCGTATTCGGTCACAGCACCACCCACATCGCGTTTTCCGGCGCCAGCATCATGGCGTTGCTGGACCTGCCCGACCCGCGCCCGCTGGCCAAGCAGTTGAACCTGGAACTGGGTGTGGATAACGCCGACAAGATCATGTATGGCCGCGAGCTGGTCAGCGAAGACACCACCAATCCGAAGACCGGCGAGGCGATGATCGAATCGGTGGTGCTCAGCGTCTCCAACGTGAAATCCCACCCCGGCAAGACCGTGGTCGGCTGCGGTTACAGCCTGGATCTGCCCTGACAGCGGGCGCCCCTGCGCCCTGTCCACAGCGCCTTAGCGGCTTCCTGTTAGACTGACCGCTATCGCCTGGTTTGCCGGGTGCCGTCCCCCGTCACGATGTCTGAAGACGACAGTAGCCAATCCCAAGAAACACCCGAAAAACGCCGTAGCTGGCTCGAGCGCCTGAGCGCTGCCTTCTCTGGCGAACCCCACACCCGCGACGAACTGGTCGCGCTGCTGAGGACCGCCGAGCAAGACGGTCTCATCGCCGCAGACACCTTACGCATGATGGAAGGCGCGATCTCCGTGTCCGAGCTCACCGTGGGCGACGTGATGATTTCGCGCTCGCAAATGGTCTCGCTCCCCGTAGAGGCGCGCTTTCTCGATCTGATGCAGCAGGTGGTCGAATCCGGCCATTCGCGCTTCCCGGTGCACGGCGAGAACAAGGACGAAGTGCTCGGCATTCTGCTGGCCAAGGATTTGTTGCGCGGCGTGGTCGCCGACAACGGCCCTGGCAACGTGCGCGAGCTGCTGCGCCCGGCGGTGCTGATCCCGGAGTCGAAGAAGCTCAACGTGCTGCTCAAGGAATTCCGCCTGTCGCGCAACCATATGGCGATCGTGGTGGACGAGTACGGCGGCGTCGCCGGGCTCGTCACCATCGAAGACGTGCTGGAGCAGATCGTCGGCCAGATCGACGACGAGCACGACGATGCCGAAGAAGAGAATTCGCTGATCGCGATCCAGGCCGATGGCCGCTACGTGGTCGATGCACTGACGCCGATCGAAGACTTCAACGAACGCTTCGGTGCCGACTTCCCTGATGACGAGTACGACACCGTCGGTGGCCTGGTCACCGATGCGATCGGCCATCTGCCGGAAACCGGTGAAGAGCTGACCCTGGGGCGCTTTGCATTCCGCGTGGCCAAAGCCGATGCGCGGCGCGTGCACGCCTTCCACGTCACCATATTGCCGCCCGACCCGCAGGACGACGCTTGAACCCGTCGCATGGCATTTCCGCTGCAGCGTTGAGTCGCCGCAGCGTTCGGCGATGGGCTGCGTTCTGCATCCTGGCGTTGTTGGCGTTGCTGATCGCACCGGTGGCAGTCGCTCAGGCGCCCGTCGAAACGACCGGGCCGGCACCGCGCGTTGGCGTGGTCACCATGCAGCCCGGCGAAGTGTTTTTCGAACGCTTCGGCCACGATGCCATCGTGGTCGTGGACCCGGTCACGCAGCAGGCCACTTCGTACAACTTCGGCTTTTTCGACCCGAGCGAGCCGGACTTCGTTCCGCGTTTTACCCGCGGCGAGATGATGTATTACCTGGTGGCACTGCCACTGGAAGAAGACCTGTCGCAGTACCGTAACGTCGGCCGCGGGGTCAGTATCCAGTGGCTGGATCTGCCGCCGGAACAGGCGCGTGCACTGGCCGACGGGCTGGCCGTGCGCAGCCAGCCCGAGAACGCGCGCTATCACTACGATTATTTCGTGGCCAACTGCGCCACGATGGTCCGCGACACGCTGGACCGTGCAATGGGCGGCGCGCTGAAATCGCAGCTGGCAGGTCGTTCGCGCGGCAACACCTTCCGCAGCGAAGCGGTGCGCCTGGCCTCCCCTGCCCCGTGGATGTGGCTGGGCTTCGACCTGGGCCTGGGGCCGTACGCAGATCGCCCGCTGTCGCGCTGGGAAGAAGCCTTCGTGCCGATGCGTCTGGCCGATAGCCTCACCCAGGTGCACAACAGCGCGGGGCGGCCGTTGGTGCAATCCAACCAGGTCTTGCTGCCGCATCGCATCGCACCGGAGCCAGACGAACAGCAACGGCACTGGTGGCCGTGGCTGCTGACGGGTCTGATCGTGGCTGCCGGTGTGTTGGCACTCGGTCGCAGGCAGCGGCTGTTGGCCGCGCTTGCGCTGCCGTACTGGCTGCTGTGTGCGATCGGCGGCGGCCTGCTGGTGTATCTCTGGGGCTTCACGGCGCATCAATCGGCCTGGGCCAACCGCAACCTGCTGCTGGTCAACCCGCTGTGCGCGCTGCTGCTGATCGGTGGCATCGCAGTGCTGCGCGGGCGCCAACCCGGACGCTGGTTCGACGTGCTGCGCTGGGTGGTTGCCGCCGCGGCATTGTTGGCCTTGCTGATTCATTGGCTCTCGTTCCAGGCGCAGGACAACCTGCAATGGGTGTTGCTGCTGTTGCCGATCCACGCTGCGCTCGCGATCGCCCTACGGCGACGTGACTTGTCCATCCGCACGCGCTGATCCAGGATGCGCCCATGAACCATCACGGTCGCCATCCGGACAACCCGTCCTGCGTCATCACCTGCGCGTATTACGACGGCGATGCCGAACGCCACGACATCAGCCTGGAGCAGATCAGCGACGTGCTGCAGCGCCCGGATGGCTTCGTTTGGGTCGGTCTGTACGAGCCGCAGGAATCGGTGCTGCACAAGCTGCAGGACGAGTTCGGCCTGCACGATCTGGCGATCGAAGATGCGCTCAAGGCGCACCAACGGCCCAAGGCCGAGAGCTACGGCAATTCGCTGTTCGTGGTGGTCAATACTGCCCAGCTGGTCAACGAGCGCATCCGCTATGGCGAGACGCACGCGTTTCTCGGCACACGCTTCTTGTTGACCGTTCGGCATGGTGCCTCGCTGTCGTATACGCCGGTGCGCCACCGGGTCGAACGCGAACCAGCGATGCTGCGCATGGGCGCCTCGTTCTGCCTGTACGGCGTGCTCGACTTCGTGGTCGACAACTATCTGCCGATCATGGACGAGTTCCGCGACACGCTGGAAGGCCTGGAAAAAGACATCTTTGCCGATAACTACAAGCGCGAAACCGTGGTGCGCCTGTACGAGCTCAAGCGCGAACTCAACAAGATGCGGCTGGTGGTGGCGCCGCTGCAGGACGTGCTCTCGCACCTGAAGCGCAACCCGGGCTCACTGATCCACGAAGAAGTCGGCATCTACCTGCGCGACGTGCTCGATCACGCCGTGCGCATCAACGACGCCATCGACACCTTGCGCGAAATGCTGGGCACTGCGCTGAGTGTGAACCTGTCGATGGTGACCCTGGCCCAGGGCGAGACCGTCAAACGCTTAGGCGCATGGGCTGCATTGCTGGCCGCCCCTACCCTGATCACCAGTTGGTACGGCATGAATTTCACCCACATGCCCGAGCTGGACAAACGCTACGCGTACCCGCTGCTGGTAGCCGGTGTGGTTGGCTCGTGCCTGGTGCTGTATCGCCTGTTCAAGCGCGCGCGGTGGCTGTGAGGCCGCTTTGCGGCCGGGATTGGGGAGTTGGGATTCGGGATTGGTTAGAGCCGCATCGTTGACCGGGCGTGTAACCCGTACCCTCATCCGCCCTTCGGGCACCTTCTCCCGACGGGAGAAGGGAAGTGCATCGCTTGTACAAATCCTGATTGTGCGAATCCCCAATCCCGACTCACCAATCCCTGCAATCAAGCCACATAGATCGTCTTGATATTCATGAACTCATGAATGCCATGCTCGGCCAGCTCGCGCCCGAAACCGGAGCGCTTGATCCCACCGAATGGCAAACGCACATCACTCTTGACCACCGAATTGACGAACGCCGCACCGCATTGCAACTGCTGCGCCACGCGCTCGCCGTGTTTGGCATCTGCCGTCCACACGCTGCCGCCCAGACCGAAGGTGGTGTCGTTGGCCACACGCACCGCTTCTGCTTCGTCGGCCACGCGGATCACCGAGGCGACCGGGCCGAACAACTCTTCCTCGTAAGCCGGCATGCCCGGGGCAACACGGTCGAGAATGGTGGCGGGATAGCCTGCATGCGAGCCAGCCACAGGCTCGCCACCGAGCAGCACCTGTGCGCCCTTCTCCACGCTGGCCTGCACCTGCTTGTGCAACTCGTCGCGCAGGTCGGCGCGTGCCATCGGCGCGAGCGTGGTGGTTTCCTGCTGCGGGTCGCCGAGCACGCGCTTGGACGCGGCAGCGACAAAGCGTTCGATGAACTGATCGGCAATCGCGTCCACCACGATGAAGCGCTTGGCGGCGATGCAGGTCTGCCCGCTGTTATCGAAGCGCGACTGCACGGCAGAGGTAACGGTGTGCTCCAGATCGGCGTCTTCCAGCACCACGAAGGCATCGCTGCCGCCGAGCTCCATCACGCACTTCTTCAACTGGTCGCCCGCGTTTGCGGCCAGCGACCGGCCCGCACGCTCGCTACCGGTGAGCGTCACTGCGGCGATGCGATCGTCGCGCAACACGTCAGCCGCCTGGTCGTTGTCGATATGCAGCACGTCGAACACGCCCGGCGGAATACCTGCAGCATCGAGCACTTCTTTCATCGCATCGGCGCAACGCGGCACATTGCTGGCGTGCTTGAGCAACGCGACGTTGCCGGCCATCAGGCCCGGTGCGAGAAAGCGAAACGCCTGCCACAACGGGAAATTCCATGGCATCACCGCAAAGACGCAGCCCAACGGCTCGTAACGTACGTAGCTGGATTGCGCTTCGGTGGGGATGTCGCGCGGTGCCAGATACTCGGCCGCGTGATCTGCGTAGTACGCGCAACCCTGCGCGCACTTGTCGACCTCGGCCAGCGCTTCATGGCGCAACTTGCCCATCTCGGCAGTCATGATGCGCTGCAGATCGTCGCGCCGTTTGCTCAGCTCTTCACCGACGCGGCGCAGCAAGGCGCCACGCTCTGCCAACGGCAGCGCCGCCCAGGTGGGAAACGCCGTGGCAGCAGCGGCCAGACGCTCCTCGATGGCGGCGGCATCCAGGGTTTGCTGGGTGTGTTCGACCTGGCCATTGGCCGGGTTGACGGTGTCGTAGGACATGACGGTCTCCTGTAGCAAGGCGGCCATGCTAGTCGCCGGGAAGTTGCAGCCGCGTCACAACCATCTGAAATCGGTGCAACGCTGTGTTTGCCGGCACCGCGACGGAATGCCACAGCGCGATCACATGGCGCTTGCGACGACCAACATGACCGCCCGGAAGCGCCTGCCCGAAACAGACTGTCGCCAGTGGCCCAACTTCACTTTGCGCAATGGCATGACAGGGCCAGAAATGCTCTAGCATTCCGGCTCTGATCAGAACCGATCACTCACGGAAGAACCTCGATGCGTTTGTTCTTTTGCACTGCGTTGGCGATCGTCGTAAGCGCATCCCTGCCCGGTTGCGCGTTCATCCAGGACGTGATGCGCGGGCCACGCCCCAGCGCGAACGGATTCGTGACCGTAACTTGCACCAACAACCTGCCCAACCCTGCCCAGCCATGCGAGGAGGAAGCACTGCGGGCCTGCTCGGACACTGCCATCCGCCAGTTCGTGACCGCCAGTTCCTCGCCGAACATGGTCACGATCTATCCGAGCAAGCAAAAACGCAAAGACGACAAACGCGACGGCAAAAGCAACCGCGATGATCGGTCCGCCGAGCCCAGAACCGAGCAGCAGGGCTACAAGATCAGCGCCGAGTACCAGTGCTTTTTGACCAAACCACAGCCATGGGATAGCGGCTATACGCCTCCGGCAAAGTAAATGCAGCTAACCAGACGACTGCGCAACATCAAAGCACGAGGCAGGCGCCTGCAAACTGCATGTACTACGCGTGCAATGCAGTGATGAGCGCGTCGTCCGCGCATATCTGACCACTGCCCGCTCGCGCTCCACTACCGGCACGCGCTCAGAGAGCGGATTGCAAAGCCAACTGTGCATCGCGTTGACGGCGCTTTTCGCTGCGTGCCAGCAGCCACCAACCGATCACCGCGGCGATCGACACCGCCAGCACCATCACCGTCGCGAGCGCATTGATCTTGGGGCTGATGCCCAGCCGCACCGAGGCGAATACCTTGATCGGCAGCGTGGTGGAATTGGGCCCGGCCAGGAAACTGGCGATCACCACATCGTCCAGCGACAGCGTGAAGGCGAGCAGCCAGCCCGAGGCCAATGCGGGGGCGATGATCGGCAAGGTGATCAGGAAGAACACCTTCAGAGGTGTCGCACCGAGATCCATCGCGGCTTCTTCCAGCGAACGATCCAGCTCCTGCAGCCGCGAGGAGATCACCACCGTGACGAACGAGACGGTGAAGGTGACATGCGCCACCCAGATCGCGACCGCCCCGCGCGGTGCGATACCGAGCACCCCGCCCATCGACACCAGCAACAGCAGGATCGACAGGCCGATGATCACTTCCGGCATCACCAAGGGCGCGGTAATCAACGCACCGAACAAGGTTTTGCCGGGAAAGCGCCGCATGCGCACCATTGCCATCGCCGCCATGGTGCCAAGCACTGTCGATGCACACGCGGTCCAGAATGCCACTTCCAGGCTGACCCAGCCCGCGTCCAGCAACTGCCGGTCGCGCAGCAATTCGCCATACCAGCGCGTGGAAAAACCGCCCCACACGGTGGCCAGGCGCGAGGCGTTGAACGAGTACACCATCAGCAACAGGATCGGCAGGTACAGAAAGCCGAAACCCAGCGCGAGCACGCTGCCGCCAAGCACGCGTCTACTGCGAGAGGCGCGCATCATGTGAGCCGCCCTTCCAGCTCGCGCTGTTGATAACGGTGGAAGATCACGATCGGCACCAGCAACAACAACAACATCACAGTGGCTACTGCAGCGGCCACCGGCCAGTCGCGATTGTTGAAGAACTCGCCCCACAGCACGCGGCCGATCATCAAGGTGTTGGGGCCGCCCAACATTTCCGGAATCACGAACTCGCCCACCGCCGGAATCATCACCAGCATGCAGCCGGCCACGATGCCGTTGCGCGAGAGCGGCAAAGTGATGCGCACAAACGCCTGCCACGGCCGCGCGCCCAGATCGTAGGCCGCCTCAAGCAAACGTTGATCGTGCTTGACCAGATTGGCGTACAGCGGCAACACCATGAAGGGCAGATAGCAGTAGACGATGCCGATGTAGGCGGCGATCGGGGTGTACAGCAGGTGCAACGGCTGCCGGATAACGCCCAGTGCCAGCAGCGCCTGATTGAGCAATCCGTTGCCGTCGAGGATGCCGATCCAGGCGTACACGCGGATCAGGAACGAGGTCCACGATGGCAGCACTACCAGCATCATCGCCACGTTGCGCGTGGCCAGCGGCAGGCGCGCGATCACGTAGGCCATCGGGTAGCCGATTAGCAGCGCAAGCGCCGTGGAGATCGCTGCGATCTTGATCGAACTCGCATACGCCGCCACGTACTGGCTGTCGCGCAACAAGACCAGATAGTTGCCCAGATGCAGCTTGATGCTCACCGCGCCATCGGCAGCCACGGCGAACAATGGCGTGTACGGCGGCATTGCGGTGGCGTGCTCGGCGAAGGAGATCTTCAGCACGATCAGGAACGGAATCGCGAAGAAAAGCAGCAGCCACAGATACGGTGCGGCGATCACGCCCCAGCGTGCGCCCGGCAGTGCATGGCGAAGAGTGGCTAGCAAAACGTAGCGAGCAGTCGCCAGGGGGGCGCGGACGGCGCGGAGGAACCGCAGTGTACGAGTGGTACATGAGGATTCCGAGCACCGGCCGCGCGCCCCTGGCGGCTGCGCAGTAGTTTTGCTGGCCGCTCTCATGCGGTCAGCACCACGCCATCGTCCTCGCCCCAGCCCACCCACACCGCATCGCCCCAGGTCAGCGCTTCGCTGGCCCAACGCTGGCGGTTAGCGAAATGGGCCATCAACTTGAAGCCGCTCGGCAAGCGCACGTGATACACCGAATGGCTGCCGAAATAGGCGATGTCTTCGATCACCCCGTGCGCCTTGTTGCAGGTCTGCGCGGGTTCGTCCTTGCCGATGGCGAGTTTTTCGGGACGTAGCGCGAACGCCACCGTTTGCCCTGCGAACCCGGTGATGCCATGCCCGATGCGGATGGGTGCAGCGAATGCCGATGTTTTCAAACTGACGTAATCCGGCTCGTCTTCGACGATGACCGCGTCGATCAGATTGACCGAGCCGATGAATTCGGCAGCGAAGCGGTTGGCCGGTTGTTCGTAGATCTCGTCGGGGGTGCCGACCTGCTGGATCCAGCCCTTGTCCATCAGCGCGATGCGGGTGGCCATGGTCATGGCCTCTTCCTGGTCGTGGGTGACCATGACGCAGGTGACGCCGGAGGTTTCGATGATGTTGACCAGTTCCAGCTGCATCTGCGAGCGCAGCTTCTTGTCCAGCGCGCCCATCGGTTCGTCCAGCAACAGCAGCTTGGGCCGCTTGGCCAGCGAGCGCGCCAACGCCACGCGTTGCTGCTGCCCGCCGGATAATTGATGCGGCTTGCGCTTGGCCAAGCTGCCGAGCTGCACCAGCTCCAGCATCTCGCCGACACGCGCGGCGATGGCGGATTTGGACAAGGCTTCCTGCTTCAATCCGAATGCGATGTTCTGCTCCACGCTCATGTGCGGAAACAGCGCATACGACTGGAACATCATGTTGATCGGGCGCTCGTACGGCGGCAGCGCGTCGATGGGTTGGCCATCGAGCACGATGCGCCCCTTGGTCGGCCGTTCGAAGCCGGCCAGGCAGCGCAGCAATGTGGACTTGCCGCTGCCCGAGCCGCCCAGCAGCGCGAAGATCTCGCCCTTGCGGATCTGCAGGCTGACATCGTCGACCGCGACGAAGCCGTCGAACTCCTTGCGGACCTCGCTGATGCTCAGATACGCGGTGTCGCCGGTGGAGAGCTGCTCGGGAACTGCCATGAAACCTCTCGATTGCGAAGGCGCGAGGACCGCACTGGCGACCACTCACCGCATCATGGCAAAACCCGACTGCGGCTGCAGCGCTTGCGCCCGCCGCATCAGGAATCGCTCAGCGCGCCTCCTGCGCCGGTTCGCTCCAGCCCAGGCCCAGGCTTTTCTGCAAGGCCACGTAGTTCACCAGCAACTGCACCTGCGCCTGCGCGGCTGCGTCCTGCGCGGATAGTTGCTGGCGTTGTACATCGAGCAGGTCGATCGACGAAGTGGCGCCGGCATCGCGCCGCTGCTGCATCAGCCCGGCCGAGCGCGTGGCCGAGGCTTCGGCCTGCCGCGCCACCACCAGTTGTTTGCGCGCCGAGCCGAAGCGCGCCAACGCGGAATTGGCATCCTGCAACGCACCCAGCACGGCACCTTCGTACGCGGCCTCGCGGCCGGCATTGCCGGCACGCGCCTGCTCCACCTGGGCCTTGGTGCGGCCGAAATCGAAGATCGACCAGCGCAACATAGGCACCGCCAACGTGGTCAGCGCATCGGAATTGAAATCGCCCGGCGAACCGGCCACCCAGCTCAGCCCGCCCAGCAAGGTCACCTGCGGGAAATAGCCGTTCAATGCCTCGCCGATCTGCGCGCTGGAGGCAGCCAGCTCGCGTTCGGCCTTGCGCACGTCGGGGCGGCGACGGATCAACGCACCGGCATCGTCCACACGCACCTGGGTGGGCAACATCGGCAACGGCTGCGCTGTGCTCAATTGCGTATCCAGTGCACCGGGCTCGCGCCCGACCATCAACGCCAGCTGGTCCAATGCCTCCTGCGATTGCATGTCCAGCGGCAGGCGTTGCGCCTGTTGCTGCTGCACCTGCGTGGCGATCTGCTCGACCTGCAGGTCGGAGGCAGCGCCTTGTTCGCGGCGCTGCTGGGTCAGCCGCAACGTCTGCCCGATCTTGTCGAGGTTGGCGTCGGCAATGGCCAGACGCGCCTGCAGCCCGCGGTAGTTGAGATAGACCTGCCCGACTTCGGCAGCCAGCTGCACCTGCGCATCGGCCAGCTCGGCTTCGGAGGCCTGCGCCTGTGCCAGCGCACCTTCGGCGGCGCGGCGGCGGCGGCCGAACAGATCCAGCTCCCAGCTGGCATCGAACCCGACGCTGTAGATCTGGGTCTTGTCCAGGCTCGCCTCTTCGCTGCCTGCGGCCGGCGGCTGGCTGTTCTGGCCATTCTGCAAGTCGCCGAGCGTATCGACGATGGTCTGCGGCGGCTCGGCATACGCGTACAAGGCGCTGGCATTGAGCTTGGGCAGACGCTCGGCGCGACGCTGGCGTGCCAGTGCGCGGTTAGCCAACAACCGCGCCTGCGCAGCACGCAGATTGGGGCTGTCGGCCAGCGCCTGGGTGACCAGTTGGGTGAGCATCGGATCGTGCAGCTCCTCCCACCAGTGATTCAACGGCGCAGCGGCGACCACCTCGGCGCCGCTGGCGCGATGCAATGCCGGCGCCTGCATGGCCGCATCGGCCACGACCGGTGCCTTGGTGTAGTTGGGACCGAGCATGCAGCCGCCGAGCAGCACCGCGCTCAGCGCGGCTGCCAGTGGCATGCGGATCAGGCGCATGGAATCAGTGCATTGCAAGGTGCGCCCCCTTGGGTAACGGCTTGAGCAAAAAGGCCAGCGGAATCGTGCAGACCACGATCACGCCGAAGATCCAGAACAGATCGCTATAGGTCATCACCAGCGCCTGCTGCTGCACCAGGCGCGCCAGCTGCGCGATCGAGCGGATCGCGGCCTCCGCACCGGCGCTGCCCTGCATCTGCGCGCCCAGACCTGACAAGAACTCCTGCGCGCGCGAGGCGTTGGCGGTGATCGCGCTGCCGATGGTTTCGGTATGGAAGGTCATGCGGCGCTCCTGAAACGTGGAGATCAGCGCCAGGCCCACCGAGCCGCCCAGGTTGCGGCCGGCGTTGAACAAGCCCGAGGCATCGCCTGCCAGCTCGGGCGGCACCGACGAAATCGCGGCCTGATTCAACGACATCATCGCCAGCGCCAACCCGCAGCCCTGCAGCAACTGGCCGGCGACAAAATGCATGCCCACGGTGTCGGCAGTCAGCGACAGATTGACGAAACAGGCCGCGGCAAAACAGATCAGCCCGGCGATCACCAGAATGCGCACATCCACCACTTCCAGCAGCTTGGGCATCATCGGCATCAGCAGCACGGTCGGCAGACCGGACAGCAGCAGCACATAGCCTGCCTGCTCGGTGTTGTAGCCGGAGATCACCGCCAGAAACTGCGGAATCATGTACATGACCCCGAACAGGATCATGCCCACCGCCATGATCATGACGAACACCGCACCGAAACTGCGATGCAGCAACAACGACAAGTGGATCACCGGCGGCCGGCGACGGAACTGGGTGATCACCAAGGCGATGAATCCGCTCAGGGAGATCAGGCTCAGCATGTTGATCTCGCTGGATTCGAACCAGCGCTCGCGCTGGCCTTCTTCCAGCACCACGGTGAGCCCACCCAGCCCGGCGGTGAGGCCATAGATGCCCAACCAGTCGGCATCGAGCAGGCCGGCCCAATCGCCTTTTTCATGCTTCAACCCGAGCAGCAACAAGGCCACCAGGCCGACGCAGATCGGCACGTTGATGAAGAACGCGTAGTGCCAGCTGACGTTTTCGGTGAGCCAGCCGCCCAGCAGCGGGCCGATCACCGGGCCCATGATCACGGTCATGCCGAACAAGGCGGTGCCCATGGTCTGCTGGCTGGGCGGCAGCCGCGTGGCGACGATGGTCAGCGCGGTGGGAATCAACGCACCGCCGGCCAGGCCCTGCCCGACGCGGCCGATGATCATCATCGTCAACGAGGTCGACAAGCCGCACACCACCGAAAACGCGGTGAACATCACCGCGCAGATCAGCAGGAAGTTGCGCAGGCCCAGCGTGCGCACGAACCAGCCTGTGAGCGGGATCATGATGATCTCGGCCACCAGATACGCGGTGGAAATCCAGGTGCCTTCGGTGCCGCTGGCGCCGACTTCGCCCTGGATGGTGGGCAGCGCCGCGTTGACGATGGAGATATCCAGCGTCGCCATGAACGAGCCGATGGTGCCGGCCAGTACCGCCAGCCACGCGCCCGGTTCGGCCTTCTCGCGTTGGGCGCTGCCGCCGGCACGCGGGCCGGTGGCTGCGGCTGCACTCATCGCGCGCGCTCCTGCGCCTGCACGCGATCGGATTCCTCCTCGGCCCGTTGCTTGGCGTCCTTGGCCGAGCGCGTATCCACCGTCACTTCGACCGACATGCCCGGCACCAGCACCTTGCGCGCCTCGTCACCGGCCAGCACACGGATCCGCACCGGAATGCGCTGGACGACTTTGGTGAAGTTGCCGGTGGCGTTCTCCGGCGGCAACAATGCGAATTGCGAACCGGTGCCCGGCGAGAGGCTTTCGATCTTGCCGTGCAGCTTCACGCCCGACAGCGCATCGACCTCGATCTCGGCCGGCTGGCCCGGACGCATCAGGCCGACCTGGGTTTCCTTGAAATTGGCGACCAGGTACAGCGATTGCTGCGGCACGATGGTCATGGTGCGGGTACCGGCGCCGAGGAACTGGCCCACCTGCACGGTCTTGTCGCCGACCCGGCCACGGATGCGGCTGGTGAGGAGGGTGTCTTCCACCGCCACGCGGGCCTGGTCGGCATCGGCGGTGGCCTGCTTCACGCCGGCTTGCGCCTGTTCCAGCTGTGCGTTGCTGGCCAGGATCTGGCTCTGCGCGCCCTTGGCCTGTGCCTGCGCCGCGTCGTACTGGGCGCGTGCGCGGGCCAGTTCGTGCTGCAGGCTTTCCTGATGTTCGTGGGTGTCTGCACCCGAGGCGGCCAACGGGGCGAAGCGCTTCACTTCGGCCTGGGCGAATTTCAGGCTTGCCGCCGCCGAGGTCACCTGGCTACGCGCCTGCACCAGCGACGACTCCTGCCCGGACACGTTGGCAGTTGCTGCGGCGATATCGGCCTGGCGCGCGGCGATTGCGGCTTCGGCCTGCTGCAGGGTGGCCTGGTAGGTGCGGTCGTCGATCTGCAGCAGCGGCTGGCCGGCCTCCACGATCTGGTTGTCGCCCACCATCACCTTGGTCACATAGCCGCTGACGCGCGGCGCGACCGCTACCGAATCGGCCTGCAGATAAGCGTTATTGGTGCTCTGCATGTAGCGGCCCTTGATCAGGTAGTAGGCCAGCCACAGCGCCAGCAGCACCACCACCAGCAGGCCGACCACGATCAGCGTCCACTTCACCTTGGGGTTCTTCAACGGCGAGGGCTTGGGCGGCTCCTGCTGATTGTGTGCAGCGTTGCCTTGGGCATCCTGGGCCGAAGCCTGGCCGTCGTTGGACTGGTGATCGTGGTTGCTCAAAGTCAGGCGTCCTGTGTCGTGGGCGAGGCGCGCGCAACGACGTGCCGCATCAGCGGTTCCGGCGAAGGCGGCGCAACCATACAATTATTTGAACCGCCCGGTACAGATTGCGTGACGAGCCTGGTCAGCTGCCGCTTGGACTGATTGGTTCTTTATGAAGACCTGGCTACGCGGCCGCGCCTTCAACCCGCCGACGCCTCAACGACCGGTCTTGATCTCGGTCCACAGCCGCGTGTACAGCCGGTCCACTTCCGGCGGATTGATCGCATAGGTAAACATCTTGGCGGTCACCTCCGGCGGCGGGTAGATGGTGGCGTCGTTGCGGATCGCCGCATCCACCAGCGGCGTGGCAGTGCGCACCGGATTGGCGTAGTGGATGAAGTTGCTGTTGGCTGCAGCCACCTCCGGCTTCAACAGATAATTGATGAAGGCATAGGCGTTGTCGGGGTGCTTGGCGTCCTTGGGAATGGCCAGCATGTCGAACCACTGCGGCGCGCCTTCCTTCGGGATCGAATAGGCCACCTTGACGGTGTTGCCGGCCTCTACCGCTCGGTCGCGCGCCTGGATGATGTCGCCCGACCAGCCCACTGCAAGACAGGTGTTGCCGTTGGCCAGCGAGGTCACGTACTGGCTGGAGTGGAAGTTCTGCACATACGGGCGAATCGTCTTGATCAGCGCGGCGGCTTTTTCGATCTCCGCCGGCACCGTGCTGTGCGGATCCAGACCCAGATAATTGAGCGCGATCGGAATCATGTCCGAGGGCGTGTCGAGAATGGTGACGCCGCAGTCCTTCAACTTCGACAGATTTTCCGGCTTGAATACCAGATCCCAGCTGTTGGCGACCTCGGTGCTGCCGAAGACGGCCTTGAGCTTGTCCACGTTGTAGCCGATGCCGGTGGTGCCGATCATGTACGGCACGCCAAAGGCATTGCCCGGATCCTGCGCGGCGATGCGGCGCATGATGTCCGGATCCAGATTGACCAGGTTGGGGATCTTGCTCTTGTCCAGCGGCAGGAACACCCCGGCCTGGATCTGCCGGCCGAAGAAGCTCAGCGTGGGCACCACCACGTCGTAATCGCTGCCGCCGGCGAGCAGTTTGGCTTCCACCATCTCGTCGCTGTCGAACACGTCGTAGGTGACCTTGATGCCGCTGCTCTTTTCGAACGCGGGAATGGTGTCTTCGGCGATGTAGTCCGAGTAGTTGTAGACGTTGAGCACCTTGGCCCGCGCATCGGCATTGCCTGGCGCAGTGCCGCCACCGCAGGCGGCCAACAAGGTGGTGGACAGCGTCAGGGCGAGCAGTCGCAACGTCATGTGGATCTCCAAAGCAGTGCGGTCATGGCGGGGCCGGCGGTGTGGCCGGTGAGCGTTCCAGCCTACGCATCGGGTTTCTGTTTGCCCAGCTTATTTCCCTGGCTTGCAGCGGCTATCGAAAACGAGGTTTGCTGCGCCTGGCGGGCGCGGCCATTGGACGGGGTGGCATGCCGCATTCGACCATTGCGGTTTCCGCGCGTCACGCGCACCCGGCTGACGTGCGCGCGCCATGAGGGCCACTCATCTGCCCAGCGCCTGCGCGGTGTCGTCCAGCGCCGCCCAGGCCTTGTCGAACAGCTCATCGACCTGCTCGCAGGTGATGATCAATGGTGGCGACAGCAGCATGGCGTCGTAAGTCGCGCGCAGGATCAGCCCGCGCTTTAGTGCGAAGTCGCGGCACAGCGCCCCTACACGGCCGCGCTCGGGAAAATACGTGCCGCGTTGGCGCTTGTCCGGCACCAGTTCCAGTGCGCCGACCAGCCCGGCGATGCGTGCCTCGCCCACCAGGCGATGTTCGCCCAGCTCGGCCCAGCGCTGCGCCAGATACGGCGCAATCCGGGTGCGTGCGGTCTCCACGATGCCTTCGTCCTGCAACAGCCGCACATTCTCCAACGCCACCGCCGCACACACCGGATGCCCGGAATAGGTGCCGCCATGCGCCAGCTCGCCGCCGTGCGTCTTGAGCACACCGGCCACGCGATCGTTGAACATCGCTGCCGCCAACGGGATATAGCCGGAGGTGATGCCCTTGGCGAGCGTCATCACATCGGGCTGGAAGCCGAAGTAATCCGCACCGAACCACGCACCGGTGCGGCCGAAGCCGCAGATCACTTCGTCGGCGACCAGCAGCACGTCGTAGCGCCGGCAGATGCGCTCGATTTCCGGCCAGTAACTGCGCGGCGGGATATAGACCCCGATCGCGCCCATGATCGGCTCGCCGATGAAGGCTGCCACGTTCTCGGGGCCGAGCTGCAGAATCTTTTCTTCCAAGCGGCGCGCTGCCAGCAGCCCGTATTCTTCGGGATCCATCTCACCGCCATCGCCGAAGTGATACGGCGGCGAGATGTGATGAATATCCGGAATCGGCAAGCCGCCCTGCTTGTGCATGCCTTTCATGCCACCCAGGCTGGCACCGGCCATGGTGGTGCCGTGATAGCCGTCGTGGCGGCCGATGAAGATGCGTTTTTCCGGCTGCCCCTGCACCGCCCAGAAGTGCCGCACCAGCCGCAGGATGGTGTCGTTGGCCTCCGAGCCGGAGTTAGCGAAGAACGCATGGTTCAAATCGCCCGGCGTCAGCTCGGCCAGCTTGGCGGCGAGATGGATGGTGGGCTCGGTGGTGCACTGAAAGAAGCTGTTGTAGTAGGCCAACTGCTCCATCTGCCGCGCCGCCGCCTGCGCGAGCTCCTTGCGTCCATAGCCCACATTCACGCACCACAATCCGCCGAACGCATCCAGCAACTTGTTGCCGTCCGCATCCCACACATACACGCCCTGCCCGCGCGTCAGGATGCGCGTGCCCTTCTCGGCCAATGCTGCGTTGTCGTTGAACGGATGCAGGTGATGGGCGGCATCGAGTTGCTGCAAGGTCTTCAGTGCTTGCGGATCCATGGGCACTCCGGCTACGGGGTACGTGCAGTCTACGGTCGATCGGCCGGGCACAAGATGCTTTCAGTGGCGCATGCCGAACAAGGAGTGAAACGCGCGAACGGGGCGCGGTGCCCAATGTCCAATGCGCGAGGCATCATGCATCCTTATATGCCGTACCCTCATCCGCCCTTCGGGCACCTTCTCCCGATGGGAGAAGGAGACGACGCAGCACGCTGCGCGAGTCGAAAACGCCTCAGACATTCAACAGCAAGAACTCCCGTTCCCACGAACTGATGACACGAAAGAACGTCTCGTATTCCTTCCGCTTCACCGAGATATAGGCGCGCACAAACCGCCGACCCAACATCTCCTGCAATGCCTCGCAGCCCTCCAATCCGTCTAGAGCTTCACCCAGCGAGCGCGGCAGATCGTAGCCCTGCTCCTTGCCGTTGCTGCTGATCGGCGCGGTCGGTTCCAGCTTTTCGCGGATACCCAATAACCCGCACGCCAAGGTCGCTGCCATCGCCAGATACGGATTGGCATCGGAGCCGGCAAAGCGGCTTTCCACCCGCATGTTCTGCGGGGTGTCGATCGGCACGCGTAGCCCGCAGGTGCGATTGTCGAACCCCCACAGCACATTGCTGGGCGACACCTCGCCGAACATCAGCCTTCGATAGGAATTGACATTGGGTGCCAGCAACCCCATCGCCATCGGAATGTATTTCTGCAGGCCACCGAGATAATGCGCAAAGGTGTCGCTGAAACCGCCTTCGCGCTTGCCACTGAACACATTCTTGCCAGTGCCGGTATGCAACAGGCTCTGATGAATATGCATCGCACTGCCCGGCTCGGTTTCCATGGGTTTGGCCAGAAACGTGGCGTACACGCCATGCCGCAACGCGGCTTCGCGCATGGTGCGCTTGAACATGAAGACCTGATCGGCGCGCGACAGCGCATCGGCATGGGTGAAGTTGACCTCCAGCTGCGCCGCGCCGGATTCGTGGATCAAGGTATCCACGTCCAGTTCCATCGCGTCGCAGTAGTCGTACATCAGATCCAGGATCGGATCGAACTCGTTGACCGCATCGATCGAATACGACTGCCGCGCGGTTTCCGGGCGGCCGGAGCGCCCCGCCGGTGGCAGCAACGGAAAATCCGGGTCGGTGTTCTTCTGCACCAGAAAGAATTCAAGCTCCGGCGCCACCATTGGTTGCAGCTTCACCTCGGCATACGCGTCCAGCACGCGGCGCAGCACGTTGCGGGGCGCAAGCTCATGGGGCTGCCCATCCTTGGTGTAGCAATCGTGGATGACCTGCGCGGTGGGGTCGGCGGCCCACGGCACCATGCGCACGGTGGAGGCGTCCGGGCGCAGGTGCATGTCCGAATCAGAGGGCGAGGTCAGCTCGTAATAATCGTCCGGGAAATCGCCGGTGACGGTGGTGGCGAAGATGCCTTCCGGCAGGCGGGTGCCGTAGTCGTGCGAGAACTTGTCGGCGGGGATGATCTTGCCGCGCGCGTTGCCGGTGATGTCCGGCACCAGGCACTCCACCTCGGTGATGTTGCGCTCCTTGAGCCAGCGGCGCAGCGCGCTTTCCGGCTGCTTGGGCGTGGATTTGCGCGAACGTGTGCGGATGGACATGCAACCTCACTGGCCGCGTTGAGCGGCGTATTGACGACAGGCATCGCCGAAGGCCTGAAAGATGGCACGGTAGAACGGATGCTGTGTGACACGCCACTCCGGATGCCATTGCACCGCCAGCAAAAAGCCCGGCCCGGCGCCACGAAAGGCTTCGATCAGGCCATCCGGTGCAGTGGCTTCGACCACCAGCCCGTCGGCGAGCTTCGCAATACCCTGCCCGTGCAACGAATTCACCCACACCTGATCGGTCTCGCTCATGCCGGCCAACCAGCCGCCGGGTTGCAGCTGCACCAGATGCGCAGGGCCGTATTGCGTGTCCAGCGGTGCGCTGCGGTCTTCCCGATGATCGGCCAGGCCGGGCACCTCCTGCACGCGTTGATGCAAGCGCCCGCCCAGCGCCACGTTGACCTCCTGCAGGCCGCGGCAGATCGCCAGCACCGGCAGGCCACGTGCAAACGCCTGCGGGATCAGGCCAAGGCTGGTGGCATCGCGTGCGGGATCATGCAGGTTGCCTTCCCAACTGGGCTCGTCGCTGTAGTGATGCGGCTCGACATTGCTCACCGCACCAGTCAGCAACAGGCCATCCAACCGATCCAGCCACACGTCTGCATCCAGCGTGGGCTGCAGGCTCGGCAGCAACACCGGCATCGCGCCCGCCGCCTCCACCACCGCGCGAATGTATTTTTCGCCAGCGGCCAGAAACGGATGCGGCCCTTGCTGGATGCGATCGGTCGGCAACCCGACCAGTGGAACGACAGCCATGCAGACATCCCGGTGTAGAGCGTTGAACGTCAGGTGCAATGCACTTGCGATGCATCCGAACTTACCGCGCCGCCGCACGCATTGCCAAGCGCAACGCAACTGCGGTTGCGACTGCTCACGTGCGCTTTGCTACGCTGAGCGGCGACTTCGCAGGTGGTGCCCATGGCTTCCGAAAACTTCGCCGCGTCCTTGCCTGCTGCCGATGCCGCCACGCTGGCGCGCATCGATGGCTGCGAATCGGTCGACCTGCTGCTGCCCGACACCAACGGCGTACTGCGTGGCAAACGTGTGACAGGCGAAGCACTGGGCAAGATCTATCGCGATGGCGTGTGCCTGCCGATGTCGCTGATCGCCACCGACATCACCGGCAATACCGTGGAAGAGACCGGGCTGGGCTACGCCATCGGCGATGCCGACCGCGTCTGCCGGCCGATCGCAGGCTCGCTGCGTCCGGTGCCGTGGGCACCGCAGCCAATGGCGCAGTTGCTGCTGGCGATGCACAACCCCGACGGCAGCGTGTTCGAGGTCGCACCACGCGCGGTGCTGCAGCGTGTATTGCGTGGCTTCGCTGCGCTGGGCCTGACCCCGGTGATCGCAGTGGAACTGGAGTTCTATCTGTTCGACGCGGTGCCCGACGCGCAGGGGCGTCCGCAGACCCCGCGCGACCCGGTCACCGGTGAGCGCAGCGACAGCACCCAGGTGTATTCGCTGCAGGACCTGGACGACCAGCGCGACTTCACCGATGCAGTCACCGCCGCCTGCCGGCAACAAGGCATCCCCGCCGATACGGCGGTGGCCGAATACGCGCCCGGGCAGTTCGAAATCAACCTGCAACATCGCGCCGACGCGGTGGCCGCCTGCGACGAGGCACTGCTGCTCAAACGCACCATCAAGGCGATCGCGCAGCAGCAGGGCAAGCTCGCCAGCTTCATGGCCAAGCCGTTCCCGGGCCAGGCCGGCAGCGGCTTGCATCTGCACGTGAGCCTGCTCGATGCCGATGGCCACAATGTGTTTGCCAGCAGCGCCGCTGCGCCGGCCGACAGCCTGCGCCACGCCATCGCCGGGCTGCAGCGGCATGCGGATGCCTCGCTGCTGGTGTTCGCACCGCACGCCAATAGTTATCGACGCTTCGTCAGCAATGCCTTCGTGCCATTGGATGCGAGCTGGGGCTTCAACAATCGCACCGTGGCGCTGCGCATCCCGCATAGCGATGCACGCAATACCCGGATCGAACACCGCATCGCCGGCGCGGACGCCAACCCGTATCTGGTCGCCGCCACCGTGCTCGCCGCCATGCTGGATGGCCTGCAGCACCCCGGCGAGCCGACTGCGCCAGTCATCGGGAATGCCTATGCGCAGTCGGTGTTCCAGCCGCGTACCTGGCAAGGCGCAGTCGATGCATTTGGCGCCAACCCTTTCATCGGCGAGCAGTTGGGCAGCCAGTTCCAGCATGTGTTCGGCCAGCAGAAACAACGCGAATTGCTCGACTACCAGGCGCTGGTGCCGGATCTGGATTACGCCCGGTATCTGCGGACCGTGTGATGAGCGGCGCGGCCACATCACTGCCAGACACCGACACGCCGGGCAACGGCTATCCCGACAGTTGGTACGCGCGCAGCACGCCCGCCTTGCCGGAGCAGCCGCGCCTGCAAGGCGTTGAACGCGCCGATGTCTGCATTCTCGGCGCCGGCTACACCGGCCTCACTGCGGCCCTGGCCCTGGCCGAGGCCGGCTACAAGGTCATCGTGCTGGAAGCCAGGCGCATCGGCTGGGGCGCGTCCGGGCGCAACGGCGGCCAGGCCATCGTGGGCTACGGCTGCGAGCAGGAAACCCTGGAAGCGCTGGTCGACAATGCCGATGCGCGGCTGTTGTTCGACTTCTCACGCGACGGCATGCGCATGCTGCGCGCGCGCATCGAGCGTCATGCCATCGCTTGCGACTGGCGCGACGGTCACGCCCACGTGCCGCTGAAACCGCGCCAGGTGCAGGCCTTGCACCACGGCATCGTGCGCATGGCCGAGCGCTACGACTACCCGCTGGAATGGTGGGACCGCGCCCGCACCCGGCAGGTACTGGACAGCCCGCTGTATCTGGGCGCGATGTTCGACCCGGCCAGCGGTCATCTGCACCCACTGGCCTACGCGCTCGGCCTGGCACGCGCGGCGCTGGCGGCCGGCGTGCGCATCTACGAAGGCTCGGCGGTAACACGGCAGGAACATGGCGAGCGGGTGCTGATGCACACCGCCCAGGGCAGCGTATCGGCCGACTTCGGCGTGATTGCAGGAAACGCCTTGCTGCACGGCATTTCTGCATCGTTGGAGCGCCACATCATGCCGGTAGGCACCTATGTCGGCGCGACGCCGCCGCTGGGTGAGGGCCGCGCACGCGCCTTGATCGCCAACGACATGGCCGTGGCCGATACCAACTGGGCGCTGGACTATTACCGGCTCAGCGCCGACCACCGGCTGCTGTTCGGCGGCCGCGCCAGTTATTCCTCGCGCCCGCCGCCTGGCTTGAACCGCTTGATGACGCAGCGCATGCACACGGTGTTCCCGCAGCTACGCGGCGTGCCGTTGGAAACGCTGTGGGGCGGCTACGTGGACATCTCGCGCAACCGCGCCCCGCACTGGGGCCGGCTGGCGGCCAATGTGTATTTCGCGCAGGGTTTCTCCGGCCATGGCGTGGCAGCCACCGGTCTTGCCGGTCATGTCATCGCCGAGGCCATCACCGGTCAAAGCCAGCGTCTGGACGTGTTCGAGCGCATCCCGCACCTGCCCTTCCCCGGCGGACGGCGGCTGCGCACCCCGCTACTGGTGGCGGCGATGAGCTGGTACCGGTTACGCGATGCGCTGTGGTGATCTGGGCCCAAGAGCGGCTGACCAAACTACTTCACGCCAGTCTACTGCGGGCCGGCTGATCTGATGCCTGGCTGCAGGGCCCTTGCCCGCCCACCATCGCAGGACACGCCGCAAGTACGTCCGTGTAGGCTCTTACGCGGCATCCATGCCGCGTAAGGTCCCGCGACGGTGGGCGGGCAAGGACCAGTCAAGATGGTCGGTGTGCATGGTGCAAGCAATGCCTTACGTGGGTTGCTTAGATAACGGCACGCCTGATTCATCTTCTCAATGTAAGCCGAGCGATGGACAAGCTTTAAGAAAGCAACCGACAAACTCTCTGGTGCGGTGTCCTCACCGATTGCGGGACCGTGTGGCGGCATGGATGCCGCCACCGAGCCTACATGGACGTACTTGCGGCGTGTCCCGCGAGCGGTGAGGGCACCGCGCCCTCGACCCACGCAGCGTTTGATCTGGACCTCTGACTGCATCCACCAACATACCGCCGACAAAACCACTGCACTCATTTGTTAACCGCTCTTAGTCTTCGCCACTTTGAGACGAAGCGCTCAAGTTTTGGCGAGCAGAGCCGTTAGCTGGTATGACGGTTCGATCCGCACGGCTAACCGATGTCCCCAGGCACCCTACATCGCAATAGTGAAAGCGCAGTCTTGCCGCAACGCGTGTTGCTGGTGGAAAACTCGCGCACGTTCACCAGCATGCTGCGCGAAGCCATCGAGCAACGCGTGGAACTGCCCGTGACGGTTGTCTCGACTCTGGCCGAAGCGGCACGCGTACTGGACGAAGAAGATGGTTGGTTCCTGGTCCTGACCGGGCTGGTGCTGGTGGATGGCGACCGCGACAAGGTCGTGGAATTTTTCCTCTCGCGCAAACTGCCCACCGTGGTGGTCAGCGGGGTCTACGACGAGGATCTGCGCCAGCGCGTGCTGCAGCAGCAGATCATCGATTACGTGCTCAAAAATGCGCCAGGTGCCATCGAATATCTGGCTTGGCTGGTGCAGCGCCTGGAGCGCAATCGCCGTATCGCCGCTCTGGTAGTGGACGACTCCTTGTCTGCGCGTACCTATGCCGGCGCATTGCTGTCGATGTACGGCTACCGCGTGGTGCTCGCTGCCGATGGTGCCTCTGGCCTGCAGGCGATCGAGCGCGACCCCGGCATTCGCCTGACCATCGTCGATCAGGAAATGCCCGGCATGGAAGGCGTGGAATTCACCCGCCGGCTGCGTGCGATCCGGTCGCGCGACAAGGTTGCCGTGATCGGCATTTCCGGCAACAGCGATTCGTCGCTGATCCCGCGTTTTCTCAAGAACGGTGCCAACGATTTCCTGCGCAAACCGTTCTCACGCGAAGAATTCTTCTGCCGCGTGTCGCAGAACGTGGACCAGCTGGAACTGATCGGCACGCTGCAGGACCTAGCCACCCGGGACTTCCTCACCGGCCTGCCCAACCGGCGCTATTTTCTGGAACAGAGCCAGCGGGTGATCCCCACCCTGCTGTCACAGGACCAGACGGTCACCGCGGCCATGGTGGACATCGACCACTTCAAACATATCAACGACACCTGGGGCCACGAGGCCGGCGACCAGGCATTGCGTGCGGTGGCCGCCTCGGTCTCCGGGCATGCGCGGCCGCAGGATCTGGTAGCGCGCTTCGGCGGCGAAGAGTTCTGCCTGCTGGTGCCGGGGCTGGATATCGCCAACGCCAGCGACTATTTCGAAACCTTGCGTGAGCGCATCAGCGCCTTGCGCGTACGCGTGGGCGACGAAACGCTGAGCATGACGGTCAGCATCGGCGTGTGCATCGCCAGCGAAGGCGACCAGTCGCTGCATCATCTGTTGAATGAGGCGGACAAGCACCTGTATCTGGCCAAGGCCGGCGGTCGCAATCAGGTACGTCTGGCAGTCTGATCGAGGCCGGCTGAGCCGCGCAGCAAGCGCCTGCCGGCATGCAATCAAGCATGATCGATAGCGCTTCATCGCGCGCCAGCGCGCTCCTACACGAACGGATGCGCTTCGCTGGAGCGGCGCCGCATCGCACGCGCCGCGATCAATGCCAACAGACTCAACACCGCAGCGCCACCCAGATACTGCCCGACTGCCTGCACGCCATAACGTGCGGCCAGTTGCGTGGCCACATACGGCGCCGGCGCCGCACCCAGAATGCTGGCCAGATTGAACGACAACGAGGCGCCGGTGTAACGCACCTCGGTGGGATACAACTCGGCCAGCAGCGTGCCGCAGGGGCCGTAGGTCAGGCCCATGAAAAAGAAGCCCAACCCCAGGAAGATCAACACCTGCAACGGATGATTGGCCTGGAACAGCGGCGCAAATGCCAGCCCGAACGCAATGATCGCGATGCTGGCCAGCATCATCGCCAGCGGTGCGCCATGGCGATCACCAAACTTGGCCGAAAGCGGAATGCCGATCGCGAAAAAGACGATACCGGCCATCTGCAGCAGCAGAAACTGCTCCTTGTCGTAGCCCAGCGTCTTGGTGCCGTAACCCAGCGCGAACACCGTCATCAGATAGAACAGCACAAAGGTGGCGAACGCACCCAGCGTGCCGATGATCAAGGCCGGCCAGTGCTGGGTGATCACCGTGCCCAATGGCAGGCGTACGCGTGTTTTGTGGTCCAGGGTCTTCTGGAAATCGGGTGTCTCGGTGATGCTCAGGCGCACCCACAAGCCGGTCAGCACCAGCAATGCACTGGCCAGAAACGGCACCCGCCAGCCCCACTGCATGAACTGCGCATCGTCGAGCACTGCGCCCATGCCCAGGAAGGTGCCAGTGGACAATAGGAAGCCCAGCGGCGCGCCCAGCTGCGGAAACATGCCGTACCACACGCGTTTTCCAGGCGGCGCGTTTTCGGTGGCAAGCAACACTGCCCCGCCCCACTCGCCGCCCAAACCCAGGCCCTGTCCGAAGCGACACAACGCCAACAATGCAGGCGCAAACACGCCGATCTGCGCGTAGCTGGGCAGCAAGCCGATCGCCACCGTGGACAAGCCCATCGTCAGCAGCGCCGCCACCAACGTGGCCTTGCGCCCGACCCGATCGCCGAAGTGGCCAAACACGGCCGAGCCCACCGGCCGCGCGACAAATGCGACGGCAAATGTCGCCAACGACTGCAGCATCGCGGCGCTGCCATCGCCGGCAGGAAAGAACAAGGTTGGGAACACCAGCACTGCGGCAGTGGCATAAATATAGAAATCGAAGAACTCGATGGTGGTGCCGATCAAACTGGCGAATAGCACGCGCGCAGGCGAATTGATGGGCGAAGCAAGCGGCGCGGCAGCAGTCATCGTTGATCGGCATCCAGACAAGACAAGACGGCCGATTCTGGCAGATTGCAGCAGCAGTTTGCGCGGACCAACCGGCCTGGGAAAAGTTACAGGCGTGACCGTCCGCTTTACGGCAGCAGGGCTATGAGATCTCGGTTGAAGCGCTGAAGGAGTGCGGATAGATCACTTGTAGAGCTGATGATCTTCGGCTTGGCTGCAGGGCCCCTCGCCCGCCCAGCATCGTGGGACACACGGAAAGTTGGGAGCGTTTGGACGATGCAGATAGATCGCTTGTAGAGCCGATGATCTTCGGCTTGGCTGCAGGGCCCTTGCCAGCCCAGCATCGTGGGACACACGGAAAGTTAGGAACGTTTGGACGATGCAGATAGATCGCTTGTAGAGCCGATGATCTTAGGCTTGGCTGCAGGGCCCTCGCCCGCCCACCATCGCGGGACACGCCGCAAGTACGTCCCTGTAGGCTCTTACGCGGCATCCATGCCGCGTAAGGTCCCGCGCCGGTGGGCGGGCAAGGACCAGTCGAGAATGTCGGTGTGCATGGTGCAAGCAGTGCATGACGTGCATTATTTGGATGACGCCGGGTCCGATCAGCTTTCTAACGCAAGCCGAGCAACAGACAGGCTTTCATCCGACCACCGACCAACATTCTGGTGCGGTGTCCTCACCGCTTGCGGGACCGTGTGGCGGCATGGATGCCGCCACCGAGCCTCCAGGGATGGATTCACGGCGTGTCCCGCAAGCGGTGAGGACACCGCGCGCTCGACTAACCAGGCTTTTGACGTAAGCATTTGACTGCATCTATGACAATGCACCGACTCGAAAGATTGGTTGGCTTTGAGTAGTTGGACAATGCAGATAGATCGCTTGTAGAGCCGACGATCTTCGGCTTGGCTGCAGGGCCCTCGCCCGCCCACCGGCGCGGGACACGCCGCAAGTACGTCCGTGTAGGCTCTTACGCGGCATCCATGCCGCGTAAGGTCCCGCGACAGTGGGCGGGCAAGGACCAGTGGAGATGGTCGGCGTGCATGTTGAGAATGTCGGCTTGCATGGTTCCGTGCAAACAACCAGCAAATTACTTAGTCAACGTGTGGCGCTTGCGCCGTTTCGCGCTGCGCATGCGCCGCCAACCCGGCAGGCGTCAGCAGCGCGAATTGCCGCTCGCCGCGGTCTTCCACCTGGATCCACCCCGGACCAGGTTGGCCATCAAGACTGGCGCTGCCCAGCCAGGCCAATGTGCGCAGCAGCACGCTCATGCGCACGCCCAATTGCTTGCACAACCGCGCCAGCGACACGCCATCGGGTGCGTCGGCCAGCGCGGTGAGCAGCTGCGCGGTGAGCTGTGGATCAGCGGACAAGCACGGCCCCGATATCGCGCGATGCGGCATCCGCAGTCTCGGCGCGGTGCGGCAGTACGATCACCGGAATCGACTTGGAGGTCGGCGTACGCGCTTCGTCGGCGAAGCTGGATAGCGGCACCAGCGCGTTGGTTTCCGGGTAGTAGGCCGCCAGACAGCCGCGCGGGATGTTGTAGTCCACCAGCAGGAAGCGGCGCGCCTCGCGGTGCACACCGTCCTCGCACAGGCTCTCCAGATCCACCCAGTCACCGGCCTTCATGTTCAACGCTGCGATGTCGGCGCCGTTGATGAAGAGCACGCGGCGCTCGCCGAATACGCCGCGATAGCGATCGTCCAGGCCGTAGATGGTGGTGTTGTATTGATCGTGCGAGCGCGTGGTGGCCAGCGTAAACACCATCTGGTCGCTGTGGCTGCGACGTGCGCGATGGATCGGGTTGTCGGTGGGCACTGCGTGCGGCTTGAACACTGCGCGCTGTTCGGGCGTCACCCACTGGCGATCGCGCGCAGTGTTGGACAGACGAAATCCGCCCGGCGTGCGCACGCGCTGATTGAAGTCGGCAAAGTCCGGGAATACCTGCGCGATCAGATCGCGCACCCGGTCGTAGTCGCCTACCAACCAACGCCAGCGGATTGCACTGCGCGCACCCAACGTTGCCTCGGCCAGGCGCGCCACGATCGCCGGCTCGGACAACAGGTCAGGCGAGGCCGGCGGATTGATGCCGGCCGACAGGTGCACCATGCTCATCGAATCTTCCACCGTCACGCCTTGCGAGCCGGCGTCCTGGATGTCGATTTCGGTACGCCCCAGGCACGGCAGGATCAACGCATCGCGGCCATGCACCAGATGGCTGCGATTGAGCTTGGTGGTGACATGCACGGTGAGTTCGCAGTTGCGCAGCGCGCGATGCGTGGCATCGGTATCCGGCGTGGCGGCGGCGAAGTTGCCGCCCATTGCGAAGAACACCTTGCCGCGCCCGTCCAGCATCGCCTCGATCGCACCGACGGTGTCGAAGCCGTCTTCGCGTGGCGGCGCAAAACCAAACACAGATTGCAGCTTGTCCAGGAAGGCGGCCGGCGGTTTTTCGTAGATCATCATCGTGCGGTCGCCCTGCACGTTGCTGTGGCCGCGCACCGGGCATACGCCCGCGCCCGGCCGGCCCAGATGGCCGCGCAGCAACAGCAGGTTGGTGATCATGTGGATGGTGGCCACCGAGTGCTTGTGCTGGGTGATGCCCATGCCCCAGCAGGCGATCACGCGCTCGGCGTTGAGATAAATTTCGCCGGCCTTGCGCAGCGCCGCTTCGTCCAGGCCGGACTCTTCGACGATGGTGTCCCAGGCTTCCGCATGCACGTCGGCAGCGAAGGCGTCGAAGTTGGCGGTGTGCTCGGCGATGAACTCCAGATCCAGCAAACGCGGCGTGCCATCGCGCTGTGCCTGCGCATCGCGCTCCAGCACGTGCTTGATGATGCCCTTCACCGCGGCCAGATCGCCGCCGATCTTGAGTTGGAAATAATCCGAGGCGATGCGCGTGGAGCCGTTGTGCAGCATCTCCAGCTTGTCTTGCGGGTCGGCGAATTTCTCCAGCCCGCGCTCGCGCAGCGGATTGAATGCGGCGATCGCCGCACCGCGCTTGGAGGCCTGACGCAGTTCGCCAAGCATGCGCGGATGATTGGTGCCCGGGTTCTGGCCGAAGATGAAGATCGCATCGGCCAGTTCGAAGTCGTGCAGCGACACCGTGCCCTTGCCCACGCCGATCTGCGAACGCAGCGCGGTGCCGGAGGGCTCGTGGCACATGTTGGAACAGTCGGGGAAGTTGTTGGTGCCGAACTCGCGCACGAACAACTGATACAGAAACGCCGCCTCGTTGCTGGTGCGCCCGGAGGTGTAGAAGATCGCCTCGTCCGGGGTCGCCAGGCCATTGAGATGCCCGGCGATCTGCGCGAAAGCATCGTCCCAGCTCACCGGCACGTAGTGATCGGTGGCCGCGTCGTAGCGCATCGGGTGGGTCAGGCGGCCCTGCCCTTCCAGCCAGTAATCGCTGTATTGCGACAACAGACTGACGCTGTGCGCGGCGAACAACTCGTTGCCGGCGCGACGCGCGGTGGATTCGGCCGCCACGGCCTTGGCGCCGTTCTCGCAGAATTCGAAGGTGGAGGTGTGATCGCGATCGGGCCAGGCGCAGCCGGGGCAGTCGAAGCCGTCCGGTTGGTTGGCGTGCAGCAGCGTCTTGGCGCCCTGCACCGCGATGTCCTGTTCCATCAGGTGCTTGGCTACCGAGCGCAATGCGCCCCAGCCGCCGGCGGGATTGTCATACTGCTGGATGGTTTTCTTGCTCATGCGGGCTCTCCCACGCCAACGCCCAGATCCAGGCGCTGCGGATGGCTGTAAACGACACAATCGTGATCGCGGGCAAACCCGATCAGGGTCAGTCCCGCACTGTCGGCCAGGCTGATCGCCAGCGCGGTCGGTGCCGAAATCGCTGCAAGCAGCGGAATCCGGGCCTGCGCGGCTTTCATGGCCATTTCGTAACTGGCGCGGCTTGTGACAACCGCAAACCCTTGCGCTGCATCGACGCGGTCGCGCGCCAATGCACCAATCAACTTGTCCAGCGCGTTATGCCGGCCAACGTCTTCGCGCACGTAGCGCACAACCCCTTGCGCATCGGCCCAACCGGCGGCATGCACCGCGCCGGTCTGCGCGGCGATCGGCTGCTGCGCATGCAATGCATCCAACGCACGCGCCAGAGCATCCACATCGATCTGCAGCGACGATTGCAGCACCGGCGGCACACGCAACACCGCTTCGATCGATTCGTTGCCGCACACCCCGCAACCGCTGCGTCCATCCAGATTGCGCCGCCGCTGATCCAACGCGGCGGCGCGCTCGGGTGGAATCTCGATCTGCAACGAAGCGCCTTCCAGAAAGGTCTCCACTGCAATCACCCGCAAGTCTTGCGGGTGATCGACGATGCCTTCGCTCAACGAAAACCCGAGCGCGAAATCCTCCAGGTCCTCCGGCGTGGCCATCATCACCGCGAACGGCACGCCGTTGTAATTGAAGGCGACCGGCATTTCGGCTGCCACCATGTCCTGCACCATGGCGCTGCGACCGCCGCGGTGGCGACGGACCGTGCGCACCACACTACCGGGACGCACGGAGCGGGCAGACGAAGTGGTCATCTCATCTCAATGAAACAGCACGAAGGCTTTTTGCAGCGTGACCCAGATACCGAACAGCATCGGGATACCGACCGCCAGCCACGCAAACGCCACCAGTGCGGGATTGCCACCATGCCCGATGCGCGCCATTTGCTCGGGCGGCAACACACCATGCCCGCTACGGTCCACTTTCTCGTGCGCCAGCTGCTTTTCGCGTGCCAGCTCGTCGGGCGTCATGAAGTGGCGCGCGGCCACCGGGCGCACCAACAGATTGCAGATCAGACCGAGCACCAACATGCCGGCGAGGATGTACATTGTGGTGTTGTAGACCTGTGACGGCGGGCTGCCGTGGGCCAGCTGGTACTCACGCATATAGCCGACGACCACCGGGCCGAGGATGCCGGCGGTGGCCCAGGCGGTCAGCAGACGGCCGTGGATGGCACCGACCATCTGGGTACCGAACAAGTCGGCCAGATACGCCGGAATGGTGGCGAAGCCGCCGCCATACATCGACAAAATGATGCAGAAGATGCCCGCAAACAGCGCGATGCCGCCCACGTCACCGGCCGACGGCGCCGCCGCGTACAGGCAGATGCCGAGCACGAAGAACAGCGTGTAGGTGTTCTTGCGGCCGAGCTTGTCGGACATGCTGGCCCAGAAGAACCGGCCACCGATATTGAACAGGCTCAACAGACCGGTAAACCCGGCAGCAATGGCGGCGATGCTGGCCAGCTGGGTCGGATCCAGGCTGCCGAAACCGACGTCCACGCCGATCAACCGGCCGCCGAACACTTCCTGCAACATCGGCGAGGACATGCCGATCACGCCGATACCGGCCGAGACGTTCAGGCACAGCACGCCCCACAGCAGCCAGAACTGCGGGATGCCCCAGACCTTGCTCACGTGCACGTGGTTGGCGGTGATCATGGCGTTGTTGCTGGCCACCGGTGCGGTCCAGCCGGCGGGCGTCCAGCCGCTCGGCGGGACGCGGTAGCCGAACGCACCGGCCATCATGAAGACGAAGTACAGCGCCGCCATCACCAGGAAGGTTTCCATCACGCCCACCGAGGTCGGCGTGGCGAAATGGCGCATCAATGCATCGGCCAGCGGGCTGCCGATCATCGCGCCGCCGCCGAAGCCCATGATCGCCATGCCGGTCGCCATGCCGCGGCGGTCGGGGAACCACTTGATCAGGGTCGACACCGGGGAGATGTAACCCAGGCCAAGACCAATCCCGCCGATCACGCCCGAGCCCAGCCACAGCATCCAGATCTGATGGAAGTGGATGCCGGCGGCCGAAATCACCAATCCACCGCACCAGCACAGCGCCGAGACCACACCGGCCTTGCGCGGGCCGGCACGTTCCAGCCAACCGCCCCAGATCGCCGCCGAGCACCCCAGCAGCACGAAGAACAGCGTGTACATCCACTGCAGCTCGCTGATCTTCCAGTCGCAGGTGGTGGCGACCATGCGCGCGAACAGGCCCATGTCGGCCGGGCACGCGATCGCCTCGGTGATGCCCAGCGCCTTGGACAACGGCAACCAGAACACGCTGAAGCCGTAGGCCATGCCGATACACAGATGGATCGCCAGCGCTGCCGGCGGAACCAACCAACGATTGAACCCCGGACGCGCAATGATGCGCTCCTTGGACAGCAGACCGGCGTCTGCGCTGGCTGTCGCCACGGTGGACCCTTGTGTCATTCCGTTCCCCAAAAAATACGATGAGTGCGATGTAGAGCGACCGACAAACGACTGCGCGAAGAGTGTGTCAGCGGCCCCGAATACGATTGATGGCTGCGATCGATTGGCGTGTTGCGATAAGGGCAGCAGCGACTACCAGGCCCAACAGGCAGTCGTCTGGCGCATCATCGGCGATCACTGGATCTTTGCAATGCTTCGACCCAGCCCCATCCCCTGCCCGCGTCCCGCCACAGCCCGCGCCACAAGGCATTCCCTGAGGTTAGCGGCCGACGCTGCGACTAATTGACTAGTCCGTGCAGGCCGCGCGACGCGTGTCGCGGAATCGGCGTCGCAATCGGGCATTCCCAGGGGTGACGGGCGACGCGACGCCTGCCGTACAGTCATGCCATCACCGCGATGGAGCCTGCAATGCACGACCACCCGCTGAGCGATCAGGCGCATGCGTTACAGGCACCCTCGCAGTTGGACGCGTTCTGGATGCCGTTCACCGCCAATCGCCAGTTCAAGGCCCGCCCGCGCCTGCTGGCATCGGCCGCCGGCATGTACTACCGCGATGTCGACGGCCGCCAGATCCTGGACGGCGTCGCCGGCCTGTGGTGCTGCAACGCCGGCCATGGCCGCGAGCGCATCGTGGCGGCGATCCGCGCGCAGGCCGGCACGCTGGATTTCGCGCCGACCTTTCAGATGGGCTCACCGCTGCCGTTCGTGCTGGCGCAGCGGCTGGCCGCGATCGCCCCGCCCGGCCTGGGCCATGTGTTCTTCACCAACTCCGGCTCGGAGGCGGTGGATAGCGCGATGAAGATCGTGCTGGCCTATCACCGCCTGCGCGGCGAGGGCCAGCGCACCCGCTTCATCGGCCGCGAGAAGGCGTATCACGGGGTCGGCTTCGGCGGCATGTCGATCGGCGGGCTGCCCAACAACCGTAAATGGTTCGGCCCGCTGCTGGCCGGCACCGACCATCTGCGGCACACGCTCGATATCGAACGCAATGCCTACTCACGTGGCCTGCCTGCGCACGGCTCCGAGCTGGCCGACGATCTGGAACGGCTGATCACCTTGCACGACGCCTCCACCATTGCAGCGGTCTTCGTCGAACCGGTGTCCGGCTCGGCCGGCGTAATCCTGCCGCCGGAAGGCTATCTGCAGCGGCTGCGCGCGATCTGCGACCGCCACGGCATCGTGCTGGTGTTCGACGAAGTCATCACCGGCTTCGGCCGGGTCGGCGAGGCGTTCGCGGCGCAGCGCTTCGGCGTCACCCCGGACCTGATCACCGCCGCCAAGGGCCTGACCAGCGGCACGGTGCCGATGGGTGCGGTGCTGGTGGCCGATACGATCCACGCTGCCTTCATGCATGGGCCGGAAGCGGCGATTGAACTCTTTCACGGCTATACCTATTCCGGTCACCCGCTGGCCTGCGCTGCGGCAATCGCCACGCTGGACGTCTACGCCGAAGAGGATCTGTTCTCGCGCGCGATCACGCTAGGCCCGCAGTGGGAACACGCGCTGCACAGCCTGCGCGGGCTGCCGCACGTGATCGACATCCGCAACGTTGGCCTGATCGGCGCGATCGAGCTCGCACCCCGAAACGGTGCGCCGGGCGCACGTGGCTATGAGGTGTTCGAGCGCTGCTTCCACGACGGCGGCCTGCTGGTGCGCGTCACCGGCGATGTCATCGCGCTGTCGCCACCGCTGATCGTCACGCCCGAGCAGATCGGGCAGATCGTCGAAACGCTGGGCAGGATCCTGCGCAGCATTGTCTGATGACAGCGGCTTGATGACAGCAGCGTAAGCGCCCGCGTGTAGCGCCCGGGCGCGTCGCGGTCAAGCGCGCAAAGCCGGTGCAGGCTCACTACAATGCCGGCCCCGCACTTCCCCGCAGTTGCCGCATGAACATCGTTGTCAAAGAAGAACTCAAGGCCTATATCGACCCGCTGACGCCCGACGAACACGAGGCGCTGGAACGCAGCCTGCTGGCCGAGGGCTGCCGCGATGCGTTGGTGTTGTGGGGCGATGTGCTGGTGGATGGCCACAACCGCTACGGCATCTGCCAGAAGCACGATCTGCCGTTCCAGACCGTGCAGAACCCGCGCTTCCAGTCGATGCAGGACGTGCATCTGTGGATGATCGAGCAGCACCTGGGCCGGCGCAGCGTGTCGGACTTCCAGCGTGGCGTGCTGGCGCTGCGCAAGCGCGAGATCCTGGCTGCGCGCCAACGTACCCAGCGCGATGCCGACGCCCCAGTGGTCGGCGATGACCAGCCCGACACCGGCCTCGATGACAGCGCCGCACGCAGCACTGAAGACAGCGACAGCCCACCGTGGGAAGAGACCTCCACCCCGGTCAGCCGCGCCGAGCTGGCGCGTGAGGCACGCCTGAGCAACAACCAGGTGGTGATGATCGAGCGCATTCACAAACAGGCCGCCCCGGAAGTGGTGCAGGCGGTGCGGGCCGGCGAGATTTCGATCAGCGCCGCCGCCGCTGTGGCGACCTTGTCCGAGGACGAGCAACGCACCGCCGCGCAGGCCGGCAAGGCCGAGCTCAAGCAGGCCGCCAAACGGGTGCGCGATGCCAAGCGCAAACCCAAATCCGACGAAGCCGAAGGTGGCGAAGCCGAACGCCGCGATGTGAAAGCGCTGCAGCGCCGCGTCACCGAGCTGGAAAACGAAAACGCTGCACTGCTGGCCAAGGTAGCTGCGCTGCAGTCGCAGCTGGAGCGTCTGCGCGGCTGAGTGCACGACAGACCGCAGCGCCACCCGTAGGAGCGCACCTGGACGCGATGGGCTTCCCCGGTAACGCCATCGCGCGCAAGCGCGCTCCTACCGAACCATCACGCCGCAATCGCGAACGGCAAACCGCGCGCGACCGATCGGTGTAACCACCCGTAGGAGCGCCCTCGGGCGCGATGAAGCTTTCCCGCTAACGCCATCGCGCCCGAGGGCGCTCCTACGCCGACGCCAGCAGCGCTGCCAGGCTTCGCCGTGGACATGCCATCCGCACGCGACTGGGTACACTCAGGCCATGGAACCAAGCGTCAACACTCCCCGCCCCATCGATCCCCGTCGTGCCCAGCTGCAGCGCATGAAGCTGTTGGCGGTGGCCCTGTTGCTGGCCATGTTTGCCGGCTTTGTCGTCAGTCACCTGATGGGCGAGCAAGGCATCTGGGCCTGGGTATCGGCCTTCTGCGAAGCGGCCACGGTCGGTGCATTGGCCGACTGGTTCGCGGTGGTGGCCTTGTTCCGCCGCCCGATGGGCCTGCCGATTCCGCATACCGCCATCCTGCCGCGCGGCAAGGACCGCCTGGCCGACGGCCTGGCCGGTTTCGTGCGCGACCAGTTTCTCGCCCCCGATGCATTGATGGACAAGCTGCGCGTGTTCGACCCCGCCAGCCGGCTCGGCGAATGGCTGGCCAAACCCGAGCAGGCCCGCATGCTCGCGCAGATGGCGCGCGGCTGGATGCAGCAGGCGCTGGAGTTGCTGGACGAAGAAGCCGTGCGTGGCGCGATCCAACGCTTCGTCGTCGACCGCCTGCGCAAATGGAATGCCGCCGCAACTGCCGGCGATGTGATGGCGCTGCTCACCACCGACGGCCGCCATCAGAAGTTGCTGGATGAAGTCCTGCTGCGGCTGGGCGAATGGCTGGATCAGGAACAGGTCAAGACGCGTGCCTCGGCGCTGATCGTGCGCTACGCACGCCGCGAGTGGCCCAAGCTGGTCGGCACGGTGAATTGGGTCAAGCCGATCGAAGAGATCGGCGACAGCCTGGCCGACCGCATGGCACGTGCAGCGATCGAAGAACTGCAAGACATTCTCAAGACGCCCGAGCACCCAATCAGGCTCGACTACGAGGCGTGGCTGCAGCGCTACATTGCGCGCCTGCGCGACGAGCCGGAAATGGCCGTACGAGTGGAAGAGCTCAAGCAGCGCGCGATCGAACATCCGGCGCTGCAGGAGTATGTGCAAGGCCTATGGGGCGAGATTCGCGATGCGCTGCGCAACGACCTGGCGCGTGAACAATCGTCGATGGCCGCGCATATGGAGCGCTCGATGCAATCGCTCGGCCAGGCGCTGTCGTCGGACCCCTCACTGCGTGAAGCACTCAATCAGCATATGTTGCAGGCTGCTGACAAACTCACCTCGCGCTTGCGTGTCTCGGTGACCGAACATATTGCATCAACGATGAAAAGTTGGGACGAACGTCACCTCGTCGAACAATTGGAATTGGGTGTCGGACGCGATCTGCAATACATTCGGTTCAATGGAACGCTGGTTGGTGGATTGATTGGCCTTGCTCTTCATGCGCTGTCGATCTGGCTTGCGTTCTGATGCACTGGCAGTGACCTGATCACTTACTGACTGCTGCCCAATCACGGCCAGCCGCTGACGGCCACCTATTATTTGCCGGCCACCAATGGCACGTTGCAGCACAAGGGGAGTGCTGCACGGACTGGATCATCTTCAAGCGGTACCACGAGGCCGACCTCGCTGTCGGCCAGGACACTGGGCACGCAACAGCAAGGCAAAGGAAACAAGATGCCGAATGGCCGCTGGGATCTGCGCAGGAAGTACGGGCGCCGTACCTCGATCGGTGCACTGCTGATTCTCACCGCAGGTTTGATCGCCGCCATCCTGACCGGGCTTGCGGTGCATCGGCATAACGAACTCGAGCGTGAGCAGCGTTTCAACGATGTGGTGCGCAACCTGTCGCGCAACATCAGCGAGCGCATGTATACCTTCGAACATGGCTTGCGCGGCGCACGCGGCGCGGTGATCGGCGCAGGCAGCGGGCTCATTAGTCGCGATCGCTTCACCCAGTACAGCCGCTCGCGCGATTATTCGCGTGAGTTCCCCGGTGTGCTGGGTTACGGCTATATCCATCGCGTGGCGCCTGCCGACGAAGCGGCCTTTCTGCAGGCTGCGCGTGCAGACGGTGCGCCCGATATCCATCGTCGCCCGTTGGCGCCCTGGGATGGCGAACGTTTCATGGTGCTGTATTTCGAACCCGAATCCTCGGGCAACCGGCCGCTCGGGTTGGACATCGCCTCCGAGCCGCGCCGGCGTGCCGCTGCCTTGCAGGCATCGCGCAGCGGTGAGCCAATCATGACCTCGCCGGTCTCGCTGTCGGGGTATCGCATTCCCAGCGAAAGCGGATTTCTGGTGCTGCTGGCGGTCTATCGCGAAGGCATGCCGCTGCAGACGCCGCAACAACGCATGCTTGCGACCACCGGCTGGGTCTATGCGCCTTTCAGCGTCGAACAGATGGTGCAAAGCACCCTGGGCGAACGCGACGACGTTGCGCTGGATCTGTCCGACAGGCACGAGCCGACCCACACGTTCTATCGCAGCGGCACGCCGTCGAGCGACAGTGCGCGTCGTCCGCCGATTGTCCAGTTGCTGCCGATCTATGGGCGCACCTGGATCATCACCGCCCACCCCACTGCCAGCTTTCTCGCCTCGCTCCATCAGACCTCGCCTTGGTTGATAGGCAGTCTGGTGATGGGTGGCTCGGTGCTGTTCGCCGCGCTGCTCTGGCTGTATTTCAGCAACGGATTGCGCCGCGAAGAAGTGCTGCGCAAACAGATGGAACTGGCTGCACTGGTCAGCAACTCCAGCGAAGCGATCGTTGCCGAAACCCCGGATGGACGCATCACGCACTGGAATCCGGCTGCCGAGACGATGTTCGGTTACAGCTCGGAAGAGGCGATCGGCCGCACCTTGGCAACGCTGTTGTTGCCGCAACCGTATGCGGTCCCGGAAGTCGAACACCCCGACGAGCCGCATCCGGTGATGACCTCTGCAGCGCAGATCATGCGCCACCGCGATAGCCACGCAGTCTATGTACTGGCCAGCAAGGCGCCGATCCTCGAAGGCGACGACACCCTCACCGGGCATTCGCATTTCTTCCGCGACATTTCCGAGCGGGTGCGCTCGCACCAGCGCATCGTCGAGCTCAATGCATCGCTCGAACACCAGGTGGCCGAGCGCACCAGCGAGCTGGTGAAATTCTCCGCGCTGCAGCGCGCGATTCTGGCGCACGCCGGTTACGCCATCATCGCCACCGATTCCAGCGGCTTTGTCACGCTGTTCAACCCAGCTGCAGAAAAACTGCTGGGTTACAAGGCCGAAGAGGTGATCGGCCGGCGCAAGGCCAGCCAGTTCATCGAGCCGGAAGAACTGCAGGAGCGCGCGCGCATGCTGGCCGACCAGACCGGCACACCGGTGGCGCACACCTTGGAAGCGGTGGCCGCGCTGACCAGCCTCGGCCGCAGCGACACCAGCGAATGGACCTACGTCAGTCACGAAGGCCGTCACCTGCCGGTGTTGCTCACGCTGAGCACCTTGCGCGACGACAACGATCAGGTGATCGGCTACCTGGGCGTGGCGGTGGATCTCACCGAGCAGAAACTGCACGAAAAACAGCTGCGTCTGGCGATGGACGCGGCCAAGAGCGCCAACCAGTCCAAGTCCGATTTCCTGGCCAACATGAGCCACGAAATCCGCACCCCGATGAACGCCATCCTGGGCATGCTGTATCTGCTTCAACGCAGCGAGCTGCCTGTTGCGGCGCTGGATATGGTCGCCAAGATCGATCGGTCTGCACGCTCGCTGCTGGAGATCATCAACGACATCCTGGATTTTTCCAAGATCGAAGCCGGGCGCATCGATCTGGAACGCGCACCGTTCGACCTCAACCAGCTGTTCGACAATATCGCCGACCTGATGCGTTCCTCGCTCAGCGCCAAGCCGGTGGAAATGATTGTCGAACCGTTGCCGCGCGACAGCCGCTGGCTGCTCGGCGATGCACTGCGCATCAATCAGGTGCTGGTCAATCTGGTCGGCAATGCGATCAAGTTCACCGAACAGGGCGAGGTGGTGTTGTCGGTGCGGCGCTTCCCCAGTGGCGACCCGAACAAGCTCAAGCTGTTGTTCTCGGTACGCGACACCGGCATCGGCATTTCCAAGGAAAAGCAGAGCCTGATCTTTTCGCCGTTTCTGCAAGCCGACACCTCCACCAGCCGGCGTTACGGCGGCAGCGGCCTGGGCCTGACCATCAGCCGACGCTTGATCGAATTGATGGGCGGCGAACTGGAAGTGGAAAGCGTGCCCGGCCGGGGCAGCGAATTCTATTTTGTGGTGACGCTGGAAAAATCCGCACCGCCGCAGGCACAGCGCGAGTTGCCGACGTTGCCGTTGGAGTCGATGCCACGCGTCCTGATCGCCGACGACCACGATGCGGCGCTCAACAATCTGGTGCGTATCGCCACCGAACTCGGCTGGCGTGTGGATGCGGTGGCCAACGGCCAGGCTGCGCTGCAGGCGATCGAACAGGCCAGCGAGCCCTACGACATCTTCCTGCTCGACTGGCGCATGCCCGATATCGATGGCGTGGCGATCGCGCGCCAGATACGCGCACGTGCAACACCCGGTCCGCATCCGGTCATCGTGATGGTCACCGCGTACGAGCGCCGCCTGCTGGAGCAACATCCCGAGCAACAGGGTCTGGATGCGGTGATGACCAAACCGGTGACCAGTGCAGCGCTGCATCGTCTGGTGGAACAACTGTTCGAAGGGCGCGCCGCTGCGCGCGCCGCCACACCCGCTTTCGTCGCACGCCGGCTGGAAGGCGCGCATCTATTACTGGTGGACGACAGCGAGATCAACTGCGAAGTGGCACAACGCATTCTCGAAGGCGAAGGCGCCATGGTCACCGTGGCGCACGATGGCGAGCAGGCCATCAACACGCTCAAGCGCGCGCCGGATCTTTTTCATCTGGTGCTGATGGATGTGCAGATGCCGGTGGTGGACGGCTATGAAGCCACGCGACGGCTGCGGCAGATCCCTGCCCTGGCCAGTCTGCCGGTGATTGCGCTCACGGCCGGTGCGTTTCGTCCGCAACAGGAAAAAGCGCTGGAAGCCGGCATGAACGGTTTCATCGCCAAGCCCTTCAACGTGGAGGAACTGATCGCTGCCATCCGCCATTTCCTGCAGCCTGCACTGCACCGCATTCCCGCGCTTGCCCCGCAGGCCGAGCTGCACGCCGGCCCTGAGTGGCAACACGCCGATTCGGAGCTATTGGATGCGGCGCGCGCACGCAGCCTGTGGCGCGAACGCGAGCCGTATGCGCGCTATCTGCTCAAACTGCTACGCGACAATCCGGACCCTGCCGAAACCGCCGCCGAGCATCTGCGCAACAACGAACTGGCCGCCATCGGTGCGCTGGCGCACAAGCTGCGCGGCGCAGCAGGGTCGCTAGCATTACCAGCGCTGGCGGGTGCGGCCGGCGATCTGGAAAACCGCATCAATGAAGGCCACGACCTCACCTCTGCGTTGACTGCGCTCAAAGACACCATGCAGCGCACCGCCACCGCGATCCATGCCTTCCTGCAAGGCAGCGAGGGCGACGAAGTCATTGTCGACGATGGTCTCGCGCTGGACGACGACAGCGTGCAGATCCTGCAGGCGGCGTTTGCCAGCGACGATGCCGACAAGATCGACCACGCGTTGCTGATCTGCACGCCACAGTTGCCGGGTAACTTGCTGCAGGAACTGCAACGCGCCATCGAGGATTTCGACTTCCGTCGCGCCGAAGCCACGTTGCGCGACTGGCAGGCCACCCACTTCCGCTGACCGCCGCACGCGCCGGTTCGCAAGGATCCATCCATGCCGTCCCGTCCACTGCTCTGCGTCGACGACGAATCCAGCAACCTGGCGACCCTGCGCCAGCTGCTGCGAGACGATTTCCCGTTGGTCTTCGCCAAATCCGGCGGCGAGGCGCTGGATGCGGTCAGCCGCCACGCGCCGGCGCTGATCCTGCTGGATGTCGAATTGCCCGACATGGATGGATATGCGGTGGCGCGCACGCTCAAGCAGCAACCTTCCAGCACCACCATCCCGATCCTGTTCGTGACCTCGCGCAGCAGCGAGCAGGACGAACGCGCGGGGCTGGAAGCGGGCGCGGCCGATTACGTCAGCAAGCCCTACTCGCCCGCGCTGCTCAAGGCGCGCATCGCCACCCAACTGAAGCTGGCAGAAAATGCGCGCCTGGCCCAGCAGTACCGCGATGCGATCCATCTGCTCGGCACCGCCGGCCAAGGACAGGACGCCGACACCGGCGCGCATATCTGGCGCATGGCTGTGTATGCGCGCGTGCTGGCCGAAACAGTCGGTTGGTCCACGCAACAAGCGCAGCTGCTGCAGGACGCCGCGCCCCTGCACGATGCCGGCAAGATCGCCGTGCCCGGCAGCATCCTGCACAAGCCCGATGCGCTGGACGAACACGAACGCTCGGTGGTGCTGCAGCATCCGCAGATCGGGCACGATTTGCTGCGCCACGGCCGCGGCCCGGTGTTTCAACTGGCCGCAGAAATCGCGCTGCATCATCACGAATGCTGGGACGGCAGCGGCTACCCCAAGGGGTTGGCCGGCGATGCCATTCCCGAATCCGCGCGCATCGTGGCGGTGGCCGACGTCTTCGACGCACTGTGCGGGCGGCGCGCCTACAAGGCCCCATGGACGGTGGAAGACGCCGTGCGCAAGCTGGAAAGCATGGCAGGCAAACAACTGGAACCGCGCCTGGTGCAGCATTTCCGCGAGGCCTTGCCGCAGATCCTGCAGATCAAGGACGCTTGGGACGGCCCGGCTGTACAGCGTTGATTTGAAGTTGGCTGCCTTCCGCCGGACCCTCACCCCAACCCCTCTCCCGCAGGGAGAGGGGCTCTGGATCCTTCTCCCATCGGGAGAAGGTGGCGCGCAGCGCCGGATGAGGTTACAGGCAGCTCGGGGACGACCGGCCGACGATTCATCACTTCGCGCCTCCTACATCGCCATCGCGCGCTCCTACGTCACCATCAGCCGCCTTAGCCGCCAACCTCTGCATCAACGCCAAAACCCGACACAACACCCAAACCACCACGTCTACATCACCACACACGCACTGTTACCCACGTGCGCTTGAACCCCGCCCCACACGAGCGGACAATGCGCGTGTTGCGCCGCACAACACCGTGCGACGCGGGCCGATCCGGTTGCCGTCTGCGGCGCCAGCGATGCGACCCCGCAACCGAGAGTCCGATGTCCTCCAGCGTGTCCGAGGCCGGCGCCCTGCCGCCGCCGCGTTATCCCGATTACCGCATCATCTCGCTGATCCTGGCCTGCGCCATTTTCATGGAGCAGATGGACGCCACCGTGCTGGCGACCGCGCTGCCGACCCTGGCGCACGACTTCGGCGTCGCCGCGCCGGCCATGAGCATCGCCATGACCAGCTATCTGCTGGCGTTGGCGGTGCTGATTCCGGCCAGCGGTGCCATCGCCGATCGCTTCGGCCTGCGTCGCGTCTTCGGTGCATCGATCTGGGTGTTCGTCGGCGGCTCGATCCTGTGTTCGCTGGCCGACACCCTGCCCACCATGGTTGCCGCGCGCGTGCTGCAAGGCGCCGGTGGCGCGATGATGGCCCCGCTCGGCCGGCTGATTCTGCTGCGTACCGTCGAGCGCCGCCACCTGGTGTCGGCGATGGCCTGGACGCTGGTGCCGGCCTTTATCGGCCCGATGCTCGGCCCACCGCTGGGCGGATTTTTCGTCTCGTATCTGGATTGGCGCTGGATCTTCTACATCAACGTGCCGATCGGCATCGCCGGCTTTTTGCTGGTGCGCCGTTTCATTCCGGACATTCCCACCGAATCGGCCCCAGCACGCTTCGACCTGCGCGGTTTCGTCCTGTGCGGCACCGCGTTGGGCTGTCTGTTGTTCGGCCTGGAAATGGTCAGCCAGGAAAACGGCATCGGCAAAGCGAGCTGGTTGTTGGCGATCGGCGGCGGCGCGGCCCTGGGGTATCTGTGGCATGCGCGCCACCACCCTGCCCCGCTGCTGGATCTGAGCCTGCTGCGGATCGACTCGTTCCGCTTGTCGGTGATCGGCGGTGCGCTGATGCGCATCACACAGGGCGCGCATCCGTTCCTGCTGCCGCTGCTGTTCCAGATCGGCTTCGGCATGAGCGCCGCGCACAGCGGGCGCCTGATTCTGGCCACCGCGCTCGGCGCACTGCTGATGCGCAGCATCACCCCGCAGTTGCTGCGTCGCTTCGGCTATCGCAACAGCCTGATCGGCAACGGCGTGCTCGCCAGCCTGGGCTATATGGTGTGCGCCTTTTTCCGGCCAGATTGGCCGCACGCCCTGATGTTCGGGCTATTGCTGTGCTGCGGCGCCTTCATGTCATTCCAGTTCGCCGCTTACAACACCATCGCCTACGAAAACGTCCCCGCGTCACGCATGAGCCGCGCCAGCAGCCTGTACACCACCTTGCAGCAGCTGATGCTTTCGGTAGGCGTGTGCGCCGGCGCGATGATTCTGAAACTGGCGATGCTGGCTGGCGATCATATCCAGCCGCAGCAACGCGATTTCTCGCTGGCGTTCTGCGTGGTCAGCCTGATCTCGCTCAGCGCCACCTGGTGGCATCTGCGCTTCGACAAGCATGCCGGGCAGGAAATGAGCGGGCACCGCACCTAGCGCGCGTGATGAACGTGGATTCGCCTGACAACACCGCCGGGTGTTGTCAGGCATGCACTCAGCGTGCGTTCTTGTTTCGTCGCTGTGCGGCATCGGCACGTGTCACCAGCAAGAACGCCAGCGGAAAGCCGACTTCGATCGCGACCGCCGCGAAGATGCCTGCGTTGACGTGCCCGGCGGCCCACTCAGCAACACCCAGCACTGCCAGCAGCAGGCACGCGGTGACGAAGCCTGCGATCACCGCCCGGCGGCCCGGCGACGGCGGCGCATTTCTCACCAAAACCAGCATGACGCCGATGGCGGCATACAGCGGCGCGGCGCGGCGGCCGACCAGGCCCAGCGCGTTGCTGTCGAATGCGACGCCCCAGTTGGCCAGCATGGTCGCAGGCGCAAGCAACCAGGCGGCGCCCAAGGCGAAAAGCAACAACGCCGATAACGTGGCCAGGAAGCGGAATGCACGTGACGCGGTGGGCGTGCTCATGCGTTCACGTCCACGACAGTGCGCCCCTGCACCTTGCCTTCCAATAGCTGGACAGCACTCTGCGGCACCTCGGCCAGGCCGATGGTGTGGGTCGTCGTTGCGAGCTTGTCCAGATCCAGATCGCGCGCCAGACGCGACCACGCCTGCACGCGCACGGCTTGCGGCGCGTTGACCGAGTCGATGCCGGCCAGCGTGACATTGCGCAGGATGAAAGGCAGCACCGATGCCGGCAGTTGAACACCCTGCGCCATGCCGAAGGCGGTGACGACGCCGCGATACTGGGTCTGCGCCAGCGCGTTTGCCAGCGTATGACTGCCCACCGCATCCACCACACCGGCCCAGCGTTCCTTGCTGATCGGCGAACCGGGTTCGGACAGGCTGGCGCGGTCGATGATCTCGGCGGCGCCCAGGCTGTGCAGATACTCGGTTTGCTCCAGGCGGCCGGTGGAGGCGACCACGCGATAGCCCAGGCCCGAGAGCAAGGCAATGGCGACCGAGCCGGCACCGCCGTTTGCGCCAGTGACCAGGATGTCGCCGCGTTCGGGTGTCAGCCCGCCGTGTTCCAGTGCCAGCACCGCCAGCATGGCGGTGTAGCCGGCGGTACCGATCGCCATCGCATCGCGCGTGGAAAATGCGTCCGGAATCTTGACCAACCAATCCCCAGGCACCCGCGCCTTCTGCGCGTAGCCGCCATGGTGGGTCTGACTCAATCCCCAGCCATTGGCCAGCACCCGATCTCCAACCGCAATGCCCGGAAACGTGGACGCTTCGACCACGCCGGCAAAGTCGATGCCCGGAATCAGCGGGAACTGACGAATGATCGGGCCCCGCCCGGTCACCGCCAGTGCGTCCTTGTAGTTGACGGTCGAGTAGTCGATGGCAACCGTGACATCGCCCGGCATCAGGTCGTCTTCGTTGAACTGGACCACGGTGGTAGCAACCATCTCGCTGGTTTGATTCGCCAGCAAAGCGTTGAAGGTCATTGCCTTCTCCTGTTCGGATTGAGGCCGCGCGCGTTATCGCGTCACGGCGGTGTATCGGCACGGCAGTCGCTGCGACTGCCGTTGCTGGTCTATGCAGCGCCTGACAAAACTTATCTGGCGTGCGTGGGTGTCTTGGCATCAACAGGCGTGTTTGCATCCAAGTGCAGATTCTTGCGAATCAGCGACTGGAACACGCCTGCCGGCGCAAACCGCCGCAAGAACTGCAGTTGTCCGGCGATCTTGCCCGCGGTGTAGCGCACCTTGGGGTGTTGGGCGCGGGCCGCTTTCACCACCACGTCGGCCACGACGGATGGCTCGTCTGCAATCGCCATTGCCTGGGCCACCACTTTTCCAACTTCCGCTCGAACCTGCCGATAGGTTTCCAGCGGCGCGTCGGGGGCCAGATTGTTCGCCTCGAACTGGGTCTTGGTGTAGGCCGGTTCGATGACCGTGACCCGGATCCCGTAGCTGCGCAGCTCGTGGTCCACCGCTTCGGAATACCCCTCCACTGCGTGTTTGCTGGCGGCATACAGCGCCGCATACGGTGTGGGCACCAAACCAATGATCGAGCCGATATTGATGATGCGGCCACTGCCCTGGCGGCGCATATGCGGCACCACCGCGCGCGTCATCCGCACGACGCCCAGAAAGTTGGTGTCGAGAATGGCCTTGGCCTGCTCGATCGAGCTTTCTTCCGCCGCTGCGGGAGACACGCCGAAACCGGCATTGTTGACCAGCAGGTCGATGCGCCCCTCCAGCCGCAACAGTTCCTGGATGGCCGCATCCACGGACTCATCGCTGGTCACATCCAGCGCCAGCAGCTTGAAGGCGCGCTGCCCGGATTGCGCGCCGCGACGGCTGGTGCCGTACACCGTATAGCCGGCGGCGGCCAATGCCTCGGCGCTTGCTTCGCCAATGCCGGAGGATGCACCGGTCACCAGCGCAACAGGGGATTTGTTTGTCATGGGAATTCCTAAAGTGCAGTGAGTGACAGGCGCAGTTGTTGACGATCAAAAACCGCGCGGGATGCGGATACACGTGTGTCGGGATGCGCGTGTGTCGGTTAGTTGGATGGTTGCAACGACGACAGGATCTGGTCGCGAGACACCGCGATGATTTCGTCGGCCAGTGGCGAATCGTCCGGGCACGACCGCGACAGCACGATGGCGCCGATGGCGTGCGCCATCATGTCCAGGTTGCCGGCGCGCTCAGCCGCTGCCTCGGCAGTGCCGGGCGCAGCCCCGCTGCGGTCGAGCGCAGCCAGCAGGTTTTCGACCCCGGCCGCAAACACTTCCCGCACTTCCTCCGGCTGACGCGCGGCATCGGCGCCCAGCGCAGCCATCGTGCAACCGGTAGCGGGGCTGTCGCGGTGTCCGCGCGACAGATAGAACTTCACAAAATCCGTCTTGTCCGCGTGCTCGGTCTTTGCCGCGATGTTGGCTAGCCCGCAGGCCGCCGATTCGGCCATCAGGTCCGCTTTGGAACGGAACTGCTTGTAGAAGCCGCCGTGCGTGAAGCCTGCGGCGGCCATCAGATCGGCAATGCCGATCCCTTCGTAGCCACGCTCGCGAAACAGCACCGAGGCCGTTTCGACGACGTGCGCCCGGTTCGCTTGTGCCTGTGCCTTGGTCACTTTCATCGTTGGGACACTCCGTGCTTATGCGGGACTGAGGAGAGCGACAGCGTACATTGATGTTGCTCGTCATCAAAGTATTGACATCTTAGATTTTGATCGTAATCTTTGTCAACCACTGATTTCTGAGCACCGCCAATGACCCACTCTTCGCTGTTCGAGCCCTATGCCCTGGGCACCCTGACCCTGGCCAATCGCATCGTCATGGCCCCGCTGACCCGCAACCGGGCCGGCGCCGGCCTGGCACCCACTGCCCTGACTGCGACCTATTACGCCCAGCGCGCCTCGGCCGGCCTGCTGATCACCGAGGCCACCCAGATATCGCCGCAGGCCCAGGGCTATCAGGACACTCCCGGCGTGTACACGCCCGAGCAGATCGCCGGCTGGCGCGCCGTCACCGACGCCGTGCATGCCAAGGGCGGGCGCATCTTCGTGCAGCTGTGGCATGTGGGCCGCGTGTCGCATGTCGACCTTCAGCCGGGCGGCGCGGCACCGGTCGCGCCTTCGGCCATCCGCGCGGCGACCAAGGTGTTCGTCAACAACGGCTTTGCCGATGTCTCCGAGCCACGCGCGCTGGAGCTCGACGAGCTGCCGGGCATCGTCAACGACTTCCGCCAGGCGGCGGCCAATGCGATTGCGGCCGGCTTCGACGGCGTCGAAATTCACGGTGCCAACGGCTATCTGCTGGAGCAGTTCATCAAGGACGGTGCCAATCAGCGCACCGATGCCTATGGTGGCTCGATCGAAAACCGCGCACGCCTGTTGCTGGAAGTGGTGGCCGCCGTAAGCAAGGAAATCGGTGCCGATCGCACTGGCGTGCGCATCTCGCCGGTCTCGCCGGCAAGCGGCATTTCCGGCAGCGATCCGCAGCCGCAACACGACTACATCGCCGAGCAGCTCGATGCGCTGGGCATCGTGTATCTGCATGTGGTGGAAGGTGCGACCGGCGGCCCGCGCGATGTGGCGCCGTTCGACTATGCCTCACTGCGCAGCAGGTTCAAACGCACTTACCTGGCCAACAACGGCTATGACCTTGAGCTGGCCACTACGCAACTGAGCGCAGGCAACGCCGACCTGTTCGCATTCGGCCGGCCGTTCATCAGCAACCCGGATCTGGTCGAACGTCTGCAAACCGGCGCGGCGCTGGCGCCGTTGAATCCGGCCACGCTCTACGGCGGTGGCGCCGAGGGCTACATCGATTATCCGACACTCACCGGCTGAGGCTTTCGCGCCTTCGCACCTTTCGCACCTCTCTCATCAAGGAACGTTTCATGACCACACTTCCCGCTGTTCTCATCACTGGCGCTTCCACCGGTATCGGCGCTGTCTATGCCGAGCGCTTCGCACAACGCGGCCACAACCTTGTGCTTGTCGCACGCGACAAGCCGCGCCTGGACACACTGGCGGCACGTCTGCGTGACACACATGGCGTCAACGTCGACGTGCTGCAGGCCGACCTGACCCAGCCCGCCGATCTGACCGCAGTGGAAACCCGCCTGCGCGACGATGCGCAGATCGGCATCCTGATCAACAACGCCGGCATGGCGCAGTCCGGCGGTGTGTTGCAGCAAACCGCAGAGACGATCGAACGCCTGATCACGCTCAACATCACCGCGTTGACTCGGCTTGCCGCCGCTGTGGCGCCGCGCTTTGCGCAGTCGGGCAGCGGTGCCATCGTCAATCTCGGCTCGGTGGTGGGTCTGGCGCCCGAATTCGGCATGACCGTGTATGGCGCCACCAAGGCGTTCGTGCTGTTCCTGTCGCAGGGTCTGCACCTGGAGCTGGGAGCCAAGGGTGTGTATGTGCAGGCAGTGCTGCCGGCAGGCACGCGCACCGAGATCTGGGAGCGTGCCGGTATCGACGTCAACACGCTCAAGGACTTGATGGACGTTAACGAACTGGTCGACGCCGCGCTGGTCGGCTTCGATCGCCGCGAACTGGTCACCATCCCGCCGCTGCATGTGGCCGAACGTTGGGATGCATTGGATGGCGCGCGCCAGGGTTTGCTGTCGGACATTCGCCAGGCGAACGCGGCCGAGCGCTATCAGCCAAACGCCTGAGGTTTCATCCTTTGCCATGCCTGCATTGGTCGCCTTCGCGACCAGTGCAGGCATCTAGGTGGGATGTACGCATCTGCGTTTGTTGGCACCACTCCACAGATTCAATCGATTCAAACGGTTCACATCGCGGTCAAGCTGCACCCACCGATTTGCTAGTGCAACAGGTGAAGGCGGCCGGGACTCGCAGACGCCCGGCCACCCACACACAACGACAGCCTTGGACTCGAACCACATGAAAGCACTGACCTTCAAACGCTATGGCAAATCGCCCGACATCGGCTTCAGCGAGCTGCCGCGTCCGACAGTGAAACCCAACGAGCTGCTGGTCGAGGTGCACGCCGCTGGCGTGAACCCGATCGACAACATGATTCCCACCGGGATCTTCAAGCCTGTGGTGAAGTTCGACTTGCCCGCCACACTGGGCAGCGACGTGGCCGGGATCGTCGTCGAGGTCGGCAGCCGCGTCACCCGCTTCAAGAAAGGCGATGCCATTTTTGCCAGCGTGTTCGATCTGGGCCGCGGAACGCTCGCCGACTACGTCGCGGTCCCGGAAAGCGCCGCAGCGCTGAAGCCGGCCAACCTGGATTTTGTGCAGGCAGCCTCGGTGCCAATGGTCGCACTCACGTGCTGGCAGGCCTTGCAAGAACGCGCTGCGCTGCAGCCAGGCCAGAAGGTCTTCATTCCTGCCGGCTCCGGCGGCATCGGCACCTTTGCGATCCAGCTTGCAAAACACTTCGGCGCCAGCGCGGGCACCACCACCAGCACCGGCAACGTCGCACTGGTGAACAGCCTGGGCGCAGACGAGGTGGTCGACTACAAGCAGCAGGAATTCGAGACCGTCCTGCGCGGCTACGACATCGTGCTTGGCACCATCCGGGGCGATACGCTTGAAAAATCCCTCACGATTCTCAAGCCCGGCGGCAAGATCGTGTCGCTGGTCGGGCCACTGGATGCAGCCTTCGCGCGCGCGCGCCGGTTGAATGTCGTGCTGCAATTCGTCTTCGCCATGATGAGCCGCAAGATCATCCGCCTAGCGAACAAGCACAACGTCGCCTACACCTTTCTGTTCGTGCGCCCCGATGGCACGCAACTGGCCAAGATCGGCGAATTGCTCGAAGCCGAACGCATCCTCCCGGTCATCGACAAGGTGTTTGCGTTCGCGCAAGCGAAGGAAGCATTGGACTATCTTGCGCAGGGCCGTGCCAAGGGCAAGGTGGTCGTCAAGATCAAGTAAGAAGCCGGATGCAGATCCTTCGGCCAAGGTGCCGTACAGGAAAGCCGTACAACACAAGCCGGCCTTAGCACTGTTTCAGCGATCGTGCGCAACACGTGCACATGCCGTCTCCGAGTACGGCCACACCTACCCTTCTATTCTTCGCAACGATTTTTGCCAGTCACTTCAACACCGTGAGATCTCTCAACACCGTGAGATCTCGGTGGTCTTGTCGTGATTGGTCGGAGCGGATGGATCAGGTGTAGGGCGGCTGGTCTTTGGTTTGGCTGCAGGGGCCCTTGCCCGCCCACCATCGCGGGACACGCCGCAAGTACGTCCGTGTAGGCTCTTACGCGGCATCCATGCCGCGTAAGGTCCCGCGACGGTGGGCGGGCAAGGACCAGTCAAGATGGTCGGTGTGCATGGTTGCAAGCAGTGCAATACGCGCGTTTTTTGGATGACGGCGCGTCCGATCAGCGTCGCAACGCGAACGAATAACAGACAGGCTTTCAACGAAGCGACCTACGAACGTTCTGGTGCGGTGTCCTCGCCGCTTGCGGGACCGTGTGGCGGCATGGATGCCGCCACCGAGCCTACATGGACGTACTTGCGGCGTGTCCCGCAAGCGGTGAGGACACCGCGCCCTCGACTCACCAGGAAGCGCCATTTGAGGTGAAACAGCACTAAGCCCAAAGGCGGCTTTTTGGGGTAACACAACGACGTTGCCGACTGATTCCAATGAGGATGATGACGAAGCAATCGCTCCGCCATCACCTCGCTGCACACCGTTACATCCCGTGCGCAGCCAACTGCCCGAGTCGCTGCACCGCCACCGACACGGTCGGGTAGTCCAGCGTCTTTTGCTCGGCCACATCGGCGAGCATGGCCAGGGTGAAGCGCAGGCTGGAATCGTCGCGTGCCAGCCAGTTGGCCACCTTGTCCTCGGCCGTGCTGCCTGACATCGTCAGCACCTGGCCGACCAACGCGCGTTGATGTGCGGCCAGCTCGTCGCGCAGCACGCCACGTGCCACGGCGTGCCAGCGGCCGTTGACCTCCAGCGCGTCGATCTGCTCGAACAACCACGGCAGGCGCAGCGCTTCGCCCAGGCGGAAATGCACCTTGGACACGTCCACCGGCTTGAGCTTGCGGGTGCGCGCGGTTTCGATGATGTCGAACGCCGGCTCCAGATAGCGCAGCTCGGACAACTGCTGCGCCAGTTGCGGCGGCAGTCCCTTCTCCTGCCACTCCTGCACGCTGCCTTCGTACTGCGGGCGCTGCGTATCGGAGAGCACACCGGAAGCGACACGGATGTCGTTGAACGGGCCGTGGTAACGCTCCACCGCCGCCGTGATGCCCGGCATCTGGCCAGGACGCAACAGCAACCAACGCACGAACGAGCGTTGCAGGCGCCAGATCACTTCCAGTGCATCGATCTGCACCGACTCGGGCACCTTGCCGTCCAGCGCGTCGATCTGCGTCCACAGCGCGCGCGCATCCAGCGTTTCGCGGCTGATGGTGTAGGCCTTGGCAACCTCGCCGATGCTGCGGCCGGTGTCTTCCTGCATGCGCATCAGGAAGGTGGCGCCCATGCGATTGATGGTGGTGTTGGTCACCGCAGTGGCGATGATTTCGCGCTTGAGGCGGTGCCGTTCCATCGCATCGGCGTACTTCTTCTGCAGCGGCTGCGGGAAGTAACGCTGCAATTCCTTGGACAGATACGGGTCTTCGGGAATATCCGATTCCAGCAGCTGCTGGAACGCCACCAGCTTGGAATACGACAACAGCACCGACAGCTCCGGACGCGACAAGCCCTGCCCGCGCGCCTTGCGTGCGGACAGTTCCGCATCCGAAGGCAGGAACTCGATCTGGCGATCGAGCAGGCCCTGCAGTTCCAGCGTGCGGATGAAGTGCTGCTTGGAGCCGAGGCGCTTGACGCTCATGCGCTCCATCAGACTGATCGCCTGGTTCTGGCGATAGTTGTCCCATAACACCAGGTCGGCCACTTCGTCGGTCATCGAGGCGAGCAGCGTATTGCGCGCGTCGTAGGTGAGCTTCTTGGCCTGCACCATGTCGTTGAGCAGGATCTTGATGTTCACCTCGTGATCGGAGGTGTCCACGCCGGCCGAATTGTCGATAAAGTCGGTATTGAGCAGCACGCCGGTCTGCGCGGCCTCGATCCGACCGAGCTGGGTCAGGCCCAGATTGCCGCCCTCGCCCACCACCTTGCAGCGCAGCTCGCCGCCATTGACGCGCAGGCCGTTGTTGGCGCGGTCGCCCACATCGGCATGCGATTCGCTGGAAGCTTTGACATAGGTGCCGATACCACCGTTCCAGAACAGATCCACCGGCGCCTTGAGAATGGCGTTCATCAGTTCGTTCGGCGAGAGCTGCTTGACGTTGGATTCCAGGCCCAAGGCTTCGCGCACCGGCGCGCTGATGTCGATCGACTTGAGCGTGCGCGGGTAGATGCCACCACCGGCGCTGATCAGCGTGGCCTCGTAATCGGCCCAGCTGGAACGCGGCAGTTTGAACAAACGCTCGCGCTCGGCGAACGAGGCGGCTGCATCCGGATTGGGATCCAGGAAGATATGCCGGTGATCGAACGCGGCCAGCAGACGGATATGCCGCGACAACAGCATGCCGTTGCCGAACACGTCGCCAGACATATCGCCGATGCCGACCACGCTGAATTCCTGGCTCTGGCAGTCGCGCCCCATCGCACGGAAGTGGCGCTTGACCGACTCCCACGCGCCGCGCGCGGTAATGCCCATACCCTTGTGGTCGTAACCGACCGAGCCGCCGGAGGCGAACGCATCGCCCATCCAGAACCCGTGATCCAGCGCCAGCCCGTTGGCGATGTCGGAGAACGTGGCAGTGCCCTTGTCGGCAGCGACCACCAGATACGGGTCGTCCTGGTCGTGACGCACCACCTGCGGCGGCGGCACGATCTTGCCGCCGACGATGTTGTCGGTGATGTCGAGCAGGCTCTGGATAAACAGCTTGTAGCAGGCGATGCCTTCGGCCTGCACGGCGTCCCGGTCGCCACCCACTGGCGAACGCTTGACGTAAAAACCGCCCTTGGCACCGACCGGCACGATGACCGTGTTCTTGACCATCTGCGCCTTGACCAGGCCCAGCACCTCGGTGCGGAAATCTTCGCGACGGTCCGACCAACGCAGGCCGCCACGCGCCACCGCGCCGAAGCGCAGGTGCACGCCTTCCACGCGCGGGCTGTAGACGAAGATTTCGCGGTACGGACGCGGCTTGGGCAGATCCGGCACGATCGCCGAATCCAGCTTGAAGCTGATGCAGTGGCCGTGCTTGCCGCTCTTGTCGGTCTGGTAATAGTTGGTGCGCAGCGTGGCATCGATCACGTCGATGAAGCTGCGCAGGATGCGGTCCTCGTCCAGGCTGGACACGCGGTCCATCAACTTCAGCAGCGTGGCACGCGTGGCCTCCTGCTGCGCGGCGCGGTCGCTGCCACGTGCCTGCAACACCGGCTCCAAGGCCTTGAGCGTGGCCTCGTCGCCGGCCGCGAACACCGACAGTTCCTCGCGCAGGCGTTCCTGGCCGGCAAAGATCTGCGCCTTGGTTTCCTTGCCGGTGGATGGGTCGAAGCGCGCTTCGAACAATTCCACCAACAAGCGCGCCAGCAGCGGGTAACGGGTGAACGTCGCCTCGACATAGGCCTGCGAAAACGGCACTGCGGTCTGCAGCAGATACTTGCAATAGCCGCGCAGCAGCGCGACCTGGCGCCAATGCAGGCCGGCGGCCAGAATCAGACGATTGAAGCCGTCGTTTTCGGCATCGCCATTCCAGATGCGTTCGAAGGCTTCGCCAAAGCCGGCATCGGCGTGGGCGGCATTGATCTTGCCGGCGGTCGATTCGACCTCGAAATCCTGGATATACACCGGCGTGTCGCCAACCTGCAGCCGGTACGGCCGCTCGGAGATCACGCGCAGGCCCATGTTCTCCATCATCGGCATCGCATCGGACAACGGAATGTCGTCGAGCTGGCGATACAGCTTCAGGCGCAGGCCTTCGCCGGCATCCAGACGCATGCCGTCGTCGCGGCGGATTTCCTGCAGGCTCAGATGCAGGTCGTCCGGGCCGTCCAGTGTGGCCAGATGCTCGACGTCGGACACCGCCGATTCGATCGAGGAATCTTCGATATAGCCAGCCGGCAACGCACGGCCGAAGTTGGCCGCCATGCGCAAACCGTTGGCTTCGCCATGCCGCGCCACCAGCGCCTCGCGCAAGGCATCGCGCCAGTTGCGCAGCAGATGCGCCAGCCGCGATTCGAGTTCGGTGGTGTTGAATTCCAGCGCCTCGCCACTCTTGGGCCGCACGATCAGATGCAGCTGCGCCAGCGGCGACTCGCCCAGCACCACGCTGGAGTCGATGTACTCGCCATGCAACGCCTCTTTCAGCAAGGCTTCGATGCGCAGACGCACATCGGTGTTGAAACGCTCGCGCGGGATATACACCAGCGCGGAAATGAAGCGGCTGTACTTGTCGCGGCGCAGGAACATGCGGCTACGCACGCGCTCCTGCAGACCGAGAATGCCGATCGCGGTGCGATACAACTCTTCTTCGTTGGACTGAAACAGCTCCTCGCGCGGCAGCGTCTCGAGGATGTGCCGCAGCGCCTTGCCGCTGTGGCTGCTCGGGGTCAGCCCGGACTTGCTCATCACGTATTCGTGGCGCTGACGCACCAACGGAATTTCCCACGGACGGCGGTTGTAGGCACTGGAGGTGAACAGGCCCAGGAAGCGCTGTTCGCCGACGATGCGGCCCTTGGCATCGAACTCCAGGACGCCGATGTAATCCATGTAGCCAACCCGATGCACGCGCGAGCGCGCATTGGTCTTGGTCAGGATCAGCGCGTCCTTGAGCTTGGAGGTGGTATTCAAGCCGTGCGCTGCCAGCGTGGTCACCGGGCGTGCCGGCGAGGTGTCGTGGCCGCGCATCAGGCCCAGGCCGGTTTCTTCCACCGGGGCCAGCACGTCCTGGCCGTCCTGCTTCTCCACGCGGTATTCGCGATAGCCGAAGAAGGTGAAGTGGTCGGCCGAGGCCCAGCGCAGGAATTCCTGCGCCTCGTGGCGGCTGATGTCGTCCATCGGCAAGCGCCGGGTGGCCAGGTCGTCGGCCAGCATCACCATCTTTTCGCGCATCGCAGCCCAGTCGTGCACGATCGCGCGCACTTCGGCCAGCACCTTGCGCACCGCCGCTTCCACCTTGGGCATTTCTTCGGCGGGCTGGCGGTCGATCTCCAGCACCATCAACGACTCGCTCTTGCCCTCGCCCACCGCAGTCAGCTTGCCGGCCTTGTCGCGCGCGATGCGCAGCACCGGGTGGCCGAGCACGTGCACGCCGATGCCCAGGTCCGACAGCGTCATGCTCACCGAGTCCACCAGGAACGGCATGTCATCGTTGACGATCTGCAACAGCGTGTGCGGCGACTCGTAACCGTGGCTCTTCAGGGTCGGGTTGAACACCCGCACGTTGACCGTGCCGGCCTTGCGCGTGCGTGCAAATTCCAGCATGTCCGCCGCCAGCGCCGCCCATTGCTCGGGCGGATGGTTGGGGAACTCGTCCTCTTCCATGCGGCGATAGAAGCCGGCTGCGAACAGCTGCACTTCGGCCTGGCGGGCCGCCGGGTAGCGCTTGCGCAATGCGGCAAACACCGGCTCCAGAACGACCGCCTGCGGGGCGCCGGCAAGCACGGGGACGGCACGTTCGGCGACCGGCTTGGTCGGCGTCGTGGACGATTTCGAAGCGGCTTTCTTGGCTGTCATGAGAGAGCTGGGGTGCTCGGTGGAAAACCTGAATTGTACCGATGCGCGATGACGACGCCTTGCTGCATAGCGCAAATCCTCAGCCGTCAGTCGGCGCACGCAGGCTGCAAAAGCATTACCGCTGTGTAGTTTCCCCGCAGAGGTACGATGCGCGCTGGCGCAGGCGGCAGCTGGACCGCCAGATCCGGCAAAGTCTGGCCAGGTGCTTGTCGCACAAGGGCTTGCGCAGACCAAACTGCGACCGTCAAGTCTTTTTAAAAACTAAACTGGACGGTATAGTCTACCGCCATGACCCCCCGTTCCCACCGTGCTGCCCGGCGCTCGGACTGCGATCGCCGCATCCATGCGGCTGTGCATGCGCTGCTTGCCGAGCGCGGTATGCGGCTGAGCATGGACGCGGTGGCCGAGCGCGCCGGCTGCTCCAAGCAGACGCTCTACAGTTATTACGGTTGTAAAGAAAACCTGCTGCGCGATGTCCTTCAGGACCATGTGCATCTGGCCACGGTGCCGCTGGGTACCGCCTCGGGCGAGCTGCGCGAGGATCTACTGGCCTTCGCGCTGGCCCATCTGGATCGCCTGAACCGCCCCGATGTGGTACAGACCTGTCGGTTGGTGGAAGCCGAGTCGCATCGGTTTCCCGATCAGTCGCAGCAGATCTTCCATGACGGGGTGGTCGGCATGCAGCAGCGTCTGGCGCATCGCTTCGAGCAGGCGATGGATGCCGGCCAGCTGCGCCATGACGATCCGCACTTCATGGCCGAACTGCTGTTGAGCATGATCGTCGGTCTGGATTTCGATCGGCAACGCTTTCAGGTTCCCCATCGCGCCGGCCTCCCCGCCAGGCAGCAGTGGGCGCACTTCGCTGTCGACACCTTCCTGCGCGCGTTCGCCACGGCTGCTGCCACGCCTTCGCTGTCCCCGCTTTCCTTTCTCGCTTCAAGACCCTAACGGAGTTCCTCCTGATGATTGCCCCGCTCCGCACACTCGGCCTGGCCTGTGCCATCACCGTGGCGCTCGCTGCCTGCAGCAAGCCCGAACAACAACAGGCGCCGCCGCCGCCGGAAGTGTCGGTGCTGGAAATGCAGCCGCAGACCTTGCCGCTGGAACGCGACCTGGTGGGCCGCCTGTCGGCGTACCGCTCGGCCGACGTGCGCGCGCGCGTGGACGGTGTGGTGCTCAAGCGCCTGTACACCGAAGGCACCGACGTCAAGGAAGGCCAGCGCTTGTTCGAAATCGACCCGATGCCGCTGCGCGCCACGCTACTGCAGGCCCAGGGCCAGCTGGCCGCCGCCGAGGCGACCTATGCCAACGCCCAGATCGCCGCCAAGCGCGCGCGCAGCCTGGCACCGCAGCAGTACGTCTCGCGTGCCGATATCGACAACGCCGAAGCCACCGAGCGCTCGGCCGGCGCCAGCGTGCAGCAGGCGCGCGGTCTGGTCGAGTCCGCCCGCATCCAGCTCAGCTTCGCCAGCGTCACCTCGCCGATCACCGGCCGCGCCGGCATTCAGCGCGTCACCGAGGGTGCGCTGGTCGGCTCCGGTGAAGCGACCTTGCTGACCACGGTCGACCAGATCGACCCGCTGTATGTGAACTTTGCGATGAGCAGCGAAGAACTGGCCGCACTGCGCCAGGCGCAGAGCAGCGGCAATGTGCAGCTCAGCGGCGATGGCAAATCCACCATCAATGTGGAACTGGGCAACGGCACGCAGTATCCGCATCCGGGTACCTTGGACGTCTCGGCGGTCACGGTCGACCCGAGCACCGGTGCGGTGTCGCTGCGTGCGACCCTGCCCAATCCGGAGCAGGCACTGTTGCCGGGTGCGTTCGTGACCTTCAAGGCCAGCCTGGGCCAGCGCAACAACGCGTATCTGGTCCCGCAGCAGGGCTTGCAACGTGACGCCCTGGGCGCCTTCGTGCTGGTGCTGGGCAAGGACGGCAAGGTGGCGCGCAAGAACCTCACCGTCGATGGCCAGCAAAAGGGCCAGTGGATCGTCACCGGCGGCGTGGCCCCCGGCGACCAGGTCATCGTCGATGGCGTGCAGAAGGCGAAGGAAGGCCAGCCGGCCAAGGGCGTAGCGTGGAATCCGAACAAGCCGGCGCAAGGCGGCCAGCCAGGTGCGCCAGGTGCGGCTCCGGCCGCAGCGCAGGGCGGCGACGCACAGGCCGCACCGGCAGCCGACAAGGCCGATGCGGCCGCACCCGCGGCGCAGCAGCAGCCCAAGCCGGATGCGGCGGCGCAGCCAGCCGACTCCCAGTCCAAGCAGCAGTGACGGAAACCGGACATGCCTAAGTTTTTTATTGAACACCCGATCTTTGCCTGGGTGGTGGCGATCCTGATCTCGCTTGCGGGCGTGATCTCGATCCTGAATCTGGGTATCGAGTCGTACCCCACGATCGCCCCGCCGCAGGTCACCGTCACCGCCAACTTCCCCGGCGCCAGCGCCGATACCTCCGAGAAGGCGGTGACCCAGGTCATCGAGCAGCAGCTCACCGGTATCGACCACCTGCTGTACTTCAACTCGTCCTCGGCCGCCAACGGCCGCGTCACCATCACCCTGACCTTCGAAACCGGCACCGACCCGGATATCGCGCAGGTGCAGGTGCAGAACAAGGTGTCGCTGGCCACGCCGCGTCTGCCCTCGGAAGTCACCCAGCAGGGTGTGGTGGTGGCCAAGGCCAACGCCGGCTTCCTGATGGTGGCCGCGTTGCGCTCGGACAACCCGTCGATCAACCGCGATGCGCTCAACGACATCGTCGGTTCGCGCGTGCTCGAGCAGATCTCGCGCGTGCCCGGCGTGGGCAGCACCAACCAGTTCGGCGCCGAGTACGCGATGAACATCTGGTTGAACCCGGAGAAGCTGCAGGGCTACAACCTGTCGGCGACCCAGGTGCTGACTGCGGTGCGTAACCAGAACGTGCAGTTCGCTGCCGGTTCGGTCGGTGCCGACCCGACCCCGGAAGGCATCAGCTTCACCGCCACGGTCTCGGCGGAAGGCCGCTTCAGCTCGCCGGACCAGTTCGAAAACATCATCCTGCGTACCGACAACAACGGTGCCACGGTGCGCTTGAAGGATGTCGCACGGGTCACCGTGGGGCCGAGCAACTACGGCTTCGACACCCAGTACAACGGCAAGCCCACCGGTGCGTTCGGTATCCAGCTGTTGCCGGGCGCCAACGCACTGAATGTGTCCGAGGCGGTCGGTGCCAAGCTCGACGAACTGCAGCCGACCTTCCCGCAGGGCGTGACCTGGTTTGCGCCTTACGAGTCGACCACCTTCGTGCGCATTTCCATCGAGGAAGTGATCCACACGCTGGTGGAAGCCATCGTGCTGGTGTTCCTGGTGATGCTACTGTTCCTGCAGAACTTCCGCGCCACCGTGATTCCCACGCTGGTGATTCCGGTCGCGTTGCTGGGCACGTTCTTCGGCATGTACATGATCGGCTTCACCATCAACCAGCTGACGCTGTTTGCGATGGTGCTGGCGATCGGCATCGTGGTGGATGACGCGATCGTGGTGATCGAGAACGTCGAACGCATCATGAGCGAGGAACATCTGGAGCCCAAGGCGGCCACGCAGAAGGCGATGACCCAGATCACCGGCGCGGTGGTGGCCATCACCGTGGTGCTGGCAGCGGTGTTCATTCCCTCCTCGCTGCAACCCGGCGCCTCGGGCGCGATCTACAAGCAGTTCGCGCTGACCATCGCCATGTCGATGGGTTTCTCCGCGTTCCTGGCGTTGAGCTTCACCCCGGCGCTGTGCGGCGCGTTCCTCAAGTCGACCCATTCGACCAAGAAGAACTGGATCTACCGCACCTTCGACAAGTACTACGACAAGCTGGCGCATCGCTATGTGGGCGTGGTCGGCAATACCCTGAAGCACTCGCCACCGTGGATGATCGTATTCGTGGTGCTGGTGGTGCTGTGCGGCTTCCTGTTTACGCGCATGCCGGGCAGCTTCCTGCCGGAAGAAGATCAGGGCTTTGCGTTGGCCATCGTGCAGTTGCCGCCGGGCGCCACCAAGATCCGGACCAACGAGACCTTTGCGCAGATGCGTGCGGTCCTGGAGAAGCAGCCGGCCGTGGAAGGCATGCTGCAGATCGCCGGCTTCAGCTTCCTGGGCTCGGGCGAAAACGTGGGTATGGGCTTTATCCGGCTCAAGCCGTGGGAAGAGCGCGATGTGACCGCAGAGGAGTTGATCAAGCAGCTCAACGGCATGTTCTACGGCATCAAGGGCGCGCAGATCTTCGTGGTCAACCTGCCCACCGTGCAGGGCCTTGGCCAGTTCGGCGGCTTCGACATGTGGCTGCAGGACCGCTCCGGCGCAGGCCAGCAAGCCCTGACCCAGGCGCGCAACATCGTGCTGGGCAAGGCGGCGGAAAAGCAGGACACCATGGTGGGCGTACGCCCGAACGGGCTGGAAGACGCGCCGCAGCTGCAGCTGTCCGTGGACCGTGTGCAGGCGCAGTCGATGGGCCTGGAAGTCAGCGATATCTACAGCTCGATCCAGCTGATGCTGGCGCCTGTGTACATCAACGACTACTTCTCCGAAGGCCGCATCAAGCGCGTCAACATCCGTGCCGACGACCAGTTCCGTACCGGCCCCGAGTCGCTGCGCAGCTTCTTCAGCCCTAGCGCCACTGCAGTCGGTGCCGATGGGCAGCCGGGAATGATTCCGCTGAGCAATGTGGTCAAGGCCGATTGGACCTACGCCTCGCCGGCACTGAACCGCTACAACGGCTATTCGGCGGTGAACATCGTCGGTAACCCGGCTCCGGGCGGCAGTTCCGGCCAGGCAATGACGGCGATGGAAGAGATCGTCAACAACGATCTGCCGCCTGGCTTCGGCTTCGACTGGAGCGGCATGTCGTATCAGGAAATCATCGCCGGTAACGCGGCCACGCTATTGCTCGCGTTGTCGGTGGTGGTGGTGTTCCTGTGCCTGGCCGCACTGTACGAAAGCTGGTCGATTCCGGTGGCGGTGCTGATGGTGGTGCCGATCGGTGTGCTGGGTGCGATCGTCTTCTCGATGCTGCGCGGCCTGCCGAACGATCTGTACTTCAAGATCGGCATGATCACGGTGATCGGTCTGGCGGCGAAAAACGCGATCCTGATCGTGGAGTTCGCAGTGGAGCAGCGTGCGGCGGGCAAGACCCTGCGCGATGCGACGATGGAAGCGGCACACCTGCGCTTCCGCCCGATTCTGATGACCTCGTTCGCCTTCATCCTGGGCGTGCTGCCGCTGGCCATCTCGACCGGCGCCGGCGCCAACTCGCGTCACTCCATCGGTACCGGCGTGATCGGTGGCATGGTGTTCGCCACCGTGCTCGGCGTGATCTTCATCCCGCTGTTCTTCGTGGTGGTGCGCCGCATGCTGGGCGACAAGCTGGACGAGCAGTCCAAGGAATACGTCGCGGCACAGGGCGACGCTGGATCGCATCGTCCGGATCGCTGAGTCAGGCGTTCGCTGTAAACCAAAAAGCCCCGGCACTGCCGGGGCTTTTTTTGTGTGCTGTAGCGACGAAACGCAATACCCCGTAGGAGCGCACCTGGGCGCGATGGGGCTTTACCGGCTCAGCGTATCGAAGCGGTTCGACAGTGCGGATAGGTCAGTTGTAGAGCTGCTGATCTGCGGCTTGGTTGCAGGGCCCTTGCCCGCCCACCATCGCGGGACACGCCGCAAGTACGTCCGTGTAGGCTCTTACGCGGCATCCATGCCGCGTAAGGTCCCGCGACGGTGGGCGGGCAAGGACCAGTCGGGATGGTCGGTGTGCGGCGTTTTCCAACAGAGCAACCGTTAACCGTGTGCTGCAGTGTCTTCGTTCTTCAAATAACGTCACCAGCCAACTGTCTGATGCGGTGCCCTCGCCGATTGCGGGACCGTGTTCACGGCGTGTCCCGCGAGCGGTGAGGGCACCGCACGCGCGACGAGCCAGGATTTTTGGCCGGCGCTGGGCGCTACTTCGGGACAGTTAGATACCCGGCCTGCGGGCGCCGGTGGAGCCACGCACCACGCAGCGGCCGGTCATCACCAGGCGGCGAATCGGCAGCTGTGGCGATTTGAGCCGTTCCAGCAGCAGCGACATCGCCGCGCGGCCCATGTCTTCGACCGGCTGCTCGACCACGGTGATGCCTGGCTCGACCAAGTCGGTCCAGCGCTCGTTGTCGAAGCCGGCCAGGGCCAGGTCGTCGGGAATGCGCAAGCCGGCGGTGCGGGCGGCCTTGAGTGCGCCCATCAACAGCAGGCTGTTACTGGTGACGATGGCTTCGGGCCTGTCTGCGCTGGCCAGCCATTGGCCGACTTCGGCAATCGCCGCTTCGGCGGTGGGCGCCACTTCGCGGTACGCAGGCGTCAGCCCTTGCGCGCCCATCGCGGCCAGATAGCCGTTGCGGCGCTCGGCCGCAGTGGTGCTGGTGCCGAACAGCCCGCCGATGCGCCCATAGCCCTGCGCCTGCAGATGCGCGACCAGTTCGCCCATCGCTGCGGCGTTATCCAGCACCACGCTGTCGTAGCGGCTGCCGGGGCCGGCGCGGTCCACCAGCACGGTCGGGTAATCCAGCGCGAGTTCGTGCATGCGCCCCACCGTGACCCGGGTCGGGGCGAAGATCAGCCCGGTGATGCGTTCTTCCTGCATCAGTTGCAGGTACAGCGCCTCGCGCTCGGGGTCTTCATCGGTATTGCACAGGGTCACGCGCATGCCGGCGCGATAGGCGACCTCTTCCACCGCGCGGATCAGCGCGGTGAAGTACGGGTTGCGGATATCGGCCACGATCACGCCCAGGATGCCGGACTGCTGGGAGCGCAGGCGCCGCGCCATCAGGTTTGGCCGGTAACCGGTCTGGCGCACGGCTGCCTCAACCTTGGCACGCACCTCCTCGCTCACCGGTCCGGTGCCCAGCGCGCGCGAGACGGTGGATTTGGACACTCCGGCCACCCGGGCCACGTCATTGATGCTGATGCTCACTGGGACATACTCACTGGGACCGTTCCCGCTCCATTTGGCGCACCTTGACCCAGGCGCTGCGTCGGATTCGATGCTAACCCGAAAGCACTACAGCGCTTTTGTGCAGTGCACATTGACCTGAGTGTGGGAACGTTCCCACACTACTGCCCAGCCCGTTCCTACTCCCCGGAGTCCGTCTTGTCCTCTCCGTCGCCTGTCGCTCCCGTCACTCCCGAACTCGTACGCCTGCGTGCGCATGCCCGCGACAAGGACGACGCCATCGCCCAGGCCGCCCAGCTACTGGTCGCCGCCGGCTGCGTTGCGCCGGGCTACGACGCCAGCATGCGGCGCCGCGAAGGCCTGGCGAATACCTTCCTCGGCCACGGACTGGCGATCCCGCACGGGGTTGGCGAAGACCGCCATCTGGTGCGCCGCGACGGTATCGCGGTGCTGCAGTTGCCTGAAGGCGTGGAATGGAACCCCGGCCAGATCACCCGGCTGGTGGTCGGCATCGCCGCCCAGTCCGACACCCATATCACCCTGCTACGCCGCCTGACCCGCCTGATCCAGGACCCGGCGCAGCTGGAAGCGCTGTTCACCACCGACGACCCCGGCATGATCGTGGCCGCGCTCACCGGCGACCGCGCGCCCGACACCAGCGCCGCGCCGGCCACCGATCTGGCCGAAAAATTTGACTGGACCATCGCCTACCCCAGCGGCCTGCACGCACGCCCGGCGACGCGTTGGGCCGAGACCGCACGCGGCTTCTCTGCGCGTGCGCAAGTGCGCGCCGGCGAGCAGGCGGCCGATGCCAAGAGCCTGGTCGGCCTGTTGCAGCTCGGTCTGCGTGCCGGCGACAGCATCACCGTCTCGGCCGAAGGCAGCGATGCAGGCGCGCTGCTCAAGCGCCTGCGTGCGGTGATGGACAGCCTGACCGCGCAGGAAAAGGCCGATGCCGAACGCGCCGCGCAACGCCGCGCCGCCCCGGTCATCGGCTGGACCCCGCCACAGGCGCAGCCGGCCATCGTCGGCATCGGCGCCAGCCCGGGCGTGGCGATCGGCATCGTGCACCGGCTGCGTGCGGCGCAGACCGAGGTGGCCGATCAACCGGTCGGCCTGGGCGATGGCGGCGCATTGCTGCACGACGCGCTGACCCGCACCCGCCAGCAGCTGGCGGCGATTCAGGACGACACCCAGCGCCGGCTCGGCGCCTCGGACGCGGCGATCTTCAAGGCCCAGGCCGAGCTGCTCAACGACACCGACCTGATCACCCGCACCTGCCAGCTGATGGTCGAAGGCCACGGCGTGGCGTGGTCGTGGCATCAGGCGGTGGAACAGATCGCCTCCGGCCTGGCCGCACTCGGCAACCCGGTGCTGGCCGGCCGTGCGGCCGATCTGCGCGATGTCGGCCGCCGCGTACTGGCCCAGCTGGACCCGGCCGCCGCCGGCGCCGGCCTCACCGACCTGCCCGACCAGCCCTGCATCCTGCTCGCCAGCGATCTGTCGCCGTCGGACACCGCCAACCTGGACACCGCGCGCGTGCTCGGCCTGGCCACCGCGCAAGGCGGGCCAACCTCGCATACCGCAATCCTGTCGCGCACGCTCGGCCTGCCGGCGCTGGTCGCTGCCGGCGGCCAGTTGCTGGATATCGAAGACGGCGTCACCGCCATCATCGACGGCAGCAGCGGCCGGCTGTACATCAACCCGTCCGAGCTGGATCTGGACGCGGCGCGCGCGCATATCGCCGAGCAGCAGGCCATCCGCGAGCGCGAAGCCGCGCAGCGCGCCTTGCCGGCAGAAACCACCGACGGCCACCACATCGACATCGGCGCCAACGTCAACCTGCCCGACCAGGTCGCGATGGCGCTGGCCCAGGGCGCGGAAGGCGTCGGCCTGATGCGCACCGAATTCCTGTTCCTGGAAAGCGGCCGCACGCCCAGCGAAGACGAGCAGCACGCCACCTACCTGGCAATGGCGCAGGCACTGGATGGCCGCCCGCTGATCGTGCGTGCGCTGGACATCGGCGGCGATAAACAAGTGGCGCATCTGGAACTGCCGCACGAAGAAAACCCGTTCCTGGGCGTGCGCGGTGCGCGCCTGCTGCTGCGTCGCCCCGACCTGCTCGAACCGCAACTGCGTGCGCTTTATCGCGCTGCAAAAGATGGTGCGCGGCTGTCGATCATGTTCCCGATGATCACCTCAGTGCCGGAGCTGATCACCTTGCGCGAGATCTGCGCACGTATCCGCGCCGAACTCGAAGCACCGGAAGTGCCGATCGGCATCATGATCGAAGTGCCCGCCGCCGCCGCACAGGCAGATTTACTGGCGCGGCATGCGGATTTCTTCTCCATCGGCACCAATGACCTCACCCAGTACGTGCTGGCGATCGACCGCCAGAATCCGGAGCTGGCCGCCGAAGCCGACAGCCTGCATCCGGCCGTGCTGCGCATGATCCGCAGCACCATTGAAGGTGCGCGCAAGCACGACCGCTGGGTCGGCGTGTGCGGCGGTCTGGCCGGCGATCCGTTCGGCGCCAGCCTGCTGGCCGGGTTGGGCGTGCAGGAATTGTCGATGACGCCCAACGACATCCCGGCGGTCAAGGCACGCCTGCGCGGCACCGCGCTGAGCACCTTGCAGCAACTGGCCGAGCAGGCGCTGGACTGCGAAACCGCAGAGCAGGTGCGTGCGCTTGAAGTCAAACGCGAGGACCAGGCATGAGCCTGCAGGCCATTACCGTCACGTTGAATCCGGCGATCGATCAGACCATCCAGCTCGAGCACTTGCAGCCGGGCGCGGTGCATCGCGCCAGCAGCGTGCGCAACGACGCCGGCGGCAAGGGCATCAACGTGGCCGCCTGCCTGGCCGATTGGGGCACTGAGGTTGCCGCGCTCGGCGTGCTCGGGGCAGGCAATGCCGGCGTGTTCGAAGCGCTGTTCCGCGAACGCGGTATCACCGACCACTGCCAACGCGTGGCCGGCGAGACCCGCACCAATCTCAAGCTGGTGGAAGCGCGCAGCAACGACACCACCGACATCAACCTGCCCGGCCTGCGCCTGGGCCAGCCGCACCTGCAGGGCGTGTCCGATCAGCTCGCCCCGCTGCTGCGCCCCGGCCTGCCGGTGGTGTTGTCCGGCAGCCTGCCGGCCGGCTTGCCGGACGACAGCTGGGCACAGTTGCAGGCGCAGGCCAGCGCCGCCGGCGCACGCGTCCTGCTGGATACCAGTGGTGCGCCACTGGTGGCCGCACTAGGCGCCGCACGCGACGCGCTGCCTTACGCAGTCAAACCGAACCGGCACGAACTCGAAGCCTGGACCGGCCGCCCCCTGACCGATCGCGCCGCGCTCAGCGCCGCCGCGCACGAACTGATCGCACGCGGTATCCAGCTGGTCGTCATCTCGATGGGCACCGACGGCGCCTTGTTCGTGCAGCGCGACCAGCGCCTGATTGCGCGGCCGCCGCGGCTGGCACAGGGCAGCAGCGTGGGCGCCGGTGACGCGATGGTGGCCGGCCTGGCCGCCGCGCTGCTGGATGTGGCCACCGATCTGGAGCAGTGCGCGCGTCTGGCCACGGCGTTTTCGATGTGCCGGCTGGAAAGCGGCGACGCGCGCAGGCTCAGCGCCGACGGCGTGCGCCGCGCTGCGGCCGACGTCGTGATCGAGACGCTGTCGTGAGCGCTGCCTTGCACTTGCCGGCGACCGGCACGCAGGTCTGCGCGCGTCATTCCGGCTGCCGTCATTCCGGCACGCGTCACCCGCACGCGTAACGCCCACATTCCCCCGCCGGCCTCACCGGCGACCGCAATACAGCAGGAGTTTTGCCATGTCCTCTTCCATCGTGGTCATCGCCGCCGGCGAACGCAGTACCGAAGCCGTTCTGGCGGCCGAAGCGCTGCGCCGCGCGGCCACCGCCGCCGGGCGCAGCGTGACGATCGAAATCCGCAGCGAGCAGGGCGTGCTCGGCGCACTGCCGACCGAGCTGACCAACGGCGCCGCGCACGTCCTGATCGTCGGCGATGCCGATGCCGACACCGCGCGCTTCGGCGACGCGCAACTGCTGCATCTGAGCCTGGGCGCGGTGCTGGACGACCCGGCCGCCGCCGTCAGCCAGCTGGCTGCCACCACAGCACCAGCCAGTACATCGGCAGCGACCGACGTATCCGGCGCAGGCGGCAAGCGCATCGTTGCGATCACCTCCTGCCCCACCGGCATCGCGCACACCTTCATGGCCGCCGAAGGCCTGCAGCAAGCCGCAAAGAAGCTCGGCTACCAGATGCGGGTGGAAACGCAGGGTTCGGTGGGCGCGCAGGACGCATTGACCGACGAGGAAATCCGCGCGGCCGACGTGGTCATCATCGCTGCCGACCGCGAAGTGGACCTGGCCCGCTTCGGTGGCAAGCGGCTGTTCAAGAGCGGCACCAAGCCGGCGATCAACGATGGCCCGGCGCTCATCCAGAAAGCCCTGGCCGAGGCCGGCGTGCACGGTGGCGCAGCTCCGGTTGCGGGCGCCGCCAAATCCGAAAACAACGGCAACGGCCGCACCGGCGCCTACAAGCACCTGATGACCGGCGTGTCGTTCATGCTGCCGTTCGTCACCGCCGGCGGCCTGTTGATCGCGCTGGCCTTCGCGCTCGGCGGCATCTATGCCGGCGACGACGCGCACCAGGGCACGCTGGCCTGGTCGCTGTTCCAGATCGGCGCCAAGGCCGGCTTCACCTTGATGGTGCCCGCACTGGCCGGCTACATCGCCTACTCCATCGCCGACCGCCCCGGCATTGCGCCCGGCATGATCGGCGGCCTGGTGGCGGCCAACCTTAATGCCGGTTTCCTCGGCGGCATCATTGCCGGCTTCATCGCCGGCTACGGCGTGGCCGCGCTCAACCGCTACATCCGCCTGCCGCGCAACCTGGAAGGGCTCAAGCCGGTGCTGATCCTGCCGGTGCTGGGCACGTTGCTAGTCGGCCTGGCGATGATGTATGTGTTCGGCCAACCGGTGGCCGATCTGCTGGCCTGGCTCACCGCCTGGCTGCGCGGCATGCAGGGTAGCAGCGCGCTGCTGCTGGGCCTGTTGCTGGGCGGCATGATGGCCTTCGACATGGGCGGGCCGGTCAACAAGGCCGCCTATGCGTTCTCCACCGGCCTGATCGCCAGCCAGGTCTACACCCCGATGGCGGCCGCCATGGTCGCCGGCATGACCCCGCCGCTGGGCATCGCGCTAGCCACATGGGTATTCCGCAACCGTTTCACCGTGGAAGAGCGCGGCTCGGCCACGGCCGCCGGCGTGCTCGGGCTGGCCTTCGTCACCGAAGGCGCCATCCCGTATGCCGCGCGCGACCCGCTGCGCACCATCCCGGCGCTGGTGATCGGCTCGGCCGTGGCCGGCGCGATCTCGATGACCGCCGGTGCCGAGTTGAAGGCACCGCACGGCGGCATCTTCGTGCTGCTGATCCCCAACGCGGTGACCCACCTGCTCAATTACGTGCTGGCCCTGGTGGTCGGCGTGGTGGTCACCGCAGTGGCGCTGCGCCTGCTCAAGAAGCCGGTGGCCGACGTGATCGCCTGACGTTCGGCCGCCCCGCCCCGACTGATTCCACACCGCGCATCCGGCGCATCTGATCGCTGATCTGCGTCACCCCTGACTGGTTTCACCGCTGCGCTGCGCACCTTTGTGCGCGGCCAGCGGCTTGCCCACCCCTTAGCTGTCGCGTTCGCCTTCTCGGCCACGCCCTCTTTGTTCGGAGTCCTGCCATGACCGCCCTCGCCCCCCGCCATGCCCGTCCCCGTCTGCTGTGCCTCTCGCTGGCACTGGCGCTGGCCCCGCTCGCCCACGCGCAGGATGCCGCCGATGCCTTCAAGCTCAAGCTGGGTTACACCGGCGAAGCGGCCTCGATGATCGACGGCGGGCGCAAGAACGGCGATGCCTACGCCGGCCAGCTGATGGTCGGCACCGACGTCGACATGGACCGCCTGTTCGGCTGGGGCGGTGCCACCGTCAAGCTGTACGTCACCAACCGCCACGGCACCAACCTGTCCAACAGCAGCATCGGCAACAGCACCTCGGTGCAGGAAATCTACGGCGGCCAGGGCACGCGGCTGGCCAACTTCACCCTGCTGCAAAAACTCTTCAACGACCGCCTGGAACTGGAAGCCGGCCGCAGCGTGGCCAACATCCACTTCCTCGGCTCGGACCTGTGCCAGTACTTCCAGGGCAACTCAGCCTGCGGCAACCCCACCTTCGTGTTCCGCACCAGCAACTTCACCTACTGGCCGGTCTCCAGCTGGGCCGCGCACGCCACCGCCTGGGTTACGCCCAAGGTCTATGTGCATGTGGGCGCCTATGAAGTGAACCCGGTGCAGGCCCAGGACGGCCAGCACGGCCTGAAGTGGAGCACCGACGACACCACCGGCGTGGTGGTGCCGTACGCGGTTGGCTACAAGAACAAGGGCGGCGACGGCAGCATGGCCGCGATGTACGAACTCGGCGGCTGGCAGGACAACTCCGACTACACCGACCCGCTGCGCGACCGCAACGGCAATCCGGCCGTGCTCAGCGGCCTGGGCTATGAAAACAAGCAGGGCCGCTCGGGCCTGTTCGGCCGCTTCGAACAACAGGTCACCAACCCCGACCCGTCCGGCACCCGCGGCCTGACCGTGTTCGGCGCCATTCTCAAAAGCACCGGCGGCCAGGCGATCGAGGACCACTTCGTGCAACTGGGCCTGGTGCAGAAAGGCACCTTCGCCAGCCGCCCGCAGGACAACATTGCGTTTGTGATCACCCAGCAGAAGTACAGCGACGAAGCGATCGAAAACCTGCGCCTGGCGCGTGCCTCGGCCGGCGGCACCGGCACCCCGGCCGACAACCAGATCATGATGGAGCTCAGCTACGGCATCCAGGTCACCAAGCGCCTGCGCATCGCGCCGAACCTGCATTACGTGATCAACCCGGACCAGTTCAACGAGCCGACCCGCACCAACGATCTGAAGAACGCATTGATCGCGGGCATGCGGATCGATTGGAATCTGTGACCCGTAGAGAAGCTGCGCGCGTTGCGCGCATGCTTGGCGGGCGCCACTGCCTGAAGTGAGTGGCGGGTGCGTTGCATCTGACTGCAGTGCAACGCATTGCGTCGATTCGGTTGGACTGGGCTTTTGCCGATAGCCGATGGAGTTCGATGACCTGCGTAGACGCGCGACCGCACGCAACGAAGCTTTATCGGCCAACCGGTCGCGCACAAGCCAGCTGCGGACACGCAAGATCACGCGGCAGCGGATGCCGAAGCTGTAATGACCCACCACTGCCTAACGCCGGAGTTAAGCCGCGCCGCGAAGCGGCGACGGCTTAGGCGAATTGTTAGGGCGCGGGCAGCGGCGCATAACTGCTCACCCCGATGTAGCGATCAAACGACTCACGCTCGGGTGCAGGAAGGCGGCTCCGTTGGATGCGAAGGGAGTAACCGCCTTGCATGACGCCCGAGCTGACCAACGCCCAATCCGCTACTTCCGATTCCGGCACGAACTTCCTTGTGCCAGGCGAAAGATCAGTGAACTCGGGCGGGGCCTCGAAGACGGACGCGTTGAACCCAGAGGCCGTGGTGGACTCCACGCTTAGCCAAAGCCACATCCCGCCAACTGCCGGATCAGAGATGTAGGTCTTTACCATTGGCGGGACATCGGTCGGTGTCCCATCGACCAGTAGCCGACGAAAGTGACTTAGCGAGCCGTGAGCTGCTCGGGCAGCTTGCGCAAGCTCCCCTTTGGGCATCGCCATAAAAAGAGGTTCGCCTTCGGGTTGCTCAAATTTGCTCGCGGCATCGGCTTGACCAAGGCCCAGCACGCCGCGTACGAACCCAAGGATCTTGCCGACGTTGCTCACTCTCGCTGCCCCTAACGCCTGAATTAAGCCGCGCCGTAAAACGGCGTCGGCTTGAATGAATTGTTAGACGTCATCTTCATCTTCATTCGCAGGCTGCCCTGACAGTTTTGAACGACTTCTCTCCCAGAATTTCGGACGCTTCTGGGCGAAAAGTAAGCCTTTGTCCTCTGCCTGCTTTGCTACTTTACTCCCAAGCGCTGTCAGCTTGAGTGTTGTTAAATCGTTGCCTTCCATTGTGGCGATTCCGTCGCTTATGAAGCCATCAACTTCTTTAGTGAAGCTGCTGTTCTTGCCCCACCTTTTCACCATTTCCGACCAGGTTTCGCCGGCCTTAACCAGTTCCGACAGAGCACGCGTGGAGCCGTGCTTATAAACCATCAAATCAACTTGCGAGCCTTCTAAAATCTCTTTGATTGGCGCTTGCTTGCCTTCCGCTGCTGCGCCTATGCTTTTTACAATCTTCTCTGCGGTCTCGGAGATCTCCTCATCAATGCTGCTCTTGGACAGAGGCTTTGACGACCCTTTGAACTTCCGCTCTTCATCGAGGTAGCGTGAGTAGTAGGAGTCCTCCTGCATTTGCGGTCGAAATTTGGTCTGGAGGAGAAATAGCGCGACTATGAACACCGGAACATTTACTACGGCCGCAATTAAGAGCAGAGCCCCCC